>NZ_RWJF01000001.1:1688977-2412215 GCF_003970925.1 Sphingomonas ginkgonis
CGTCGCGCTGCTTGCGCATCCCGCCTCGGTCACGGCCGACCTGACCCACAGCATCGATGCGCTGCTCGCCGCGGGCGTGAACGTCACCGCGGCTTTCGGGCCGCAGCACGGGCTGAAGGGCGACAAGCAGGACAATATGATGGAGACGGCGGACGAGGTGGATCCCCGCTTCGGGATCCCCGTCTTCAGCCTCTACGGCGAGGTCCGGCGCCCGTCCGGCCAGTCGATGTCGACCTTCGACGTGGTGCTGGTCGACCTGCAGGACCTCGGCTGCCGCATCTACACCTTCGTCACGACGCTCCTCTACATGCTCGAGGCGGCGGCCGAGCATGGCAAGTCAGTGTGGGTGCTCGACCGGCCCAACCCGGCCGGACGGCCCGTCGAGGGCACGACGCTGCTGCCCGGCTGGGAAAGCTTCGTCGGGGCGGGGCCGATGGTCATGCGTCACGGCCTCACCATGGGTGAGATGGGCCGCTGGTTCGTTCGTCATTTCAACCTCGACGTCGACTACCAAGTCATCGAGATGGAAGGCTGGCGCCCCAACGAGGGTCCCGGCTTCGGCTGGCCCGAGGAGCGGGTGTGGATCAATCCTAGTCCGAATGCCGCCAACCTCAACATGGCGCGGGCCTATGCCGGCACGGTGATGCTCGAGGGCACGACGCTGAGCGAGGGCAGGGGCACGACCCGCCCGCTGGAGCTGTTCGGTGCGCCCGACATCGATGCCCACGCGGTGCTCGAGACCATGCGAGGGGTGGCGCCCGACTGGCTAGAAGGGTGCGCGATCCGCGAGATCCACTTCGAGCCGACGTTCCACAAGCATGTCCACCAGCTTTGCAGCGGGCTGCACTTGCACGCCGAGCAGCGCTTCTACGACCATTTCAGCTTTCGCCCGTGGCGGCTGCAGGCGCTCGCGTTCAAGGCGATCCGGGCGATCCAGCCCGACTACCCGCTGTGGCGCGACTTCCCGTATGAATATGTCTTCGACAAACTGGCGATCGACGTGATCAACGGCGGTCCCGCGCTGCGCGAATGGGTCGACGACGCGAGCGCCGAGCCGGGCGATCTCGAGCGGATCGCCACGGCGGACGAGGTCGCCTGGCGCGAGGAAATCGCGCCGCTGCTGCTCTACCGCTAGGGATTCTCGGCCTTTCGTTGGCCCCAATTGGCCGCTAAGGGCGTCCCCATGCCCCACCAACAGCTTAACTCCGCGCTCGCCGCGGCGCTCGACGCGCGCGGCTACGATGCGCTGACCGAAGTCCAGCAGGCGGCTTCCGACCCCGCCGCCGCCGGCCGCGACTTGATCGTTTCCGCCCGCACCGGCTCGGGCAAGACCGTCGCCTTCGGGCTGGCCATGGCGACGGACCTGCTCGCCGAGCCGCTGCCGGCGTTCGTCCAGGCGCCGCTCGCGCTGGTGATCGCCCCGACCCGCGAGCTGGCGCTGCAGGTCCGCTCCGAGCTCGACTGGCTCTACAAGGAAGCCGGCGCTCGCGTGATCAGCTGCGTTGGCGGCATGGACCCGATGAAGGAGCGGCGTGCGCTGCAGGCCGGCGCGCACATCGTGGTCGGAACGCCGGGCCGCCTGCGCGACCACTTGGAACGCGGTGCGCTGGACCTGTCGAGCCTTCGGGTCGCGGTGCTCGACGAGGCGGACGAGATGCTCGACATGGGCTTTCGCGAGGAGCTGGAGGAAATCCTCGACGCGACTCCGGAAACCCGCCGGACCCTGCTCTTCTCGGCGACCATGCCGCGCCCGATCGTCGCGCTGGCCAAGCGCTACACCCGCGACGCGCATCGGATCGAGACGTTGGGGGAACGTGCCGGCCATGCCGACATCGCCTACCAGGCGGTGACCGTGGCCCCGGCGGACCTCGAGCATGCGGTGGTGAACGTCCTCCGCTTCCACGAAGCCGAGACCGCAATCCTGTTCTGCGCGACCCGCGAGGCGGTGCGGCGGCTCCACGCCACGCTGAGCGAGCGCGGGTTCAAGGCGGTGTCGCTGTCGGGCGAGATGAGCCAGTCGGAGCGCAACCATGCGCTGCAGGCGCTCCGCGACGGACGGGCGCGAGTGTGCGTCGCCACCGACGTGGCCGCGCGCGGGATCGATCTCCCGTCGGTCAGCCTCGTCATCCATGTCGAGCTGCCGCGCGACGTCGAGGCGCTGCAGCACCGCTCGGGCCGTACCGGCCGCGCAGGGCGCAAGGGTACGGCGGTCCTGCTCGTCCCGTTCCGTGCCCGGCGGAAGGTCGACGCACTGCTCCGCCAGGCGAAGATTCAGGCCGAGTGGCTGCAGCCGCCGAGCGCAGACGATATCCGCGCTCGCGACCGCGACCGGCTGTTCGCCGCATTGGCAGTTCCGCCGGAAGCGGACGATGACGACCGCGAGTTCGCCCGCCAGCTGGCGGAGGCGCTGACTCCCGAAGCCATGGCGCTCGCGCTGGCGCAGGCGCTCAAGACCGATCTGCCGGCGGCCGAGGACATCCTTCCGCAAGGCGAGCGACAGGACGGGGCCAAGCCTGCGCCGCGCGAGGGTTTCGAGGGCAGCCGCTGGTTCCGGATCAACGCCGGGCGGCGGCACAATGCCGACCCGCGCTGGCTGCTGCCGGTGATCTGCCGTTACGGACACCTCACCCGCGGCGACGTCGGCGCGATCCGGATCGCGGCCAACGACAGCTACTTCCAGGTTCACGAGCGCTCGACGGGCACCTTCCTCGAGGCGCTTCGGCGGACCCGCCAGGCGCGCGAGGAATATGGCATCGTGATGGAGCCGGCGCCGCCGATGGACCAGAACGCGGGACCGCGCGAGCGGCGCCCGGCGCACGGGCGGGGCTGACGAGCTATTTCTTGCGCGACAGCTCGCGCATCGCCGAGTCCAGCCCCTCCAGCGTGAGGCCGTACATGCGGTCGTCCATCAGCTGGCGGATCATGGCGGTGGAGGCGCTGTGCCCCCAGTAGGCCTCCGGAGTCGGGTTGAGCCAGGCGACGCTGGCGTAAGTGTCGGTCAGCCGCTGCAGCCAGACGGCGCCGGCCTCCTCGTTCATATGCTCGACCGACCCGCCGGGCATGCTGATCTCGTAGGGGCTCATCGCGGCATCGCCGACGATCACCAGCTTATGGTCGGCGCCGAACTTGTGCAGGATGTCGTGGACCGGCGTGCGCTCGGTCCAACGGCGACGGTTCTCCTTCCACACGCCCTCGTAGATGCAGTTGTGGAAGTAGAAATGCTCGAGATGCTTGAACTCGGTCCGGGCGGCCGAGAACAGCTCCTCGCAAAGCTTGACGTGCGGGTCCATCGAGCCGCCGACGTCGAGGAATAGCAGCAGCTTCACCGCATTGTGGCGCTCGGGGCGCATGCGGACGTCGAGCCAGCCCTGGCGCGCGGTGCCGTCGATCGTGCCTTCGAGATCCAGCTCGTCGGCCGCGCCCTCGCGGGCGAAGCGGCGCAGGCGGCGGAGGGCGACCTTGATGTTGCGGGTGCCCAGCTCGCGCGTGTCGTCGAGATCCTTGAACTCCCGCTTTTCCCAAACCTTGATCGCGCGGCCATGGCGTCCCGGGCCGCCGATGCGCACGCCTTCCGGATTGTAGCCGCCGTGGCCGAAGGGCGAGGTGCCGCCCGTGCCGATCCACTTGGAGCCGCCCTCATGCCGCTCCTTCTGCTCTTCCAGCCGCTTCTTCAGCGTCTCCATGACCTCGTCCCACGAGCCGAGAGCCTTGATCTCCTCCATCTGCTCGGGGGTGAGATATTTTTCAGCGACCAGCCGCAGCCATTCCTCGGGGATCTCGGCGCCGGGCTCCGCCGGCTGAAGGAGGCCCCTGAAAACCTCGGCAAAGACCCGGTCGAAGCGGTCGAGCTGGGTTTCGTCGTGAACGAAGGTCGCGCGGGCGAGATAGTAGAAGCTTTCAGGGTCGGCTGCGACCACGCCGGCGTCGAGAGCCTCTAGAAGGAGAAGATGCTCCTTGAGGCTGGCCGAGAGGCCGCCGCGCCGGAGCGCCTCGACGAAGGAGATGAACATGAGGCTGCCTAGCCCGCCGCTCTGGTTAACGAAAGAGTAGGAGCTTGCTGCCAGAACCGCCCGCGAATGTCGTTGGAGTGAAAAGCGAACCATGGCCACTGCTGGCATCGAACAGGTGACCGAAAATGCGATCCGGGCCGTGGCCCGCGATTGCGGCTCGCTGGCGATCGAGTGCAGCGACGTGGCCGGCTATGTGCAGGACGTCTCGACCCGGATCAGCGAGAACCTGCGCACGCTCGACACGCTCGAGGAGGTCACCACGCGGTTGCTGGCGGACCAGGCGCGGGTGTCCGACTCCACCGACGAGGCGCGGCTCCTGTCCGAGCAGGCCAAGGCCAAGCTGGAGGCGGGGCGCAGCGCAATCGAGGACACGATCGGCGGGTTCAAGGGGCTGACCGAGCTGATCGTCCGCCTGGGCGAGCGAATGGCGGGCTTCGCCACCGCGATGAACCAGGTCCAGACCGTCAGCTCGACCATCGAGACGATCGCGCGCAAGACCAACATGCTCGCGCTCAACGCCACGATCGAGGCGGCCCGCGCCGGCGACGCCGGACGCAGCTTCGCCGTCGTCGCCGCCGAGGTGAAGAAGCTCGCCCACGACACGCGCTCGGCGACCAGCCAGATCGCGCTCACCATCGGCGAGCTGACCCGCGAGGCCGGGGCGGTCACCAGCGAGATCAAGACGGGGGTCGAGCGCAGCCGGGCGGCGCAGCTCGGGTTCGGGCAGATCAACGACACGGTCCGCGAAGTGACCGAGATCGTCGGCATGGTCGATCGCCAGACCGAGGGGATCGCCCACTCGACCAGCATGATCCAGACCAGCGTCGACCGGGTGAAGGCGGGGCTGACCGAGTTCGCCGCCGACGCCCGCCAGAACGGCGGCTCGCTGGTCGATGCCCGCAAGCGGCTCGCGCACCTCGAGCTGATCAGCAACTCGATGCTCGACACGCTGGCGAACTCCGGTTGCGAGATCGACGATACGCCGATGATCCTGATGTGCCAGGAGGCGATGCGCGAGGTCGCGTCGGTGGTCGAGCGCGGGATCGAGCAGGGAGAGGTCAGCCTCGAGCAGGTGTTCGACCGCAACTATGTCCCGGTGCCGGGTTCCAACCCGCAGCAGTATGACACCGGCTTCTGCACGTTCGCCGACAGCCATATCCGGCCGATTCTCGACCACTACAAGGCGCGCTCGAACAAGATCATCGGATCGGCGATCACCGACGTGAACGGCTATCTGCCGACCCATCTCAGCGCCCGCTCGCTGCCGCAGGGAGCGGACCCGGTGTGGAACGAGGCCAATTGCCGTAACCGCCGGATCCTGATGGACGAGCAGACCCGGCTCGCCATCCAGAGCGAGAAGCCCGCGATGCTCGCTACCTATCGGATGGAGCTGGGGGACACGGCCGTGGCGGTGAAGAACATCTTCGTCCCGCTGTTCATCAAGGGTCGTCGCTGGGGCAATTACGAGATCGCCTACCGCGACGACTGAGTCGCGCTAGCCCTTGCGGCGCGACATGAAGGCGAGCCGCTCGAACAGCATGACGTCCTGCTCGTTCTTGAGCAGCGCGCCGTGCAGCGGCGGGATGGCCTTGGTCGGGTCGCGATCCTGAAGCACTTCCAGCGGCATGTCCTCGTGAAGCAGCAACTTGAGCCAGTCGAGCAGCTCGCTGGTCGATGGCTTCTTCTTGAGCCCGGGCACGTCGCGGACCTCGAAGAAGAGGTCGAGGGCGCGGCTGAGCAGGATCTTCTGGATGTCGGGGAAATGCACCGCGACGATCCGCTCCATCGTCGCGCGGTCGGGAAAGCGGATGTAGTGGAAGAAGCAGCGGCGCAGGAAGGCGTCCGGCAGTTCCTTCTCGTTGTTCGACGTGATCACCACCACCGGCCGCTCGGCCGCCTTCACGGTCTGGCCGGTCTCGTAGACGTGGAACTCCATTCGATCGAGTTCCTGCAGCAGGTCGTTGGGGAACTCGATGTCGGCCTTGTCGATCTCGTCGATCAGCAGGACGGGGAGGGTCGGCGCGGTGAAGGCCTCCCACAGCTTTCCACGGCGGATGTAGTTGGCGATGTCGTGGACGCGCGGGTCGCCGAGCTGGCTGTCGCGAAGGCGCGCCACCGCGTCATATTCGTAGAGGCCCTGTGCTGCGCGGGTGGTCGACTTGACGTGCCACTCGATCAGCGGCGCTTCGAGCGCGCCGGCGATCTCGTGGGCGAGGACCGTCTTGCCCGTTCCCGGCTCGCCTTTGACGAGGAGGGGGCGGCGCAGCTTGACGGCGGCGTTGACGGCGACCTTGAGGTCGTCCGTGGCGACATAGTTGTGGGTGCCTTCGAAGCGCATCGCCCCGCTGTAGCAGGCCTTGGGCCCGCCTCAACGGGCTAGATGGCCTGACGGGCCTCGGCGCGGGCTTCAAGCAGGTCGAACAGCGAGCGGTGCTGCAGCAGGAGCTGCTCCGAACCGAAGCCGACCGCGCGCTGCGCCGCGACCTCGTCCGCGAGAAGCCCGACCGCGCCATCGATGCTGTTGTCGTCCGGAAGCTCGGCGACGGGACTCGCCGTCCCGATCCGTTCTGCCGCACGGTCGAGTAGCGGGCGGACGGTCCGCCAGTCGCACAGCAACGCGACCGCAGCGCCGAGCGCGCAGCCCCGGCGTTCCGAGCGGGCGAGAGTCTCCAGTGCATGGCGCTGCCCGGCAACCGCCGACTCGGTGTGCGCCGCACCGGGCGTGCTGGGAATGGGGCCGACGGCCGCGGTCAGGCGGACGACGAACATCCGCTCCTGCTCGAACCCGCGCGCGGCGCGTTCGAGCCACGCACGAGTCGGCCCGGTGGCGCTCGCCAGGGCCAGATCGACCAGTCCGGGGTACTGGCCGTAGAGCTTGCTGAGAAGGTGAACCAGGTCGGTCAGGGCTTGGGCATGGCCGGCCCCCGAGCCGAGACGGAGCGCCTCGACGTGCGGGTGCGCCGCGATCCCGTCGGCGACGATCCGCGCAGTGTGCGAGAGCGCCGACTGTCCGGCCTTCCTGCCCGCCACCCCGTTGACCGCCATTCCCTCGTCTCCCCTCGATGGTCGCCCATCCGACCTTCCTCGGCTGCGGCTAATCCAACTCGCGTAAAGAGGTCGTTGATGGCTCGGTAACCTCCTGTTCGGAGAAATTACCAACCGTCCCACGCTGGAACGCCGCTGCAGGCTAGGCTTCGGTTAACATTGGAATTCCCTGAAATCGGCCAATACTCACATACGTGACTCCACCCGTTCCGGTTTCGCTGCTATTCTCGTTGGCGAGCGGAACTCCAGCCGAACGGGGGACCAGCATGAACGCGATTGCTGGCGGATTCACGAGGCCTGCGCACGAGCCGGGATCTGGCGAAGGCGTCTGGCTGACCTCGGGCGACATGCTGCGCCATCAGTTCGACAGCTCGCCCGATTGCCTGTTCTTCGTGCGTTCGGACGCGGGTGGGCAGCTGGTCTACGCGGACGTGAACAACACCGCGCTGAAGCAGCTGGGACAGCCCTTGCACGCGGTGCTCGGGCGAGCACCCAAGAGCCTGATGCCGGGCGCGGCCGGAGAAGCGATCCAGACCGACCTCGAACGGGTATTCACCAGCGGCGAGCCCTTCAGCTCTTCGCCGATGCTGGACCTGCCGGACGCCTCGGGGCTGAGCTACGATGCGACCTACACGCCGGTGCGCAACGATGCGGGGCAGATCGTCGGCGTGTTCGGGCGGGCCCGGGACGTGACCGCGCTTCGGCAAGCCGAGCAAGCGAGCCGGCAGTCCTTCAAGATGGACGCGCTGGGATCGCTGGCCGGCGGGGTGGCGCACGATTTCAACAATCTCCTGTCCGAGCTGATCGCCTGCCTGACGCTGATCGACCGGCACACCGGCGAGGAGGAAACCCGCGAGCTGGTTCAGGACGGATTGCGCGCGCTGGAGCGGGGAAGCTCGCTGACCGGTCGCCTACTCGCCTTCGCCCGCCCGCAGCCGCTGGAAAAGCGGTGCGTCGACCTGCGCGGGCAGCTGGAAGACCTGGGTCGGATGCTCAGGCGCACGCTGGGCCGCCGGATCATCGTCCGGATCGACGTCGACGCGGATCTCCGCAAGGTCATGGTCGACGTCAACGAGCTGGAGCTGGCGATCATCAACCTGGCGGTGAACGCGCGGGATGCGATGCCGGACGGCGGAACGCTGACCGTGCGCGCGCGGAACGTCGAGACGGAGGAGGAGCCATGTCTCGCGCCCGGTTCCTTCGTCCGCCTGAGCGTCGTCGATACGGGCACCGGGATGGACGCGGCGACCCTGGCCCATGCGGTGGAGCCCTTCTTCACCACCAAGGCCGAAGGCAAGGGCACCGGCCTCGGGCTCAGCATCGTCTCGTCGATGGCCGCGCAGCTTGGCGGGGCGATGCGGCTGACCAGCCGGCCGGGCGAAGGCAGCCAGGTCGATCTCCTCCTGCCGGCCTGCTGAGCGGACCCGGCCGAAAAGCGCGGTCGGCCGCAACCGGGCGGTCGGAACGGCGGCCTGAAAAGGACCGTTCACCTCCGCACGTGGAGGTAAGCGTATGGACATGAAGAAGGTCGGCCTCGGACTCGGGGTCTTCAGCATCGGGCTCGGCGCGCTCGAGGTGACGGCGCCGGGCTGGATCGCGAAGAAGCTCGGTCTCGAAGGCTCGAAGACGGCGGAGACCACGACCCGGATCTTCGGTGCCCGCGAATTGCTGGCCGGAGCGATGTTGCTGCGCGGGCCGGCGGTGTCCACCAATGCCTGGAACCGGGTGATCGGCGATACCGTCGACGCGGGAGCGCTGCTGCTGGCGCTGCGCAGCTCGACCAAGAAGGGCGCGGTCGCCGGGGCGCTCGCTTTCGTTGCCGGGGCGGCGGCGCTCGACTGGTGGGCGGCGCAGGGCTTGGACCAGGAGACCGGGCGGACTTTCCCGGTGATCGTGGATCGCGAACCCGTCGGCGGTTGAACCCGGCGGCCGGGAGCCCATCTCGGCGGCATGCCCAAACTTTCCGTCCTCGACCTCGCGCCGATCACCGAAGGGAGCGATGCCGGCGAGGCGCTCCGACGCTCGGGCGAGCTGGCCGCGCATGCCGAGGCGCTCGGCTACAATCGCTACTGGATGGCCGAGCACCATTCGATGGTCGGGATCGCCAGCGCGGCCACGGCGGTCGGGCTAGCCTATGTCGGCACCCGGACCAGCCGGATCCGCATCGGCGCCGGGGGGATCATGCTGCCCAACCACGCGCCGCTGATCATCGCCGAGCAGTTCGGGACCCTCGACGCGCTGTTTCCCGGCCGGATCGACCTCGGACTCGGCCGTGCGCCGGGGACAGACCAGGCCGCGGCATACGCCATGCGCCGCAATCTCACTGCCGACGAGAACCAGTTCCTGCGCGACGTGCTGGAGCTGATTGGATACTTCAAGGGCGAGAACGGACGGGTCCGGGCCGTCCCCGGCGAGGGTGCGAACGTTCCCGTCTGGATTCTCGGGTCCTCGACCTATGGGGCGCAGCTCGCGGCCATGCTCGGGCTGCCTTACGCCTTCGCCTCGCATTTCGCGCCGCAGATGATGGATCAGGCCGTTCGGGTCTATCGCGAGACGTTCCGGCCGTCCGAATGGCTGGCCGAGCCCTATTTGATGATGGGTTTCAACGCGATCGTCGCCGACAGCGACGAAGAGGCGCGGCTTCTGGCCACGTCGATCCAGCAGGCCGTGGTTGCGCTGCGCACCGGTCAGCCCCGGCAGCTCCCGCCGCCGGTGGAGGGTTATGCCGACATGCTGCCGATGGAAGCGCGGCTGATGATCGACCAGTTCCTGTCCCAGGCGGCGATCGGCGCTCCCGACACCGCTAAGGCAGCGCTGGACGCCTTCGCCGCCCGAACGGGTGCGGACGAGTTGATGGTGACGAGCCAGATCTTCGACTTCGACGCGCGCAAGCGGAGCTACGAGCTGTTGATGGCGGTTGCGGGGGAGGGCGGCGCGCCGGCGACCACGGCAGCCCCTGCCGATGAGGAACTGGCGACGGTCTCCTGAGACCCGATCGTCCGGGGGGTCCGTCAGACCCCGACTTCGAGCTTGGTGAAGCGAACGGCCATGAGCGGGTCGGTCGATATCTCTCCCGCCTCGTCCTTGGTCACCAGGCTGAGCTGCTGGGCCTCCTTGTCGCCGAGCGGGATGACGAGCCGGCCGCCGGCTTTCAGCTGGTCCAGCAGCGCGGGCGGGACTTCGCTGGCGGCAGCAGTGACCAGGATCGCGTCGAACGGGGCGTTCGCCTCCCAGCCGCGGGTGCCGTCGCCGACCCGCACCTCGACGCCGAGCCCGAGCGCGGCGAAGCGCGCCTGCGCGGCCTCGGCGAACTCCTCCACCACCTCGACGCTCCACACACGGGCGCCCATCTCGGCCATCACGGCGGCCTGGTAGCCGAGGCCCGTGCCGATCTCGAGCACCCGCTGTTCGGGTTGGAGTTCCAGCAGGTCGATCATCAGCGCGCCGATGAAAGGCTGCGAGAGCGTCTTGTCGAAGCCGATCGGGAGCGGCGAGTCCTGGTAGGCCACCGCCATCAACTGGGAGGGCACGAAGAGGTGGCGCGGCACGTCCATCATCGCCCGGTGGAGGCCGGTCGGGAGGTGCTCCCGCCCGATGTCATCGCTGGCGAGATCGTAATGCATGTCGACGAGCTCGACCATGTGCCGGCGAAGGATCGCCAGGTGCTGCTCGGTCATCGGTTTCATGGGACGGGCCTTTCGATGGGCGAACGGCCGTGAGGCGAGGGACGTTCCCCAGCGAGCCGCCGAAGACCGGGCCTGCGCCCACGCGCTCCGCGGTTCGGCGCCCCCCTGCGGTTGCATCCCGGCAGCCGGCCTGACAAGCGGAGAAGCATGATTACGCTGATCGATCCGAATGCCTCGTGCTGCCCTGCTCTGGAGTGGCGGCCATGACTGCCACCAGTCTCCAGCGTTGGACGGCGTCGGACGGAGTCGAGCTGGCCTATCATGAGGTCGGCGCGGGACGAGCGGTCATCCTGCTGCACGGGCTCTTCTCGGACGCGCAGCTCAACTGGGTAAAGTTCGGCCATGCCGCTCGGCTCGAGGCGGCGGGATTCCGCGTGATCATGCCGGACCTCCGCGCCCATGGGGCATCGGGCAAGCCGCACGACCCGGCCTGCTACCCGCCGGGCATCCTGGCGCGCGACCTCAGGGAGCTGGTCGCCGGGCTGAGTCTCGCTGACTATGACCTCGGTGGCTTCTCGCTGGGCGGCCGGACAACGGTCCAGGCAGTCGGCGAAGGCGCCCAGCCTCGGCGTGCGGTGCTCGGCGGGATGGGGATCGAGGGTCTGCAGCGCTGGGTGCTGCGCAAGCGCTTCTTCCTCGACGCGATCGACGGCTTCGACGCGTTCGACCGTGGCGACCCGCACTGGCTGACGGTCCAGTTCATGAAGAGCCAGAAGATCGACCGCGTTGCCGCCCGCCTGCTGCTCGACGGGTTCGAGGATGCCCGGATGGACTGGCTCGAGGCCTTCACCATGCCGACGCTGGTGGTCTGCGGGACCGAGGATCATGACAATGGCTCGGCGCTGGAGCTCAGTCAGCGGCTGCCGAACGCGATCTACGTGCCGGTGCCGGGGACCCACATGAGCAGCGTGACCAAGCCCGAGCTTGGTCATGCTATCGCTCAGTTCCTCGCGGGCTGACGTTCGTCGAAAAGCGCGCGGGAGCGCTTGACCGGGTAGGTGCCAGCGGCAACGCTCAACCTTTCCATTCTGTCATGTGGGGCCCGATGAAGTCTCTTGCCGCTGTCTCCCTCGTCGCGCTGGCGCTCGCCGGCTGTGCGACCACGTCCGCTCCTCCTGCCGCAATGGCCGCGGCGCAGCCGGACGGCGCCGCGCTCGGCGCCGCGACACCCGAGACTGTTCCGACGGCCGAGCAGGCCCGCGCCTTCGTTGCCGGAGTCGAGAAGGAGCTGTTCGATCTCGGGGTGATCTCTGCCCGGGCCTCGTGGGTGAACGCGACCTACATCACCGACGATACCGACGCGATCGCCGCCTACTTCGGGACGATCGGGACCGAGAAGGGCGTGCAATATGCGAAGGAGGCGGCGCGCTATGCACGGGCGCCTGGGCTTGATCCGGACACGGCGCGCAAGCTGAACATCCTGCGCGGGGCACTGGTGCTCGCGGCGCCCTCGACCCCGGGCTCGGCGGCGGAGCTCAACGACATCACCACCCGCCTCCAGTCCACCTACGGCAAGGGACGGGCGAGCCTCGACGGCAAGCCGGTGACGGGCGACGTCGCCGAGGAGAAGATGGGTACGCTGCGCGATCCCGCACGGACGAAGGAGCTGTGGACCAGCTGGCACCAGAATGTCGGTCGGCCGATGCGCGCCGACTATATCAAGATGGTCGGTATCGCGAACCAGGGCGCCAAGGAGCTCGGCTATGCCGACACCGGGGCAATGTGGCGGTCGCAGTATGACATGACCCCCGAGCAGTTCTCGGCGATGTACGACCGGCTGTGGAGCGAGGTGAAGCCGCTCTACGACCAGCTGCACTGCTACACGCGGGCCAAGCTCAGCCAGAAATATGGCCCCGCCGTGCAGCCCGCAAGCGGCCCGATCCGCGCCGACCTGCTCGGCAACATGTGGGCGCAGGAATGGGGCAACATCTACGACGTGGTCGCGCCCAAGGGGGCGGGCGACATCGGCTACGACCTCACCGACCTGCTCGCGAAGAAGAAGTACACGCCCGAGCAGATGGTCCGCACCGGCGAGCGCTTCTACACCTCTCTCGGTTTCCCCGCGCTTCCCGCGACCTTCTGGACGAACAGCCAGATCGTCCGGCCGCGCGACCGCGAGGTGATCTGCCATGCCTCGGCCTGGGACGTGAACAACAAGGACGACCTGCGCATCAAGATGTGCACCAAGGTCAACGCCGACGACTTCGTGACCATCCATCACGAGCTCGGGCATAATTTCTACCAGCGCGCCTACAACCAGCAGCCCTATCTCTATCTCAATGGCGCCAATGATGGCTTTCACGAAGCCATCGGCGACTTCATCGCGCTGTCGGTCACGCCGGAGTATCTGGTGCAGATCGGGCTGCTCGACCGCTCGCGGGTGCCGAGTGCGGACAAGGACATCGGGCTGCTGCTCCGGCAGGCGATGGACAAGGTCGCCTTCCTGCCGTTCGGGCTGATGGTCGACAAATGGCGCTGGGGCGTGTTCGACGGCTCCATCCCGTCCTCGGGCTACGAGAAGGGCTGGACGGATCTGCGCCGCCAGTACCAGGGGATTACCCCGCCCGCCGAGCGCAGCGAAGCCGACTTCGACCCGGGCGCCAAGTTCCACATCCCGGCGAACACGCCTTACGCGCGCTACTTCCTCGCCCGCATTCTCCAGTTCCAGTTCTACAAGGCGGCCTGCGACATGAGCGGGTGGAAGGGCCCGCTTCATCGCTGCAGCTTCTACGGCAACAAGGAAGTCGGCCAGCGGCTGAACGCAATGCTGGCGATGGGCGCGTCCAAGCCCTGGCCGGACGCGCTGCAGGCGTTCACCGGCAGCCGCGAGATGTCGGGCCGGCCGATGCTCGAATATTTCGCGCCGCTCCAGCAATGGCTGGAGAAGCAGAACGCGGGGAAGAGCTGCGGCTGGAGCTGAGCGTCAGCTGGTGGAGCCGGCGGCGCGGATGCGCCGTTCGGCTTCCTCCGTGCCGATGTCGCGTTGCTCGCGGCGCGTAGCGAGCATGAACGCCCCGCCGGCCAGCGCCGCCAGTCCGCCCACGATCGCCGCCGTGGCGACGGGATGCAGCTGGGCCTCGAGGTAGAGCGAGGTCTGGCGGGTGAAGGGCAACTGGTTGCTCTCGGTCCGACCGTCGGCGCGGGGCTCGAAGAGGTTGTCCGCCGCCCCGGGGCCGGGCGGCACCGTGGTCGTCTGCAGCGGTTCGCCGCCGACGAGTTCCATGCCCTTGTCCGCCAGCCGCGGCACCGCCGGGGCAAGCAGGGCGATGCCGAGACCGCCTCCACCCACATACAGGGTCCGGCGCTTGTGGGCGGCCGCGAAGCAGATCGCCTTCGCGGCCAGCTCCACGTCGTAGATGGGCTGGGGTAGCCGGGCCGGGCGGTCGAGCTTGTTGCGCGCGTGCTCGGGATAGGGGGTGTCGATCGCGGCGGGCTTGATCAGGGTCACGCTGATGTCGGCGTCGTCCTTCTCGAGTTCCATCCGCAGTGCATCGGTGAACTGCATGACTGCCGCCTTCATCGCGGCATAAGGAGCCTGCAGCGGGATCGCGCGGTTGCTGAGCACCGAACCGACGTTGATCAGCGCACCGCCCTTGCCCTTGAGATGGCGAACCGCGGCCATGCTGCCCTGGACGAGCCCGAAATAGCCCACGTCAAACACTCGCCGGTGCTCCTCCGGGCTGACATCCTCGAGCTTGGCGTAGAGCGCCGTGGCGGCGTTGTTGACCCAGGTGTCGAACCCGCCGAACTCCTCGATCGCGCGCTCGGCGATGCGATCGGCCGCTCCCGCATCGGCCACGTCGACGGCGATGCTGATCGCCTGACCGCCCTTGTTGCGAATCCCGACCACGGCCTCGTCAAGCGCCTCGGCATTGCGGGCGGCAAGGACGACGCGGGCGCCGGCAGCCGCCGCGCGACGGGCGGTCGCAAGCCCGATCCCGGACGAGGCGCCGGTGATGATGATGGTCTGGTCGGCGAGGGCTTTGAGCGGATTGGGCAAGAGGGTCTCCGTTGGGGGCGATCTGGTCCGGATGTGAGAAGGGGCGCCGCAGCGCCCCTTCCTGTGCTTGACGATCAATAGGCGATGGCTCCGACCTGGCTCTGGTCCGGGACGGTGCTGCTGTCGCCGCTCTGCTTGAGCGAAAGCGCCTCGTTGGCGATGTCCGTCTGGCTCTTCCTGCTGCGACGGCCTGAGCTCATCCGCTGGGACTTGGCCTCGCTTGCCGAGTCCATGCCGGTCAACGGCGACTGGTCGGCCGAGTCATCGCTGCCCACGAGCTTGCCCGAAACCTCGCTCACCTTGTCGGTGAGGTTGGAGACCTGCTCACCGACGGCGGCGCGCTTGGCGAAGAGGAAGGCACCGGCACTGGCGGCGACGCCGGCGATCGCCGCGGTCGTCAGCGGACGCGACTTGATCGCCTCGATGAAGCCGCCGGCATAGCCGCCCGCCTGCTCGCGCGCCGAGGCGCCCGAGCGCGACTTGGCGGTGCTGCTCTTGGCGCGGCTGGTGCTGGTCGAGCGGCTGCCGCCGGTCGAGCTGTTGCGGTTCTTGCCGCGAGCGGTGATGGTGGTTCCGGTGGTGCGGCGCGAGCCGCCGTTGGATTTACGCGTGGTGGCCACTGCAATTCTCCCATGAGTTTTGCAGTCACAACGCCCACCCGCCGCAACCGTTCAACTGTCGGTGGCGGCGGGTGTAAGGGAACGGGTGAAACGGCTCAGAGCTGGCCGAGCAGCGTCTCCCCGCTAGACGCGGAATATTCGCCCGGCTTCTCGACGTTGAGCTGCTCGACCATGCCGTCGTTGACGAGCATGGAGTAGCGCTGGCTGCGCGTTCCCATGCCGAAGCCCGACCCGTCCATGGTGAGCCCAAGCGCCTGGGCGAACTCGCCGTTGCCGTCGGCAAGCATGGTGATGTCGCCGCTGCCCTGGGCCTGGTTCCAGGCGCCCATGACGAAGGCGTCGTTGACGCTGGTGCAGGCGATCTCGTCGACGCCCTTGGCCTTCATTTCGTCGGCCTTCTCGACGAAGCTCGGCAGGTGACGCGCGGAGCAGGTCGGGGTGAACGCCCCCGGGACCGCGAACAGCGCCACCTTCTTGCCCGCGAAATAGTCGCCGCTGGTCGTCGGCTGCGGGCCGTCGGCTGTGGCGAGGGTGAGCTTCACGTCAGGGATCCTGTCGCCGACCTTAATCATTTTGTCTCTCCGCTGAAATGGGGTGGGCGCGACATAGGCGGTGCTTTTCACGCGCTCAAGCGGGGTTGCCGCCGTCCCGCCCGCCCTCCATGCTAGGAGGATGGACGCGCCCCGCTTCCTTTCCGGCAAGCTGCTCCTCGCCATGCCCGGGATGGCCGACCTGCGCTTCGACCGCGCGGTGATCGCCGTCTGCGTCCATGACGAGAACGGCGCCGTCGGCATCGGCATCGGTCAGAAGCGCGCCGGCCTGCGCTTCCGAGACCTGCTCAAGCAGCTCGATCTCGATCCCGGGCAGGCGCCCGACGCGGCGGTCCATCATGGCGGCCCGGTCGAGCCGGGGCGCGGCTTCGTCCTCCACAGTGACGATTGGGGCGGGGAGGACACGCTGCACGTAACGGGCGAGGCGGGTGAGCTGTGCGCCATGACGGGGACCATCGACGTTCTCCGCGCGATCGCCGAAGGGCGAGGTCCGAGCCGGTGGATCGTGGCGCTCGGCTACGCCGGCTGGAGCCCCGGGCAGCTGGAACAGGAGATGACCGGGCATGGCTGGTTCGCCGTTCCCGGCAAGAGCGATCTGCTGTTCGACACGCCGACCGACGAGCGCTGGGCGGCGGCCTTCAAGGCGCAGGGCGTCGACCCGCGGCTCCTGTCGAGCGAGGCGGGGGTCGCCTGATCGCCGGATAGAAGCGCCGGGCTGCTGCGTTCGGCGATGATGGCGAGAAGGAAGGACAGTGCGGGAGCGGCGCAGCAGCCGGATCGCGGGATCGGCGCGCACTGGCGCAACTGGCTGCTTGCCGCCCTGCTGGTGGCGGCGCTCGCCGTCGCCATCCTACACTGGGGCGACGTCAAGAAGTTCGCGGCGCTGCTGGCCACGGCCGAGCCGCTGTGGCTGATCGTCGCCGGGCTGCTCCAACTGGCGACCTACTTCGGCCTCTCCGCTCAGTGGTGGCTGGTGCTGCGCCAGGGGCGGACTCCCGAACCGCACGCCGAGCTGTTCCGGCTGACCTTCGCCAAGCATTTCGCCGACCAGGTCGTGCCCACGGCCGGCATGAGCGGCAATGTCCTGCTCGTCGACCGGCTGGTGAACCTGGGCGTGCCGCGCGGGAATGCGGTCGCCGCGCTGCTGCTGCAGGTCATCGCTTATTATCTCAGCTATTCGCTGGGCGCCTTCGCGGTGCTTGTGGACCTGTGGTGGAAGCATCGCTCGAGCGCGCTCCTCGACGGTGCGGTGCTGCTGTTCCTGGTCGTCTCGGCTGGCATTCCTGCGCTCACCCTGTGGCTGCATCGCCGCGGGCAGGAGAAGCTCCCCCATTGGCTCGGCCGATGGTCGAAGGCGCGGAGCTTCTTCGCCCTGGTCGGCGAGGCGCCGCGCGAACTGATCCGCGATCCACGGCTGATCGCCTGGCTGACGCTGCTCAACCTCGCGGTGTTCGCGGCGGACGCGGCGACGATGCAGGCCTGCCTGCGGGCGCTTGGCGTCCATGCCCCGCTGAGCGCCGGCTATGTCGCTTTCATGATGGCCTCCATCGCCGTCATCCTCGGCCCGATCCCGATGGGCCTGGGCAGCTTCGAGGCGGTCAGCATCGCCATGCTGCGCCTGTTCGGAGTCCCGTTCGAAGCAGCGCTGTCGGCCACGCTCCTGTTCCGCGGCTTCACCTTGTGGCTGCCGCTGCTGCCCGGCGGGCTGCTGATGCGGCGCGAGCTCCGACCGGTCGAGGCGTAGGGAACATATAAAGCTTTCTTTATATGACGTTTGCAGCTAGGGCGCGGCGCTTCACCGCCCGAGCGCCGCTGGCGCGGGCAGACGCGACTTTCGGAGATAGACACCGTGGCGACCCAGCCCCAGACGATCGAGCATGACTATGTGATCAAGGACATCTCCCTGGCAGATTTCGGCCGCAAGGAGATCGAGATCGCCGAGACCGAAATGCCGGGCCTGATGGCGCTCCGTTCCGAATATGGCGCGTCGCAGCCGCTCAAGGGCGCGCGGATCACCGGCTCGCTGCACATGACGATCCAGACCGCGGTGCTGATCGAGACGCTGACCGCGCTCGGCGCCGACGTCCGCTGGGCGTCGTGCAACATCTTCTCGACCCAAGACCATGCCGCCGCCGCGATCGCCGCGACCGGCGTGCCCGTCTTCGCCGTCAAGGGTGAGACGCTCGAGGAATATTGGGACTATGTCGTCAAGATCTTCGACTGGGGGCAGGACCAGACCTGCAACATGATCCTCGACGACGGCGGCGACGCGACGATGTTCGCGCTGTGGGGCGCTCGGGTCGAGGCGGGCGAGACGCTGTTCACGCCGTCGAACGAGGAAGAGGAAATCTTCGTCGCGACGCTCAACCGCTTCCTCAAGGAGCGTCCGGGCTATCTCACCAAGACGGTCGAGGCGATCAAGGGCGTGTCGGAAGAGACCACCACCGGCGTCCACCGCCTCTACGAGCTCGCCAAGCAGGGCAAGCTCCCGTTCCCGGCGATCAACGTCAACGACAGCGTGACCAAGTCGAAGTTCGACAATCTCTACGGCTGCAAGGAGTCGCTGGTCGACGCGATCCGCCGCGCGACCGACGTCATGCTGGCCGGCAAGGTCGCCTGCGTCGCCGGCTTCGGCGATGTCGGCAAGGGCTCGGCCGCCTCGCTTCGCAACGGCGGTGCGCGGGTGCTGGTCACCGAGGTCGACCCGATCTGCGCGCTGCAGGCGGCGATGGAAGGTTATGAGGTGGTGACGATGGAGGAGGCCGCGGGCCGCGCCGACATCTTCGTCACCGCGACCGGCAACATGGACGTCATCACGCTCGACCACATGCGCGCGATGAAGAACATGGCGATTGTCTGCAACATCGGCCATTTCGACAGCGAGATCCAGATCGCGGCGCTCAACAACAACAAGTGGACCGAGATCAAGCCGCAAGTCGACGAGGTCGAGTTCGCTGACGGCAAGAAGATCATCGTCCTTGCCAAGGGCCGGCTGGTAAATCTCGGCTGCGCCACGGGCCACCCGAGCTTCGTCATGTCGTCGAGCTTCACCAACCAGACGCTCGCGCAAATCGAACTGTGGACCAAGAACGACGACTATAAGAACGAGGTCTACGTCCTGCCCAAGCACCTGGACGAGAAGGTCGCGGCGCTTCACCTCGACAAGCTGGGGGTGAAGCTCAGCAAGCTCAGCGAGAAGCAGGCGAGCTACATCGGCGTGACCCCCGAGGGTCCGTTCAAGCCGGACCATTATCGGTATTGATGACCATATCGTTGACCAGCGCCTGCTCGACGCGGGCGCTGGTCGGCAAATTCGTAAGCTTCTTGTAAAAAAGCTCGGGTCTGGCGCCCTCACTGTGGCCCGTTTGTTACAGTCGAGCGGTGATCATTAAGCGTCGGAAAACAGGACTTTCGAGAGTCACCGGGAAGGCGGAAGGCGGGCTGTCCCGAGTCTCTTTGGAAGGTTGCCGATGCGTACCCTTGTTGCATCCCTCGCCTCTGTTTCCATAACAGCTCTCGCCGCCACTCCGGCCTTCGCCCAGAGCGAAACCCAGCAGGTCCAGGCCCAGCAGGCCAATCAGCAGGCGGATTGTTCGACGACGACCACGGCAGCGGCCGCGCAGAAGTGCGTCGAGACCAAGGGCACCAATGCGCAACCGGTGAACGGCGGATCGGACGACAGCTCGGTGGTCGTCACGGGCAGCCGCATCCGCAAGCCCAACTTCGACACGCTCGAGGCAACCAACGTCGTCACCAGTGCGGCCATCGAGCAGCGCGGCTTCCAGACCGTCGCCGACGCATTGAACGAGCAGCCGTCGTTCGGCGTCCCCGGGTCGTCTCCGGTCGGCAACGCCCAAGGCGGCGCGTTCGGGTCGGGCCAGAACTTCGTGAACTTTCTGGGCCTCGGCAGCCAGCGCACGCTGGTGCTGGTCAACGGCCGACGCTTCGTGTCGTCCAACACCGCGTCGATCTTCGGACCGACGGCAACCGGCCTTCAGGTCGATCTCAACTCGATCAACACCAAGCTCGTCGAGCGGGTGGAGACGATCGCGATCGGCGGTGCCCCGATCTACGGGTCGGACGCGATCGCCGGTACGGTCAACATCATCCTGAAGCGCGATTACAACGGCTTCGATATCGACGCGCAGAACGGCATCTCGCAGAAGGGCGACGCGAACGAGTACCGCATCCGTGCGCTGGCCGGGCACAACTTCCTGGACGGCCGGGCCAACATCACCGTGGCCGCCGAGTACAACAAGGCGAACGGGCTGCTCAGCAGCGACCGTGCGCTGAGCCGCCAGAACAACTTCTACGCCAGCTGCCCGACCGGCTCGACCAACACCCAGTGCCTCTACCCCGACCTGCGCTACCCCGCGCTGGGCGCATCGGGCATCCCGAGCGTCAGCAGCTTCGCCTATGTGGTCAACCCGGCGCAGGCAGCGGTGCTGGGCGGCTTCTTCGGACTGCCGCAGCTCCAGCCAGGAGTCCTCGACGCCAACGGCAATGTGCTTCAGTTCACGCCCAACGGCAGCCTCGGCGCGATCGACTTCGGCACGATCGCGCCAACACCGACCTTTACCCCGGGCGGGCCAGCACCACGACGAAGCTGTACCGCCTCGTCGGCGGCATCGATGGCAGCTACAATCTCGGCTGGCGCAAGTTCACCTTCGAAGCGGTCGCAAACCTCGGGCGGAGCCGTACCGTTGGTCATTCGCCCGAGATCGTGTTCCAGAACTTCCTGAATGCGGTAAACGCCACGCGGGACGCGAGCGGCAACATCGTCTGCGCGCCGGGCTACACCAGCGCCAACATCGCGACGATCAGCCCGACCTGCGCACCGCTGAACCTGTTCGGCACCGGGCAAGCGTCGCAGGCGGCGATCAACTACATCACCGCGATCGCGACGCCGGTCGGGATCAACCACCAGCGGGTGTTCACCGCCTCGACCGCGGGGCCGCTGTTCAAGCTGCCGGGCGGCAACTTCAGTGTCGCGCTCGGCTATGAGCATCGTTACGAAAGCACCAGCTTCAGCCCGGGCGCCTATTACCAGGGGGAGCCGGACGGTAACGGCGGCTACACCAGCTTCGGCCAGTCGGTGACGATCAGCGGGGTCAAGGGAAGCTATCACACCAACGAGTTCTTCGGAGAGGCGACGGCGGACATCGTCGGTCCGAGCAACAATGTTCCGCTGATCCGCAGCCTCGAGCTGCACGGCGCCGCTCGGTGGGTGAACAACAGCATTGCCGGCAAGGACCTGACCTGGACGGCGGAAGGCCGCTGGAACCTCGTCCGTGATCTCGGCGTGCGGGCGAACTTCACCCGTGCGATCCGGGCGCCCTCAATCACCGAGGCGTTCAACCCGTCGAGCAGCTACTACGACTTCGCCAACGATCCCTGCGATCAGGATTACATCAACTCGGGTCCGGACCCGGCGACCCGGGCCAAGAACTGCGCGGCGGCGGGCGTTCCGGCCGGCTTTGTCGGCCAGGCGTCAAGCTTCCTGCAGGCGGTCGCGGGCAACCCGAACCTGCAAAACGAGAAGTCGCGTGGCTTCTCCGGTGGTGTGGTGCTGACCCCGCACTTCGTGCGCGGGCTGACCCTGTCGGCGGACTATATCAACATCCGCCTGCGCAGCGCGATCACCCAGCTGAACGGGACGCAGGTGGCGGACGCTTGCTACGATTCCAGCAGCTATCCCAACAACCAGTATTGCCCGCTGGTGACGCGCGACCCGACCAACCACCAGATCACCTTCATCCAGAGCAGCTACTTCAACGCGGCCTCCTTCGCCTACAAGGGGATTGTTGCGGCGCTGGACTATAGGGTTGCCACCCCGTTCCTCGGTGCGCGGAGCACGCTGGGGCTGACGGGCAGCTACCAGTATCTGAAGAGCCTCACCCAGACGGCCGACCAGGCCAGCCAGCCGACCCATTTGTCGGGCTCAATCGGCTATCCCAAGCACTCGGCGGTGGTGACGGCGAGCTATGCCAACGGCCCGGTGAACCTGTTCACCACGGTGAACTACACCGGCAAGGTGCGGGTCGATCCGGACACGACCTTTGACTACTACCAGTACCCGACGCGCAAGGCGGTCGCCTTCGTGAACTCGGGCTTCAGCGTCGATGCGGCGCGGAACATGACCTTCCGCTTCATCGTCGACAATGTGCTGAACACCAAGCCGCCCTATCCGTCGCCGGCGGGCGGCGGCTCGGTCGCCTATTTCCCGGGCCTGCTCGGCCGCTACTTCCGCGCTGGGGTCGACCTCCACTTCTAGGAGGCTGGTCGCGCCGAGAAGGGGCGGGTCGTCGCGAGACGGCCCGCCCTTTTCAATATTGGAGCGGAGCCGCCCGGATCCAGCGCGAGGCGAGGAGCTTCACGCCGGCGGTGACGGGCAGGCCGGCGTGGACCGCTCCATCGTCGGGGCGTCCGTCGTCGAGCACGTTGCGGAACAGCAGGCCGTCTCCCTTGCGCCCGCGGAGCCGCAGCCCTGCCTTCGGGAAAGCGGTTTCGCCGCCGGCAAACTCGTCATTGAGCCAGACGAGGAAGGTCCAGCGCCGCTGCTGGGCGGGGACCACGCCGGGGAGCGCGTCGCTGTGCAGCCGATACTCCTCGCCGGGCGCGTACCGCAGGACCTGCAGCGGCTCGCCCGCGCCCACCTCCGTTCCGCTCGCCGCGGCGAGGCGACGATTGAGGGCGTGAATGGCGGGACGCTCGTGGACGAACGGGAAGCTGGCGCCGCTCGACGTGCGGATCGGGTTGGGCCGCTGCTCCCCGGTCGCGGGATCCACGATCACGCTGGGCTGGAGCAAGGGCTCCGCCGCAGCGATTAGGTAGTCGCACTCCGCGTCGGTCAAAAGCTTCGGGAAGCGGCGCACCAGAGGCGCCTCGCTGACGATTTCCGCCGTACTCGGCGCTCGCGGATCGCCGGACGAATCCAGCGACATCTGCCCGAGGAGGGCGAACTCTTTCCGAGCGCTCTCGTCGGTGGCCGCGGCGTCGCGCAGCATCTGGAGAGCGGCCGCCCAGTCGCGTGAGCCGCCGATGCCCTGCGCCACGAAGGCCCGGAGGATCGCCTCGGCAGGTGCATCCCCGAGGCTGGCGGCGCGGGCGAACATGGCGCGCGCACCGGGAAGATCGCGCCGGACGAGCTGGCCGGAGAGCAGCCACAAGCCGAGCTCGCGCGCCGCGGCGCCGTCGCCGGCCACTTCGGCCTGCTTGAGAAGCCTGGCGGCGCCCTGCACGTCGCCGCGCTGCAGAAGCCCTGCCGCCTGCCGAACCGGATCGATCATGAGCCCGTCCTGCCAGCCTGCTCGGCACCGTGCCAGAGCCCAACGAAAAGGGCCGGGAATTTCTTCCCGGCCCCAGTTTCGAGTGTAGTCGGACGCTTAGAAGCGGACCTTCGCGCCCAGGTAGAAGTTGCGACCGCGGATGTCGTAGATCGCGCTGCCGCTGCCGGTGCCGGTCGAGCCGAGCGGCGGATGCCGATCGAACACGTTGTCGACGCCGCCATACACCTGGACGTTGCTCGCCTTGTAGGTCTGACCCAGGTCCACCGAGAAGCGGAGATCATGATAGGTGATCGCCGGATACTTCACGATGTCGGCATAGTCCGCGTTGTTGGGCGGGCAGCCGTTCGGGGTGCAGGCCGAGGCCAGCGGGTTCACGTCTTCGTAGGCGGTGACGAACATCGAACCGATGTAGTGCATCCGGTAGCCGAAGGTGACCTTCCCAACCTTCAGGTCGGCGTCGAACCGGACCTCGTCCTTCGGATCGCCAAGCTCGGAGAGCAGACGATCCTCGAACGCCGGGCGCGACGGATCCTGGAAGTTGCTCGACTGCAGGCCGTGAACATAGATCACGCTGGTGTCGAGGCCGATGTTGCTGGTCAGCTGCTTGCGGTAGTTGGCATTGAAGTCGATGCCACGACGTACGCGCTTCGCGAAGTTCTGACCCGCCGACAGCAGGGTGTTGCCCAGAACCTCACCCGGCAGCTCGCCCAGCGGACCGGTGCCGGCACCACGGAAGCGCTGGAACAGCGGGCAGAACGGGTTGTCCAGCGACGCCGCGTCATAGCAGCCGTTGACGATCGCCTGCGCCGAGAGCGAGACGATGACGTTCTTCACCTTGATGTTGTAATAGTCGACGCTCAGCGAGAAGCCCGGGATGAACCGCGGGGTCAGCACGCCGCCGAGGGTCAGCGAGTGCGAGACTTCCGGCTTCAGGTTCGGGTTCGAGCCGCTGAGGATCGGCAGCGAACGGGTCACGTTCGGGATGCCGGCCAGCAGGTTGCCGAGGTCCGCCGAGCAGTTCGCCTGACGGTTCGGGTTGCTGCCGATCTGGGTCGACGAGCAGGGATCGACGAAGCCCGGAGCGAAGTTCGGCACGACCGGGAAGCCGGTCTCCGACACGTTCGGCGCGCGGACGGCCTTACCATAGTTGCCGCGGAAGCGCAGGTCACGGACCGGCGCATACTCGGCACCATAGTTGTAGGTGTACACGGTGCCGACGGCACCCTTGTAGTCCGACACGCGGCCCGCACCGTTCAGCGACAGGTCGTGGAAGAACGGACGATCCTTCAGGATCGGCACGTTGATTTCGCCGAACGCTTCCTTGACCGCGAAGGTCGGCGGATCGAACTCGCCGATCACGACCGCGTTGGTCAGGCCGGTCTCGACGAACGGATCGTCCTTGTAGCGCGCGCGCTCACGACGATATTCGGCACCGATCGAGAAGCCGATCGGTCCGCCCGGCAGCTCGAACAGCTGGCTCGAGTCACCCGAGAGGGTGCCGAGGAAGTCCAGCTGGGTCAGGCTCGCCTTGGTATGGGCGTTGTACGAGAAATAGTTGACCGCGGCGGCGTTGTTGCCTGCGCCGAACGGATTGTAGGGCGTGCAGGCCGCGATGTCGGCCGCCAGCTTCGCCTGCTCCTGGGCGATCTGGTCCGGGGAAAGACCACGGGTGAACGCGGTCGCCGAGGCCGGATCATACTGCGAGCGGCACTGGATCTGGCCAGTGGCCGGATTGCGACCGGAGTCGAGCGACAGCAGGAAGCGCTGGCGATCGAGGTAGCCGTAGGTCGTCGTGTCCTGCTTGAATTTGCCGTAGTTGCCCGACAGTTCGTAGTGCCAGTCGTTGTTGAACGTACCGCGCGCGCCGAGCACGATGCGGTAGGTGTCACGACGGAACTTCTCGTCGCGGATGCCAGCGTCGAGCAGCGTGCGGGCGTCGACGAAGCGATACGTCCCGGCGTTGATCGCCGTGATGTCCGCCGCGTTGAGCGCGCCGCCGATGCCCTGGCCACTCAGCGTGGTGCGGGTCGCCGAGCAGGCCGCGGTCAGGCTGGTGTTGCAGCCCGAGGCGAGGATCGCGTTGGCGATTGTGGTGCGGTCGGCAGGGTTCAGGAACGGATTGTCGAGACGAACCCGCTCGCGGATGTCGAACTGGCCGAACGTGCCCTGGATGAACGACGGGCCGGCGTTGTTGCCGAGCGCATTCACGCGGTTCCACTTGGCTTCGATGAACGGCTCGAACGCGTCGCTGACGGTATAGTGCGCCAGCATGTTGAAGTTGACGCGGTTGAGCGACGGCAGGACCGACAGCTGCTGACCTTCGCGGCCCGTGGTGCCGTTGCCGCCCAGGATGCCGCCGATGATGCCGGTGCTGTAGCGGGTGCCGGTCTGCTGGACCAGACGTCCGTCCGGCGTGAACAGGTAGGTGCAGTTGTACGGCAGGCCGCCGGTGGTGCCCGACGGGCCGTTGGTCGCGGCCAGGCCGGTGCCGCAGCGCGGGTTCGCCGCCGACTGCGTGATCGGGACGAGGCCGAGATAGCTGATGCTGGTCTGGCGGATGTCGCGGACCAAGGTGCGGTCCGGGAAGCCGTCGCTGCCGTTGGGCAGACCGGCGGTGTCGACGTCGATGACGCCGAGGCCGTCGACCCGGCGGAACCACGGGATTTCCGAACCGAAGATGCGCTTCTGGTCGGAATATTCGCCGTGCAGGGTGATGTTGCCGCGACCGTCAGCGAAGTTCTTACCGAACAGCGCCGAGGTATAGTAGTTGCCGCCGAAGTTGGCGCCGGCGAGCGCACCCTGGCCGCGCAGCTGCAGGCCGTTGTAGTCGCGCTTCAGGACGAAGTTGACCACGCCCGCGATGGCGTCCGAACCATAGACCGCCGAGTTCGAGCCGGTGACGATGTCGACGCGCTCGACGAGATCGTTCGGGATCGTGTTGACGTCCGGCGAGACGGCGTTGTTGAGGATGTCGGCGGCGACATGGCGACGGCCGTTCACCAGCACGAGGGTGCGGGCGGTGCCGAGACCGCGAAGGTCGAGCAGGTTGAGGCCGGCGATGCCGATGCCCAGGCCCGGGTTCTGCTGCGCGAAGGTGCTGCGCAGCTGCGGCAGGTCGTTGAGCGCGTCGCCTATGTTGGTCTGGCCGCGCTGGAACACCTGCTCACCCGCGATCGAGGTGACCGGGATCGGCGATTCGAGGTTGGGACGACGGATGCGCGAGCCGGTTACGGTGATCGACTGGTCGGAGCGCGAGGCGGTGCCCTCGTCGGCCTTGGTGACCGGGATTACGTCCGCGGGATTGGTCGAGTTGGTGGTGTCGCTGGGACCGGCCGGTGGGGCCGGCGGAGCCGGAACCGGCTGGACCGCCGCAGCGGCGCCCGATGCGAAAAGGAGCAGTGCACCCGTCTGCAGCGCGGTCGCGCTGAGGATTGTACGATATTTCACTTGAAGCCCACCCATGGAGTTCTTTGGAGGTGGGCTGATTTCCCGAGACGCGCACGAACCGCAATGGATTGAACAACTTCGACGGGATTTTGGACCCCGCTGTAACATTATTATCACGTAAGTTGTTGCTCGATAAACAAGCATAAACAGCCCGCTTCATTAACATGGAGCGAGAGCCGTTTTTTAGGCTGGTGAAGTGACCCGCCGGCCGGCGGGCGATTCCCTGGCGGCTCCTCTGCTGTAAGCTGTGCGTAAGTGTCAAGCCGTGTCGCCGTTGCGCTCGTCATGGCCGGGCCACCGCCTCGCGGCGTTGCACCGCGGCCACGACAATGGCCGCTCTTTTCGCTTCAACCCGGCGCCGCTTGCCTTCTATGACAGTGACATGAGGCGGGGGACCGGCTGGTCATGATGTGGGTGATTGGAGGGGTGGCGGCCGTGTGGGTTGCCGTCGCGGTCGCCCTGTCGGTGCGGGCGGCGGCGCAGCTGCGGCGGGCGAACCGGCTGATCGCCACGCTGCGCTCGCTCGGCGCGGTGCTCGCCGCGGCGCCCGTCCGCCCGGTCGAGGTCGGCCGTGACGGCGCGATCCGGCTCGAGCCGCGGCTTGCCGCCGAACTCGGGCTCGACGGGTCTGGCGTGGCCCGCCTCTCCGACCTGTCGCAGGGTGAATGCGGAATCGAGGCGGAGGACCTCGCCGCGCTGGCCGACGACGTCGCCGCGAGCGCGCTCAGCGGGGGGCGCTTCGAGCGCACCGTCCGCCTTGCCGGCTCGCGCCGGGTCATGGACGTCCGTGGCGCGCCCGCACCGTCCCCGGCCGAGCCGGGCACGCTCCTCCTCTGGCTGGGCGACGCGACCAGCGCCGAAAGCGAGAAACTCGCGCTCGGGGCCCGGCTGCGCCAGACCGAGGCGGCGCTGGAAAGCCTCACCCACCTGATCGAGAGCGCGCCGTTCCCGATGTGGTATCGCGCCGCCGACCTCCGCCTCGGCCTCGTCAACAGCGCCTATGTCGCGGCGGTCGAGGGGCGCGACGCCGCGGACGTCATCCAGCGCGGCGCGGAGCTCATCGATTCGCCCGACGACGACAGCCCGCGCGCGGCGGCCAAGGCGGCGCTCGAGCATCGCCACAGCTTCACCCGCAGCCAGCCGGCGACGATCGGCGGCGAGCGGCGGATGATGAAGGTGGTCGACGTGCCGCTGCCGACCGGCGCGGTGGCCGGCTTCGCGATCGACATCCAGGACCTGGAGGACGCCCGCTTCGAGCTTGGCCGCCACATCGAATCGCAGCGCGAACTGGCCGACCGGCTGACCGCCGGCGTCGCCCAGTTCGAGGCCGACCGGACCCTGTCCTTCTTCAACCAGCCGTTCGCGATCATGGCGCGGATCGAGCCCGAGTGGCTCAACGACGCGCCCGAGTTCGACCGCGTGCTGGAGCGGATGCGCGAGAGCAACCGGCTGCCCGAGACCCGCGACTTCCCTTTGTGGAAGGGCGAACGGCGAGCCTGGTTCACCGCGACCGAGGAAGCGTTGGAGGAGGAATGGATCCTCGCCAACGGCGACCATATCCGTGTCGTCGGCCAGCCGCTGCCCGACGGCGGACTTCGGCTCATACTCGAGGACCGCACCGAGCAGGTCCGGCTGGCGTCGGCGCGCGACACGCTGCTGCGGGTCCGCACCGCGACCTTCGACAATCTGTTCGAGGCGATCAGCGTGTTCGCGGCGGACGGGCGGCTCTATCTCTGGAACAACCGCTTTGGCAGCGTGTGGGACCTCGATGAAAGCTGGCTCGCCGAGCATCCGCGGGTCGACGAGCTGGTGCCCGCCATGGCACGCCGGCTGGTCAACCCGACCGCGGCGGCGCAGCTGCGCGAGCTGATCCGTGCCGCGACGACCGAGCGGCGCCAGGGCGGCGGACGGATCAACATGGCCGACGGGCGCAACTTCGACTTCGCCGCGGTCCCGCTGCCGGACGGCAACGCGCTGCTGACGATGATCGACGTGACCGACAGCGCGCGGATCGAGAGCGCGCTGCGCGAGCGGGCGACCGCGCTGGAGCAGGCGGACCGGGTTAAGACCGACTTCGTCGCCAACATGAGCTACGAGCTGCGCACCCCGCTGACCTCGATCGGCGGCTTCGCCGAGATGCTGGCGGGCGGCTATGCGGGCGGGCTGACGCCGGCGGCGGCCGATTATGTCCATGCCATCCTCGAGGCGGTGGCGCGGCTGTCGCGGCTGATCGACGACGTGCTCGACCTGACCCAGGGCGACCGCCACGGGGTCGCGCTCGAACGCGACCGGATCGACCTCGGCGGGCTGTGCCGGATGGTCGCGGAGGGGCTGCAGTCCGGCGCGACCGCGCGCCAGCTCAGCTTCAAGACGATCATCCAGCCGAGCGCCGGGGCGGTGATCGGCGATAGCCGCCGGCTGCGCGAGGTGTTCGAGCATGTGCTCGGCAACGCGATCACCTACACCGACGAGGGCGGCAGCGTGACGTTCGAGGCTGCCGGCAACGACCATGAGGCGATCGTCACCATCGTCGACAACGGCCCGGGCATCGCGCCGGAGGACCAGAAGCGGGTATTCGACCGCTTCACCCGGATCGGCGGCACCCATGGCGAGGCGGCGCTCGGGCTCGGGCTGCCGCTGACCCGCCAGTTCATCGAGGCGCACGGCGGCGGGGTCGAACTGGTGTCCGCGCCGGGGCAGGGAACGGCGGTGACGCTGACCATCCCGCGCGGGCGGCGATGATCCTCGCCGACGAGGCGGCCACGGCCGCGCTGGGGCGCGCCATCGCCGGGCTGCTCCGGCCGGGTGACGTGGTCGCGCTGGAAGGCCCGCTCGGGGTCGGCAAGACGGCGCTGGCGCGGGCGATCCTGGCCGGCGCCGGGCACGACGGGGAGGTGCCGAGCCCAACCTTCGCGATCGTCCAGCCCTACGAGCATCTGCCGCTGCCGATCTGGCACGCCGACCTCTACCGGCTGGAAGATCCGGACGAGCTGGAGGAGCTGGGGCTCGACTCCGCGCTGGAGGACGGGGCGCTGCTGGTCGAGTGGCCGTCGCGCGCGGGAAGCGGTGCGTGGCGGCAAGCGCTCCGCCTGTCGCTCGCCTTCGGCGAGGGCGGCGCCCGGCGCTTGACAGCCGAACCGCCTGCGTCATGGGAGGACCGATGGCCGCCCCGATGAGTCCGCCCGAAGGGGCGCATGCGTTCCTGTCCGCGAACGGCTGGCACGACGCCAAGATCGAGCCGCTGGCGGGCGACGCCAGCTTCCGCCGCTACTTCCGCGTGTTCCGCGAGGGCGAGCAGGCGGTGCTGATGGACGCGCCGCCGCCGCACGAGGACCCGCGCCCGTTCGTCGCGGTGGCCGACTGGCTGAGCGGAGTGGGGCTGACCCCGCCGGCGATCCTCGCCCGCGACCTCGAGCAAGGAATGCTGCTGCTGTCCGATCTCGGCGACGTCCGGCTGCGCGAGACGCTCGACGAGGCGCCGCACCGCGAGGCGGAGCTCTACGCGGCGGCGACCGACGTGCTGGTCCATCTCCACGCGCATCCGCCGATGGCTGGCCTCAGGCCGCACGGGCTCGAGCAGTGGCTCGAAGAGCTGAGGCTGTTCCCCGACTGGTACGGCCCCGCCGTTGGGCTCGAGCTCGACCCCGACACCTATCGCGCCGCGTGGGAGGCGGTCCTTGCGCCGGTCGCCGGCGACGGGCTCGGCCCGGTCACGGTGCTGCGCGACTATCATGCCGAGAACATCATGCTGGTCGGCGGGCACGAGGGGGTTCGCCACCTCGGGCTGCTCGACTTCCAGGACGCGCTCGCCGGGCACCCGGCGTATGACCTCGCCTCGGTATTGGAGGATGCGCGGCGCGACGTCTCGCCGGACATCGAGCGGGCGATGATCGACCGCTACGTCGAGGCGACCGGCGCCAACGGGCGGTTCGAGCATGCATACTGGGCACTCGCCGCGCAGCGCAACACGCGGATCCTCGGCGTCTTCTGCCGGCTGTGGAAGCGCGACGGAAAGCCCGGCTACCGACGCTTCCAGCCGCGCATGTGGGGACTGCTAGAACGCGACCTCGCGAAGCCCGGGCTGGAGCCGGTGCGCGACTGGTTCGACGCGCATGTCGACCCGGTCCACCGCGCCGCGGCGTGGGCGGAGGTGGCGGCATGAGCCAGACCCGCACACTTTCGCTCCGTCCCGAGGTCAAGGCGGCGGTGCCGCGGACCGCGATGGTGATGGCTGCCGGGCTCGGCAAGCGGATGCGGCCGCTGACCGCGACCCGCCCCAAGCCGCTGGTCGAGCTCGCCGGGCAAGCGCTGCTCGACCATGTCCTCGACCGGCTGCGGGCGGCGGGGATCGCCAAGGTGGTGGTCAACGTCCATTATCTCGCCGACAGCCTCGAGGCGCACCTCAAGGCGCGGTCGGGCGGGCTGGAGGTGCAGGTCAGCGACGAGCGCGAGCTGCTGCTGGAAACCGGTGGCGGGCTGGTCAAGGCGCTGCCGATGATCGACGAGGATCCCTTCTTCGCGATCAACAGCGACAATTTCTGGGTGGACGGGCCGACCGACACGCTGAAGCTGCTCGCCAGCCACTGGGACGGGGCGCGGATGGACGCGCTGCTCCTGCTGGTGCCGCAGGCGCGGGCCGGCAACCATTCGGGGCTGGGCGACTTCCACATGGACTGCGAGGGACGGCTCCGGCGGCGGACCCGGAGCAAGGTCGCGCCGTTCGTCTATACCGGGATCCAGATTGTCTCGAGGCGGCTGCTGCGCGACGCGCCGGACGGGCCGTTCAGCACCAACATCCTGTGGGACCGGGCGATCGACGAGGGGCGCTGCTTCGGCGCGGTCCACCAAGGACTGTGGTTCGACGTCGGCACGCCCGGTGCGATCAAGGCGACCGAGCAGGCGCTCGACCTTGCCTGAGGCGGTCCGCCCCAGCGTCTTCACCATTCCCGGCCATCGCAGCTTCGCCGACGCGCTCGCGGCGGGGATCATCGCGCGCCACGGTCGCGACCCGCTGACCCTCGGCCGGGGGCGGCTGCTGCTCCCCAACAATCGCGCGGTGCGGACGGTGACCGGGGCGTTCGTCCGGGCGAGCGGCGGCGGGCTGGTGCTGCCGCGGCTGATCGCGATCGGCGATCCCGAACTCGACGACCGCATCGGCGGCGCGTTCGACCCGGCGGACCCGGGCGAGCCGGTCCCGCCCGCGATCGATCCGGGCGAGCGGCTGTTCGCGCTGGCAGCGCTGCTTCGGCGGCAGGGTGGGGCGGAGCTCACCGCGGCGGAGGCGCTGCGGCTGGCCGAGGACCTCGCCCGAACGCTCGACCAGCTGCTGATCGAGGAGATGCCGGCGGCGCGGCTGGCCGATGCGGTCGCCGAGGCACCCGAGCTGGCGCGGCACTGGCAGCTCTCGCTCGACCGGCTGCAAGCGCTGATCGAGCAATGGCCGGCCGAGCTGGCGCGGCGCGGGCGGATCGATCTCGCCGAGCGGCGCAACCGGCTGCTGCGGGCGACCGCGCAGCGGTGGCGCGACCGGCCGCCGGCGGGCTTCACCATCGCCGCGGGCGTGACGACCAGCGCACCGGCGGTCGCGGCGCTGCTGGCGCGGGTGGCGCGGATGGAAGGCGGGGCGGTGGTGCTGCCGGCGCTCAGTCTCGCCGCGACCCTGCCCGACGAGGAATGGGAGGCGCTCGGCCCCGACGAACAGGGGCGGGGCGAGGAGAGCCACCCGCAGTTCCACCTCAAGCGACTGCTCGAGCGGATCGGGGTCGCCCGCGACGAGGTCGTGGAATGGCGCGGGGCGGGGCGGGCGAGCGCGCCAGCGGTGCGCGGCCGGGCGATCGCCAATGCGATGACCGCGGCCGACTTTTCCGACAAGTGGGAGCGGCTGCCGCCCCCGGAACGGCGGCTGAGCGGCGTTCGCCATGCCGAGCTGGCCGACCCGGCGGCGGAGGCGCAGGCGATCGCCATCGCGCTGCGCGAGGCGCTGGAGGAGCCGGGCCGGACCGCGGCACTGGTCACCCCCGACCGGATGATCGCGGCGCGGGTCTCGGCGCTGCTCGGCCGCTGGGGGATCCAGGCTGACGACAGCGCGGGCCAGCCGCTCGCTCAGTCGCCGCCGGGAAGCCTGCTGCTGGCGATCGTCGCGGCGGCGGCGGAGCGTCTGGCGCCGGTGGCGCTGCTCGCGCTGCTCAAGCATCCGCTGGTGCAGGCCGGGGCGGACCGGCAGGAGTGGCTGGACGCGACCCGCCACCTCGACCTTGCGCTGCGCGGCCCGCGGCCGCCGGAGGGGCTCGACGGGCTGGATCGACACTGCGGCGAGAAGGCGGCCGAGCGCCGGCACCGCGAATGCGGGCGGGCGTGGCGCCAGCTACGGCCTCTCGTCGCCCGGGTCGCCGCGCTGCTGGCGGGCTCCACCACGCTTCAGCAGCTCGCCCGCGACCTGCGCGAAGTGGCCGGGGTGCTGGCCGGCGAGGCGGCATGGAGCGGACCGGCGGGTCGCGCCGCGGCCGAGCTGCTCGGAGAAATCGAGGAGGGCGAGGGGAGCGCCGCGCTGTGGCTCGACCCTGCCGACGCGCTGCCGATCCTCCGCCAGCTGCTCGATGCCCGCGCGGTGCGTCCGCCCTTCGGCGGTCATCCGCGGATCCAGATCCTCGGCCTGCTCGAGGCGCGGCAGGTGCAGGCCGACCTGATGATCCTCGCCGGGCTCAACGAGGGGACATGGCCGGCGCTGCCCCAGCCCGACCCCTGGCTGGCGCCGCGGATCCGGCGCACGCTCGGCCTCCCCGGGCTCGACTTTCGAGTGGGGCTCGCCGCGCACGACTTCGCCTCGGCGCTGGGCGCGCCCAAGGTGCTGCTGACCCGCGCCCGCCGCGATGCGAAGGGCCCGGCGGTCGCCTCGCGGCTGTGGCTGCGGCTGATGGCGATGACCGGCGGTCTCGCCCGCGATGTCCGGCTCGAGCGGCTGGCGAGCGCGATCGACGCGCCGGCTGCGGTCAACCCGGTCGGGCGCCCGCGCCCGCGTCCGCCGGTCGAGGACCGGCCGCGGACGATCTACGTGACCGACGTCGACCGGCTTAAAGCCGACCCCTATGCCTTCTATGCCAAGGCGATGCTGCGCCTGCGCGCGCTCGACCCGGTCGATGCCGACCACACGGCGCAGTGGAAGGGCAGCGCGGTACACCAGGTGCTGGAGGAGTGGCTGCGCGACGACGATTGCGAGCCCGACACGCTGCTCGACCGCGCCCGGGCGCTGGTGGCTGGCGAGGCGATCCACCCGATGCTGCGCGCGCTGTGGCAGCCACGGCTGCTGGAGGCGATCGACTGGATCGCGGGCGAGGAGCGAAGGAACCGGGCGGACGGTCGCCGGCCGGCGGCGGCGGAGATCGAGGGCGGCACCGAGCTCGCCGGGGTGACGCTCAAGGGCAAGGTCGACCGGCTCGACCGGCTGGCCGACGGGCGGGTCGCGATCATCGACTACAAGACCGGGCGGCCGCCGACCAGGAAGGCGATCGAGGAGGGCATGGCGCTGCAGCTCGGGTTGCTCGGGCTGATCGCCCGCGCCGGCGGGTTCCGAACGGTGGCCGGCGAGCCGGAAGCGCATGAATATTGGTCATTGGCGCGGGACCAGCGGACCCGCCGCTTTGGCTATCTCGCCAAGGCCGACGGCGGCGAGCCCGAAGCCTTCCTCGAGGCTGCCGAGCGCCACTTCACCGCGGCAGCCGCGCGCTGGCTGACCGGGGACGACGAGTTCACCGCCAAGCTCAATCCGGCCTATGCGCCGTGGGGCGACTATGACCAGCTGATGCGGTTGGAGGAGTGGTATGGGCGCGAATAGGGGCGCTCAGCCCTTCTTGCGCCCCTTGCCGCCCCTGGTGGTCGAGCGCGCGTAGAGCAGCGCGGCGACGATCGCCGCCGAGCCGATCCCGATCGCGACGCCGGCCTTGAACGGCCCATGGTCCTTCTTCGTCTCGTTGTTGTCCTGGTCGTCGGCCATGGTCGATCCTGATGGTTGATCCTGTTTAACCCTGCCATAGCGCCGGCCCGGACGGCTTGCTATCTCTCGCGGCGATGGCGCGTCGTTTCAAGGCCCTGCACCGCTTAAGCCCCAACCAGAGCCTGGCCGCCGACCCGCGGGTCCATGCGACGCTGTCGGCCTCCGCCGGCACCGGCAAGACGCAGGTGTTGACCGCCCGCGTGCTGCGGATGCTGCTGGGTGGGGTCAGGCCCGAGACGATCCTCTGCCTGACCTTCACCAAGGCGGGCGCGGCGGAGATGGCCAACCGCATCGGCGAGCGGCTCGCACACTGGGTGCGGCTGAAAGACGCCGACCTGCGCAAGGACCTGTTCGCGCTCGGCGAGGCGACGGATCCGGCGACGCTTCAGAACGCGCGCCGGCTGTTCGCGCGGGTGCTCGAGGCGCCGGGCGGGCTGCGCATCCAGACCATCCACAGCTTCGCGCAGACCTTGCTCGCTGCCTTCCCGGCCGAGGCGGGGATCGCCCCAGGCTTCCGCCCGGTCGAAGGGCGCGAGGAGCAGCTGCTGGTCCGTCAGACGCTGGCCGCGCTGATCGCCGACGCCGAGCGGAACGGCGACACCGGGCTGATCGCCGACGTCCAGGCGCTGAGCAGCCGGGTCGGCGAGACGGCGGCCGAGCGCTACCTCGTGCGCTGCGCGCACAGCGCGGAGGCACTCGAGGCGCTGGGGCCGCGGGACGGGATCACGGCCCGGATCTTCGGGGCGATGGGACTTCCGGAGGATGCCAGCGAGGAATGGCTGGCGGGCCTCTGCGCCGACGAGCAATTCGACTGCGGGCTGGTCCGCGAGATGATCGAGGCCAACCGCGCCTGGGGGACCAGCACCGGGGCGGGAGCGGCGGACGGGGCGGAGGCATGGCTCGCCCGCTCGCCCGAGGCGCGCGCCGCGACGCTCGACGAGCTGGCGCTGCTGGCGCTCACCCGCGACGGGAGCGAGCGCAAGGTGGCGGCCGGCCTGGCCAAGATCTGCCAGCATTATCCCTCGCTCTGCTCGGAGCTCGGGTCGGCGGTCGGCGAGCTGCTGCGGGCGCAGCGCGGCCTCGCCTTCGCGCGCGACGTGGCGGCGGGGCTGCGCGCCGGCGCGGCCTTCGCGGCGGCCTACGAAAAGGCCAAGCGGCAGGCGGGAGTGGCCGACTTCGACGATCTGATCGCCTGGACCCGCCGGTTGTTCGCGACGCCGGGGATGGGCGAGTGGGTGCGCTACAAGCTCGACCGCCAGACCGACCATATCCTGGTCGACGAGGCGCAGGACACCAACGCTGACCAGTGGGCAATCGTCGACGCGCTGGCCGAGGAATATTTCGCCGGGGCGGGGGCCGGCGCCGGGGTGCGGACCCTGTTCATGGTCGGCGACTTCAAGCAGGCGATCTTCGGCTTCCAGGGCACCGACCCGCGCGAGTTCAGCCGGATGCGGGAGACGGTGCGCGAACGCTCGCGGTTGCTCGAGGAGGCGGCACGCGGCAGCGACGAGCGGGCCGTCGAGTTCCGCGACCTCGCGATTACCGCCAGCTTCCGCTCGGCGCCGGCGGTGCTCGAGCTGGTCGACAAGGTGATCGAGGGGATGGGGCCGCAGCCAATGGGGCTCGAGCGCGCGCCCGAGCCGCATGTCGCCTTCCACGACGAGCGGCCCGGGGTGGTCGAGCTGTGGCGGCCGTTCGAACTGGCCGGGGGCGAGGAGGGCGACGAGGCGGAGGAGGGCTGGATCGACGAGCCGCAGCGGCATTTCGCGACGGCCCTGGCGCAGCAGATCCGCGCCTGGCTCGACGAGGCACCGGTGCTCGCGGCGACGCAGCGGCCGCTCGCCGCCGGCGACATTCTCGTGCTCGTCCGCAGCCGCGGCGAGTTCGCCTCGCTGCTGGTGGCGCGGCTGTTCGCGGAAGGCGTGCCGGTGGCGGGGATCGATCGGCTGCACCTGTCGCGGCCGCTGGCAGTGCAGGACCTGATCGCGGCGATCGGCTTCGCGGTTCAGCCGCGCGACGACCTGAACCTCGCCAATTTGCTGGTCTCGCCATTGCTGGGGATGAGCCAGGAGCGGCTCTATGAGGTTGCGCATGGGCGGTCGGGAACGCTGTGGGACTCGCTGCGCGAAGCCGCCAATTTCGCCGCCGAGCGGGAGGTGCTGACCGGGCTCCTCAACATGGCCGATTACACGACCCCGGCGCGGTTCCTGGAGACGATCCTGTCGGGGCCGATGCAGGGCCGGCGCAAGCTGCTGGAGCGGCTCGGCCCCGCGGCGCGCGACCCGATCGATGAGCTGGTCGCGGCGACGCACGACTTCGAGCGGCAGGAGCTGCCGTCGCTCGACCGCTTCCTCGCCTGGTTCGCGAGCGGCGACGTCGAGGTGAAGCGCGATCCGTCCGCGCCGGTGAATGCGGTGCGGGTGATGACGGTGCACGGGTCGAAGGGGCTGGAGGCGCCGCTGGTGATCCTCGCCGACGCGACCGCGGACCCGAGCGAACTGGGTGACCGGACCGCGCCGATCGCGGTCCCGGTCGACGGTCGGCGGGTCCCGGTCGTCCGCCCGCGCAAGCCGGAGCGGATCTCGCCGTTCGACGAGGTGATGAGCGACCAGGAGGTGCGCGACCTCGAGGAGCATTTTCGCCTGCTCTACGTCGGGCTGACCCGGGCGGAGGAGCGGCTGGTGGTGGCCGGGGTCAAGCGGCGGCGGGCGCTGACCGAGGACTGCTGGCACCCGCGGGTGCGGATCGCGCTGGAGGCCCTGGGCGCCGAGGCGGTTCCCGACGAGCGGTGGGGCGAGCGGCTGGTCTACCGCGGGCAGGTGCCCGAGCAGCGGGTGCGGCCGCGGCCCTCGCGACCCGAGCTCGCCGCGCCGGAGCTGCCGGCCTGGCTGCACGCGCCGGCACCGCCCGAAGCGAGGCCGCCGCGGCCGCTCGCGCCCTCCTCGCTGGGCGTGGACCAGGAGGCGGCACCGCCGCCATCGCCAGAGCTGCGCGACGCGGCCCGGCGTGGGACTTTGCTCCATGCGCTGTTCGAGCGGCTGCCCGAACTCGCCCCGGACCGGCGGCGAGCGGCGGCCCTGCACTGGCTGGAGCGGTCGGCGGGCGTGATGGACGCGACGGTCCGGAGCGAGATGGTGGAGGCGGCCTGCGGCGTGATCGAGGACGGCCGCTTCGCCGAGCTGTTCGCGGGCGAGGCGCTGGCCGAGGCGCCGATCGCCGCGACGCTGCCCGACGGGCGGGTGATCGCGGGCACGGTCGACCGGCTGCTGGTGGAGGAAGGACGGGTTCGCCTGATCGACTACAAGACCGGCCGCTCGGTCCCGCGCTCTGCCGGCGACATCCCCGAGGCACACCGGCGACAGATGAGCGCCTATGCCGAGGCGCTGGCGGTGATCTTCCCCGGGCGGAGGATCGAGCCGGCGCTGCTCTATACCGCCGGGCCGGCGCTGATCCCGCTCGCGGGTTGAGACGGCCGGCACGCGGCCCCATATCCGGGGAAAGCGATTCGAGGAGTAAGTTTCCCATGGCCACCAAGACCGTCACCGACCAGAGCTTCGCCACCGACGTGCTCGGTTCCGACAAGCCGGTGCTCGTCGACTTCTGGGCGGAATGGTGCGGCCCGTGCCGGATGATCGCCCCCGCGCTGGAGGAGATCAGCGGGCAGCTCGGCGAGAAGGTGACGATCGCCAAGATCAACATCGACGAGAACCCCGACACGCCGGGCCGCTACGGGGTCCGCGGCATCCCGACGATGCTGCTGTTCAAGGGCGGCCAGCCGGTCGCGCAGAAGGTCGGCGCTGCCCCGCGCGGCCAGATCCAGGATTGGCTCGAAGGCCAGCTCTAGGCCATGACGCCGCGGCGGGCGCGGCGGAGCGATCGGCTCGCTTGGGCGTTGAAACGGCGGTCTCCCGCCTGCTCCCGAGTGATGGCATGATCCAGCTTGCGCCCGTCGACCGGCTCGATCCCACCCACGTCTACTGGGTTGCGGCAGTGACCGCGCCATGCCGCGACTGGAGCGGCGCGCCCGGCTGCCGAAAGGGCGCGCGCTACCTGGTCGACCCCGATGACGGCAGCACCTCGCGCCAGGCGCGGCTGGTGTTCGACAGCCGCGCCGGCTGCCTGGAATGGATGATGGCGCACCGCTCCGAGCTCGTCCGCGACCTGCCGGGCGCGAGCGTCGTTCCGGTCAACTACGCGCGCTGGCTGCTGGGGCTGGACTAGCGAGGGCCGCGCGGATCTCGCGCAGCGCGTCGGCGAGCATCCGGAACTCCTCGGCGCGCGGGCTGCCGCGGCGCCAGACGAGGGCGATGTGGCGGCTGCGCTCCGCGGTCTCGAGCGCCCGAACCTTGATGCTGGTGCCGTTCAGGATGCCGGCGGTCACCGCCATTTCGGGCACGAAGGTCATGCCGAGGCCGTTGTCGACCATCTGGACGAGCGTGTGCAGCGAGGTGCCGAGCATGGTCGAGCCGGTCCGGAGGTCGGGCCGGTTGCACACCGCCAGCGCATGTTCCTTGAGGCAATGGCCGTCCTCGAGCAGCAGCAGCCGCTCCGGGTCGATGGCGCCGGCGGCGATCTGCGGCTGGGCCGGGGCTTCGCCCTCAGGATAGGCGAGCAGCAGGTCGTCGTCGAACAGGTCGGCGCGATCCACGTCGCCGCACGAGTAGGGCATGGCGAGGAGGACGCAGTCGAGCTGGCCGCGGTGAAGCGCATCGCAGGCGGCCTGGCTGGTTTCCTCGCGCAGGTGGAGCTTGAGTTCGGGCCACTGCCGCCGCAGCCGGGGCAGGAGGACGGGGAGCATGAACGGGGCGATGGTGGGAATGACGCCCATGTGCAGCGTGCCGGTGAGCGGCTGGCTCTCCGCCTGGGCGAGGTCGGCGAGCTCCTCCGTCTCCCGTAGCACGCGGCGGGCCTTCTCGGCGACCTTGATCCCGAGCGGGGTGAAGCGGACGACGCGGCGGGTGCGTTCGACGAGGGTGGTGCCGAGCAGGGTCTCGAGCTCGCGCAGGCCGGCGGAGAGGGTCGACTGGGTGACGAAGCAGCTCTCGGCCGCGCGACCGAAGTGCCCATGGTCGCGCAGCGCGACCAGATACTGGAGCTGCTTCAGTGTGGGGAGATAGATGGTCATCGGCTTACACGATCAATTTGATTGACATAATCGGATTGAACGATCAACGCCAGCGATCTAGATGCTGCGCCGCACCATTTCTATTGCGTAAGCGAACACCTACAGGAGACTGACATGCTGACCGTCGGCGACAAGCTGCCCGGCCTTACTCTTCCCGTCCAGCAGGGCACCGGCGCACTGCCCGCGGGCGAGACGATCGATCTTGCCCAGACCAACGGCAAGTGGAAGATCCTGTTCTTCTGGCCCAAGGACTTTACCTTCGTCTGCCCGACCGAGATCGTCGGCTACAGCGAGCTCAAGGGCGACTTCGCCGACCGCGACGCCGAGCTGATCGGCGCCTCGACCGACACCGCGCACGTCCACTTCGCGTGGCGCAAGTCGGACGAGCGGCTGGCTGCCTGCGACTTCCCGTGGATCGCCGACCAGGGCAAGGAACTGGCCGAGGCGCTCGGCATCCTCGACCAGGGCGAGAAGGTCGCGTTCCGCGCGACGTTCATCGTCGATCCCGACAACATCATCCAGCACGTCACGGTCAATGGCCTCAACGTCGGTCGCAACCCGGCGGAGACGCTGCGCGTGCTTGACGCGCTGCAGACCGACGAGCTGTGCCCATGCAACTGGTCGGCCGGTGACGAGGTGCTGAAGCCCGCCGCCTGACCTGATCGCCGAAACGCCGCCGGTTCCCCTACACCGGCGGTGCTGCCGCCCGGCGATCGCCGGGCGGTGGAGGGGTTCTCTCGTCAGCCCCCCTGTGGAGAACCCCTCCCGAGCGGCGGCGCCCGCGCGCCGCCCCGTACTCCCGCGTCTCACGAACCTGCCCGCGCCGGTCGAGCGGCCGCGGCACTGGAGCATTGCCACCGATGAACTCGCTCAAGGAATTCGCCGACACGCTGCCCGACTACGCCAAGGACCTGCGGCTCAACCTCGGCTCGATGCTCAGCGACCAGCTGCTTGGCGACCAGCGCAAGTACGGGCTGCTGCTCGCCTGCGCGCACGGGTCGGGGTATCGCCCGTTGGTCGCCGCGGCCGAAGCGGAGTGCGCGCCCAAGCTATCGTCGGAGGTCGCCAACGCGGCGCGGTCGGCGGCGGCGGTGATGGCGATGAACAATGTCTACTACCGCTTCGTCCACCTCGCCTCGAACGAGGAATATGGCCGGCTGCCCGCGCGGCTGCGGATGAACGCGATCGCGACCCACGGGACCGACAAGGCCGACTTCGAGCTGTACAGCCTGGCGGTCAGCGCGATGAACGGCTGCGGCATGTGCATCGACAGTCACGAGAAGCAGCTGCTGCAGCACGGGGTGAAGCCGGAGACGATCCAGGCCGCGGCGCGGATGGCGGCGGTGATGAAGGGCGTCGCGACCGTCCACGCGACGCTTTAGGGCGAGCGGCCGACGCTCACCCCTGGAAGAAGCGGGCCGCGACTTCCTTGGCGAGGCGGGCGGGGCGGCGGCTGGCGCTGTCGAGGCAGCACCAGACGCTCTTGACCTCGGCCAGCACCTGGTCGCCGCGCTTGATCACGGTAGTGAAGAAGGCGCGCGCGCCCTCGACCTTCTCGGCGACCACATCGGCGACGACCAGATCGTCGAGGAAGGTCGGGCGCCTGAACTCGATGTCGTGCTTGAGCGCGACCCACAAGTGGCGCTTGACCGCCTCGGCGGGGGCGAAGGTCTCCCAGTAGCGGACGACGGCGTCCTGGACCCAGGTGAGATAGACGCTGTTGTTGACGTGGCCCATGTGGTCGATGTCGGCAGAGCGTATGCCGATCGGGTAGCGGAACATGTTCAGGTTCATCCCGGCAGCATGGTGGATGCTGACAATCGTGTAAACTGATTAGACGCTAAACGGTTTCCATTCCTGTCATTTAGCAGACCCGGCAGGGTGGGCGGAGCGCCGAAGCAAAATGATCGACGACGTCACGCGACTGAGCGGTCCGCGCTGAATATGACAGTTTGATGAATTAACGGTTTGTCTGCTCATTGCTATAAACGCATGTTTAAGCAATCTTCGCTTGATGTACGGCGTAGTCAGGTTCGACGCGGCGGCGGCGCGGTTCTTCAGCGAGCTGAACAACCACAGCGTTCTGGCCGATCGCATCTTCGGCTTCATCTTCGCGCTCAAGACCTTCAAGGTCTTCCCCCTGGTCCTGATCCTCGTCGCGATGTGGTTCGCGCAATCGCGCAACGAGCGGATCCGCCGCGCCGTCATCGCGGGTGCGCTGGGGGCCACGCTGACCATGTTGCTGACGCACCTGCTGCAGCATGTCGCCCCGCCGCGACTTCGCCCCGCGCAGACGGGATTGTACGAGTTCCACATCTTCGGCCCGTTCGGGCCCGATGCCAGCTCCTTCCCGAGCGACACGATCGGCCTGGCCTGCGCGCTGGCGCTCGCGATCTTCGCCGGCTCGCGCTGGTGGGGGCTCGCGGCCTTCGCCTGGGTTCTTCTCGTCGATCTCGTGAACAAGCTCTACGGCGGCTTCCACTATCCGTCCGACGCACTGGTCGGCGCGCTGATCGGGATTTCCGCGACCGGTGCCTTCCTGCTGCTGCCCGCGCTGACCGGCGCGGTGAGCGGCTGGCTCGACCGCTTCGAGCGGACCCGGCCGATGTCTTTCTACATGCTGGTCCTGTTCGCCATGTTCGAGCTGAGCACCCTGTTCGACGACTTGAGGAAGTCCGGCAACGCGCTCATCTCGCGGCACGTCTACGCGATCGAAGCCGGCGCCTGAGGCGTCGGGGTACCCTCAAACGAAAGGAGCGCCCGCCGGCTGGCGAGCGCTCCCCGTCGAATTCCAAGATGGGCCTGAGGCCTACATCCCGTTGGCGAGGTTGGTGTCGCGATCGTGGGTGTTGAGGTCCTTCTGCTTCATCGCGTTCTCGGTCGCCGAGTTGGTCGCCATGTTGCCGTCGGCGCCGCCGGTCGCGTTCATGCCGGCGTCCATCGAACCGTTCGCGCCCATCGAGCCGTTCGCGCCCATTGCGCCGTTCGCGCCCATCGCGCCGTTGGTGCCCATCATGCCGTTCTGGTCGACGGTCATGTTGTCGGTCGTGGTCGTGGTGGTGCTGGTCGCGTTCATGTCGGCGTTGGCCGAGTTGTCGGCGTTGCGGCTGCAAGCCGAGACGGCCAGGGCGGTGGTGGCGATCGCCAGGACGATGGTACGCATGATCGGTTTCCCTCTGGTAGTGATCGGGGCGACAACGCCACGGCGCGCGCTTGGGTCCGCTCGCCGCAGTGGCGATGCACGATTCACGGGGCTAGGCTGCGGCCATGACCATCCGGAACATCGTCATCCTGACCGGCGCCGGCATCTCGGCCGAGTCCGGCCTTGCCACCTTCCGCGGGCCCGATGGCTTGTGGGAGGGGCATCGCGTGGAGGACGTTTGCACGCCTGAGGCCTACGCCCGCGACCCGGCCCTGGTGCACGACTTCTACGATGCGCGACGGGCGAAGCTTGGCACGGTGGAGCCGAACGCGGCGCACCGGGCGCTGGCGCGGCTCGACGCCGAGTGGTCGGGCGAACTGCTGATCGTCACCCAGAATGTCGACGACCTGCACGAGCGCGCCGGGGCAACAAGGCTGCTCCACATGCATGGCGAGCTGATGCAGGGCTGGTGCACGGCGTGCGGCGAGCGCTTTCGGTGGGCCGGCCTGATGGGCGAGGGCGCGGAATGCCCGTCGTGTGGTCGAAAGGGCGCGGTCCGGCCCGACATCGTGTGGTTCGGCGAAATGCCCTACGAGATGGAGCGGATCGACGCGGCGCTGCGGGATGCGGATTTGTTCGTGTCGATCGGGACCTCGGGCGCGGTCTATCCGGCGGCGGGGTTCGTCCAGACCGCGCGCTATGTCGGGGCGGAGACGCTGGAGATGAACCTCGAGCCGAGCCAGGGCAGCCTGTTCTTCGACGAGCGGCGCTATGGGCGCGCGGCGGCGCTGGTGCCGGCGTGGGTGGGGGAGATGCTGAGTGGGAACTAGTGAGCCGTACACGATCGGCGAAAAGGATTATCTCGCGGCGCAGAGGGCGTTCGTCCGGCCGGCGCTGCGCAGGCTCGGGCTGGTCGCGCTGCTGCTGGCGGTGACGATCGGACTGCTGTTCCTGCTGGACCGGGGAGGCTGGGGCGAGGTGCTGCTCTCGCTCGCGACGGGAGCGGCGATCGGGCTGGCGCTGCTGTTCCTCCTGGCGCTGATGGTGACCCCCGCGCAGCAGCGCCGGGTGTTTCGGCAGAGCTCGGTTTGGGCGATCGAGCGGCGGTTCGGGTGGGACGGCGAGGCGGGGGCGCTCAGCGGCGAGGACGGGCAATGGCGGACGCCGTGGCGCCGCTTCCATGCGTGGCAGGACGGCGGGCTGGTGCTGATGCTGTTCCAGGACAGACGGGTGTTCTTCATCGTGCCGTGGCGGGCGCTGCCGGAGAACGGGCGCGCGGAGGTGATCGCGGCGCTGGAGGGGGCGGGGGTGAGGCGGCGCCGGTAGGGCCCGTCCACCACCTGGCTCCCCTGAAGCAAGTTCAGGGGAGGAATTCTACTCCGACCAGTCCAGCCCGATCTCCTGGTAGAGGCCGCGGTCTTCGGCCCAGCGGGGCGCGACCTTGACGTGGAGGAAGAGGTGGACCTTGCGGCCGAGATGCTCGGCGATGCTCTCCCGGGCCTTGGCGCCGATTTCCTTCAGCCGGCTGCCGCCCTTGCCGACGACGATTGCCTTCTGGCTGTCGCGCTCAACCAGGATCTGCTGGTGGATCACCGCGGAGCCGTCCTTGCGGTCCTCCCACTTCTCGGTCTCGACCGCGGTCGTATAGGGGAGCTCCTGATGGAGCTGGTGGTAGATCTGCTCGCGGGTCAGCTCGGCCGCGACCATCCGGTCGGTGGCGTCGGTCAGCTGGTCCTCGGGGAACAGCCACGGCCCTTCCGGCATCGCCTGGGCGAGCGCCTGCTTCAAGTCCGCGACGCCTTCGCCGGTCGCGGCGCTGATCATGAAGACGCGGTCGGGCTGCAGCCGGTCGTGGAGCGCGGCGGCGGGCCCGAGCAGCTTTTCCTTCTTGGCGATGTCGGTCTTGTTGAGGACGACGAAACGCTTCTCCGGGCGGCCCTCGAGGCTCGCCGCGACCCGCTCGGCGGCGGCGTTGAGGCCGCTCGCCGCGTCGATCACCAGCAGGACGACGTCGGCTTCCTCCGTGCCCTCCCACGCGGCCTTGACCATCGCCCGGTCGAGCCGGCGCTTGGGGGCGAAGATGCCGGGGGTGTCGACGAGCAGGATCTGGGCCTGGTCCGCGATGGCGATGCCCATCAGCCGGGCGCGGGTGGTCTGCGCCTTGGCCGAGACGATCGCGACCTTCTGGCCGACCAGCGCATTGACCAGGGTCGACTTGCCGGCATTGGGCGCGCCAATAACGGCGGCGACACCGGCTCGGGTGCCCGGCTCAGCCACGGCGGGATCCCTTCTGCGCGGGCAGCTTGCCGAGCAGCGCGGTCGCCGCGGCCGTTTCGGCGTCCTGCTTGCTGGCGCCCTCGGCCTCGGCCTCGCCCGCATCCTTGATGCTGACCCGGACGCGGAAGGTCGGGGCATGGTGGGCGCCGAAGCGGGCGACCAGCTCGTAGACCGGGGTCGCGAGCTGGCGTGCAGCGGCGGCCTCCTGGAGCGCCGACTTGGGATGGAGCGGCGCCCGCTTCTGGCTGTCGAGATAGGGGGCCCAGGCCTTGCGGATGAACGCCTCGGCGGGTCCGATTCCGCCTTCGAGATAGACCGCCCCGAGCAGTGCCTCGACGACGTCGCCGACGACGTTGTCGCTGGTCGTCGCACCGTCTTCGCGGGCCTGCTTGCCGAGGATGATCCGCTCCGGGAGCCCGATTTCGCGGCCAACGTCGGCGCAGGTCTCGCGCGCGACCAGCGCGTTGTAGCGCCGGCTCATCTTGCCCTCGGGCTCGTCGGGGAAGCGTTCGAACAGCCAGGCCGCGATCGACAGGCCGAGCACGCGGTCGCCGAGGAACTCAAGCCGCTCGTAGCTGTCGGTGCCCGCGCTGGAGTGGCTCAGCGCCCGCTCGAACAGCGCCGGCTTGCGCGGGGTCCAGCCGAACTCGGCGGCGATCCAGTCGCTCGTCTCGTTCACCGGTAGACGTGCCCCATGCGCGAGGGACGGAGCGCGGTGAACCAGCTGATCGGGTTGATCCAACTGGCGCTGCCGTCGGTGGACCAGAAGCTGATCAGCGCGCGCCCGACCAGGTTCTCGACGGGTACGAAGCCCATCCCGCCCATCTCCGGCGCGAAGCGGCTGTCCGCGCTGTCGTCGCGATTGTCGCCCATCATGAAGACGGTGCCCGCGGGAACGCGGACCGGCCCGAAGTCGTCGGCGAGCGGATTGTCGATCTGGTCGAGAGTCACGTAGCTCCGCCCGTTGGGGAGCGTCTCGCGATAGGCGTGGAAGGCGCAGGGCTGCCCGGCCGGGACCGACATGCTGACTCCGGCCGGGGTGATCTGTCGGCACGGGGTATTGGGCGAAACGGGGAGCTGGACATCGGGGATCGCCTGGCGCGCAACCGGGCGATCGTTGAGGATCAGCTGCCCGTCGCGGGTCGCGATTGTGTCGCCGGGGAGGCCGACAACCCGCTTGATCACGTCCTCGCCCTCCGGTCCGATGAAGACGACCACGTCGCCGCGCTCCGGCAGGTGGCTGAACAGGCGGCCGGGGATCGGCGGAATGCCGAACAGGAAGCTGTTCTTCGAATAGCCGTAGGGCCATTTGGCGACGAGCAGATAGTCGCCGATGTAGAGGCCCGGCAGCATCGAGCCCGAGGGAATGCTGAAGGGCGCGACGATCAGGCAGCGCAGCACCCAGGCAGCCACCAGGAAGGTCAGGAGGGACTTCCAGCTGCTGGCCTTGGGCTCTGGGGTGGCGGTCGGCGCCTCCGCGGGCGTCACGGTCTCGGTCATTGCCGGTCTCCTTCCGGGCGGACGGCGCCGAGGTCAAGTGCGCCCGGCGCTTTCGACTGGCTTTTGCGGGCTCCGCGAGTATGAAGCCCGCCATGCCGAGCACCGACTGGACCGCCCTCGAGACCCTCGCCGACAAGCCGCTCGAGGCGCTGTTCGAGGGTGACGGACAGCGGCTTCGGTGGATGGCGTTCGACGCCGCCGGGCTCCACTTCGATTTCACCAAGACCCACCTCGACCAGGCGGTCGTGGCCGCCTTCGTCCGCCTGGCGGAACAGGCCGGGTTCAAGGAGGCGCGCGAGCGGCTGTTCAGCGGCGCGATCGTCAACCCAACGGAAGGCCGGCCGGCCGAGCATCCGGCCGAGCGCGGCGAGGGATCGGAGCAGGCGGTCGAGCTGGCCGGACAGCGCCACGCGCGGATGCGGGCGGTGGTCGACGCGATTGAAGCCGGCGCATTCGGAGACGTGACCGGCGTGCTTCACATCGGCATCGGCGGGTCCGCGCTCGGGCCCGCGCTGCTGGTCGACGCGCTCGGCCGCGAGGAGGAAAGCTACCGGGTCTCGGTGCTGTCCAACATCGACGGGCAGAGCTTCGACGAGGCGGTGCGCAACCTCGACCCGCAGACCACGCTGGTGGTCGTCGCCAGCAAGACCTTCACCACCGCCGAAACGCTGCGCAACGCCGAGAGCGCGCTCGAGTGGCTCACCGCCAACGATGTCGCCGATCCCTATGGGCGGGTCATCGCGGTGACGGCAGCGCCGGCCAAGGCGGTCGAATGGGGGGTCGACGAGACCCGGGTGCTGCCGTTCGGCGAAAGCGTCGGCGGCCGTTATTCGCTGTGGTCGGCGGTGGGCTTCAGCGCCGCGCTGGCGCTCGGGGTGGACGCCTTTTCCGACCTGCTCGACGGGGCGGCGGAGATGGACCAGCATTTCCGCCTCGCACCGCCCGAGCAGAACGCGCCCATGCTCGCCGCCTTCGGTGATCTCTACTATGCGCAGAAGCGCGGCGCCGAGACCCGAGCCATCTTCGCCTACGACGATCGGCTGCGCCTGCTCACCAGCTATGTCCAGCAGCTCAGCATGGAGTCGAACGGCAAGTCGGTGACCGCAGACGGGGCTCCGCTCGGGCGGCCGAGCGGGTCGGTCGTGTGGGGCGGCGTCGGGACCGATGCGCAGCACGCGGTGTTCCAGCTGCTCCACCAGGGCACGCATCTCGTCCCGGTCGAGTTCGTCGCCGCGGTCGAGGCCGATGACGGACAGGACCCGGCCCACCATCGCGAGCTGCTGCTCAATTGCTTCGCGCAGGCGGCGGCGCTGATGAAGGGGCGGAAGAGTGAGCAGGGCGCGCGCGACTATCCCGGCGACCGGCCGTCGACGACGATCCTCCTCTCCCGCCTCGAGCCGCGCAGCCTCGGCGCGCTGCTTGCCTATCATGAGCACCGGACCTTTACCGAGGCGGTGCTGCTGGGGATCAACCCCTTCGACCAGTATGGCGTGGAACTCGGCAAGGAGATGGCCCGCGCGATCGATGATCCCGAGACCCGCGACGGCTTCGACCCGTCGACCCGGGCGTTGATCGAGCGCGCCGGCCTCTGACCCGCAAGGGAGGGCAGGGATGACCAGGTCCGCCGTTCTGTCCGTGGCGCTGGCGCTGGCGACACCGGCTGCGGCCGAGCCGCTGCGACTCGTCAACGGGCGGCTGTTCATCGACGCGAAGGTCAACGGGGTTAAGACCGAGGCGCTGCTCGACAGCGGGGCCGAGGCGACGCTGGTCGACCCGCTGTTCGCCGCCCGCGCCGCTATCGCCCCGGGCGAGGCGCTGACCATCAAGGGAGCGGGCGGAACGCAGCCGGCGCATCTCGCCTCCGGGGTGACGGTCGAGGCGCTCGGGCAGCGGCTGGCCAGGCTCGACGTCGTCCTGGTCGATCTCGGCAGCATCCGCTGGCTGGTGGGGCACCCGACCCGAGTCGTGATCGGCCGCGAGCTGTTCGACGCCGCGCCCGTCGAGGTGAACATCGCGGCGCGCACCGTCCGCGCGCTGGTGCCCGGCGCAGCGGGGCGTGGCGTGGCCCAGGCGCTGACCCCGCATGCGGGCATCGAGGCCCTGGCGGTGACCGTCAACGGCGTGTCCGCCGCGGCCGAACTCGACTTCGGCAATGGGACCGAGGTGAAGGTCTCGCGCACCATGGCCGACCGCCTGAAGCCCAAGCGGCTCGGCCGGGTCGAGGGCGGCGGGATCGGCGGCCGGATCAGCCGCGAGCGCGTGAGCCTGGCGGAGCTGCGGATCGGCGGCAGGACCTTCCGCGACGTCCCCGCGCAGGTGGACCCGTTGCCCAATGCGGGCGAGCTCAACATCGGGACCTCGATCCTCCGGCATTTCATCGTCACCGCCGACTTCGGCCATCACCGCGTCTGGCTCCAGCCGCTTGCACGAGAGAAGAAATGAGCGATTTCGATTATGATCTGTTCGTCATCGGCGCGGGCTCGGGCGGGGTGCGCGCGAGCCGGGTGGCAGCGGCGCACGGCGCCCGTGTCGCCATCGCCGAGGAGTACAAGGTCGGCGGCACCTGCGTCATCCGCGGCTGCGTGCCCAAGAAGCTGCTCGTCTACGGTGCGCATTTCGCCGAGGATCTGAACGACGCGGCGATGTTCGGCTGGGACGTGCCCAAGTGCGAGTTCAACTGGCCGGTGCTGCGCGACGCGGTGCAGGCCGAGGTGACCCGGCTGGAAGGCGCCTACACCTCCACGCTCGAGAGCCACAAGGTCGAGCGATTCCTCGAGCGGGCGACGGTGAGCGGGCCGAACCAGGTCAAGCTCGCCTCGGGACGGACGCTGACCGCCGGCAAGATCCTGATCGCGGTCGGCTCGTGGCCGGTCCTGCCGGCGATCGAGGGGATCGAGCATGCGATCAGCTCCAACGAGGTTTTCCATCTGGAGGAGCTGCCGAGGCGGGTGGTGATCGCGGGCGGCGGTTACATCGCCAACGAGTTCGCGGGGATCTTCCACCAGTTCGGTTCGCACGTGACGATCGTCAACCGGTCGGACACGCTGCTGCGCGGCTACGACCAGCAGATCGTCGACCGACTGCTGCAGATCTCGATCAAGAAGGGGATCGACTTCCGTTTCAACAGCAAGTTCGAGCGGATCGAGAAGCGCGAGGACGGTTCGCTCAAGCTGACGATGACCGGCTGCGACGACATCGAGGCCGACGCCGTGCTGTTCGCCACCGGGCGCTCTCCCAACACCAAGGGTCTGGGCCTCGCCGAGTGCGGGGTGGAGCTGGACCCGCACGGCGCGGTGAAGGTCGGGGCCGACAACCGCTCGTCGGTACCGTCGATCTTCGCGGTCGGCGACGTCACCAACCGGATCCAGCTGACCCCGGTCGCGATCCGCGAGGGACAGGCGTTCGCCGACAGTGAGTTCGGCGGCAAGCCGACTACGGTCGACTACGGGTGCGTGCCGAGCGCGGTGTTCAGCCATCCTCCGATCGGGGCGGTTGGGCTGACCGAGGGCGAGGCGCGAAACAGGCTTGGCACCATCCGCACCTACACGAGCGACTTTCGAGCGATGAAGAATGTTCTCGCCGGGCGCAACGAGCGGTCGCTCTACAAGATGGTGGTCGACGACACGACCGACGAGGTAGTCGGGCTGCACATGATCGGGCCGGACGCGCCCGAGATCCTGCAGGCGGCGGCGATCGCGGTGAAGGCCAAGCTGAAGAAGCAGGATTTCGACGCCACGGTTGCGCTCCACCCGAGCATGGCGGAAGAGCTGGTGCTGTTGAAGTAGCCGCGGGGGCGGGGACGAGGACGTGTACGACGCAGTAATCATCGGCGCGGGCCACAACGGCCTGACCTGCGCCTTCTATCTGGCCAGGAAGGGCCTCAAGGTCGCGGTGCTCGAGGCGCAGGGCACGGTGGGCGGCGCGGCGGTCACCGACGAGTTCCTGCCGGGCTTCCGCAACTCGGCGGCGAGCTACACGGTCAGCCTGCTCCAGCCGCGAGTGATCCAGGACATGGACCTCGCCCGGCACGGGCTGAAGGTCGTGCTTCGCAAGATCGACAATTTCCTGCCTGGCGAGAATGGCTATCTGCTTGGCGGACGAAACGGGCTGACCCGCGCGGAGCTGGCGCGGCATCATCCCGAGGACGGCCCGGCCTACGACCGCTACACGGCGGAGCTGGAGACGGTCGTCCCGCTGATCCAGAAGTGGCTGCTGAAGAGCCCGCCGCAGGCCGGCGGCGGTGTGCGCGGGCTGCCGACCCTGCTGCAGCTGGGCAAGGACCTCGCCGGGCTCAAGCCGGACGAGATCCGGACGGTGCACGCCTATGCGACCAAAAGCGCCGGCGACATCCTCGACCGGCATTTCACCGGCGATCTCGCCAAGGCATTGTTCGGGTTCGACGGGGTGGTCGGCAATTTTGCCTCGCCCTACTCGCCGGGCACCGCCTACGTCCTCCTCCACCACCTGTTCGGCGAGGCCGCCGGCGTGCCCGGTGCATGGGGCCATGCGATCGGCGGAATGGGGGCGATCACCCAGGCGATGGCGCGCGCGGCGCGCGAAGCCGGGGTCGACATCGTGCTCGGCACGCCGGTCGAGGAAGTGGTGGTCGAGCGGGGACGGGCGGCGGGCGTCGTCGCGGGCGGCAAGGCCTGGCGCGCGCCGACGGTGATCGCCAACGTCAATCCGCGCCTGCTGTTCGAGCGACTGATGCCCGCGGGCGCGGTGGCGGCGCCGGTCGAGACGCACATGAAGGAATGGGCGTGCGAGAGCGCGACCTTCCGGATGAACGTCGCGCTGAGCGAGCTGCCGAAGTTCACGGTCAAGCCGGAAGCGGGCGATCACCTGACCGCCGGGATCATCATCGCGCCAAGCCTCGACTATATGGACAAGGCCTATCTCGACGCGCGGCGCGACGGCTGGTCCAAGCAGCCGATCGTCGAGATGCTGATCCCGTCCACGCTCGACGACACGCTGGCACCCAAGGGCAAGCATGTGGCGAGCCTGTTCTGCCAGCATTTCCGCTACAATCTTCCGGCCGGGAAGAATTGGGACAAGGTCCGCGACAAGGTCGCCGACCAAGTGATCGCGACGGTCGATCATCACGCACCGGGCTTCGCGGCCTCGGTGATCGGGCGGCAGATCCACTCGCCGCTGGACCTCGAGCGGCGCTTCGGGCTGATCGGGGGCGACATTTTCCACGGCAAGATGGGGCTCGACCAGCTGTTCAGCGCGCGGCCGATGATCGGTGCGGCGGACTATCGAATGCCGCTCAAGGGGCTCTACCTGTGCGGTTCAGGCGCGCATCCCGGCGGCGGGGTGACCGGCGCGCCGGGGCACAATGCCGCGAAGGCGGTGCTGGCGGATCGCCGGCCGTGGCGGCGGCGGGCTTGATCAGTCCTCCCCGAGCTTGCTTGGGGAGGGGGACCGCTCAGCGCAGCTGAGGGGTGGACGGCCCCCTCCACCATGCTTCGCATAGTTCCCCTTCCCTGCGAAAGCAGGGGAGGATAATTTCAGCTTTCGATTTCGCCGTCGCCGTAGCGGCTCTGGATGAAGCGGCCCTGGGTGGAGAAGGCGTCGACGTCCGCCCTGGCAAGATTCTGGCTGATGTCGTCGAGCGCATCGCGACCGGCCTCGAGGCTCTCGACGAGCCGCTGGTCGACGGTCTTACCCTCGCCGTCCGCCTCGGTCCGGAAGGCGGCGGGCACGTTGCGGTATCGCTCGACCAGCCCCGGCAGATGGACGCTCATCAGGCGGCGCGCGTCCTGCGCCTGCGGATCAAGGTCGGGGAGGCGGCCGAGCGTCTCGCGTAGCGGGCTGAGCCGGGCGCTGATCTGGTCGACCACGGTCTGCGCCGGGGCGGGCAGGGCGGGTCGGCTGCGGTAGAGAAAGCTGTCGAAGCGCTGGACCATCTCGCCGTTGGCGAGGCTCGCGGGAACGGTCGGGACGCTGCTCGACGGGCCGGGCGCGAAGGCAAGTACCGCGGCGATGCCGATCGCCAGTCCGACCGCGGCGAGGAACCCGAACATGCCGATCGGCATGATCAGCCCGACGATGATGGTGACCAGCGAGACCAGGCCGACGGCGATCCCGACCCGCGCCGCGCGCCGCCCGAAATCCGCGTTGATCCGCTGCCGCTCGCGCCGCCGCGCCGCCGCGACCTCGCCGCCCCTGGCGTCGATCGCGGTCGTGACCCGTTCGAAGCGGGCCAGCGCCTTCTCGACGCGCTGATCCGTCACGCCGCCTCGATCGGGGTCAGCGGGGAGGGCGCGCCGAGCTGCTTGTTCTGCGCGACGCCCTCGGCACGGGCGATATAACCCTTCGACTTCTCGACCTCGCGACCAAGCGTGTCGACGGTCTGCTTCATGTTGCCGAGTGCCTGGACCTTGAACTGGTCGATCTGGTCCATCGTGTCGTAGATGTTCTGGAAGGCGCGCTGGAGCGTCTCGAGCGGGATGGTCGAGCTCGCCGCCTGCTCGTGGATCGCGGCGGACTGGGTGCGGAGCATCTCGCCGGTGGAGTCGATCATGCCGGCGGTGGTGGTGTTGAGCGCGTTGACCTGCTCGAGCACCAGCTTCTGGTTGGTCATCGCCTGCGCGACGGTGACCGCGGTGCGCAGCGCGGAAACGGTGGTGGTCGAGGCGCGGTCGACGCCCTTCACCAGCTCGACATTGTTCTTCTTGACGAGGTCGAGCGCCAGATAGCCCTGCACCGTCACCGCCATCTGAGTGAGGATGTCGGTGGTCCGCTGGCGCGTGTAGAAGAGCGCGCTCTCGCGGATCGCCTTGGCCTTCCCCGGGTCGGTCGCGTCCAGCCCGTTGGCGGCTTCCTCGAGCTTGGCGTCCAATGCCTTGGAGATGTGCACCATCTGCTCCAGCCGGTGCATCGTCTTCCATAGGTTCGCGCGCTCGGTGTCGATCGCGGCATTGTCCATCAGCAGCTCGTCCTTGCCCGAGGCGAGGCGGGCGAGGATCGCCGAGATGTGCGTCTGCGAGCTCTGGTACTGGCGGAAGTAGTTCTGGATCTTGCTGCCGAAGGGGATCAGCCCGAACAGCTTGCGCGGTCCGGTGATCGCGCCGTTGCGCTTGGGGTCGAGCGCCTCGACGGTGCGGCGGAGCTCGGTCAGGTCGGCGCCGATCCCGGTGTCGCTGTCGATCGCCTTGACCGGCCGGTCGAGGAAGCGGTTCGAGGCACCGGCGGCGTCGCCGATTTCCTTGCGGCCCATGGCGGTGAGCTGGTCGACCTTCTTGCCGAAGTCGGGGCTGTTGGCATCGAGCGCGACGAGCTCGCCCACGAACTGGTCGACCTTGGTGTCGAGCTGGGTCCGCTCCGCGTCCTTCAGCGGCACGAGCCCGGCGGCGTCGGCGGGCTCCACCGTCTGGAGCACGTCGGGCGCCTCCAGCTTGAGCTTCGTCTCGGCCATCGTCTCGCGTCTCCCTGCACTTGCGCGAGCGAAGATGGCCAAGCGCCACTCCCTCTGCAAGCCTTTCACTGTATCATAATTACAATACAGGTGGGTTCAAGCGAGCCCGGTTATGGTTAAGCTTTGGTCCGGTTCGGTTAACCTTGCTCCTTCAGCCTTTGCTAGCCCTGTTCTTCTAGAGCGGTTGTCCATCCGCCGGCCTCGACCGGTCCGCTCAGGGAAACAGGCGAATGCTGCGCACAATTCGCAAGCTCTTCGGCCACGAACGGGGCAACGTGCTGGCCATCGCCGCCGCCTGCCTTCCACTCATCGTTGGTGCAGCGGGGTTGTCCGTGGACACGATCCAATGGACCTTGTGGAAACGCCAGCTGCAGCGAGCCGCCGACTCGGCCGCCATCGCCGGAGTCTACGATCGCCAGGCGAATGCCGGCAGCACCAGCAATGTTTCCCGCACGATCACGCGCGATCTCGCGCTGAACAATGAAACCTGGATGTCACTGCTGACTGGCTACCCAACCATCACCTATCCGGCGAACGCGGGAATCCAGACCAACCAGGTCAATGTGAGCCTGGCGATCCAGCAGCCTCTCCCGTTCAGCTCGCTGTTCGTCGATGCGCCGGTCATCACCGCGAACGCGACCGCTGCCGGCATCATGCTGGGCGACCCCTGCATCCTCGCTCTCGATCCGACCGCCGGAAGTGCGGTCTACTTCTCGGGCAACGCGGAAGTGAAAATGCCCGATTGCCCCGTGTTCAGCGATTCAGCGGCGACCAATGCCGCGATCGCGAAGGGAAGCAGCGCGGTCACCGCCAAGTCGGTCGGAGCGGTCGGGGGCATTCAGCAATCGAACAACTTCAGTGTGAAGGCTTACTACCCCTATTCGGCTTCGGTCCCGGATCCGTACGCCGACGTGGTCCCGGTCGCGAGCGAAATGCATTGCACGACGGCCGAGCTGGATGAGGGTACGAGCACGTCGACCATCGGGACGGGCACGGGGCAGTATAATTGCTTTTCGGCGCTTTCGGTTAAGTCGAACAAGTCGCTGACGATCCCGAGCAGCTATACCGGCCCGATCTACATCAACGGCGGCAGCATCGACTTCAAGGGTGACTTCACCTGCGCCGCCTGCACCATCGTGCTGACCAATTCGAGCACGTCTACCGCGGCGACCATCGGCAACATCACTGCGAACGCCAGTGCCAACGTCAACATTACGGCACCCACCTCGGGAACGTACAAGGGTCTTGCGATCTACCAGGACCGGCGGGCCGTCGACTGCAACAACTGCAACAAGATCAACGGCAACTCGTCGTCGCTCATCACCGGAGCCATGTATTTCCCGAAGCAGGAGCTGCAGTACAATGGCACCGGCAACACCAGCGCGGTCTGCGCCAAATTCGTTGCCAAGCGGATCACCTTCACCGGCAACAGCGGCACCAATCAGTTCAGAGGATTGGACCAATGCACCGACTACTTCACGGATGGTGGATCGCTGATGATCGTCAGGCTCGTCGGATGATGCGTCGCCCACTGCCATCGCTGCTTCTCGACGATCGCGCGGCTGCGATCATCGAACTGGCCCTGCTCGCTCCCGTTCTGGTCCTGACCTATGCGGGGATCGCCGACATCAGCACGGCGTACAGTCGCAAGCTGGCCCTGGAGCAGGGCGCCCAGCGCGCCATCGAAAAGATCATGCAGACGACGGAGGACTCGACGGTCGAGGGCACCTTGGCGACGGAGGCCGTCTGTCAGGTCAATGGCACGAACAGCGATGGCACCTGCAAGTCGACGCCGATCACGACCGCCAATGTCACGGTGACGTATCGGCTCGACTGCACGAACAAGTCGACCTACGCGATCACCAGCACGACGACGACCAACTCCGCGGATACGCTCACCTGGACCTGCCCGACCGGGACGCTGATGGCCCAGTACATCTCGGTCGTCGTGACCGACAAATACACGCCGACGTTCCCGATCCATTTTACCGGTTATGATTCCAGCGACGGGACTTACCACCTGTCGGCCACAGCGGGGATGAGGACCTCATGAAGCGGTTCGCGAGGCGCCTTCGGCTGGCCGGCAACGAGCGTGGGGCGGCGGCAGTGGAGATGGCGTTTGCCATTCCCGTCTTCATCATGATGATCTGGGCGTTCGTCCAGTTCGCGCAGATGTTCCGCGCGCTCGCCGGGATCCAGCAGGCACTCGGTCAAGGTGCGCGCTACGCAACGTTGTGCCTCAATCCGAGCGTGGCGGGCTGCAATCCGCCGTCGCCAAGCCAGATCCAGACCAAGATCACGGATAGCGTGTATGGGATCGGCCCGGGAACCTTCACCGTCGCATCGCCGGTACAGGGCAGTTCGGGCACTGGAAGCTATTACGACCTCTCCGTGTCCTACTCCCAGCCGACGAGCCTCTTGCTTCTGCCAGGGCCGACGCTCAGCGTCACCCGGTCAAAGCGGGTCTGGGTGGCCGGTACCTAAGATCTGGCCCTCTCGCGGCCGGCGAAGAAGCCGGCGATCGCCGTCTTGACCTCGTCGCTCTGCAGCCGCTCGCCGAAGTGGCGGTTCTCCAGGTCCATTCGCTCGATCAGCTCGTCGGGCGCGCCGGTGCGGAGCAGGCGCTGGGTCAGCCGCAGCGCCTCGGGCGGCTTGGCGAGCAGCGCGGCGCAGAGCTGCTCGAAACTCTCCCCGAGCGTGCCGGCGGGCACCCGATGGCTGGCCAGCCCGATCCGCTCGGCGGTCTCCGCGTCGAACGGTTCGCCGAGCAGCAGGTAGCGCGCCGCGGCCCGCCGGCCGGCAAGGCGCGGCAGCAGCAGCGAGCTGGCCGCTTCGGGCACGAGGCCGAGGTCGACAAACGGCATGACGAAGCGGCTGCCCTCCTCGGCCATGACGAGGTCGCAGTGGAACAGCAGGGTGGACCCGATCCCCACCGCATTGCCGTGAACCGCCGCGGCGATCGGGACGGGGTTCCTCGCCAAAGCCTTGAGCAGCCGGTGGACCGGCAGCTCGCCCGTGCCCGGCTCCGGCCGGAGCCCCAGGAAATCCTTGAGGTCGTTCCCCGCGGTGAAATCGACACCCTCGCCTTCAAGCGTGATCAGGCGAAGGTCGGGATCGTCCGCCGCACCCTCGATCGCGTCGGCGAGCGCCGCGTACATGGCGACGGTGATCGCGTTGCGCGCCTCGGGCCGCGACAGGGTGATGGCGAGCCGCCCCTCGCGGCGCTCAACGCGGACCTGTTCGCTCATCTTGGTTCCCCCCCGAATCGGATGACGTGCGCCTGTCCCCCCGCTATCGAGCGGGCGAGCAACCAAGCCAAGGGGCCAGCATGAAGTTCTTCGCCGACACCGCCGAAATCGCCGAAATCCGCGATCTCGCCGCGACCGGGCTCCTCGACGGAGTCACCACCAATCCTTCGCTGATCATGAAGTCGGGCGGCAACTTCATCGAGACGGTACGCGAGATCTGCTCCATCTGCCCCGGGCCGGTTTCGGCCGAGGTCGTCGCGCTCGACCATGCGGAGATGATGCGCGAGGCCGAGGTGCTGCGGAAGATCGCCGACAATGTCACGATCAAGGTGCCGCTGACTCCGGACGGGCTGAAGACCTGCAAGGCGCTGAGCGACGACGGGACGATGGTCAACGTGACCCTGTGCTTCTCGGCGGCACAGGCGTTGCTCGCCGCCAAGGCGGGAGCGACCTTCATCTCGCCGTTCGTCGGACGGCATGACGACGTCGGCTTCAACGGAATGGACCTGATCGCCGATATCCGGCTGATCTACGACAATTACGACTATGCGACGCAGATCTTGGTCGCCAGCGTGCGCCACCCGATGCACGTGGTCGAGGCGGCGCGGATCGGCGCGGACGTGATGACGGCGCCGCCCAAGATCATCCACCAGCTGTTCAAGCACCCGCTCACCGACAGCGGTATCGCGGCGTTCCTCAAGGACTGGCAGGCGACCGGCCAGACGATCGGCTGAGCCATTCGTCGCACGCGGCATAGGAAATTAACCTCGTGCGGCGTAGTCTCGCCGGCATGGCACGGGTGATCAAATTCGAGGATCATGCGCTGGCGCGGCTGCGCGCGCGCTGCGCCGCGGCGGAAGAAGCCAACCAGGATCTGATCGCCTTCGCCCGCGGCCATTCCGGCGCGGTCAGCTCGATTCACGCGGCCGTGCTCGCGGGCCTCGAGGCGGACGATCTCGACCACCTCTTCCATATCGTCACGCAGGAGTGGCCGCTGCTGCTCGGCCTCGACGCGGTGGCCTTGGCGCTTAGCGTCGGCGAGCGCGGGTTCCGCGTCGATTCGAGCGGTGTCCAATTGGTCGAGCCGCTGCTGCTGAGCCGGCTGATCGACGAGGTCGACGGCGTGGTGCTGCGTTCGGCCGAGCGCGGCCACCCGCTGTTCGGCCCGGCCTGCGACCTCATCCGCGCCGAGGCGCTGATCCGCATCGGTCTCGACGACAGCCTTCCGCTGCCGGGGCTGCTGGTGCTCGGCCAGCGCCAGGAACAATCGCTCGACACGCGCCACGGGTCGGAGCTGCTGATGTTCCTCGGGCACAGCCTTGCCGCTATGCTCAAGCGGTGGATCAGCTAGCGTCCCATCCCGCGACGGCCACCGCCGTCCGCTTCATCGAGCATCTTGGCAGCGACCGGCGGCGCAGCCCGCACACGGTCCGCGCCTATGGCACGACGGCGCACAGCTTCATCGCCTTCCTCGGCCGTCATCGCGGCGAGGCGATCGGCCGCTTCACCTTGCTGTCGATCCAGGCCACCGACCTGCGCGCCTATCTGGCCGAGCGACGCGGCGGGGGGCTTGGCGCCGCCTCCGCCGCGCGCGAGATGTCCGCGGTGCGTGCCTTCCTCCGCTTCGCCGCCAACGAGGAGGGGGAGGCACCGCAACTGCCGCGGACCCGGGCCCCGAAGCGCCCCCGAACGCTGCCGCGGCCGGCCAGCCCGGACGACGCGATGGCGCTGGCGGAGGACGCCGGGGAGTTCGCCTCGACCCCCTGGATCGGCACGCGCGACCTCGCCATCCTGCTGCTGCTCTACGGCTCCGGGCTGCGAGTATCGGAAGCACTGTCGCTGAGCGCGCGCGACCTCCCGCTAGGGCAGGTGCTGCGAGTGACGGGCAAGCGCAGCAAGCAGCGCGTCGTGCCGCTGCTGCCGGCGGTGCGCGAGGCGATCGAGGCCTATCTGAAGGACTGTCCCTGGCCGATCCGCGGCGAACGCCCGCTGTTCGTCGGCGCGCGAGGCGGTCCGCTCAATCCCGATTTGGTCCGTCGCTCGGTTCGGGCCGCGCGGGCGAGGCTGGGGCTGCCGGACAGCCTGACCCCGCACGCGCTCCGCCACAGTTTCGCGACGCACCTGCTCGCGCGAGGCGCCGACCTGCGGTCGCTGCAGGAACTGCTCGGCCATGCCAGTCTGTCGTCGACCCAGATCTACACCGGGGTCGATGCGGCGCATCTGCTCGACGTGTACCGCCACGCCCACCCGCGGGCCTGAGCGAGGTCGTCCACGGGCGGCTGGCCGGGTGGGGAGCGGCGGAGGGCTGCCGACCCGCGGACGTGCAGCCGGATTGAACGCCTGCGGTTAGCGAGATGCTAAAGACCCGGTTCGGACCGAGCCGGGCTCGGGCCAACTGTTTCGCACAACGCGAACTTTCCATCCGAAGCCGACCAGTCTCCCGATCCATTAACGGCGTCGCGCAAGTCGCCGGGCTGGCGGCGACTCGGGTGGTTCAGGTTGAACGATGCTCGGCGTGCCTGCGCTCGATCGCGTCCCAGATCAGCGCGGGCGTGTCGGTGCCGTTGAAGCGGTCGATGGCGACGATCCCGGTCGGAGAGGTCACGTTGATCTCGGTCAGCATGCCGCCGATCACGTCGATGCCGACGAACAGCAAGCCGCGCTGGCGGAGTTCGGGCCCGAGGGCGGCGCAGATCTCCTGCTCGCGGTCGGTGAGCTCGACCTTCTCCGCGGATCCGCCCGCGGCGAGGTTGGACCGGATTTCGCCCATGCCGGGCCGGCGGTTGATCGCACCGGCGACCTCGCCGTCGATCAGCACGATCCGCTTGTCGCCGTCAGCCACGGCTGGAAGGAAGGCCTGGACGATGAACGGCTCGCGCCAGACATGGGTGAAGAGCTCGGCAAGGGCGCCGAGGTTCGCCCCGTCGCGGCCGATCTTGAAGACCGCCGCGCCGGCGTTGCCGTGGAGCGGCTTGACCACGACCTCGCCATGTCTTTCGCGGAAGGCCTGCACCTCGGCGAGGCTGCGGGTGATCAGCGTCGGCGGCATGAACCGCGCGAAGTCGAGCACGAAGAGCTTCTCGGGCGCGTCGCGGACCGAGCGGGGGTCATTCACCACCAGCGTTTCGCTGGCGATCCGCTCGAGCAGGTAGGTGGCGGTGATGTAGCCGATGTCGAACGGCGGATCCTGCCGCATCAGCACCACGTCGACGTCGCGGGCGAGATCGAGACGGACCGGCTCTCCGGCCGCGAAATGGTCACCTTGGACCCGCTGCACCGTGACCGGCCGCGCCAGCGCGGAGACCCGGCCATCCTCGTAGCTCAGCTGGTCGGCGAGATAGTGGAACAGCTGGTGGCCGCGCGCCTGGGCGGACAGCATCAGCGCGAAGGTGGAGTCGCCGGCGATGCCGATCGATTCCAGCGGGTCCATCTGGACGGCGACGCGGAGGCTCATGCCGGGGCGACTAGGCGACCCGTTCGGCTTTGTCACCCGCTCCAGACATTCTCCTGGTGGCGCGGAAGGCGACCCGGGACAATGTAGACGACGTCGATGCGGATCATGTCGCAGCCGTTGCCGTATCGATGCGCGAGCTGCTCCGCTGCGGCGGCGACCCGGGCGAGGCGCGGCTCGTCGAGCGCGTAGCTGGCGGCGCCGGCGGTCGCGCGCTGCTTCACCTCGACGAAGGCGAGGGTTCGGCCGCGCCTGGCGACCAGGTCGATCTCGCCGCCGGGGACGCGCACCCGGCGCGCGAGGATCCGCCAGCCCTTGAGCTGCAGCCAGAGCCCGGCGAGCGCCTCGGCGCGCCGCCCGCGAACCTCGGCGGCGACACGGTCCCTCACTTGCCGGCGAGCTCGAGGGCGCGGGCGTAGACCCGCTTGCGGGGCAGCTTCAGCGCGGCGGCGACATCGGCGGCAGCGCGGGACGGCGACTGGCTGGCGAGCGCGGCGGCGAGTGCCTCGTCGAGTTCCTCGCCGCTCGCCTCCGCTGCCGGCGCCGGCGGACCGACGACGATCACGATCTCGCCGCGCGGCGGCGCGTCGGCATAGCGGTCGGCGAGGGTCGCGAGCGTTCCCGTCACGCATTCCTCGTGCAGCTTGGTGAGCTCGCGCGCGACCGCCGCCTCGCGGGCGCCGAGTCCGTCGGCGAGCGCGGCGAGCGTGTCGCCGAGGCGTGGGCCACTTTCGTAGAGGACGAGGCTGGCGCGGATGCCGGCGACCTCGGCGATCGCCTCGGCGCGCGCCTTCTCCTTTGCGGGAAGAAAGCCGAGGAAGAGGAACCGGTCGGTCGGCAGCCCGGCCAGCGTCAGCGCCGCGACCGCCGCGCAGGGGCCGGGGAGGGTGTTCACCGGATGGCCAGCGGCTCGGGCGTCCCGGACCAGCTTGTAGCCCGGGTCCGAGATGAGCGGCGTGCCGGCATCGCTGATCAGCGCGATGGCGTGATCGGCAAGCAGCGCCAGGATCGAGTCGCGCTCGGCCTCGCTCGTATGGTCGGTGTAGTTGATCATCCGCGCCGTCGAGCCGACGTGCTGGAGCAGGCGCGCGCTGACCCGGCGATCCTCGACCAGGACGCGGTCGGCCCGACGCAGAACGTCGGCGGCGCGCGACGTCATGTCGCCAAGATTGCCGATCGGCGTCGCCACGATATAGAGGCCGGGAGCGAGACGTTCGTCCATAAGGTGACGTGCCATGACATCTTCCCTCACCCTGCGGCAAGCTTGGCTCTGGGCGGCCGCGACGGCCACGCTGCTGGCGGGGTGCGCGCGCGGGGGCGGCAACGAGCCCCAGGTGCTGCCCCGTCCGCCCGGCGAGATGGCGAGCAACGGGGTGGCGGTGATCGTCCCCCTGTCCGGCGAGAATGGCGCGGTCGGCCAGTCGCTGGCGAACGCCGCCAGGCTTGCGCTGCTCGACAGCGGCAACCAGGCGCTTCGCCTCAAGGTCTACGACAGCAACCGGGCGGGCGCCGCGGCGGCGATGTTCCAGGCACTCGGTGACGGCAACCGGCTGGTGCTCGGGCCGCTGCTCGCCGCCGACGTGCGCGCGGTGGCGCCCGTGGCGGCGCGGGCCAACGTGCCGGTGGTGGCCTTCTCCAACGACGAGAGCGTCGCGGGGAACGGCGTCTACATCCTCGGCATCACGCCCGGGCAATCGATCGACCGGGTGGTCCGCTACACGCGTCAGCAGGGCGCGGCGCGCTTCGCCGCCTTGACCCCGCAGACCATCTACGGCGAGCGGGCGGCACCCGCCTTCGCGGCGGCGGTGCAGCGGAGCGGCGGGGTGGTCGCAGGCGCCCAGACCTATGGCCGCACCGCCGACGGACTGCGCGGCGCGGCTCGCGCGATCGCCGCCGGCAGCCCCGATGCGGTGCTGGTGGCGGATGGCGCGCGGGCTGCAGCGTCAGCGGCCGCGGTACTCAAGCCGGGGCCGCAGCGCCGCCTGCTCGGCACCGAGCTGTGGGCCGGCGAGCGCGACCTCGGCGCCTCGCCCGCGCTCCGCGGTGCGCTGTTCGCGGCGGCGCCCAACCAGCGCTACGGTCAGTTCGTCCAGCGCTACCGGGCTCGCTTCGGGAGCGCGCCGTTCCGCATCAGCAGCCTCGGCTACGACGCCGTGCTGCTGACGATACGAGCCGCGCGGGGCTGGAGTGCCAACAAGCGCTTCCCGGTTCGTCAGCTGCTCGACAGCGACGGCTTCGCCGGGGTCGACGGGATCTTCCGCTTCGGCCGCAACGGCATCGCCCAGCGCGCGCTCGAGGTCCGGCGGGTCACTGCCGCGGGCAGCGAGGTGGTGAGCCCGGCAGCGACCAGCTTCGGGGCTTAGAACCGCAGAAATACGGCGTTTCCGCCACGAGTGAAAAGAGTCATGCTGCCGCTCTTCGAGAGAGAGGAGAGCAGGGGCCATGGTCACGCTTTCGATCGCGCTGACGATGATGCTGCAGGGACCCGTCATCGACGCCCAGCGCCAGAGCTTCATGAAGTGCCTCGCCGCAGCGACCACCAGAGGGAGCGAGCAGAAGGTGGCGGCGGAGGACGTCGATGCCTTCCTTCGCCAGGCGTGCGGAGCGGACGGCGAGCGGCTCAAGGCGTCGCTGATCAAGTTCGACACGACCCACGGTGTCGGCCGCAAGCAGGCGGAAGCCGACGACCAGCAGATGATCGAGGATTTTTACAAGGACGCGGTCGGGCATTTCCGCGCCCGCGCCACGCCGCTCGACGCCAAGCCGGTGACCGCGGCTGCGCCGCCCGGGACCCCGCCCGCTCAGCCGGCGGTTGTTCCGAAGTAGGCGCTCAGTTCGCGGCGACTTCGGCGAGGATCGAGTCGAGCAGCAACCGGCCGGGCTCCGTCAGCGCGAGGTGACCGGGCGTGCGGGCGACCAGCCCGTGCGCGACGAGGCTGGCGACCTTTCGCTCGTCGATCAGTGGCGCTCCGGTCCTCGCGGCGAGGCGGTCCGGATCGATGCCCTCGGCCAGCCGAAGGCCCATGACCAGCGCCTCGTGCGCCGCCTCGACGGGCGTGAGCGGCGCCGCCTCCACCATGCCGTGGCCGTTGCGCGCGAGACCCGAGAGAAAATTCTCCGGCTTGCGGTGGCGCACCGTCCGCTCGCCTAGGCGGCGGCCATGCGCGCCGGGGCCGATCCCGGCATAGTCGCGATAGCGCCAGTAGGTGAGATTGTGCCGGCTCTCCTCGCCCGGACGGGCGTGATTGCTGATCTCGTAGGCGGGCAGGCCGGCGGCAGCGGTGCGTTCCTGGGTCTGCTCGAACAGGTCGGCGGCGGCATCGGTGGCGAGCGGTTCGAGCTTGCCCGCGGCGTGGAGCGCGGCGAAGCGCGTGCCCGGCTCGATCGTCAGCTGATAGAGCGAGAGGTGGCCGGTGCCGAAGCTAAGCGCCCGGTCGAGCATCGTCGCCCATTGCCCGGCGGTCTGGCAGGGCAGGGCGTAGATGAGATCGAAGCTGACCCGCGCGAACTGCTGCTGGGCGTTGGCCAGTGCCGCCAGCCCCTCCTCGACACCGTGCGCTCGGCCGAGGAAGCGTAGCGCTCTGTCATCGAGTGACTGGAGACCGAGGCTGACCCGGTTGACTCCCGCGGCGGCGAGATCCGCGAAGCGCTCGGCCTCAACCGAGGAAGGGTTGGCCTCGAGCGTGATCTCGACGTCGCCGGCCGGCCGCCAGTGGGTCGTCGCGGCATCGATCAGCGCGGCGACGGTGCGCGGGTCCATCAGCGAGGGGGTGCCGCCGCCGAAGAAGATGCTGGTCAGCCGCCGTCCGGGCAGCCGGCGTGCCTCATAAGTGAGGTCCGCGAGCAACGCCTCGCGCCAAATCGACTGGTCGATGTCGCTCCGGACGTGAGAATTGAAGTCACAATAAGGACATTTGGATACACAGAAAGGCCAGTGAACATATAATGCTAGCGCGTTCTCCGAAGAGGAGTTGTTAATGCTTGGGGCGGCAGAATCGCGAACCATGATCACGCGCGCTCTTATGCTGCTTCTGCTTGCCCTGCCATGCACAGCGACGGCGGCAGTCACGCCCGACCGTCCCAGCGCCAACTGGCCCCAGGCCGCCGACCGCGGCGACGCGCTGCTGCGCAGGACCGCGCTGCGCCTCCACAACGACGCCCGGCGGCGGTTCGGCGTCGCGCCGCTGACCTGGAACGAGGGCCTGGCGGCGGCCGCGCAGGCCTATGCCGCGCAGATGGCGGTCACCGGCATCTACCAGCACGACCCGACGCCCGGCCGGCGCAAGCTGATGGGCGAGAACCTCTGGCGCGGCCAGCGCGGTGTGTTCGGCTACGAGGTGATGATCGGGCTGATGGTCGACGAGGACGCGCTGTTTCAGCCGGGGGTCTTCCCGGCGATCAGCCGCACCGGCAGCTGGCACGACGTCGGACATTATACCCAGATTGTCTGGCCGACGACGACCGAGGTCGGCTGCGCAACCGCGTCGAGCGCGACAACCGACTATTTGGTGTGCCGCTATGCTCCGACCGGGAACAAGGACGGGACGGCGCTGGTCCCTGGAGGGGCCCGGCTTAGCGTCGCGGCGCTGACGGTGGCGGCGGGAGACCCGCTCGCGCCGCTCCCCTAGGAGAGCGCCGCGACCAGCTTGCGGAAAGCATCCGCGCGATGGCTGATAGCGTGCTTCTCCGCCGGGTCCATCTCGCCGAAGCTCTGCTCACGGCCGCTCGCGACGAACATCGGGTCGTAGCCGAAGCCGCGTTCGCCGCGCGGCGGCCAGACCAGCGTGCCGTCGACCCGCCCCTCGAAGCTTTCAATCGCACCGTCCGGCCACGCCAGCGAAAGCGCACAGGCGAAGTGAGCGTCCTGTCCGGCGTCCTCGCCGGCCGCCTCCGTCTCGGTCCAGACCTTCTCCATCGCGCGATGCCAGTCACGATTGCCGGCCTCGTCCTCGGCCCAGCGGGCGGAGAAGATGCCCGGACGGCCGTGGAGCGCGTCGACGCACAGGCCGCTGTCGTCTGACAGCGCGGGAAGACCGGAAAGGTCGGCCGCCTGCCGCGCCTTCAACTCGGCATTGTCGACGAAGCTGTTGCCGGTCTCCTCGGGCTCGGGAAGGTCGAGCTCCTCGGCGCCGACGCACTCGATCCCAAGCGGCCCGAGCAGGGCGCGGATCTCGCGCAGCTTGCCCTTGTTGTGGGTGGCGATGACGAGCTTCGTCGGGCGCTTCACCGGCCGACCGCCCGGCGCTGGCCCTCGAAGATCTCGCCGCAGCCGATGCGGGCAAGGCGGAGGAGTCGGAGCAGGCTTTCGTCGTCGAAGGTGGCGCCTTCCGCGCTGACCTGGGCCTCGACGATATTGCCGTCGCTGGTCAGGACGAAGTTTCCATCGCTGCCCGCGCTGGAATCCTCGACATAGTCGAGATCAAGAACCGCCTGTCCACCGTGGATGCCGCAGCTGACCGCGGCGACCTGCGTCATGATCGGGTCGACGTCGAGCTTGAGCGTGTCGACCGCGAGCCTCAGCGCGACCCAGGCGCCGCTGATCGAGGCAGTACGGGTGCCGCCGTCGGCCTGGATCACGTCGCAGTCGACGGTGATCTGCCGCTCGCCGAGCTTCTGCAGGTCGACCACGGCGCGCAGCGAGCGGCCGATCAGGCGCTGGATTTCCTGCGTCCGGCCCGACTGCTTGCCCTTGGCCGCCTCGCGGCTGCCGCGGGTGTGGGTGGCACGGGGGAGCATGCCATATTCGGCGGTGACCCAGCCCTGGCCCTTGCCGCGAAGGAAAGGCGGGACCCGCTCCTCGAGGCTGGCGGTGACGAGCACTCGAGTGTCGCCGAAGCTGACCAGACAGCTGCCCTCGGCGTGCTTGGTGAAGCCGGGCTCGAAGCGCAGCTCGCGCATCTGGTCGGGGGCGCGGCCGGACGGGCGCATGCAGGTCTCCTTGTTGGTTCGGGCGGTCCCTAGACCCGGCTTGCCGCCAATCCTAGATGGAAAGGACGATGACCGGCCTGCCGCTGCCCGAACTGAACGACCGCATGCGCTCGATCTTCGGGCTGGTGGTGGAAGCCTATCTGGACCGCGGCCAGCCGGTCGGGTCGAAGGCGCTGGCGGGGAGCGTCAACCTGTCCTCGGCCTCGATCCGGTCCGTCATGCAGGAATTGGAGGAGCGCGGGCTGCTCACCCACCCGCACACGTCGGCGGGACGGATCCCGACCGAGACGGGTCTCCGCCTGTTCGTCGACGGGATCATGCAGACGCACCTGCCGGGCGCGCGTGAGCGGGCGGCGATCGAAGCCGAGATCCGCGGCGGCAACCGCCCGGTCGAGGAGCGACTGGCGGCGGCGACGGCGGCCCTGTCCGGCCTGTCCGCCTGCGCCGGGGTGATCGTCGCCCCCAAGCGCGAGCTGCGGCTGCGCCAGCTCGGCTTCGTCATGCTCTCGCCCGGGCAGGCGCTGGCGGTGCTGGTCGGTGCCGACGGGAGCGTCGAGAACCGCGTCGTGGCATTGCCGCCCGGAACCAGCGCGGCGGGACTCGCCGAGGTCGCCAACTACGTCAGCGCGACGCTCGCCGGACTCACGCTCGGAGAGGCCGAAGCGCGGCTCCGGCAGGAGATCCGCGAAAGGCGCGAGGCGATCGACACGGTGGCGGCGGAGCTGGTCGCGGCCGGGCTGGTGGCGTGGGGGCAGGACAATGCCCGCCGCCCGGTGCTGATCGTTCGGGGTCAGGCCAACCTCGTCGACGAGCATGCGGCGGCCGATCTCGAGCGGGTCCGAAGCCTGCTCGACGAGCTGGAGGATCGGCAGGAGATCGTCCGGCTGCTGGAGGGTGCGCAGGAAGGCGAGGGCTGCCGGATCTTCATCGGTTCCGAGAACCGGATGTTCGCTTTGTCGGGCTCCAGCGTGATCGCCGCGCCCTATCGCGGGAGCGAAGGGCAGGTGCTTGGCGTTGTCGGGGTGATCGGGCCCACGCGGTTGAACTATGCGCGCGTGGTCCCCATGGTGGATTTTACTGCGCAAGCACTGACGAGATTGATGGGATGATGGACGAACAAGACCTGCACCAGGAAGCCGACAATATCCGCAACGTGACGGCCGATGTCGCGCCCGAACTGCAGGAGCATGACCGCGTGGCCGAGCTCGAGAAGCAGCTTGAGGAGGCGAACAGCAAGGCGCTCTACGCAGCCGCCGAGATGCAGAACGTCCGCCGCCGCCTGGAGAAGGAGAAGCTCGACGCGGCGGCCTACGCCAACACCGGCTTTGCGCGTGACCTGCTGGCGGTGCGCGACCATCTCGAGCGCGCGCTCGGGCATGTGCCGGAGAGCACTGACCAGAACGTCACCAACTTCGTGTCGGGCATCCAGGCCACCCTCCGCGAGCTGGACAGCGTCTTCTCGCGACATGGAATCAGCCGGATCGAGGCGCGCGGCCTGCCGCTCGATCCCAACCGCCACCAGGCGATGATGGAGGTGCCGAGCGACCAGCACGAAGCCGGCACGATCATCGACGAAATGCAGTCCGGCTACATGTTGAAGGAGCGGTTGCTGCGCCCGTCGCTGGTCGGCGTGGCACGCAAGCCCTGACCCGAAACGGGATCTCGGGCGGCGCCAAGCTGGCAAAAGCGCCGCCCGCGCCTTACATTACGGGCGAACAGACGTGAGGACGGGCGGCCCTGTGTCCCTGATCGATTATCTCGACAGCGTGAAGGCGCGGGATCCCGCTGCCCGCAACCGCTGGGAAATCCTGCTCTATCCCGGCGTGTGGGCACTCGGCCTGCACCGGGTCGGCCACTGGCTGTACGTCGGGCGGCTCTATTTCCTTGCTCGGCTGGTCAACCATGTCTCGCGCTTCCTGACGTCGATTGACATCCACCCGGGGGCGCGGATCGGCCGCAACTTCTTCATCGACCATGGCTTCACGGTGATCGGCGAGACGGCGGAGATCGGCGACGACGTCACCATCTACCAGAACGTCACGCTGGGCGGGACCAATCCCTCGACGGGGGTTGCCGGCAAGCGCCACCCGACGCTGCGCGACGGGGTCGTGATCGGTTCGGGCGCGCAGGTGCTGGGACCGATCGACGTCGGCGCGGGTGCCAAGGTCGGCGCCAACGCCGTCGTCACCAAGGACGTCCAGCCCGGCGCGACGATGGTCGGCATCCCGGCCAAGCCGGTCCCAGTCGACACGGTCCACTACAGCCCCGGCTTCGTCCCCTACGGGACGCTGTGCGGCGAGGACTGCGACCCCGTCCGGGCGCGGATCGTCGAGCTGGAGGGCGAGATCGAGGCACTGCGCCGCGAGGTCGCCGCGCTTCGGACCCACCCGCCAGCGCCGGTCGTTGCCGTCGCCGGGCCGCAGGTGAAGAGCGCTTGAGCGTCGTCACGCCGTTTCCGCATCCGCGGGACCGGCGCTCCATTACCGCCTTCGACCGGGCCGAGCTGCAGCGGATCCTCGATCTCTACGGCCGGATGGTCGCGGCCGGGCACTGGCGCGACTATGCGATGGATTTCTCCACCGACGTCGCGAGCTTCGCTGCCTTCCGCCGCGCGGCCGAGCGCCCCGAGATCCGGATCGAGAAGCGTCCCGCGCTGCGCCAGAAGCAGGGCGCCTGGGCGCTGATCAGCGAGCATGGCGCGGTGCTGAAGCGGGGTCACGAACTGCAGCCGGTACTCGCCCCGCTCGAAAGGCGCCTGCTCCGGTTGATCGAAGAGTAGGGCAGGGCCCGCCGCCGCTGGCGCGGCGGGGCTCCGCGTTTTCAGGCCGCCGCGGCCGCTGCCTCGTGCCGCTGCACCAGCGGCAGGTAGGCCCGCAGGTTGCCTGGCAGCGGCGCCACGATCGCCGCCCGCGCCTGCTGCCAGAAGGCCGACAGGAGGAGCAGCGCCGAGCCGATGATCAGCGTGGGCAGCGCGACGCTGAGCTCGGGCGAGACGATCCGGGTCATCGCGTACAGAACGTAGGCGAGTGCCGAGACCAGCAGCGCACGGCGGTCGACCGCCAGCGCGACGACGCCCAGCAGCACGTAGAGCAGGACCACGGTTGCGGCACCCCCGGCGCTGGTCGCGCCATGGTTGAGCCCGAGCAGCGCGAAGATCGGGTGGACGATCATCGGCGCGGCGAGCAGGTGGAGCCAGAAGGCGACGTCGCTTCGCCGGGTGACCCGCGCAGGATCGCTGCCGTCCCAGCGCATGGCGAGGAAGAAGACGGCGAGGCCGAGCAGCAGGACGAAGCCGAGGATCAGGTCCATCGCGTTCGGCTGCTTGCCGATCGCCGAGAAGAGCAGGGAGACAGCGATGACCGACACCGCCGCGGCGCCCGCCGCGATGGTGATCGGGACCCGGAAGCGGCGCCAGTGCAGCCAGGCGCCCAGCGCGGCAATGCCTGCCGCGGTCGCGGCGACCAGCCCGGAGAGCATGGCATCATTGTCGAAGCTGTTGGGTCCGATGGCGATAACCAGGCTCGCCCCGACGGCCTCGAACAGCCCGCCGACGAAGGCGATGAGAAGGATGATCGAGGGTAGCGCCATCCGCCGCCGGGCCGTGAAGAAGAGCGCCAGGCCCCAGCTCGCCGCCGCGATCAGCGCGCCGGAAAGGGGCGACGGGCCATCGGTCGGAATGCGCGGCCCAAACTCAGTCCCGAGCCAAGCCAGCGAAAAGAGCAGGATCAGCGAGGCAATGCTGACAAAGATGTCGTTGAAGCCAGTGAGAAGGCGAAAATCCTCCTCGTCGGCCAGCGGCAGCCGCCGTTGCAGCTCTACGTGCGAACGAAAAGAGGCGGCGGCCTCGGCGCTTAGCGCGCCGGCGGCCACCGCCTCGTCGAGATCATTCTGACTGTACATGGCGGCTCCTCCTGTCAGGGAAGGAGCCTACCATGCTGTATTATACAGTCAATACAGTCTTATCGACACCGATAGCGGCTGTTCTTGCGGTCGATGTGACGACCGAGGAGGCCACCCGCCGCGGCGCCGAGAATGGTGGTGGTAGTGCCACCCAGCGCGCTGCCGACGAGGGCGCCGCCGCCTGCGCCAAGCAGGAGCCCGGTGGTGCCGTTGCCGCGCTTGCAGCGATAGCGGCCATCCTGATCGCGCCACACGCGACCCTGGTAGTAGCCGTTGTTGTAGTTCTGGGCGCCAGCAACGGTCGGCAGCATGACCGAGGTGGCCGGAAGCGCCATCGAGGTGGCGGCGAGCGCCATGACCATCTTGCGCATATGAAGTCTCCCTTGAAAGTTTCGTTCGCAGAGAGGAACGGTTCGGCTCGACGCCGGGTTGCATGAACCTAAAACAACGTTTCCGGCCATTGCGAGGGAGCCCGGCGAATCTGCAATCTCTACTCCATGACCGCGACGGTGGAAGCGATGCGCAGTGTGATCGGCGCGTTTGATGGCGATACCGCCAACCTTCCACCGTTCGACGAGATCTACCCGGGCAAGCTCGCCCCGGTGCTGTTCCGCCCCGAGCCGGGCAAGCTCAAGCTCGAGTTGATGGAGTGGGGCTTTCCCGGGCCACAGGCCGCAAAGGGACGGTCGGTCACCAACGTCCGCAACCTGGAAAGCCCGTTCTGGCGCAACGCGCTGGTCAACCCGGTGCGGCGCTGCGTGGTGCCGGTGACCCGCTTCTGCGAGTGGACCGAGCAGCCCGATCCGGAGACTAAGCGCAAGGCCAAGGTGTGGTTCGGGCTGCACGAGGAGGACGAGCCGTGGTTCGCCTTCCCGGGCATCTGGCGGCCCGGCCCCGAGCGGCCGTTCATGGCCTTCCTGACCTGCGCCGCGAACAGCGTGGTGGGGGAAATCCATCCCAAGGCGATGCCGGTGATGCTTCGGCCCGGGCAGATCGCCGAGTGGCTCGACAATGACCATGCCAGCGCGTGCGCGCTGGCCCAGCCTTTCGCCGACGCGGAGATGCGCCGGCTGGTCTGAACTGCAAGGAGGAAGAATGGCGAAGGAAAAGGACAAGCCGGCCAAGAAGAAGGGCGGCAAGAGGGCCAAGAAGGCGTCGGCCACGGCCGCGCCGCAGGGCCAGGACCTCGGCAACAAGGCGCTCGATACGCTCGAGAAGATCATCGAGAACCCGATCGTCTCCGAGCTGGTAGCGGCGGGCGCGATGGCGGCGATCGCCGCGGTCGCCGCGTCGGGCAAGCTCGACCCCAAGGAGCTGGCCTCGAAGGACGCGCTCAAGGCGGCCGGCAAGGCGGCGGCGGCTGCGGTCGGCGCGCGGCTGGTCCAGCAGCTCGGCGGCGAGCCGGCCAAGCCGGCGGACAAGCTGCCGAAGAAGGCCTAGCCGCGGCGGAGCAGGGTCAGGCGGGCGGCGCCGGTGTCGCGCTCGGCGTCGAGCGCGAGCCCGGCCGGCTCGACCGGCTCGCCACGGGCGGTTTCGATCGCCAGCCATCCGCCGCCCGCCAGCCAGCCGGCACCCAGCACCGAGCGCACCACGGCGCTGCCGCTGCCGACGCTGTAGGGCGGATCGGCGAGAACCAGGTCGAACGGCGCCGACGCGGGGAGCGCCTGCGCCGAGCCGGGGCGGAGCTGCGCGCGGGCGATCGCGCCGAGCGCCTCGAGATTGGCGCGGATCGCTCGCAGTGCCTCGCGGTCCTGCTCGACGAAGCAGGCGAAGGCGGCCCCGCGTGACAGCGCTTCGAGCCCCAGCGCGCCGCTGCCGGCGAAGAGATCGGCAACGCGCAAGCCGTCGAACGAGCCGAGCCGGCTCGCGAGCATGGAGAAGAGCGTCTCGCGGGTGCGGTCGGCGGTCGGCCGTGTCGCTTCCCCCGTGGGCGCGACGAGGCGCCGGCCCCGCCACTCGCCGGCGATGATCCTCACTTCAGGCCCGACTTGAAGCGGAACAGCGTCTCGCGCTCGACCTCGTCGGCGTCGCCGGGAGCGAGGCCATCGAGCAGGAAGGGACCATAAGCGGTGCGGATCAGGCGGGAGACCTGCAGCCCGAGATGCGCGAGGACTCGGCGGACCTCGCGGTTCTTGCCCTCGGTCAGGCTCATCTCGACCCAGCAGTTGCGCCCGGTCCGTCGTTCCAGATTGGCGTCGATGCTGCCGTAGCGGACGCCTTCGATCTCGACGCCTTCGCTGAGCTCCTCGAGCTGGGCCTGGGTGACGTCACCGAAGGCGCGGGCGCGATAGTGGCGGACGACCCCGCTGCTCGGCAGCTCGAGCTTGCGCTTGAGTTCCCCGTCGTTGGTGAGCAGCAGCAGTCCCTCGGTCATGAAGTCGAGCCGGCCGACCGGCATGAGGCGGGGAAGGCCGGGCGGGAGCCGGTCGTAGATCGTAGGACGGCCCTTGGGATCGCGCGCCGCGGTAAGCGAGCCCGGCGGCTTGTAGAAGCGAAACAGGCGGCTGCGCTCGGCCGCCTTGACCGGCTGGCCGTCGACCGTCACGCCCCTGAGATCAGTGAGCAGGGTGGCGGGCTTGGTGACCTTCTCGCCGTTGAGGCCGATACGGCCGTCCTCGATCATCCGCTCGATGTCGCGGCGTGACGCGACGCCGGCGCGGGCGAGCAGCTTGGCGATCCGCTGCGGTCCGCTGTCCCGCGGCTGGGGCGGGCCGGCGTGCGCCGTTCGCCTTGACGGCACCGCTTTGCGGCTGGATCGTTCCGGGGGCACGTAATTTCCTCAAAGTCGGGGGTCTAATGCTGTTCGGCAAGCGCAAGCGGATCGTCAAGCGCATCCTCATCGTCGAGGACGAGCCGCTCGTCGCCTTCGACAACGAAAGCATGTTGAGCGACGCAGGCTACGACGTGGTCGCGACCGTCGACCGCGTCTCTGCGGCGCTCGAGCACATGAGCCCGGGTGGGGTCGACCTCGTGCTGACCGACGTCAAGCTGGCCGGCGCGCGGAGCGGGCTCGATCTCGCCGAGGAGGCGCGTCGCCTCAACATCCCGGTGCTGCTGGTGACGGCGCACGTGCCGCCGGGCGCGAGCGATCTCGCGCTCGCGGCGCTCAAGAAGCCGTACAACGAGCGTGGGCTCAAGTCGGCGCTGGAGGCGATCGAGGACCATCTCCAGGGGCGCAAGAAGAAGCTCCCGAAGGGGCTGGTCATCTACGCCGAAGAGGAATGAGCGGGCCCGCTCCCGACGAAAAGGTCACTTCCGCGCCATAAATCGGACCAGCCGTTCATCGGCGGGCTAGGCACGACCGGCCAGCCAGCTAAACCTTCGTCCGAGGCAAGGGAGGGCAAGGTGGCGAACGAACGGCCGAAAGGGTGGAAGCTGCTCAGGGCGGCGCTGCGGACGCGCAAGTCGGCGACGATGCTGGCGTTCGGCTTCTCCTCCGGCCTGCCGTTCGCGCTGCTGATCGGGACGCTCAACGCCTGGCTGGGCGACGCCAAGATCAATCTGGCAACGATCGGGGTGCTGTCGTGGATCGGGCTGACCTACAGCTTCAAGTTCCTGTGGTCGCCGCTGGTCGACCGGGTCGAGCTGCCCGGGATCTGGCGCTTCGGACGGCGCAAGAGCTGGATCATGCTCTGCCAGGCGGTGCTGATCCTCAGCTTCGCGCTGCTGGCGATGACCAATCCCGCCACCAGCATCGGCTGGTTCGCCATCTTCGCGGTGATGGGCAGCCTCGCCTCGGCGACGCAGGACATCGCGGTCGACGCGTGGCGGATCGACGTCGCCGACGAGGATGCGCCGGTCGAGCTGCTTAGCGCCATCTACCAGTTCGGCTACCGCATCGCCTCCATCGTCGGGGGCGCCTTCGCGCTGTTCCTCGCGGCGCGGATGAGCTGGGGCGTGGTCTATGCGATCATGGCCGCCTTCGTGCTCGTCATGCTGTTCGTCGCCGCCCAGGCGCCCGATACGGAGCGGCCGCCGCGCGGCCTCCTCAACGAGGCGCTCGAGCAGCCGGGCGAGCTCAACCCGCGGGTCCGGCTGGCGGCGCTCGCGATCGTCACGGTCAGCTGGGTGTGGGCGATCGCCACCATCGCCAGCTTCATGGCCTCGATGCTGACCGTCGCGCCGGGCGCCAAGCCGCCCTCGGTGGCCGACTTCACCCGGCTGGTCGGCCCCTGGATCATCGCCGCCACGGTGCTGGTCCCGTTGATCGTCGCCGCCACCACCAATTGGATGCGAGCGCACGGCAAGGGCGTTCAGGCCGAGCACGGCGACGCCTCGGGCAGCGGCCGGACGGCGCTCAACCACATGTACGGGGCGCTGGTCTCGCCGCTTGCCGAGCTGTCGGGCCGCCTCGGCTGGGGCGTCCTCATCATCATCGGCTTCATCCTGACCTATGCGCTCTGCTACAATATCTGGTCGAGCTTCGCCTTCCCCTTCTATCTCGACTATCTGAAGTACACGAAGGACGAGGTCGCCTTCGCCTCGAAGATCTTCGGGATCATCATGACGATGATCGGGATCAGCTTCGGCGGCTATCTGTTCGGCAAGATCGGCAAGTTCCCGACCGTGCTGATCGGCGCCGCGGTGACCCCGTTCGGCAACCTCGTCTATGCCGACCTCGCGGACGGCGGGCCGACGATCGACGTGGTGGCGCGGGTAACCGGGCTGACCGCGCTCGGCGCGCTGCTCGGCACCGACGAGCGGATGGTCCGGCTGCTGATGGCCATCAGCTACGAGAATATCGCCACCGGCATCGCGCTGACCGCCTTTGTCGCCTACCTGTCGGGAATCGTCTCCAAGAAGTTCACGGCCGTCCAATATGCGCTGCTGTCGTCGCTGACCTTCCTCGTCGGCTCGCTCGGACGCGGCGTCGCGGGCGAGGCGTTCGACAGCTATGGCTATGCCATTGTCTTCCGCTGGACCGCGGCCGCTGGGCTGATCGCGGTCGCCTTCGTGCTGATGGAATGGGCTCGGGTCACCGCTAAAGAGCGGCGCGAGCGGGCGCGCCCGGCGGACACCGGCGCGCGGGCCACCGAGGCGCTGGCGGAGAGCGGTGAGCCGGCGCGCTAATCGGGGAACTCGCCGTTGGCGGCGAGCACTTCCCCGGCGAGGTAGAGCGACCCGAAGATGAGGATTCGCGCTCCGGACGTCGTCCGGGCGAGTGCATCCGGCAGCGTGGCTGCGGGCTCGGCGGCGAAGCCGAGGTGCTGCGCCATGGCCGCCAGTTCCCCGGCCGGGCGGCTGTCGTGACCGGGGATGGTCAGCGTCCAGACTTGGCTCGCCAGGCCCCGGAAGGGCGCGAGGACGCCGCGCGCATCCTTGGTGCGCAGACTGGCGAAGAGAAGTTCGAGCGGACGGCCGTCGGAGAACCGGCGACGGAGCTCGGACACGATCGCGCGGCTGGCGGCCGGGTTGTGCCCGCCATCGAGCCACAGCTCGCGCCCGGGTGCGCCACGCGCCAGCGGTCCGTCACCGAGGCGCTGCATGCGCGCCGGCCAGCGGGCCCCCGCCATCGCTGTCGTGAACGCGTAGTCGTCGACCGGCAGCACGTGCTGGTGGCGGAGCATGGCGAGCGCGAGCGCGGCGTTCAGCGCCTGGTGGCGTCCGGGCAGGCTGGGAGGCGGGAAGGTCAGCGTGCCGCGATCGTCCCGGTAGCGCAGCCGGCCACGGTCGGCGGCGACGTCCCACGCGGGGCCGCGGGGCCGCCAGTCGGCACCGGCGGTGATGGCGACGGCTTGGACCCGCTCGGCAGCGGCAGCGGGATAGCGCTGGGTCACCAGCGGCACGCCGCGCCGCGCGATTCCGGCCTTCTCGCCGGCGATGTCGGCCAGGCTCTTGCCGAGCCACGCCTGGTGATCGAGCCCGAGGCTGGCGATGCCGGTGACCAGCGGGCGCTCGACGACGTTGGTGGCGTCGAGCCGGCCGCCCAGCCCGACCTCGAGGATGGTGGCGTCGGCCGGTGTCTCGGCAAAGGCGAGGAAGGCGACGGCCACTGCAGCCTCGAAGAAGCTGGGGGCCAGCCCGACTTCCTCGGCGGTGTCGATCACCCGGGCGAGCAGCTTTTCCAGCGTCGCGTCGTCGATCAGCCGCCCGGCGACCCGGATCCGCTCGTTGAAGCGGACGAGGTGCGGACTGGTGAAGACATGGACCCGCCGTCCCGACGCCTCGAGCGCGGCGCGGAGGAAGGCGCAAGTCGAGCCCTTGCCGTTGGTCCCGGCGACGTGGAACACGGGCGGCAGCCGGTCCTGCGGGCGCCCGAGCCGGTCGAGCAGCGCGCGCACCGTCGCCAGCCCGATCTCGCCGCCGCCCGGCATGGCCAGCCGGTCGAGCTGGAATTGAACTCCCGCGTGGGTCGAGGTGGCGAAATCCATCAGCGCACCCGACCGGCGCGGCCGGTCAGCAGCTGCTGGGCGTGCTCCGGTCGAGACGGAAGGCCAGGCCGACGAACCCGACCGGCCTGATGACGACCGCGACGAACTCGGCAGGAGGGCTGCCGGCCGTGGCGGGGTTGCGGACGTTGTGCGACCGGTAGGCTCCCTCGATGAACGACTGGCCGGCCGAATAGACGTGTGACGTGCAAAGTGCATCATCATACCATTCGATCGAACCCTGGGTCACCGTCACGAACACCGGCGACGGATGCGCGTGCCAGCCGGTGGAGCCCTGCGGCTGGATGGTGATCCGGTCGACCCCGACGTCGGTGTCGTCGAGGGTCTTGAGGATCATTCCCCAATGCCCGGTCTTGTCGTCCGCCGTGTTGACGCTGAGCGTCCCGAAGTGGCCGTTGGCGATCGGCGCCGGCGCCACTCCGGACGGGGGCGTGGCCCAGGCGGGAGCGTTGACGAGCGCCGCGGCGATCAGGGACGTGGCGAGACGGAGATGAAAGGTCATGGCAAGCCTCCCTCGTGAAGGAAAGGCCACAAGCCGCCGCCACCCCGGGCCCGGCGGCGCTGCAACATGCCCTCCGACCCTTTTCTGGGGCAATAATCCCGGTTTACTAGACCTCGGTCAGCTTGGTCTCGCAGCAACCAGTGCCGGTGTCAGGCCGCCTGCTTCTGCGGCGACAGATAGGCGATCAGCTTGCCGAGCGTCTCGCGCAGATTGCTTCGCGGAACGACCATGTCGATCATCCCGTGCTCGAGCAGATATTCGGCGCGCTGGAAGCCGTCGGGGAGCTTCTCGCGGATGGTCTGCTCGATGACCCTGGCGCCGGCGAAGCCGATGAGCGCGCCCGGCTCGGCGATCTGGACGTCGCCGAGCATCGCATAGCTGGCGGTAACTCCGCCGGTGGTCGGGTCGGTGAGGACGACGATGTAGGGTAGCCCGGCCTCCCGCAACTCGGCCAGGGCGACCGTGGTCCGCGGCATCTGCATCAGGCTGAGGATGCCCTCCTGCATGCGCGCTCCGCCCGCCGCGGTGAAGATGATGTAAGGGCAGCCCTCGGCGACCGCGGTCTCCACCCCTTTGAGGAACGCGGCGCCGACTGCGATCCCCATCGACCCGCCCATGAAGGCGAAGTCCTGGACCCCGACGACCGCCTTGCCGCCGTCGATCAGGCCCTTGGCATTGAGCAGCGCGTCCTTCTCCCCGGTCGCGGTCCGCGCCGCCTTGATCCGATCGGTGTAGCGCTTGGTGTCCTTGAACTTCAGCGGGTCCTCGCGGACGGTCGGCGCGGCAATCGGCTCGAAGCGGCCGTCGTCGAACAGCTGGGCAAAGCGGTCGGCCGGTCCGATCCGGTCGTGGTGGTTGCACCGCGGACAGACCTTTAGGTTGTCCTCCCACTCCTTGGTGAAGACCATCGAACCGCACTTGCCGCACTTGTGCCAAAGATTGTCGGCGGTCTGGCGCTTGGGGAGAAAGGGAATCCCGTTGCGGACCCGGCTGAGCCAGCTCATCGCGAACCTCTACTTGTATCGAAACCGGCCGGGCGACTGCCTGAAGCCCGCGCGAATGTCCACTAGAGCGCCGCGACGATCCGGCGCGCCGCCGCGGCCGGGTCCGGCGCCGCGGTGATCGGGCGGCCGATCACCAGCACGCTGGCGCCGCCCTCGAGCGCCTCGATCGGGCTGACCACCCGCTTCTGGTCGCTGAGGTCGCTGCCTTCGGGACGTATCCCCGGCACCACGAAGAAACCGCCGGGCCACCGGTCGCGCGCGGTGCCGACCTCCTCGCCCGAGCAGACGATCCCGTCCACTCCGGCGGCATGGGCGAGCGCGGCGAGCCGCTCGACCTGCTTGGCCGGCGCGTCCTCGACCCCAGCCTCGGCGAGGTCGCCGGCGTCGAGGCTGGTCAGCACGGTCACGGCGACGACCTTGGTGCTGAGCGGCGCCGCGGCCTTGGCAGCGGCGAGCATGGCCCGCCCGCCGGCAGCGTGGACGGTGAGGATGGCGGGCTCGAGCGGGGCGAGCGCCGCGACCGCCTTGCCGACCGTGTTGGGGATGTCGTGGAGCTTGAGGTCGAGGAAGATCGGCAGGCCGAGCCCGGCGATCTCGGCGACTCCCGCCGGCCCGTTCGCGCCGAAGAATTCCAGCCCGAGCTTGGCTCCGCCGACGATCCCGGCGAGCCCCGTCGCGAGCTCGCGGGCGCGGCCGAGGTCAGGCGTGTCGATCGCGACGAAGACCGGGTTCACGGCGCCGGCTCCTCGACCGGCAGGGGTTCGGCCGCGGGCGTCGCCAGCCGGTTGCGCTCGGACGAATCTAGCCGCCGCGCGAGCGTCCAGATCCGCGCGCGCTGGACGAGCCAGGTGGGCAGCAGGCCCAGCAGGAACACGAGCAGGAGCAGGACCGGCAGCTTGATGTCGGCTTCCAGATTCCCCCACAGCGCGATCGCCACATCGTGCCAGTTGCGCATCGCGAAGATCGTCAAGCAGACCGCAAGCAGGACCCAGAACAGGGTCTTCAGGAACCGCATGGCTCGCCCTCCCGTTGAGGGCTCTTAGGGCAGCCGCCGGGACTTGCCTAGAAGGCGCCGTTCGTCGCTGGACCGCCTCCATCCGGCGCAGCCTCCCTCTGTGACCCGTTGAGAAGGAACGAGCAGCCCGCCACGAGTTCTGGCGGGGAGGAGAGTTCAACTGGAACGTCAGTATCTTGCCGGGCTCGGCGCCTTTGCGGCGCTGGCCGCGGTCGCCGCCATGGCCATGCCCTGGCACAAGCAGCAGCCTACCGAGGCCGTTCTCGCCAAGACGCCCGCCGCGCATCTCAAGCTGGCCAAGATCAGCACGGCCGCCCGCCGCGACGTCAACTATGCGCAGCTCGACGAGCGGCTGAAGCGGCTCATGGGCGCGCCCTCGATGGTCGGGCTCGCGGTCGGGGTGGTCGAGAATGGTCGCATCACCTTCCTCTCGGGCTACGGCGAGACGGTGAAGGGCTCGGGCGACCGCGTGACGCCCGACACGGTCTTCCGTTGGGCGAGCTGCTCCAAGGGTGTCGCCGCGACGATGGTCGCCAAGCTGGCCGAGCAGGGCAAGATCGACCTCAACGCGCCGGTCGCCAACTATGCGCCGGACCTGAAGCTGCCGGCCGGGAACGAGTATAAGGCCACGGTCGGCGACCTCCTGTCGCACCGGCTCGGGCTGTACCGCAATGCGTTCGACAACAAGCTGGAGGAGGGGCAGGACCCGAGCTTCCTGCGGTCGAGCCTGGTGACCCTCAACGCTACCTGCCAGCCGGGGACCTGCTGGTCGTACCAGAACATCGCCTATGACGCGTCGAGCGAGATGGTCGTCCGGGCAATGAAGATGTCCTACGAGGACTCGGTCCGGCAGCTGCTGTTCAACCCAATCGGCATGTCGAGCGGCAGTGCATCGCTCGCCTCGCTCGAGGCGAACAAGAGCTGGGCGCGGCCGCACAACGCCGGGCGCAAGCCGCTGCCGCTGGTCGATACCTACTACAAGGTGCCCGCCGCGGGCGGGATCAACAGCGACATCAAGGACATGGCGCTGTGGATGATCGCGCAGGCCGGCGGCATGCCCGACGTCCTCGATCCCCGGCTGCTGGCGACGATCCACGGCCGCTACGTGCAGACGCCGACCGAGCGCGCCCGGATGCGCAAGTTCCTCGAGCGGCTGGGCGGCGCGTGGTACGGCTATGGCTGGCGCAGCTACGACTATGCCGGGCACACGATCGTCGGCCATCGGGGCGGGATCCGCGGCTACCGCAGCTTCATCCTGTTCGACCCGCAGCTCAAGAGCGGGGTCGTCGCGCTGTGGAACAGCGACACGTGGAAGCCCGGCGGGCTCGAGTTCGAGGTGATGGACATGATCTATCGCCTACCGTTCCGCGACTGGCTGGAGATCGACGGCGGCCATGGCCAGCGTGCGGTCGAGGCGCCAGAGGACGAGAGCGACGACGGCACCGCGTCGGGGCCGAACGTCGCCACGCTGCGGACCGGCGCGCGCCGGGGCTGACGCCAACCCGTCGGGGTCGGCCCCCGCCCGCCGAGGCTGTCCGAACCGCTCGCCCGATTGCGCCCACTGCCGGAACTTTGCCCCGCGCGCGTCGCTTGGCTGGCGAAGGAGAACCACCATGGCGCAGGACGCGGTCACGCTGCTGAAGGACGACCATCGCAAGGTCGAGGACCTGTTCAAGGAATATCAGGACGCCAAGGGCGACGGGCGCAAGGAGAAGCTCGCGCGCCAGATTTGCCTCGAGCTGATCGTCCACACCAAGCTGGAGGAGGAGATCTTTTATCCGGCCTGCGAGGGCAAGGTCGAGGAAGCGGACCTCAAGGAGGCCTTCGTCGAGCATGACGCGGCCAAGCTGATGATCGCCGAGATCGAGAAGGGCGAGCCGTCGGACGACTTCTACGACGCCAAGGTCAAGGTGCTGCAGGAAGAGATCGAGCACCACGTCAAGGAAGAGGAGCAGTGGCTTTCGGGGATTTTCTCGCAGGCCAAGCGGCACGGCGTCGACATGGATGCGCTGGGCGAGCAGATCGCCGCGCGCAAGGCGGAGCTGATGGCCGAGTTGGGCAAGGAGAAGAACCTGCCGCAGCCCGAGCTGACGACGATGAGCGGTCCGCAGAGCTGAACATCGCCGGATAGAGAAAAGGGCTGCGCGGTACCGTCCGCGCAGCCCTTGCTCATGTCCGGGCCGGGTCCGGCCTCAGTTCTGCCCGGCGGAGGCGACGCGGGCGGGCAGGGCGACGTCCTTGCCGTAGGGATCGGGCATGTAGGCGAAGCCCTTCGGATCCGGCTGCGCGGTCAGGTAGGTGACGTAGATCGGCACTCCCTGCGGAAGTTGGACATGCTGCTCCGGCTCCGGGCCCGAGGCGGACAGGTCGCGGCCCGACAGCCACTTGCCGAGCCGGCGCGCGTCCTCGAGCCGGATGCAGCCATTGGAAATGTCGCGCTTGGCCTGGGTGAACGGCACCTTGTTCGGCGTGTCGTGGAGGTAGATGCCCCAGCTGTTGTTGAAGGGGAATTTCATCTTGCCCATCGAGTTCTGCAGGCTCGGTTTCTCGCGGACATGGACCTTGGCCTTGCCGTCGAATACCGCCTGCCAGTCGATCGAGGTCGGGTCCACCGCCGGGGCGTCGGGATCGAAGCCGGTCAGCACCTCATAGCCGTGCAGCTTGAGATAGGGCGGGCCCATCTTGAGCATGTTCTTGGCGATGAGCGAGGAGGCGAGATTATCCGGCACGTGCCAGTAGGGGTTGAGGGTCGCGTACCACAGGCGGCTGACCATCATCGGCGTCGGCGTCTCGAGCTTGCCGACGACGACCTTCATTGAATCGACGACATTGCCGTCCTGGACCATCATCAGCCGGGCCGAGGGCACGTCGACGATGACCGCCTTGCCGGCAGCGGGAAGCATGCGGGCGCGATCCATCGAGCCCATCACCCGCGGGTCGGGCGTGCCACCGGCGCGCAGGGCCGCGTCGCGCAGCGCCGAATAGAAGGGGTTCACCGCGCTGACCCGCGCGACATGGTCGCGAAGGCTCGGCGCAGCAGCCGCCTGGCCGAGGAGCTGCGCGGCGGTCAGCACCCGCGGGCGGAGCAGCGGGTCGGCATATTCGATCCCCTCGACCGGGCGCTGGAGCAGCTGGGCATAGGCGACCCAGGCGGTCGAGAGCGCACGGTCGGCCTGGCGCACCGCGGCGGGATCGCCGCTGCCGGCGGCGGCCATCGCGGCCTCGGCGTTGGCGGCGAGCGCCGGACCGGCGGCGAGCCCCTCGACCGGCGCGCGCTTCAGCGCGGCAAGCAGGTCGGGGATGGCGGCGCGGCTGGCATCGCTGCCGAGCCACAGCGGGCGGTTCTGGTTGATCTGGTAGAAGGCGTCGATCCCGGCCGTGTCGGCGGGCGAGAGCAGCGCCGGGGCCGACATCGGCATCTGCGCGGTCGCCACGGACGACAGGCCGGCCAATGCCGCCGCCGAGCCGAGCAGGATTTTCGTGAGACCTTTCATGAACGCGCCCCTTTTGACCACCTGATGCCTTGAGCGTCGGAATCTAACCCTCGCCGAGTCCGCTGCCTAGGTGCTGGAGTTAACCAGCCGAGTCGGAATCCAGCATGAACGGCCGGGTGTTGCGCCAGGGACTCACCCTGGGCTGCTGAAGCGTGCGAACTACCCGATCATGACCGTGTCGAACCCGTTCCTCGACCGCGAAAGGTCCCAATGGTCACATGGTCGGCGGCCATCGGACGGACGTGCCTCCGCCCACTCGATCCTCGCACCATGCCCCGGGGCCGCCAAACGGCTTTACCGGAGCGTGGCCGTGTAGGACAGTGGGCGGCCGGTCACCCCGCGCTGACGAAGCTGTCGAGGACGCGCTTGCGGCCGGCGTGCTCGAAATCGATCTCCAGCTTGTTGCCCTCGATCCCAGCGATGGTGCCGTAGCCGAACTTGCCGTGGAACACGCGCTGGCCGAGCGCGAGATCGTCGCGGCCCTTGTTGCCGAGGCTGATCGCGCTGGCGCGGGCCTCGATGACCCGCTGCGGCTGGGGATTGAAGTTGCCGCTGGAGGCGGCGCGTTGCCAGCCGGGGCCGCGGGTGGTGGCGCGGTGGGAGGCACCCGAGGCGAGATGGGCGAAGGGGTCGCCGCGCTCGCTCCACTGCGCGCGCCACAGACTTTCGCCGCCGGTCATCGTCGTCTCCTCGTCGATATGCTCCTTGGGGAGCTCGGCGACGAAGCGGCTGGGGATGGAGCTGGTCCACTGACCGTAGATGCGGCGGTTGGCGGCATGGAAGATGGTCGCGCGCTTGCGGGCGCGGGTGATCGCGACATAGGCGAGGCGGCGCTCCTCCTCGAGGCTGGCGAGCCCGCCTTCGTCCAGCGCGCGCTGCGAGGGGAACACGCCTTCCTCCCAGCCGGCGAGATAGACCACCGGGAACTCGAGCCCCTTGGCGGCGTGAATGGTCATCACCGTGACCTTCTCCCCCGACTTGTCGGCGTCATTGTCCATGACCAGGCTGACATGCTCGAGGAAGGCGGAGAGGCTCTCATACTCCTCCATCGCCCGGGCGAGCTCGGCGAGGTTCTCGAGCCGGCCGGCGCTCTCGGCCGAGCGGTCGGCCTGGAGCATGGCGGTGTAGCCCGATTCCTCGAGGATCAGGCGGGCGAGCTCGGCATGTGGCGCGGCGCGGGCCTGGGCGCCGAGCTGCGGGTGCGGGGCCCGGTCGTCGGACGGGGTGGCGCGCGACAGCATCTCGCGCCAGCGGGCGACATCGCCGACGAAGCGGCCGAGCGAGCGGCGCGCCTGCGGGGTGAGCTCGTCGCTGTCGAGCATTTGCGCCGCGGCCAGCAGCAGCGGCTGGCCCTGCGCCCGGGCGAGGCGATGGATGGTGGCGATCGCCTTGTCACCGAGCCCGCGCTTGGGCGTGTTGACAATCCGCTCGAAGGCGAGGTCGTCGGCGGGCGACTGGACGAGGCGGAGATAGGCGAGCGCGTCGCGGATTTCGGCGCGCTCGTAGAAGCGGAACCCGCCGACGATCTGGTAGGGCAGCCCGACCGAGATGAACCGCTCCTCGAACTCGCGGGTCTGGAACTGGGCGCGGACGAGGATCGCCGTGTCGTTGAACGAACCGCCGTCGCGCTGCCAGCTCTCGATTTCGTCGCCGACGCGGCGGGCTTCCTCCGGCCCGTCCCACACGCCAATCACCCGCACCTTCTCGCCGACGTCGGTCTCGGTCCACAGCGTCTTGCCGAGGCGGCCGCTGTTGTTGGCGATGAGGCCGGAAGCGGCGCCGAGGATGTGCGGGGTGGAGCGGTAGTTCTGCTCGAGCCGGACCACGGTGGCGCCGGGGAAGTCCTTCTCGAAGCGGAGGATGTTGGCGACCTCGGCCCCGCGCCACGAGTAGATCGACTGGTCGTCGTCGCCGACGCAGCAAAGGTTGCGGCGCGGCTCGGCGAGCAGCTTCAGCCAGTCGTACTGCGAGGCGTTGGTGTCCTGATACTCGTCGACCAGGATGTAGCGGAACCGCTCGCGATAGGTCTCCAGCACGTCGGGCTGGGTGCGGAAGATGGTCAGCATGTGTAGCAGCAGGTCGCCGAAGTCGCAGGCGTTCAGCGCCTTCAGCCGGTCCTGGTACTGCTGGTAGAACTCGCCGCCGCGGCCGTTAGCGAAGGCCTCGCTCTCGCCCGCGTCGATGTCCTTCGGGATCCAGCCGCGGTTCTTCCAGCGGTCGATCAGGCCCGAGAGTTGCCGCGCGGGCCAGCGCTTCTCGTCGAGGTTGGCGGCGACGATCAGCTGCTTGAGCAGCCTGAGCTGATCGTCGGTGTCGAGGATGGTGAAGTTCGACTGGAGGCCGACCAGCTCGGCATGGCTGCGCAGCATCCGCGCGGCGACCGAGTGGAAGGTGCCGAGCCACGGCATGCCCTCGACCGCGCCGCCGGTGATGTGCGCGATCCGCTCCTTCATCTCGCGCGCCGCCTTGTTGGTGAAGGTGACGGCGAGGATCTGGCTCGGCCAGGCGCGGCGGGTGGCCATCAGGTGGGCGAGCCGAGCGGTCAGCGCGGCGGTCTTGCCGGTGCCGGCGCCGGCCAGCACCAGCACCGGACCCTCGGTGGTCAGGACGGCGAGTCGCTGCGGTTCGTTCAGGCCGCCGAGATAGGCGGGCTCGGGGCTGGGCAGTTCGGATTCGGACACGGGATCGAGGTAGGACCGGCGGAACGAAACGGCAACCGCGGGCGAGTGGCGCCGAAGCGGTTCGGTTATGCGCCATTTCCCCGTTTTCCACAGGCCCGCAGATGGCGAATCCACTTGGGCGACTCGGGGGTGGAGGCGCATACAGAATGGGTGATCGGGGATGAAGCCCCGGCCGGGTCGCAAAACGAACCGGCAGGTAGACGGAAGACCCGATCTCCGCCGGCAGGCGAAAGAGACAAGCCCCTGGGGCAGCGGCCTTTTCTCACGAGAAGGTCTCCCAGCGAAGAGGTCTCGATCCAGTGCCGGTTAGAGGCGCCGGAAGAGACGATTTTCTTCCTCCGTCGACGAGTTCCGGAGCCCGCAGGGGTGGCCGGAAGGAAGCGGCAGAGGGGAGCGTCCCAAGAAGGGCCGCACGAACATCGGCGGTGGCCTGTCCGCGAGGACAGGGGATCCCGCGAGGAACGGCAAGGCCGGGCGCTCTTCGGAGCGACTGGGCAGCCGGACCGGACGGCGGGGTGGGCCAGGAACGAGCAAGGAAGCGGTCCGCAAGGACGGCGACCCGCTCCGACCGGGTCGGCGAACCGAGCCCGCACGGGTCTCTGGAGCGCCGGTCACAAGGCTCGAAGCGCTTCTCCCAGGGAAGCGGCCACGATGGGAGGCGACGCCTGAGCTGGTGCGCCAGGATCGAGGACAAGGACATGGTGTTCCCCAAGAGCGCCGGGTCCGGACGATCGAACACCGGCAAATCCACGTCTCGGCGCAGTGGGGGCTGGCAGCAATGCCGGCCCCCATTTCTGTATGCGGGCCGTCCGGTTGACGCGCTCGGGGATCAGGCGGACAGTTGCGCCATGTCTCGTGCGTGAGGGAGTCGCGTCATGCCTCCTGTTCGACTGGCAATCCTCGCTCTGTTTCTCGTCTTCGGATCCGCGGCCGCCGCGCAGCGACCGGGACAGCTGATCGCCAGCGAGCCGGTTTCCGCAGCCCCTGCCGGGATGCGGGCGTGGCGCCTTCGCTACTGGACCCGCGACGGCGAGGGCCGCCCGGCCGCGGCGAGCGCAATGCTGGTTGCGCCGACCGGTGCCGCCCGGGCGCCACGTCCGCTGCTTGCCTGGACCCACGGCACCTGGGGCGTTGTCAGCCGCTGCGCGCCATCGCTCAGCCCCAACTTCTGGATCGTGACCGCCGGGCTCGACGCCGTCCGGCGCGGCTATGTCGTCGTGGCGCCCGACTATCCGGGGCTCAACGGCCCGGGCGTGCATCCCTTCCTCAGCGGTACCGACACCGCGCGCTCGGTTCTCGATTCCGTGCGTGCCGCGATCGCGGTGCCGGCGGCGGGCGCGGGGCGGCGCTTTGCGGTCTGGGGCGAGTCGCAAGGCGGCCACGCCGCGCTGTGGACCGCACAGGAGGTGCGCTCCTATGCCCCCGAGTTGACCCTGCTCGGTGCCGCGGCCGCCGCTCCGCCGACCGACCTCGTCGCCAACCTGCGCGAGACTAGGAACAAGGCCGTGCGGACCTTCTTCCTTGCGTACATCGGCTACAGCTGGTCGCACCGCTACGGAGCACCGCTGGCAACCTTCGGATCGCGCCAGGACCAGGTCATCCTGAGCCGGCTAGCGCGCAACAACTGCATCGAGCTGAACAGTCGGCCGCGGCTCGGGACGATCCTCGGGATCGGCGTGCTGCAGCGGCGCTGGAGCCGCCTCGATCTCGGCACGGTCGAACCATGGGCTGGACTGGCGCGCACCAACAGCCCCGCCCTGCGCTCGCCCGGCGTGCCGCTGCTGATCGCGCAGAACGCGGACGATGACCTGGTCGCTCCGGCAGTCACCCGCCGCTTCGCCCGGGCGCAGTGTCGGGCCGGGTCGGCGGTCAAGTGGATCGACATCGCCGGCAAGGGACATGCGACCAGCGCGAAGGACAGCAGCGCCGCGACGCTTGCGTGGCTCGACCGGCGGTTCGCCGGGCAACCTACCGAGACCAGTTGCGGGCGGTTCTAAGCGGCCGCCTTATTCGACGACGATGCCGGCCTTCATCCCGAGCGCGTCGTGCCCGAAGTGGCTGCAGTGGACCTTGTAGGTGCCCGGACGGGGGATCAGGGTAACGGTCTTGCGCTCGCCCGCCTTGAGCTCGATCGCGCCGCCCGGGGCGCTCCCGTCGACGATCTGCGCATTGGCGAAGAAGGTGCGGGCGACGAAGTTGTGGCTCTTGCCCGAGGCGTTGACGAAGATGAGCTCGGTCCGGGCGCCCCCGACCAGCTGGATGGGGTTGGGCTGATATTTGTAGCTGCTGAGGGTGACGGTGACCGCCTGGATCGCGGCCGTGGCGGGGACGGCGGCGATGGACAGGGTGGAGACGGCGGCGGCAGCGACGAGAAGGGGGTGGCGCATGGGGCTCTCCTGACCGGAGAATAACCCGTGGCCACCCCGCTTGTTGCGGGTCGGGGCGCGCCGCCGGCCGGCGCGCGCCCCGCCCGGCTCAGACCTCGAGACCGTGCTTGAGGTCGCTGATCTGGTCGTGGCCCTGACGGACCGACTGGTAGGCGCGCTCGATGATCGAGCGGCTCTCCGGAGCCAGCTCGGTGGCGTTCAGCGCCGCTTCGAACTTCTCCTTGAGATAGTCCTCGCCGCGCTCGACCTCGTTGACGATCGCCTTGTCGTTGCGCCCGGTGATCGCCGACTTGAGGTCGAGGAACACCTGGTGGGTCTTACCGAGGAAGCTTCCGTTCTCGGGCGGGGTGCCGCCGAGGCGGCGGATCTCGGCGCCGAGCTCGCCGGCGACTTCGCTGCGGTCACGCGCGAACTTGTCGAAGACCTGCTTGAGGCGGCTGTCCTGCGCATGCTCGGCTGCCTCGCGGTAGCCGTTGATGCTGTCCTGCAGGGTCGAGGTCAGGGTTTCGAGCGTGCCGGTATCGTGATCGGCCATGACGTTTCTCCAAAATAAGGGTGTTTGAAGCGGACAACGCGGCTCGCCTGCTCGCGCTCCGCAAAAAATCGTGGCAGCCTGCGCGTCGGCCGCCCGGCGCGGACGGCAAAGGGGGGTTGTATGCGTAGGTTGACGACGGCGCTGCTCGGCGCTGCCCTGATGATCCCGCAGGCGGCGGCGGCCGAACCGCTCCAGCCGACTGCCAGGTGGAATGTCGACATATCCGAGGCCCAGTGTGTCGCCACGCGGCCTTACGGCGCCGCGTCGACGGCGCTGACACTCGGGGTCAAGCAGCCGGCGCTCGGTGGGATTGTTCAGTTGATTTTCGCCAGTCCTCACGCGTCGACGGCGCCTTTTGCGATCGAGACCGGAGCGCTTCTCAGCTTCGACGAGGATCCACCGATCAAGATCGATCTGCTCTTCTACGATGTCCTGAAAGCCGGCAAGCGCATCTTGCTGGCGAACATACCGCGCCACTTGCTCGAGGAGCATGCGGGGGCGAGGCTGATGACCATCCATTCGAAAGGATTGATTGAACAGCAGTTCGCGCTGTCTGACACGGGGCCGCTGCTCAAAGTGCTGGGCGACTGCGGGGTAGATCTTCGGCACTACTGGAACATCGAGGACGACGCGGAACAGAAGTTCCCGCTGCTCAAGGAAGACAAGCAACCGGGCAAAGCTCACCACGCCACGGCTGACCTGTCGAACGTCCTGCAAGCCAGTGACTACCCGGGACAGGCGGCGTTGCGTGGACAGGCCGGGACGGTCCGGCTGGCGCTACTGGTCGACGACGGCGGCAGTGTGGCCGATTGCACGGTCATCGAGACGAGCGGTGTGGCGGTCCTTGATGCGCAAGGTTGTCAGGCCATGCGCAACCGTGCTCGCTTCGAGCCAGCAGCAGACGCCACCGGCAAGCCTCGCCGAGACGGAGTGCTGGTGAGGATCCGATGGGAAATGCCCAGTGACTAGGAAGTGACGCCCGGCAGGTGCGCGGCGACCGGGGCCCAGGCACCCGTCGCGAGGAAGGTCAGGCGGACGGCGTGCATCATGATCGCCAGGCTGATCCCGAGCCGGGTCGCCGGGTGCAGCTTGCCCAAAGTCCGGCGGTCCCACAGGATCAGCGGCACGAAGCAGGCGATCGACAGGAAGTTCAGGACCGCGAAGCCGCCGAGGACGGGTGGGACGATCGGCAGGCGGCCGATCGCCGGATCCATGAACAGCAGCCCCGCGCAGAGCATCGCGCGCTTGTGCCAGGCGGCCTGGCGGCGCCAGGTCCAGCCTTCGAAGAGGAGGATGGCGTACGGCGGGATGAGCGCCAGCGGGACGATCGTCCAGTCGAGCGCGGTGGTGAACGGCGGTTGGTTGGCGCGCGCGACCTGCCACACACCGACCAGGTACATCAGCGGCAGCATCGCCAGTGCGAGGATGAAGCTGGTCACCCCGAGCTTCATGTGAATGTCGCGGCGGCCGGCGGCGACCAGCTGGGTCTGGGCCACGAAGGCCAGCATCCACAGGCTGAACAGGACGCCGTGGAGCATGACGGCGGGCGGCAGGGTGGGATTGGGCCGCGGCGAGAAGACATAGCCCCGCAGGTAGAAGCTCGGCGCGAAGCCGATGAACACCATTACCAGCATGAACAAGGCCATGCGTGAGTAGAACTTGCGCTCGGCCGATGTCCGATCCGCCGAAGACGTCGCGATGGTCGCCATGGTCCAGCCCCCTGAAACCCCGAAGGCGGCCGGATACTCCCATTCCGGTGATTTTCAAAGTGGGCGGGCTGATCCGCCCGGGGCGGTCAGGCGCCGAGGCCGGTCCGCTCCAGGACGCGCGCGACAGGCTCCTCCGCGGCGACCCGGCGGCGGAACTCGGCGAGCGCCGGCCAGCGAACGAGATCGATCCCGAACTGGTCGGTCCAGCGCAGGATCACGTAGAGATAATAGTCGCAGATGCGGGCGTGCGCGCCGGTCAGGAACGGCCCCGCGCCGCCGAGCGCCGCTTCGACATAGTCGAACTTCTTGGCGATCAGCGCCTTGGTGGCATCTTTCAACTCGTCGCTGGCCGCGGGGTTGAAGAGCGGCCCGAACCCCTTGTGGAGCTCGGTCGTGACATAGTTGGTCCACTCCAGCACCCGGTAGCGCTCCAGCCCCGACAGCGGCAGCAGCGCGGCGCTCCCCGACTTGTCGGCGATGTAGACGAGGCAGGTCATGTTCTCGGTCAACACCTCGTCCTCGTCGACGCGCAGGGCCGGGACGGCACCCTTCGGGTTGACGGTCAGATAGTCGAGGCCGGACTCGAGCCGCTTGGCGCGGAGGTCGACAAGGACCGTGCTGTAGTCGAGCCCCGAGGCCTCGAGCGCGATGTGGGTCGCGGTGCTGCACGCACCCGGGGTCGTATAGAGAATCAGCATGGGGCCCTCCGTGGTCTTGCGGTCAACGACGCGGGCTCCGGCTTGTTTCGCCGCGCCGCGGCTCTACTGTCCGGGCGAGACAGAACAGGGGAGGCACCATGAAAAAATTGTCGATGCTGGGGCTCGCCGCCGGGACGCTGCTGCTGGCCCAGCCCGTTGCCAGCGCCGCGCCGCGCGCCGATGCCGCCGCGGCGGTCGCCAACACGGCGGCGCGCTCGCCCGACAACGTCAAGCTCGACGAGGGGCGGAAGCCGGCCGAGCTGCTGCGCTTCTTCGGGCTCCAGCGCGGGATGGCGGTGGGCGACCTGTTCGGGATCAATCTTTACTGGTCGGAGATCATGGCGCCCGCGGTCGGCCCGCGCGGCAGCGTGACCATTTGGGAGCCGACCCAGTTCGTCAATGCCGAGCGCAGCGCCGCGTTCGAGGCGTTCCGGGCGAAGCAGCCGAACGTGACCATGATCCAGTCGCCGTTCGAGGCGCCCAACCTGCCGCGCGGCAAGTTCGACTTCGTGCTGATCAACCTCGACTATCACGACGTCTACTGGATGAACGAGCAGCGCCATATTGTCCGGATGGACCCGGCGGTGCTGACCCGCGCCATTTACGCCTCGTTGAAGCCGGGCGGGGTGCTCGGGCTGGTCGACCATGCCGGGCCGGCGGGCGACACAAGGGCGATCGTCGACAAGCTGCACCGGATCGACCCGGCGGTGGTCCGCCGCGACTTCACGCGCGCCGGCTTCCGGCTCGAGGCGAGCAGCAGCCTGCTGCGCAACCCCGCCGACGACCATAGCCTGCTGGTGTTCGATCCCAAGATCCGCGGCCATACCGATCGCTTCGTCTACAAGTTCCGGAAACCGCGTTGAACGATCCGGCGGCGCCGGTCGCGGCGCCTGACAGGGTCAAGCCAGCGAGGGTCCGGGGCAGCGGCGCCGCGGCGGTGCTGGTCGGGCTCGGCGCCGGGCTCGCCGCGGGGGTCGCCGCGCAGGCGATCGGCGGACCCGTCGGAACGGGCGTGGTCGCGGTCGCCGGTACGCTCGGCGGCCTGTGGCTGGACGCGCTGCGGATGACCATCGTCCCGCTGCTCGTTTCCCTGGTGGTGACCAGCGTTGCGGGGGCAGGCGAGCAGGCCGAGGCACGGCTGACGGCCCGCAGCCTGCTGCTGTTCCTCGGCCTGCTCGCGGGCTCGGCGGTGATCGGCGCGCTGGTCGTGCCGCCGCTGTTCGCCGGGATGTCCGCCGGCCCGGGCGCCGCCGCAGCGCTGGCCGGAGCCCCGCCGTTGGCCGCGCCGCCGGTGCCGGCGTTCGGCGAGTGGGTGCGGGCGCTCGTTCCGACCAACATCGTCCAGGCGGCGGCGGATGACCGGATTGTCGCGCTGGTGCTCTTCTCGCTGCTGCTCGGCGCCGCGATGATTCGGATCGAGGAACGGCACCGCCGGCCGCTGCTGGCGCTGTTCGCCGGGCTGCGCGAGGCGATGCTCGCGCTGGTCGGGTGGATCCTCCGCCTCGCTCCGCTCGGGATCGCGGCGCTGGCGCTTGCCGCGGCGTCGGGCGACCTGTTCGCCGCGGCGGGGATTACGGTCCGCTACATTGTCTCGCAGATCCTCGTTTCGCTGCTGGTCATCCTGCTGTGCGTGGCGCTCGTCGCGCTGTTCCGCCGCGCGCTGGCCGAGCGATTCGTCCGCGCTCTAGGCGGACCGCTGGCGCTGGCGGTCGGCTCGCGATCCTCGATCGCCTGCTTCCCGGCAATGATCGTTGCGACCGAGCGGATGAGGCTCGAGCGGAACGCCTCCGCCAGCGTGCTGAGCCTCGCGATCAGCCTGCTCAAGACCAGCTCCCCCGGCGCGATCGTCGGGACGATGGCGGCGCTGGCGGCCTTCTCGGGCATGCACCTCGGGGTCGGCCAGGTGCTGATCGTCGCCGCAATGGGCGCGCTCGGCACGCTGACCATTGCCGGTCTGCCGGGTGCGGTCAGCTTCTTCGCGGTGATGATCCCCACCGCCCAGGTCGCGGGGATTCCGCTCACCGCGCTGCCGTTGCTGCTGGCGGTCGAGGCGCTGGGCGACATGGCGAGGACCGCGTGCAACGTCGCCGGCGACCTGGCCGCGGCCGCGCTCCTGTCGCCCGACGCCCCGGCGGAGGAGCCGGCGTGACGGGCGGCGGCACGGTCCGGATCCTTCTCGCGCTGATCGGCGGGATCCTGCTCGGGGCGCTCTCGCTCCGGCTCGGCGACGGCTGGCGCGAGCCGCTGCTGTCGATCGCCTCGACGGTCGGCGGCCTGTGGCTCGACGGGCTGAAGATGACAGTGGTGCCGCTGATCGTCGCGCTGCTGGTGACCGGAATCGTCGGGAGCGCGGACGCGGCGCGGGCAGGCGGGGTCGCCGGCCGCAGCATGGCCTGGATTGCGCTGATCCTCACCGGCTCGGCGATCTTCGGGGCGCTGGTGATGCCGCTGCTGCTGGGCCTGTTCCCGCTGCCGCAAGGCGCGGCGGCGGCGCTCCAGGCCGGGCTGGCCGGGGTCGACCGGCAAGCCGCCGCGGCCTCCGTCCCGAGCGCGGCCGACTTCGTCCGCTCGATCGTCCCGACCAACGCGATCGCGGCGGCGGCGGGCGATCATATCCTGCAGCTGGTGGTGTTCACCGCGCTGTTCGCCTTCGCGATCACCCGCATCGACGCGAGCTTCCGGCGTCCGCTGGCCGAGCTTTTCGAGGCGCTCGCGCAGGCGATGCTGGTGATCATTGGCTGGATCCTCCTGCTGGCGCCGATCGGGGTGTTCGGGCTCGCCTTCACGGTCGGGGCGGGCGCCGGCGGCGCCGCGTTGGGTGCGATCGCGCATTATGTCGCGCTGGTTGCCAGCCTCGGCTTCGCCATCCTGCTCGCCGGCTATGCGGTGGCGGTGCTGGCCGCCAAGTGGAGCCCGGCGCGGTTCGCCCGAGCGATGATCGCCCCGCAGGCGGTGGCGATCTCCACCCAGTCCTCGCTGGCCAGCCTGCCCGCGATGCTGGCCGCGGCGCGCGAGCTCGGCGTGCCCGACCCGCAGGCCGATGTCAGCCTGCCGCTGGCGGTGGCGCTGATGCGGGCCACCGGACCGGCGATGAACATGGGCGTCGCCATCTACGTCGCGCACTGGCTCGGCATCCCGCTCGGGCCGTGGCAGCTCGCGGCCGGGGTGGTGGTCGCCGCCACCACGACCTACGGGACGGTCAGCCTCCCCGGGCAGATCAGCTTCGTCACCTCGATCGCACCGATTGCCCTGTCGATGGGGGTTCCGGTCGAGCCGCTCGCGCTGCTGATCGCGGTCGAGACGCTGCCGGACATCTTCCGGACGCTCGGCAACGTGACGATGGACGTGGCGATGACCGGCGCGGTTGCCCGCCGCACCGCCGCGGCCGGCTGAGCCGCGCCGCCGTTCGTCGATCCGCCGATCCACGAAGCGCGTTCGTCGCGGACCCGTTCCGATCGCCGATCCGGGCCGCTTGCCGGTCGAGCGACCCGCGCTGCCGTCCGCGCGATCCCCTACGCCGAAGGAGCGACGCGGGGGACGCTTGAGATCCCCAAACCGAAACGCCTCCCGCGCCGCACCTTTTGATCATCAAGCGAACGCAAAGGAGGACAAGATGAAGACCATCGCAACGGGCGGCGCCCTGCTCCTCGCGGCCACGCTGGGCACCGCCACCATCGCCGCAGCGCAGGAGGTCAGGAGCGAGCGGGTCAGCTATGCCGACCTGAACCTCGCCACGCCGGCCGGGCTCAAGGCTCTCCACTACCGGATCGACAAGGCCGCCGGGCGGATCTGTGGAAGCTCGCCCTTCCTCGACGGCGCCGGCCAGGCGGTGTGGCAGGCCTGCATCGACAATGTCCGGGCAAGCGCCAAGCCGCAGCTCGCCCTGCTGATCGAGCGGAATGGCAAGGGGCCGGCACTCGCCTCCGCCTCACTGTCGGTCAGCGCGGTCCGCTAGGCGGCACCCCTTCGCCCGCGCGGCTTCTCCCCAGCCCCGCGCGGGCGAACCCGCCAGCCGGTCAGCGGCCGACCATCGCCCGGACCGCATCGGCGTAGAGGCGCCCGACCGGCTGTTCGGCCCCGTCGTTGAGGCGGGCGATCCACCGTCCCGAGGGCACCCGCTGGAAGCCGGTGATGAAGTCGCGGCGGACGATCGCCGAGCGGTGCAGGCGGACGAACATGGCGGGGTCGAGCCCTTCCTCCAGCGCGTTCATCGAATGGTGGATGAGCCAGCTGCGCTGCCCGACGTGGAGCCGCATATAATCGCGCTCGGCCGAGACCCGGTCGATGTCGGCGACCGCGATCCGCACCAGCCCCGACAGGTCCGACGCCCAGAACTCCTCGAGGAAGCCGGTGCCGGGTGCCGGCGTCGGGGCGGTGCCCGGAGGATTCCGCTCGAGATAGGCGCGGGCCCGCTCGATCGCGCGGCCCAGCCGCTGCGGCTCGACCGGCTTCATCAGATAGTCGACCGCGTTGACGTCGAAGGCGGCAACGGCGAACTGGTCGAACGCGGTGATGAAGACCACCGCCGGGCCCGGTCGGCGCGCGGCGATCGCGCGGGCGACATCGATTCCGTCGAGCCCGGGCATGGCGATGTCGAGCAGCATCACATCGGGCTTGAGCGCCTCGGCCATCCGGACCGCGCCGTCTCCGTCGCTCGCGGTGCCGACGAGATCGACGCCCTCGCACCGCGCGAGCAGCAGCTGCAGCCGCTCGGCCGCGAGCGGCTCGTCGTCGGCAATGAGGATCTTGAGAACCGGCTCAGCCATCGGCCCGTTCGAACGGCATGGTCATCCGCACCTCGAACCCTCCTTCGTCGAGGGGGCCGTGGTGGCATTCGGCGCGCGCTCCGAAGCGCGCCTGCAGGCGCTGGCAGACATTGGCGAGGCCGACCCCCGTGCTCTCGTTCATGACCGCGTGCCGCGACGGGCGGGACTGGGCGCCGCCGGAGGTCCGGTTGGTCACCGCCAGCTGGACCGACCGGTCGTCGACGCGCCTCGCGACGATGCTGAGGACGACCTTGTCGCGGGTCGGCGACACCCCGTACTTGATCGCATTCTCGATCAGCGGCTGGAGCAGCAGCGCCGGCAGCCGCGCCTTCTCCAGCTCCGCGGGAACGTCGACCTCGACCTTCAGCCGGCGCGGGAAGCGGACCGTCTCGATGTCGAGGTAGAGGCGCTGCATCGCGATCTCCTCGGCCAGCGTGACGTCGGCGGTGGCATCGGCGGTCAGCGTCGAGCGGAGGAAGTTGGACAGCTTGAGGATCATCGCCTCGGCCTCGTTGGGACGGCCCGACAGGACCAGCGAGGAGAGGCTGTTCAGCGTGTTGAACAGGAAGTGCGGATTGACCTGGTAGCGGAGCGCGCGGATCTGCGCGGTCTGCGCGGCGCGTTCCGCCCCGGCCAGCCGGCGCTGCGCGGCGAGCGCTTCCGACTGGGCGAGGGTGGCGAGATAGAAGGCGCTCCACGCGGCGAAGAAGAAGAGCCAGATGACCGCGGCGTCGGCGGCGATCTTGAGCTGCTCGCGCTGGTTGAGCGCGCTCATCTTGGGCAGGGTGAGGACGAGCGGCTCCTGCGCGGTGCGCTCGATCCGGATCTCGGGTCCGCGCTGGATGACGGTGAAGCCCTCGCGCGCCTGGTAGCGGCTCTCCTCTCGGCTGTGCTCGTCGCGCCAGCGATCGGAGACCATGAGCACGCCGGCCTGAAGGCAGGCGGCGAGCAGCGAGGAGACGCCCGCGACCAGCGCCCGGCGGCGGATCGTCGCGTCCTGCGCGACCAGCTCGATCGCGGCGTAGATCCCGACCGTCAGGACGACTCCGCCGAGGATCATGAAGCTCTTGTCGGACAGCGTTCCCTGGAGATCTCCGGCCAGCCAGCCGCGGGCGACGACGGTGAGCGCGTAGACGACCCAGAAGCCGAGGATCGACTTGAGCGCGATCCGCCACTCGCCGAAGCGGCGGCGCTCCTGGCCGGGCTCGCTCGCGCCGGCCCGGGCCGGGCGAGTGGCGAGGAAGGGCATGTTCATCACGCCGATTGTGCCGGGACGCGCGGGAACAGGCAATCGGCCGCTTCGGCGCCGGCAGAGCGGGGCGCGCGGCTGGTCGAAAAGCGAGTGGTCGTTTCGGGGCGGAACAGAGCAAATGGGCGCACGTTTGAAATCGGGAACAAGGAGACGTTTCCGTGGCCGACGACAAACAGCAGACGATCCGCGAACCGGTGCTTTCGGGACCTCCCGAGCGAGAGCTGGAGCACCGGCTGCGCAAAAACCCGACCGATCATGACACCAAGGTCGACGTCGGCAGCGACGAGTCGATGGACGCGTCCGACCCCCCGGCGGCCTCGCAGCCCGGGACCGCCGACGAGCCGGTCGCCTCGTCGGGCTTCCCGGACTGACGGGACCCGCATTTCCGCTCTCCGGCAAAATCAAGCTGGAGAGCGGACCGTTACGGGAGCGATTCAACTAAAAGTTGCAGGGAAGTGACACGACCACATGATCTAGTGGTCGGTGAGAAATTGGACTTGCGAAAGACGGTCCGCTCCGGCTCAATCTGAACGGGGGGTGGGATCGTGGTTAAGCTTTTTGCAAGCGCTACCACAACATGATCTCGCTCGGGCAAAAGGAGTCGGGGTCATGACGACGCGGACGAGCCAGCCGGCTGGCGGCACGCTGCTGATCACGGAATTGAAGGAGTTCGCCAGCTTTCCGAAGGCGACGCAGCGGTACATCCGCCGCTCGCTGGACGTGGCCTACGGCCGACGCGATGCGATCGGCTGCTGGGCGCGCGACGAGGCGGAAGCGGCATCGATCCGGGCGCAGACCCGGCTCTACAAGCAGATCGACACGCTTCGCCACCAGGTGCCGGACGACAGCGGCCTCGACATGATCGAGCCGTTCCTCGGGCTGCTGGTGACTCTGAGCGCGTTCGACCTCGGCCAGGACCGGCTGCCGAACTTCGCCGCCTACCGCTTCCTATACGAGCGGCTGCTGGGCGCGGCGGTGCGGCCGTGGCTGCCGAGCGCCTTCTGCTCGGCCGCGGCGCTCCCGCACCTCCATCCGGACCGGCGCCGGAGCCTGCTCCAGTCGATCAGCGAGAGCGCGGCAACCGCGCCGGGTTGGTCGAACCGCGAGCCGGTGTTCTGGCCGGAATGGGTCGAGAAGGTGGACGTCAAGGCCGCGGCCTGACGCTCGACCGCGACGACAGGAAGAGGGCGGGCCGGGGGACTCGCCCTGTTTCGTTGGGGCTTCGGTGGTGGAGATCCTGCTGCCGAAGGGGTGCCGACCAGACTAAGCCGGCCGCAGCCCCGGATAGATCTCGGCGAGCGCCGCAATGCTGGTGGGCGCATCGCGATGGTGGACGAAGATCCCGCCCGCTTCCTCCCAGCGGTGGCGGTGGTCCTCGCGGTCGTCGACGAGCACGTCGGCGCCGCTCATGTGGCGATGCTTGTCGCGCGCCATGCAGGTGATGATGGAGACGCCGGGGAAATGCTCCTCGGCCCAGCGCAGCTTCTGCGGTGCCGCCCAGTTGCCGAGCGGAAGGCCGGTGAGGATCGTCGGCTCGAGATGGCGGACGGCGGCGAACAGGGCACGCGCGTCGGGCATCTCGGGCAGCCGGGCGTAGAAGTCGGGCGCGGCCGCCAGGCGGCGCCAGAAGTCGCGCCGGCCGTGGCGCTGCTGGAAGGTCTCGGCGTCGGTGCCGAGCAGCCGGCGGGCGCCCGCGTCGAAGTCGGCGAGCACGCCGTCGCAGTCGAGGAACAGCCGCGGGCGGTCCATCAGAAGCGGGCGGGGGCGACCGGCACCGGGACGGGATGGTCGAGTTCCTGCCAGCCCTGCGCCTTCAGCACGTCGTTGCTCTCGCGCGCGGTGCGGCCCGGGCCCAGCGACCAGGTGATGTGATAGGTGGAGCCGTCCGGCCGGTCGGCGGTACCGTCGATCGTCACCACATAGCATTCGACCCCGTCGCCGTCGTCGGCCCGGCCGACGATCACCGCGCGCACCGGCGCTGGCCGCTCGGCCCCCGGCTTCACGGCGAGGGTGACATGGTCGGCGACGACCTCGGCATAGGCGGGCGGGAAGCGCTCGAGCAGGGACGCGCGCTCGGCGCGGTCGAGTTTCCAGCCGATCACGGTTCCGGGCCTGGCCATGCCGCTCCAATCAGCCGCGGTCGGCGAGGTTCCCGACGAGTTCGGCGGCGAACTCGCTCAGCGTGTCGTCGCGGGCGCCCATCACCGCGATGCGGTCGCCGGGGCGGGCGAGTTCGAGCAGGCGTTCGCCGATCCGGGCCCGCTCGGGGATATGCTCGGCCTTCCCGCCGGCGCGCTCGACCGCGGCGGCGAGCCAGTCCGATCCGCGCGAGCGGTCCACGGTCCCGCCCTGGTAGACGGGGTCGGAGAGGATCAGCAGGTCGTCGCCGCGAAGGCCGCGGGCGAAGGTGGCGGCGAGCTCTTCGCCCATCTTGGCGAGCGGGCCGTAGCCGTGCGGCTGAAAGAAGACGAGCAGCCGCCCGGGCGCGGCGGTCAGCGTCGCGAGGGTCGCGGCGATCTTGTCAGGGTTGTGGCCGAAATCGTCGATCACCGTCACGCCGCCAGCTTCGCCGACCGTCTCGAGCCGCCGCTTCAGCCCGGCGAAGCGGCCGAGCGCCGGGGCGGTCTCCGCCAGCGGAAGGCCGAGCGCATGGGCGGCGCCGAGCGCGGCGAGCGCGTTCAGCGCGTTGTGGCGACCGGGCACCTGCAGCTCGACCGGGTGGGTGTCGCCGGCGATCGTGACCGAGAAGCGGCTCCCGCCCGGCACAAGCTCGAGGTTGCGGCCCTGGACCGCCGCGCCGGGGCTGTCGAACCCGTAGCCGATCGGCTCCTTGAGGATCTCGGCGATCGCGCGCGCTTCCGGGTCGTCGAGATTGACGACCGGCCGCGCCGCGCGGCTGAGGAAGGCCCCGAACAAGCTGCGCAGCTCGTCCATTTCCTTGTGGTCGAGGCTGACATTGTTGAGCACCGCGATGTCGGGTCGGTAGAGCGCGATCGATCCGTCGCTCTCGTCGACCTCGGAGACGAACAGCTCGGGGTCGCCGACCAGCGCGCTGGCGAAGGGGGTCGCGGGCGAGACGAAATTCTTCATCACCGCGCCGTTCATCACCGTCGGCTGGCGGTGCAGCGCGTGGAGGATCCAGCCGATCATCCCGGTCACGGTCGACTTGCCGCTGGTCCCGCCGACGGCGACGCTGCGGCCGGCCTGGTTGAGCAGCCGGGCGAGCAGCTGCGGGCGGGTGAGATGCTCGAGCCCGAGCGCGCGCGCCCGCTGGACGTCGGGGATCGTCTCCTCGACCGCGGCCGAAGTCACCAGCACCATCTCCTCGGCGAGCCCGCTGCCGTCCTGCGGGAAGAGGCGGATGCCGAGCGAGCGGAGATAGTCGAACTTGGGGGCAAGGCGGCCGGCGTCGAGCGCGCGGTCCGACCCGGCGACCCTCGCTCCCGAGGCCCGCACGATCGCCGCCAGGGGAAGCATGCCGCTGCCGCCGACGCCGCAGAAGAAGAAGCTGGATTGTGTCATCACCGCCGCCCTATTTGAGCTTCGGCGCCAAGACAAATGGGGTGGGGATGCGAATCGCGGTAGTGGCACCCAGTTGCACGCTGAAGCTCGACGCGGCGGCGGCGGTGAAGGGGATCGTCGCTGCGCGCGGCGATGCCGATCTGCTGATCCATCCCCAGTGCTTCCTCTCCGACGGGCATTTCGCCGGCGCGGACGCCGCCCGGCTGGCCGCCTTCCGCGAGGTCGCGGCCGATCCTGCGATCGACGCGGTGTGGTTCGCGCGCGGGGGCTATGGATCCAATCGGATCGCCGCGGCGGCGGCGGCCGACCTGCCCCCCGCCGCGCTGACCAAGCGCTATGTCGGGTACAGCGACGGCGGCTTCCTGCTCGCCGCGCTGCACCGCGCCGGCGCTCCGGTAGCGCACGGGCCGATGGTCCAGGACGTCGCGCGCAGCGGCGGCGAGAAGGCGGTCGGACGAACGCTCGACTGGCTGGCAGGCGGCTCGCCGGAGGCGCTCGAACCTGGGCTGGGTGGCCCTGCCTTCGCCTTCAATCTGACGGTCTTGTCCTCGCTTCTTGGCACCGCGCTCGAACCCGAGTGGAACGGCGCCGAGCTGCTGATCGAGGACCTCGCCGAGCATCACTACCGGATCGACCGGATGATGTTTCACCTGACCGGGCAGGCCGGCGTTCGGCGGCTGCGCGGGATTCGCATGGGCCGGCTCAGCGACATTCCCGACAACGAGCCCCGCTGGAGCGGCGACGCCGAGGCGATCGTCCGCGACTGGTGCGGGCGAAGCGGGATCCCGTATCTTGGCCATGCCGACATCGGCCACGACGCCGCCAACCGGATCGTCCCGTTTCCGCTCCGCGACGGCTGAATTTTCCCCTTCCGCAGAGCCATTGCAAAGCGCGTTGAACTACGCTCTACCTTGCGCAGAGTTCAACAGGAGGGCCTCATGGCAAAAGCATCGAGCGGGACTGGGCGCAAGGCAGGAGGCGGGCTTGCCCGTCCGGTAACCCCGTCGCCGGATCTCGCCGCGATCGTCGGCACGTCGCCGCTGCCGCGCAGCGAAGTGGTTTCGAAGGTGTGGGACCATATTCGCAAGAACAACCTGCAGAACCCGCAGAACAAGCGGGAAATCGTCGCCGACGACAAGCTGAAGAAGATCTTCGGCAAGGATCGGGCGACGATGTTCGAGATGAACAAGCATCTGTCTAACCACCTCAAGTAGGGTCCGCCTCCAGGCGGACGAGAAGGGCTCGCGCGGGGACACGCGCGGGCCCTTTTTCACGTCCGGCGCGCCCGAATCCGCTCAGCGGCACGCGCTCCAGCCGCTGTGCCGGGCGAGGTCGAGGTGGAAGTGGCCGCGGTGGGCCTTGTTGTAGTCGGGCGACAAGGTGGTGGTGAACAGCCCGCACGCACCGTCGCGGAGCCGGTGGAGGAAGGCGGCCGCGCGCGGATCGCCGCCGCGCCAGCCGCTGCCGACCAGGATCGTCCGGCCACCGGCGAGCCGGACGCCGACCAGGTCGATCGCGTTCGCCGTCGCATGTTCGCTGAAGGCGCCGGCCTTCCGTCCGTAGAGGCGGCGGCAGCTGAGCGTGCCGGCATGGAGCAGCTGGACCGCGCGCTCGCCGTAGAGGTCGTGCGCGGCGGGCTGGAGCACGTCGCGATCCCACAGCAGCAGGCCGGCCGCGAGCGGACAGCTGGCGAGCGGCGACGCCGGGCGGAAATCCGCCTTGCGGCTGCCCCCGGGCAGGATCCGGACCGCATCGTCGAAGCGGCAGTCCGGGCCGGCGTCCACCGCTGCCGCGGGCCGGTCGGCCGCGCCCGCCTCGGCGAGCAGCGCTAGGCACTGGGCCGGATCGTCGCGGAGCGCGGCGAGCTTCTCGGCGGTGAAGCGCCCGGGCGGATCGCCGAGGCGAAGCCGGGTCCACGGCAGGTCCTGCGGATGGCGCCCGGTCCACCCCGCCAGCTCGATGATCGCGACCGCCGCCACGGTCAGCAGGATGAAGAAGAGGAGGGCGCGGCGCACCGCGGGTGAACGCCCAGCGCGGCGTTCAGGCGCGCACGGCGCTGCTCAGCGGCTCGCTCGTCACCGGATAGCCGATCCCCGACGGAATGCAGACATGGTCGACCCCGTCGCGCGCCTCGACCCAGGGGCTGACCAGTTCCGCCGGGTGGGCGAGCGTGTCGCGGATCGCCTCCTCGTGGCTGGCGAAGCGGGCCAGCCGCTCGAGGTTGCGGACCGTCGGGAAGATCGCCTGAGCCCCGCCGCGTCCGATACGGTCGAGCATCGCTTCGGCCGTGATCCACAACGCGTCCGCACACTCGCCTTCCTGCGCCAGCGGGGTCCAGTCGCCGGGGGGCACGGCGGCGAGGAAGAAGCGGGTGTCGAAGATCCGCGCGTGGCGGAAGCTGGGTCGCCAGCGGGTGAAGAAGGTGAGCGCGTCGGGATCGAGCGCCAGTCTATGCTCGGCGAGCAGCGCGGCGAAGCCGGCGCCCGCGTGCAGGCGGCGCTGCAACTCGGCGGCGACCGCGGGATCGGGCTGGGGCGAGAGGCCGACCGCGATCCCGCTTTCCTCGAGCGTCTCGCGGATCGCGGCGACCCGCGCCGCGCCGAGCTCGTCGTCGCCGGCCTGGTCGCGGTCGGCGGCGTCGATCCGGCCGCCCGGGAACACCATCGCGCCCGCCGCGAAGGCCATGGTGGCGGTCCGCTGGACCATCAGCAGCTCGGGCGCGCCCGCAGGCCGGTCGCGGACGACGACCAGGGTCGCGGCGGGAATGGCGGTGTCGCTCATGCCCGACACCTAGGCAGCGGCCGCGCACAAAAAAAGGCCGGCTGCCCCGATCGGCGCCGGCCTTTTCGTCGGGCCCGAGCGGGCGCGCTTACATCGCGTTGACGTCGCGCGCGTTGCTGTCGCTGTTGGTGACGTTCTCGGCGACATTGTCGCTGCCGTTCGCCGCCGCGCTGTTGCTGGCGACCTGGTTGAGCTCGGCCGCCTGGTTGCCCAGCGCCTCCGCCTCGGCGTTCACCGCCTCGACCTGCTCGTTCACGCTGGTGTCGTTGACGGTCATGGCGCTGTTCGTCTCGACGTTGCCGCTGACCTGGTCGGGGTTATTGTTGTTGCACGCGGCGAGACCCAGCGCGCCAGTGGCCAGCAGGGCGAAAGCAACTTTCTTCATCAACGACTTCCCTCAAAGTGCGAGTTGAACCGAGCCGCCTGTAACAGCGGGAACGCCCCGCCGTGAAGACGCTTTCTCGCTGTCCGGGCTTGTTCCGACTCGCCCGAGCGACTAGATTGGCCGTGCCGGGAAACCGGCTACGCTGGTAGATTGCTTGGTGAAATAGGCATTTCGGACCCGGGGGGCAGTACCCCGGCGCCTCCACCAGCAGCGGCGCTCGGGACACGAGCGGGGGCTCTAGGGCGCCGTTGCTGATGGGGGCGAAACAGGATCGACGAGTGCAGTAAAGGCCTGGTTGCCAGTCGGCATGGAACCGCCGCTAACGGTCCATTCTCACAAGTGCCAACGATAACGAGGCGCTCGCGATTGCCGCGTAACTGAGTCCTAACGGACAAGGTTACAAAGCTTAAGCGCGGTCGGACCCCACCGGGCAACAGAAGGGGATTCCAGCGGTACGGGGAGCACCGGGCAACAGAAGCTCCCCACTCATTCTTCCTCGACGACCTCCACCCCCAGCGCGGCGTCGACGATCGCGGTGCGAAGCTCGGGAATGCCGTCGCCCTTCTCGCTCGAAGTGGCGATGATCTGCGGATGCGCGGCGACGTGCCGGGCCGCCTCCGTCCGCACGGCGTTGATGGTTTTCGCCAGTTCGGTCGGCTTGACCTTGTCCGCCTTGGTCAGGACCAAGTGGTAGGAGACCGCCGCCTCGTCGAGCATCTTCATGACGTCCCGATCGACGTCCTTCAGCCCGTGGCGGCTGTCGACCAGCACCAGCGCCCGCTGGAGCACGGCGCGGCCGCGCAAATAGTCGTTGATGAGGAAGCGCCAGCGCTTGACCATGTCCCGCGGCGCCTCGGCGAAGCCGTAGCCGGGCATGTCGACCAGCCGGAAGGCGAGGGGCCTCCCGACGTCGAAGAAGTTGAGCTCCTGCGTCCGCCCCGGCGTGTTGGAGGCGCGGGCCAGCTTGTTGCGCCCGGTGACGGCATTGAGCAGCGAGCTCTTGCCGACGTTGGAGCGGCCGGCGAGCGCGATCTCCGCCACCGCGGGATCGGGCAGATGCTCCAGCGCCGGGGCCGAGCGGAGGAACTCGACCGGGCCGGCGAACAGCTTGCGCGCGCGTTCCTGCCGCTCCGCCGGTTCCACTAGCGGGCCGCCACCGTGGTCGCCGGCGCGGGCGTGTCGTCGCTGTACTTGCGCAGCAGGAACCATTGCTGGGCGATCGTCAGCAGATTGTTGACGACATAGTAGAGCTGCAAGCCCGCCGCGAACGGCGCGAAGACCACGGTCATCACCACCGGCATCAGCGCGAAGATCTGCTGCTGCGCGGGGTCCATCGGCTGCGGGTTGAGCTTCTGCTGAACCCACATGGTCAGGCCGAACAGGATCGGCAGCACCCCGATCGCCAACATGTGCGGCGGGGTGAAGTGGAGAAAGCCGAACAGATTGACCGGGGTCAGCGGATCGGGCGCCGAGAGGTCGTGGATCCACAGCGCGAACGGCTTGTGCCGCATCTCCACCGAGATGAGCAGCGTCTTGTACAGCGCGTAGAAGATCGGGATCTGGATCAGGATCGGCAGGCAGCCCGCCGCCGGGTTGATCTTCTCGGTCTGGTAGAGCTTCAGCATCTCCTGCTGGAGCTTGGGCTTGTCGTCCTTGTAGCGCTCCTGCAGCGCCTTCATCTTGGGCTGTACCTTGCGCATCCCGGCCATCGAGCGGAACTGCTTGTTGGCGATCGGGAACATGATCGCCTTGACGATCAGGGTGAGGCAGATAATCGCCAGCCCGAAGTTGCCGACTACGCCGTACAGCCAGATCAGCAGCGAGAAGATCGGCCGCATGAACCATTCGAACCAGCCCCAGTCGATCGCCTTGGAGAGCTTGGTGATGCCCTCGTCCTCGTAGCGGTCGAGCCAGGCCTTCTCCTTGGCGCCGGCGAACAGGCGGGTGGTGGTGGTCGCCACCTGGCCGGGCGCGACCTGCACCGGCTCGTTGGCATAGTCGGCCTGGTAGCCGCCGGCCTGGCCGGTGCGGAAGCTGGTGGCGATCGATCCGTTGCCGGCCGGGGCGAGCGCGGTCAGCCAATATTTGTCGCCGAAGCCGAGCCAGCCGCCGTTGCTGTCGAGCTTCTGCGGGCCGTCCTGGTCGAGCGTCTTCCAGTCGATCCCATAGTCCGCCTTGCCGCCGAGGAAGGCGACCGGGCCGACGTGGTTGGTCCAGGTCGACGGGTCGATCGACTTGGTCGCGCGGCTGACGAGCCCGTAGGGGCGCAGCTGCACGGGCGCGGCGGCGCCGTTGGCGACGCGCTGCCGGACGGTGAAGAGATAGCCGTCGTCGATGCTGACGACGAGCTCGAAGCGCTGGCCGGTGGGATTGCTCCAGCTCAGCGTCACCGGGCGACCGGGCGTCAGCTGCGGCGCGCTGGCGGTCCACAGGCTGTTGGCGTCCGGCACGGCAACCCCCTGACCGATCCACCCGAAATCCGCGAAATAGGCGCCCGGCGCGCCGGCCGGGCTGAGCAGCCGGACCGGCGGCGAGTTGCGGTCGATGGTGGTGCTGTGGCGAACCAGGACGAGATCGTCGAAGCGGGCGCCCTTGAGCGCGATCGAGCCCGCGAGGCTGGGGGTCGCGACGCGCAGGCGCGGGCTCGCGGCGAGCGCGGCCGGCAGCGACTGCGCAGGGGCATTGGCGGGGGTGATCGTCGCGGTCTTCGGCTCGTTGACCGGCCGCGGCTTGCCGTTGACGACCTTGGTCGACTGCGGCGCGGAGGTCGGCACCACCCGGTCGCCAAGCACCAGCCAGCCGAGCCAGACGATCATGCACAGCGCCAGCGCGAGGATCAGGTTGCGGTTCTCGTTCAAGCTCGAAGGATCCTCTTTACGGAACGGGGTCGGGGCCTTGGCCGCCCCACGGATGACAGCGCATGATGCGCTTCAGGGCCAGCCAGGAGCCGCGCGCCGCCCCATAGCGCTCGACGGCGGTGATCGCATAGGCCGAACAGCTCGGCTGGAAGCGGCAACTCGGCGGCATCACCGCGCTCGGACCCTTCTGCCAGCCGCGGGCGATCAGGATGAGCAGGCGGGCGATCATCGCGTGACCTTGCCGAGCGCCTTGACCAGCTCCGCGCGGAGCAGGCCATAGTCGCGCTCGATCCCGCCGGCACGGCCGATCAGCACATGGTCGGCGCCCGCCAGCCCCTGCTCGGCGAGCACCTCGCGAGCGAGCGAGCGGAAACGCCGCTTCATGCGGTTGCGCACCACGGCGCCGCCGATCTTCTTGGTGACGGTATAGCCGATCCGCTTGTCGGGCGAGCCGTCCGCGCGGGGGCGGACCAGCAGCACGAAACCCGGCATCGCCGCCCGCTTACCTGCGTTGGCGGCGAGGAAATCCGAGCGCTTGCGGAGCTGGACTAGGCGCTGAGCTTCTTGCGGCCGCGGGCGCGGCGGGCATTCAGCACCTTGCGGCCGCCGACCGTCGCCATCCGCGACCGGAAACCGTGCCGACGCTTGCGAACCAGATTGCTCGGCTGAAAGGTGCGCTTCATTACTCATGCCCTGAAAGCTGAAAGAAAAAGGGCCGCCCGCCGGGCAGCCTCCGTTGCGCCGCCCCTATGCCGTGCTTGCGGGAAAGTCAACGCCGGCCGCCATGGCCCGGCCGCGCGGGCTCGATCTCGACCGCAGCCGGATCGATCGGCACCGGCTCGAACCCCTGCGGCGCGGGAAGGTCGCCGAGACCGCCGCCGGCGACCGCTGCCGCGCCGGCCTGACCGTCGCGTTCGCGCCGCCGCTTCGCGCTCTGGCGACGCAGCGCCCGGTCCATCCACCCGCCCGCGCGCGGCTGCCAGCGCTTGAACCGGACATAATGGCGGCGGGCCCACAGCGAGCTGCGAAGGAGGAGGGTCAGGCCGGCCGCGGCAAAGACGATCCCGCCCGGACCGGGGATCGGCCCGACCACCGCCGCACCGGCGAGCAGGAGCAGCCCGAGCCCGAACTGGATCCACTGGCCGGAACGGCTGTCGAGCCATCGACGGAAGGCACCGGGCTTGCTCATGCGGTCGCATGTGGGCGCCGCGGGCGGGTCCGGCAAGGCTTTGCACCCGCCGCCGCCCGCGGTACAAGGAGGCGCCGAGCTAGGGGGATGCTTGCGTCAGCGTGATTGCCGGGCGGGCGCGATCTGATGGTCGCGACCGTTTCCACCGTGGCCTATCTCGGGCTGGAAGCCCGGGCGGTCGAGGTCCAGGTCCAGCTCTCGCCCGGCCTGCCCAAGTTCCTGATCGTTGGGCTGCCGGACAAGGCGGTGGCGGAAAGCCGCGAGCGGGTCCGTGCGGCGCTGACCGCGATCGGGCTAGCACTCCCGCCCAAGCGAATCACCGTCAACCTGTCCCCGGCCGACCTGCCGAAGGAGGGTTCGCACTTCGACCTGCCGATCGCGCTGGCGCTGCTGGCAGCGCTCGGCGCGGCCGACCCCGAGACGCTGTCGCACTATGTCGCGGTGGGCGAGCTCAAGCTCGACGGGCGGATCGCGCCGAGCCCCGGGGTGTTGCTGGCGGCGCTCCACGCGTCGCAGGAGGAGAAGGGGCTGATCTGCCCGCAGGCGCAAGGCAGCGAGGCGGCCTGGGCCGGTGACCTGGAGCTGCTCGCGGCACCCGATCTCTTGGCTCTGCTCTCCCATCTGCGCGGCAGTTCGCGGCTGCGCCCGCCCGAGCCGGGGGAGGCCGAGCCGGTCGGCCGCGGACCCGACCTTCGGCAGGTCAAGGGGCAGGAGGTCGCCAAGCGCGCGCTGGAGATCGCCGCGGCGGGCGGGCACAACCTGCTGATGAGCGGGCCGCCCGGCGCGGGCAAGTCGCTGCTCGCCTCCTGCCTGCCGGGCATCCTGCCGCCGCTGAGCCCGGCCGAGGCATTGGAGGTGTCGATGGTCGCCTCGGTCGCCGGCGAGCTGGAGGGCGGGCGAATGACCCGTCGCCGGCCGTTCCGGGCCCCGCACCACAGCGCCTCGATGCCGGCGCTGGTCGGTGGCGGGCTGCGCGTCCGGCCAGGCGAGATCAGCCTCGCGCACCTCGGCGTCCTGTTCCTCGACGAGCTGCCCGAGTTCCAGCGCGCGGTGCTCGACTCGCTGCGCCAGCCGCTCGAGACCGGCAGCGTCACGGTCGCCCGCGCCAACACCCATGTGACCTTCCCGGCGCGGGTGCAGCTGGTGGCGGCGATGAACCCGTGCCGCTGCGGCCACCTCGGGGATGCGGCGCTCGCCTGCAGCCGGGCGCCGCGCTGCGCCGTCGACTATCAGGCAAGGCTCTCGGGGCCGCTGCTGGACCGGGTCGACCTCCACGTCGAGGTCGCCGGGGTGAGCGCCGCGGACCTGACCCTGCCGCCCCCGGCCGAGGGCAGCGCGGCGGTGGCGGCGCGGGTCGCTGCGGCGCGGCGGGTGCAGGGCGAGCGCTACCAGGGCTGCGGGGTTCGGACCAACGCCGAGGCCGATGGCGAGCTGCTCGAGCGGGTGGCGACCCCCGACGAGCCGGGCCGTCGCCTGCTCGCCGAAGCCGCCGCGGCCATGCGGCTGTCGGCCCGCGGCTTCCACCGGGTGATCCGCGTGGCGCGCACCGTCGCCGACCTTGCCGGCGCCGGGCAGGTCGGTCGAATCCATGTCGCGGAAGCGCTCAGTTACCGGCGGCAGGCGCCTGTGAACTGAGAAAAGTTCACCCCGGCGTTCGTTTTCTGCAACCGCACAAGCTCCTTTTCGCACTTGCAGCAAAAGTTGCGAATGCTAGTTTGTGTAGGCCGATTTTCGGCATCCTCTCCTCAACTTCATGGCCCTCCCGGCCTTCGGGAGGGCCTTTTTTTGTTGTCGAGTGCGGCCGCTCCGCGCTATCCGCTGCAGTGCAGCAAGGGAGAGCGCATGCGGCGATTGCCGCCCCTCGGATCCATCCAGGCCTTCGTCCACGTTGCCCGGCTCGGGTCGGTCAAGGCCGCCGCCGATGCGCTCGCCCTCTCGTCGCCCGCGCTCACCCGCCGCATCCAGAGCCTCGAACAATATCTCGGCCTGCCGCTGTTCGATCGCCAGCACAACAGCATCCGGCTGAACGGCAACGGTGACCGCTTCCTCGTCGAGGTGGCGCCGCACGTCGACGCGCTAGCCGACGCGGTCGACCGGGTCGGGTCGGGCGGGGGCTCGACCAGCATGCGGCTGAAGGTCGCCATGCCCTCGCTGTTCGCCGCCCAGCGGCTGATGCCCGCGGTCAACGACCTGCGCCGGTCGCACCCGACGCTCAGTCTCGACCTCGACACCGGGCCCAATCGGCTCGGCCGGTTGCGGGAGGGGCTCGACGCGGCGATCGTGATCGCCGAGCGGATCGACGACCAATATTATTCCCGCCACATCACCGGCGGGCAGATCGTCCCGCTGGGATCGCGCCAGCTGCTGGAGGGGCCCGACGCGGTACGCTCTCCCGCCGACATCCGGCGCCTGCCGATCCTCCTCCACCGCGACCTGCCCGGCGCGTTCCGGATCTGGAAGGAGGCGATCGGCATGCCCGACCTCGAGCCGCTGTCGACCAGCAGCTTCGATGCGGGGCAGCTGATCCTCGAAGCGGCGGCGGGCGGGATGGGGATTGCCTACATGCTCGACGGGCATCTCGCCTCCTCGACCGACCAGCGACTCGTCCAAGTCTTCGCCCAGACGGCGCCGAGCCCCTACCGCTACTGGTTCGTCTGCCTGCCCGGCGCGCTCAACCGCCGCCCGGTGCGGCTCTTCCACGACTGGCTGTTCGAGCGGTTCGCCGTCGCGCCGGCCCACGCCGCCTGAGCGCGGCTCGGCCGTTCTTCCGCTCCGCCATCGCACAGTTGCCGACCGGCGGCGCGGCGGCTAGGTGACGCGGGTGCCCCTGTGGCGGAATGGTAGACGCGATCGACTCAAAATCGATTGCCGCGAGGCGTGTCCGTTCGAGTCGGACCAGGGGCACCATCATCGCCGGAGCAGCTGCCCCGCGCCCTGAGCGCGGCTCCGGCCAACCTTTCGCGATCCTTTCGGAACAGGGCTTCCACCGTCGCGTAGGACAGTGCCGCCAAGGCGATCGACAAGAGCATCGTGAGCCCGAAGGTGGCGGCGGCGTCGAAGCGCGCGCGGAGCGCCGCGGCGATCGGGTAGTGATAGAGATAGATCCCGTAAGACAACTTCCCGAAGATCCTCAGCGACGGATGCTGGAGCAGGGGCACTCGGCCATCGACGGCCGCCTGCACCAGAACGACCGCAGCCAGTTCGGCGAGGGTGATCGGCAGGTTGGCGCTCCGGAATTGGCCGAGGAACAGGAGTGCCGTCAGGAGAAGCGCCGGGACCGCGATGCCGCGCAGCGGCACGCGCGCGAAGGCCAGCGCGCTCCCGAGCAGGAGACCGGACAGCCGCGTGTCCGCGCGGTAGTAATAATCGTGCGGATCGCCGAAGCTCCACCGCCACAGCGAGGCGAGGGCGAAGAGGACCAGCAGCCCTTGCTCCGGCCGGCGCAGGCGCATGACCAGCGGGAGCAGCAGCGGCCAGAGCAGGTAGAATTTCTCCTCCACCCCGAGCGACCAGCTGTGCTGGAGATAGAAGGGGATGCGGAAGACGCTGAAGCTGTAGTCGCTGGTGTAGGTGGCGGTGAGGACGGCGTCGCGCAGGTGCGGGTAGCCCGGCCAGACGAGCGGCGCGACCAACGCGTAGAGCGCCAGCATCAGGAGGAGCGCCGGGCCGAGCCGCGACAGCCGCCGCAAGTAGAAGCGGGTGAGATCGACCGTCCCGCTCGCGGCGATCTCCTGACGCAGCAGGGAGGTAATCAGGAAACCCGACAGGACGAAGAAGAGGTCGACGCCGACGAAGCCGCCGAAGAAGGGCCCGTGCTGATCCGAGCTGTGGAACAGCACGACGAAGATCGCGGCGAGCGCGCGAAGCCCGTCAAGTTGAGGCTTGTACCCCACCGTCCTGCCCGTGAACCTCCCGGGGCAGCTTCTACCATCAAGCCGGCGCCCGACCAACCGGCCGGGGGTCACCCGGACGGAGTCAGTCCGACCAGTTCTCCAGCGCGGCGACGAAGGCGGACAGCCAGGCGTTGGTCTGGTGGCCGTCGACCACTCGGTGGTCGATCGTCAGCGTGACATAGCTCATCGGCCGGATCTGGATCGTGTCATGCCCGTCGACCTCGCGGACCACCACGCGCTTCTCGAGCTTGCCGATCCCGAGGATGGCGGACTGCGGCTGCTGAATGATGATCGGGGTGGCGAGCAGCGAACCCGACACGCCGTGGTTGGAAATGGCGAAGGTGGCGTCCTTGAGGTCGCCCGCCTTGAGGTCGCCCGAGCGGGCGCGCGCGGTGACGTCCTGCAGCCGGGCCGCGATCCCGAGCAGCGACAAGCGGTCGGCGCCATGGACGACGGGGACGATCAGCCCCTTGTCGCCGAGCGCGGTGCCGATGCCGATGTTGACGTCGGCGAACAACTCGAGATGGTCAGCGTGCCAGCGGCTGTTGACCGCCGGGGCCGCCTTCATCGCGGCGACCGCGGCGGCGACGAAATAGGCGGTGTAGGTCAGCGCGACGCCCTGTTCCTCGAACGCGCGCCGATTGGCTGCGCGATGCGCGACGATGCGGCTGAAGTCCGCCTCGAACACCGCGGTGACGTGCGGCGCGGTGGTGAGGCTGCCCAGCACGTTATCGGCGATCAGCCGGCGCATGCGGTCGTGCGGAACGATGGTGGAGCCCTGCGCCGGTGCCGACGGGGGTGCGGACGGAGCAGTGGACGGCGAGGGAGCGCCGGCGCCGCCGGCGGCGAACGCCTCTACATCGGCGCGGGTGATCCGACCGTTGCGACCCGTTCCCTGGACCTGGCGCGGGTCGACGCGGTGTTCGGCAACGGCCTTGCGCACGGCAGGAGAGAGGCGGAGCGCCTGCGCGTCGGTGGCGGTAGGCAAGCGGGTCGCGCCCATCGGCTCCGGGGCCGCAGTCGCGGCGGACGTTTCCTCCCCCGTGCTTATGCTCAGCCGGCCCAGCAGCGCGCCGACCCCGGCCTCGCAGTCGCTGTCGAGCAGGATTTCCGCCAGCACGCCATCGGCCGGCGCCGAGACCTCGCTCGTCACCTTGTCGGTCTCGAGCTCAACCAGCGGCTCGTCCCGGGCCACCCGCTCGCCGACCTGCTTGAGCCAGCTGCGGACGACTGCCTTGGTGCCTTCAAGCTCCAGCGGCATCACCACGTCGATCAGCTCGGCCATCAGAAGCTCACCAGTTCGTCGATGCGGGCCCGGATCCGGTCGACGGAGGGGACAGCATGATTGAGGAGGGTCGGATGGTGCGGGCTGGGAATGTCGGGCATGGTCAGTCGCGAGACCGGCGCGTCGAGGTCCATGAACGCCTCGTCGGCGACAACCGCGGCGATCTCGGCCCCGAAGCCGCCGGTCTGCAGATCCTCGTGGACGATCAGGCAGCGATGCGTCCTGCGAACCGATGCGAGCACCATCTCCCGGTCCCATGGCATCAGCGTGCGAAGGTCTATCACGTCGGCCGAGACATGCGCCGCGGCAGCCTCGCAGCGCGGGGTCATCGCGCCCCAGGTGACGACGGTGATGTCGGTTCCCTCGCGGACCTTGCTGGCCTTGCCGAAGGGCAGGACGAAGCGGTCGCCCGGCCAGGGGCGCCGCGCCCAGCTGTCGTCGAGCATGGCGCGATGCTCGAAAAAGATGACGGGGTCGTTGCCGCGCAGCGACGCGCGGAGCAGCCCGACGGCATCGGCGGTGTTGGACGGCACCGCGACCTTCCAGCCGGGCTGATGGACGAAGGCGACTTCGTTGGTCTGGCTGTGCCAGGGGTCGCCGCACTTGAAGAAGCCGCCCGGAATGCGGACGACCATCGGTGCGGCGAAGCGGTTGGCGGTGCGCCAGCGCATCGTCCCGCAATCGTTCAGCTGCTCGGTCGCGGGCTCGGCATATTTGCGGAACTGGATTTCGGGGACCGGCATCAGCCCGGCGAGCGCCATCCCGACCGCCCGGCCGATGATGCCCTCCTCCGATAGGCTGGTGTCGAAGACTCGGGCCTCGCCATGCTTCTCCTGCAGCCCGAGCGTGACCGCGTGGACGCCGCCCTTGGGCCCGACGTCCTCGCCGAACACCAGCACGCGAGGGTTGAGCTCCAGCTCTTGGTCGAGGGTTCGGCGGATCGCCGCGCCCATGTTGATCCGCTGCCCGCTCGTCTCCGCGGTCTCGACGGCGGCGGGCGCGACATAGCCGTGGGTTGCCATGCCGCCCTCGGCCTGCAGCTCGCCCTCGAAGAAGACGTTGCGGGTGACCCGGTCGGGCGGGGAAGGGGCGCGTTCCTCGGCAGCGGAGCGGGCGACCTCGGAGGCGGCTCGGGCCTCGGCCTCGATCCCGTTCCACTCTTCCTCGCTCAGCAGCGAGCCGACGAGATAGGAGCGGAGCTTGGGCAGCGGGTCGCGGGCCCATTCGGCGGCAACCGTCTCGGGCGGCTTGTAGGCCTGGGTGTCCTGGAAGCTGTGGCCCTCCAGCCGCGGGACGGTGAGGCGAAGCAGGACCGGGCGTCGCTCGCCGCGGACGATGCGCAGCGCGGACTCGAGGAGGCGGGCGGCTTCCGCCGGCTCGGTTCCGTCTCCGCTCAGGACTTCCAGCCCGGCGAAACTGGCGAGGTTCGCGGCGATGTCGCCGCCGGGTGTCTGGAAGCGGCTCGGGACCGAGATGCCGTAGCCATTGTCCTCGATGAAGAAGAGCATCGGCAGGCGCTGGGTGGTGGCGATGGTCAGCGCCGACCAGAAGCCATTGGTGGCGCAGCTCGCCTCGCCGCCGAGGACCACCGCGATCGCGTCGGCATAGCGCTCGTCCTTGAGCATGGTGCGGTGATATTCGATCGCCTGCGCCCAGCCGGCGGTCGGGGTATATTGAGCGCCGACCCCGCCGCACATCGGCAGCGCGGAGGCGCCGTGCGGATTGGGGTAGTTGAATACCACGCCGATGTCGCGGCCGTCGGAATACCCACCGGAGCGGCCCATCGCCGAGGCGAGCGCGTCCTCGACCGGGACCCCGAGCGACAGCAGCATGGGCCGTGAGCGATAATAGCCGCAGGCGGCGTCGGCCGGGTCGGTCAGCCGCGAGCCGAGCAGCACCTGCGCGAGGTCGTGGCCGCGCGCCGAGAACTGGTAGAGCACCTTCTTCTCGGGAACGAGGCGGGTCTCCTCCATCTCGTCGAGCGCGCGGGAAAGCTGCACGAAATAGGCGACGCGGCGCCAGTCCCAGCCGGGCGCGGGCCCGTTGCCGCCGGTCGCGATTGTCCCGGCCGGCGCGGACGCTCCGCCCGCCTGCAGCGTGTCCGCCCGCTCCACCACCGTCGCCATCGCCATTCCTCGCCTGCGAACCGTCTCTCTAGCGGTCAGTGTAGCTCGCCAGCGGCGAATTTTCTCGCCAGAGTTTGACATCTGAGCATCGGAAGTGAAACAATTGTTTCACCTAAGGGGTAATCAAAGGCGGGAGTGTTGCAGATGGCGGGCGAGCAACTTGACCCGCTGGACCGGCGGATCCTGGCCGTCCTCCAGCGCCGCGGCGACATCAGCCAGGCGGACCTGGCGGCGGAGGTGGCGGCCTCGCCGGCATCCTGCTGGCGCCGCATCCGGGCGATGGAGCAGGCGGGGGTGCTCGGCGCGACGGTCCGGCTGGTCAACGCGGCGGCCGTCGGGCGCGAGCTCAACGCCATATGCCAGGTGCGGATGAAGGCGCATTCTAGCGAGGTGCGCCAGTCGTTCGAGGCGTTCGTCCTGGCTCAGCCCGAGGTGCTCGACTGCTGGTCAATGTCGGGGGAGTGGGATTATCTGCTGCGGGTCAGCGTCGCGCGGGTCGCCGACTATGAGGATTTCCTCATGCACCGGCTGCTCAACCATCCGGCGGTCGCCAACTCCGCCTCGCAGTTTGCGCTCAAGACGGTCAAGAACGTCACCAGCCTGCCGGTCTGACGGAACGGCGGTGCCCTGCGCGTCGCGACTGGCGGCGCGGCGGGGCCGTGCTATGGTCGCGGGCGATGGACCTCCCCGCCGCCAAGAATCCCAACCAGGTCAGCGCCAATCTGGCCCTCACCGACAACACCGATCCCAAGCGCGACCGGCTGTTGGCGTCGCTGACGCTGATCGCCGGGCTCGGGCTGCTGGTCGGGCTGCCCTTTGCGTTGCGCGAAGGCGCGGAGTTCTTCCTGCCGGTGACCGCCGCGCTGGTGGTCGCGATCACGCTGGTGCCGCTGCTCGAATGGTTCGAGCGGCGCGGCGTGCCGTCGCGCGCGGCGGCCGGGCTGTGCGTGGTGATCTTCCTGCTCGTCGCCGCCTTCGCGCTGGCCTCGATCGTGCTCCCGGCGATGGACTGGGTGACGCTGGTGCCGCAGCGGATCGGGCGGGTCCGCTCGGCGCTGCAGCCGGTCATGGACCTCTACCAGTCGCTCGAGCACTTCATCGACAAGACGGCGTCGCAGATCGCCAAGGGCGCGGCGGAGCAGGGCAGCCGGACGGTCCGGGTCGAGCAGCCGAACTCGATGCTCGGGCTGCTCGCGACCTCGGCGCCGCACCTCCTCGTCCAGCTCTTCTTCGCGCTGCTGGTGATCTTCTTCTTCCTCAGCGGCTGGACGGCGATGCGCAAGCAGACGATCACCAGCCGCGGCAGCTTCGAGGGCGCGCTGACCACCGCGCGGGTGATCCAGCAGGTGGTCGACGCCACCTCGACCTATATCGGCACCATCACGCTCATCAACGTCAGCCTCGGCGCGATCACCGCCGGCATCCTCTTCTTCTACGGCATGGACTCGCCGCTGATGTGGGGCGGCATCGTCGCGGTGCTGAACTACATCCCCTACCTCGGCCCGATCGCCGCGGCGGTGCTGCTGGGGGTGGGGGCGCTGATGAACTTCGCCGACCCGTGGCAGGCGATCTTCCCGCCGGCGATCTTCATCGGGCTGCACCTGATCGAGGCCAATGCCTTCACGCCGCTGATCGTCGGGCACCGGGTCAAGGTGAACCCGCTGCTGATCCTGGTCTCGCTGAGCTTCTGGTCGTGGATCTGGGGCACCACGGGCGCGCTGCTGGCGGTGCCGCTGCTGATCATCATCAAGACGATCTTCTCCGCCGCGGGCACCCCCGACATCGCCGGTTTCCTGTTCGAGCACGGCACCCTCACCCATGTCGGCGAGGAGGACGAGGTCGAGGTGCAGGAGGAAGCGCGGGAGAAGGTCAAAGAAAACACGGGCGAGGCGTTCATCGGCTGATTGGCCGTGTTGACAGCCTGCGGACCCTCCCGTAGTTGCCCGCCCACGCCGCAAGCTCAGCGGGTGTAGCTCAGTTGGTTAGAGCGCCGGCCTGTCACGCCGGAGGTCGCGGGTTCGAGCCCCGTCACTCGCGCCATTGCTTCGGCGATGGCCCTGGAAACTGGTTGCTTTCCACCATCGCGGCGTTCCTTTAGACCAAAGCGGATGCGTCCCTCCGTCTCGCTCTACTCGACGCTCGGCCTGTCCCCGTCGGCCGACCGCAAGGCGGTGGACGAGGCCTATCGCGCGCTGATGAAGCAGCATCATCCCGACCGGGCCGGCGGGAACGCGGCGACCGCGGCGGAGATCAACCGCGCCTATGCGATCCTCCGCGACCCGGCCAAGCTGGCGGCGTTCGACGAGACAGCCGCGGCGGCCTGGAGCGCCGCGCCGGCCGCGCCGGTCCGGCGCCCGCGCTCGCGGCGCCGGCGGCACAGCCGGGTCCATCGCGGGCGATCGGGAGCGCTGCTGCTGGGGTTGCTGCTGCTGGGCGGCACCGGCTGGATCGCGGCCCACCCGGACCTACTCGCGGCGCTGGAACTGGGTTCCTTCGGCGATCCGCCGGCGCCGGCCGGCCACCCGACGGCGGCCGACCCGATGGTCGAGCCGGTCGCGCACGAGGCGGTGCTGTCGGCCGCCCGGCTAGGGCTTCGGCTGGGGCGCGAGCCCGGGCTGGCCGCGGCCAGCAGTTACTCGCGCGACTGCCAGCGGCTGCTGCGGATGGACGGCAGCATGGAGCGGTTCGACGAGTGCGTCGCGTTCGACGCGGCGGTGGCGCTGGAGGCGCCGGACAGCAGCGACCTGTTCAATCCCGTGACCACCACCGCGCGCCAGATGGCAGCGGCGCGAACCCTGTCAGGCCGGTTCGACCTGATCGAGCATCGGCTCGACCTGCTGCGGAACGAGGTCGAGGTGATCGCGGCGCAGGATTATCGCGCCGAGGCGGAGCCGGCAGCCGCGACCGAGTCGGCCAAGGCGGCGACCGGCGCGGACGATGCCGCCGACGATGCGGGGGCGGCAACCGCCGGGGCAGTCGCGGAACGGCCCAGCGGCTTTTGATCTTCGGCCTTGGGCGCGGAGCCGCCGAGTGCCCATTGGAGGTTGCTCGAGCTGGCGGTCGCAGCCGGGTCGGTCGCGGGGAGTGCGCCCGGACGCGGGTTCTTGCCAGCGACGTTGAGTTTCATCTCGACCCGCTGGCCGTTGAGACCCGGCTCGGCATTGAGCAGCGCGGCGAGCTCGGGCGGCAGCTCCTTGCGGGCGGCGTCGATCCCGGTCGCGGCATTGTCGCTCGCCAGTTCCTTGTCGGTCGACAGCGCGGCGTTGCGGAGCGCCGCCACGTCGGGCTCGACCCGCGTGTAGCGGCCGCTGAAGGCGACCGGGGTGCCCCAGCTGCCCGCCCAGCGATAGAAGATGTGCGCGCCCACTACTGCCGACTTGGTCAGCGCCGACGACCAGTAAGGGACGACCCAGTCGGTATGATAGTGGGTCGCCTCGCCGACCGGCGTGAAGACGTAGCCGGCGAGCGCCGAGCGGGCGACCTCATAGGCGCGGTCCCAGGCCCAGCGGACCGGCGAGCGGTTCAGCGAGCCGTCGCAGGTGAAGGTGAACTGGCATCCCGTGGCGCGGTCGCTGCCCTGGTAGACGACGCCGCATACGCTCTTGGGAAAGGCGGGGTGGCGGAGTCGGTTCAGGACGACCTGCGCGACCGCGCGCTGGCCGTCGACGCTCTCGCTGCCCGCCTCGTAGTAGATGGCCTGCGCCAGGCAGTCGGTGGCCCGCTCCCGGGTGGTCGCATCGAGCTTGCCGAGGAGGAAGGGACGCGCGGCGGGGTTGGGACCGGCGTCGAGCGGGATGGCAGCGTTGATCTGCTCGGCCGTTTGCGGCGCGACGTTGCGCATCAGCATGGGCTCAACGGCGGGCGGCACGGCAGCCGACTCCACGGCCGGGAGCCGCGGCGTGGAGGCGGCGGGAGCGGCGAGCGAGGCGATCCCCACCAGCGCAGCGGCGGCCACCAGGCCGGCCGAGAAGACTTCGCGCGGATAGTCGCGGAGCACGCCGGAAAGGCGGTTCTGGGGCAAGGTCAGGACTGTCATGGAGGTGATCTATTTAGACGATACACCCGCGATTTTCAACCCCGGGGCGGTTCCACCCGCCAGCGCCCCGTCTCCATCCAGCGCAGCAGCGGCTTGAGCGGCGCGATCCAGATTATCCCCGTCACGAGATAGAAGGGGAGCTGGAGTAGGATCGGCCAGCGGCCCACGAGCGGCGCGGCCGACGCGACGATCACCGCCCAGACGATGATCAGGAGGATGATGGCGAACATGCCGCCGAGCTTGCGGAAGGCGGTCATCGCTTGAACTCCTCGAGGCCTTCGGGCGACAGGAAGCCGTCGAGCGGAACATCCCAGGGATCGGCGGCGATCGGCTCCGCCACCCGCTGGAACGCCCATCCGGCGCCGATCAGCCGGGCACCTTCTTCGCGCAGCCCCGGGAGCGCGCGGTCGTAGTGGCCCTTGCCCATGCCGATGCGATTGCCCCGGCGGTCGATCGCCAGCAGCGGGACGATGACGAGATCGGGCGCGACCGTCGGTGCCTCGGGTGCGGGCTGGAGGATGCCCCACGGCCCGGGGTCGAGCGGCGGGCCCGCCCGGAAGCTCATCCGCGCATCGCGGGCCGCGAAGGCGGGAAGGGCGGTGACCAGGCCTCGCTGCTCCGCCGCGGCGAGCAGCGGGAGCACGCTCATCTCGTCCTTCATGGGCTGATAGCCGGCGACGACGCGCGCGGACAGGAGCAACGGCGCGGCCGTTTCCACCAGCGCCTGCTCGAGCGCGAGTCGCGTGTCGTGCGACAGGCTCGCGGCGTAGGCGCGGCGCCGCTCGCGCATCGCGGCGCGGAGGGCCTGCTTGTCAGCGACGGGGGAGGGTGACGGGACCGCCATGGTCGTTTTCTCGGAAATCCTCTGACGCCAGTAACGTCAGGTGGGAACCATGTGCACCGGACCAGGATCCGGGCAGGGACAGCTCCCTAGGATCGGGAATAGCCTCAGGGATGTTCGTGAGCTCGTGCCTGGCAGTACCCGTCACCAGCCCATGTAGGGTCAGGCGAGCGACTGCTCAAGGTTGTCGGCCAATCGCTCGATGCGATCGGCGAGCGCTTCGACCCGGCGGGCGACCATCGGGTCGGCGGGCGGCTGGGGCGGGGGGACCGCCTCCGGGCCCTTCTTCTCGATCAGCTGGTCGGCGATCAGCAGTGAGGCGAACAGCAGCTGGCGCGCCTCGGACAAGGCGCCGAGCCCGGACAGCGCCTCGCGGCTCTTGCTGTCGACCAGCGCGCCCGCGGCCCGCAGATTCTCTTCCTCGCCGTCGCGGCACCCGACCCGGTAGGTCCGGCCGGCAATCGACAGTTCGACCTCGGCCATGCTCACACCTCCGCCTTCTGGATGAGCTCGTCGAGCTGCGCGATCGCGTCGCGGACCTTGGCCCGGAGCGCCTCGTCCCGGCCGCTCTGCCGCGACGCCCGCTCGGCCACCCGTTCCACCCGGGCAAGAGCCCGTTCCGCGCGAGTCAGCGCGTTCTGCAGCCGTTCGTCATCCATGTTGCCGAAAGTAGGACTGCAAGGGGCGGCCCGCAAGCGCCGCGCGCAGGTTGACGGCCATCGTTCCGCCGCTCAAAGGAGCCATCCCATCGGCCCGGTCGAATCCGGCTGCGGGCCGCCCGATCTAACGGAGCCATGATGCAGACGACGCAGCGTCGCCTCGCCAACGCCATTCGAGCGCTCTCCATGGACGCGGTCGAAACCGCGAACAGCGGTCACCCGGGCATGCCGATGGGCATGGCCGACGCCGCCACTGCGCTGTTCACCCGGGTCCTGAAGTTCGACCCGGCCCAGCCGCGCTGGCACGACCGCGACCGCTTCGTGCTGTCGGCGGGCCACGGCTCGATGCTGATCTACGCGCTGCTTCACCTCACCGGCTATGCGCAGCCCACGCTCGACGACATGCGGCGCTTCCGCCAGCTCGGCAGCCCCTGCGCCGGGCATCCGGAGAATTTCGAGCTGCCGGGAGTCGAGACGACCACCGGTCCGCTCGGTCAGGGTCTTGCTACCGCGGTCGGCATGGCGATCGCCGAGCGTCACCTCAATGCGATCTACGGCGACGAGCTGGTCGACCACCGGACTTATGTGATCGCCGGCGACGGCTGCCTGATGGAGGGCATCAACCACGAGGCGACGGGGCTCGCCGGGCATCTCAAGCTCGGCCGGCTGATCGTCCTGTGGGACGACAACAAGATTACCATCGACGGCTCGACCGAGCTCAGCCGCAACGAGGACGTGATGGCCCGCCACGCCGCGATGGGCTGGCACACGATCGAATGCGATGGGCTCGACGCCAACAAGGTCGCGCAGGCGCTCGACAAGGCGATCGCCGACCCGCGGCCGAGCCTCATCCGCTGCAAGACGATCATCGGCTATGGCGCGCCCAACAAGCAGGGCACGTCGGCGACCCACGGATCGGCGCTCGGCAAGGACGAGGTCGCCGCGGCGCGCAAGGAGCTGGGCCTCTCGCCGGAGGAGTTCAGCATTCCCGACGACGTCCTCTCCTCGTGGCGGAGCTGCGGCCAGCGCTCGGTCGCCGAGCGGCAGGCGTGGGAGAAGCGGCTCGCCGCGCATTCCAAGAAGGCGGAGTTCCTCGCCCGGATGGAGGGCAAGGCCGATGACCGCTGGCTTCAGCCCTACCTCGACGAGCTGCTCAAGAGCCCGCCCAAGGTCGCGACCCGCAAGGCGTCGGAGATGGCGCTGGAGGTGATCAACACCGCGGTGCCGGCGACCGTCGGCGGCTCGGCCGACCTCACCGGGTCGAACAACACCAGGACCAAGGGCCAGCAGCCGCTCACCGCCGACGATTATGGCGGTCGTTACATTTATTACGGAATTCGCGAGTTCGGAATGGCCGCCGCGATGAACGGGATGGCGCTGCACGGCGGGGTGATCCCCTACGGCGGCACCTTCCTCGTCTTCTCCGACTATTGCCGACCGGCGATCCGCCTCTCGGCGCTGCAGAACGCGCGGGTCATCTATGTGATGACCCATGACAGCATCGGGCTGGGCGAGGACGGGCCGACCCACCAGCCAATCGAGCAGCTGCAGAGCCTGCGGGCGATGCCCAACCTCGACGTCTACCGGCCGGCCGACGCGGTGGAGACCGCCGAGTGCTGGGCGCTGGCGCTGCAGTCGGAAGGGCCGTCGCTGTTGGCCCTGTCGCGCCAGAACCTCCGCCCGGTGCGCACCGAGGCGGCCGAGGAGAACCTCACCGCGCGCGGCGGATATGTGCTGAAGAAGGCCGGCGGCGAGCGCAAGGTGGTGCTGATCGCGACCGGCTCCGAGGTCGAGATTGCGCTCGACGTCGCAGCGCGGCTCGAGGAGCAGGACGTCGGCGCCGATGTCGTCTCGCTCCCCTGCTGGGAGCGGTTCGAGGCGCAACCGGCGGACTATCGCGACAGCGTCCTCCCGCCGGTCGGGCCCGAGCAGATCCTTCGGGTGTCGATCGAGGCCGGGTCCACCTTCGGCTGGGAACGGCTGACGATGGTCCAGGGGCTTCGCTTCGGGATCGACGGCTTCGGCGCGTCCGCGCCCGGGCCGGCCCTCTACGACCACTTCGGCCTGACCGCCGACCACATCACCCCCAAGATCATGGAGGCTCTCCGGGCATGACCAAGGTAGCAATCAACGGCTTCGGCCGCATCGGCCGGCTCGTTGCCCGCGCCATCCTCGAGCGGCCCGACTGCGGGCTCGAGCTGGTCGCAATCAACGACCTCGCCGACGCCAAGTCTAACGCCTGGCTGTTCAAGCGCGACAGCGTCCACGGCATGTTCCCGGGCGAGGTGAGCGCCGAGGGCAACGACCTCATCATCAACGGCAAGCGGATCCACGTCACCGCCGAGCGCGACCCGGCCAACCTGCCGCACGCGGCGAACGGGGTCGAGCTGGCGCTCGAGTGCACTGGCTTCTTCACCGACAAGGCGGGCGGCGAGAAGCATCTGCAGGCGGGCGCCAAGCGGGTGCTGATCTCGGCCCCGGCCAAGGGCGCCGACCTCACCGTTGTCTACGGCGTCAACCACGACAAGCTGACCCCCGAGCACAAGATCGTCTCCAACGCGAGCTGCACCACCAACTGCCTCGCGCCGGTCGCCAAGGTGCTCAACGATACGATCGGGATCGAGCGCGGGCTAATGACCACGGTCCACGCCTACACCAACGACCAGAAGATCCTCGACCAGATCCACCCCGACCTGCGCCGCGCGCGCGCGGCGGCCATGTCGATCATCCCGACCACGACGGGCGCCGCCCGCGCGGTGGGCGAGGTGCTGCCGGAGCTCAAGGGCAAGCTCGACGGCTCGGCGGTGCGCGTTCCGGTGCCGGACGGCAGCCTGATCGACCTCACCTTTACCCCCAAGCGCGACACCAGCGTCGAGGAAGTCAACGCGGCGCTCAAGGCGGCGGCGGAAAACGGGCCGCTCAAGGGCGTGCTGGTCTATTCCGAGGATCCGCTGGTCTCGATCGACATCGTCCACACGCCGCAGAGCTCGACCGTCGACAGCCTGGAGACCGCGGTCCTCGAGGGCAAGCTGGTCCGCGTCGTCAGCTGGTACGACAATGAGTGGGGCTTCTCGAACCGCATGGTCGACACGGCCTGCGCGATGGCGAAGCTGGGCTAACCCCGCCGGCGATGGGCGGGCGACTTCTGGGGATCGCGCGGCGGGAACGGCCGCGTGCCCCGATGGAGGTGATCGAGCATGGCCGCATCATCCCCGGACAGGGCGTCGTCGGCGACTTTCGCGGGGCGCTCAAGTCGGGCCGCAACAAGCGCGAGATCAGCATCCTCGCGCGCGCCGACTGGGAAGCCGCGCTGCGTGAGCTCGGGCAGCATGTCTCGTGGGAGATGCGGCGGGCAAACCTTTACGTCGACGGCATTTTCCTGCCGCGCAGCCCGGGAAGTCGGATCCGTCTGTCGGGTGGGGCGCTGCTCGAGGTGACCGGCGAGTGCGACCCCTGCAACCGGATGAACGAGATTGCCGAAGGGCTGCGGGCGGTGCTCACCCCCGATTGGCGCGGCGGGGTGCTCACCCGAGTGATCGAAGGCGGACCGATCATGGTCGGCGATAGCGTGGAAGTGGAAGAATGAGCTTCAGGACCCTCGACGACCTCCCGTCCGACCTCACCGGCAAGCGCGTGCTGGTCCGGGTCGACCTGAACGTGCCGATGCAGGACGGGGCGGTCAGCGACGACACCCGGCTCCGTGCGGCGTTGCCGACCATCCTCGACCTCGCCGACCGGGGCGCGATCGTGCTGCTGCTGTCGCACTTTGGTCGACCGAAGGGGCAGAGCCGTCCCGACATGTCGACCGCCCAGCTGGTTATGCCGCTGCACCGGCTGACCGGCCGCTCGGTCCGCTTCATCGAGGATTGCGCAGGGCCAGAGGCGGAACGGGCGATCGCGACCATGCTTCCGGGCAACATCGGCATTCTCGAGAACACCCGCTTCCATGCGGGCGAGGAGAAGAACGATCCCGAGCTGGCCAAAGGGATAGCGGCGCTCGGCGATTTCTACGTCAATGACGCCTTCTCCGCCGCGCATCGCGCGCATGCTTCCACGGAGGGTGTTGCACACCTGCTGCCGAGCTTCGCCGGTCGCGCGATGCAGGCCGAACTGGAAGCGTTGGAGAAGGCGCTCGGCCGTCCGGAGCGGCCCGTCGCGGCGGTGGTCGGCGGCGCCAAGGTCTCGTCCAAGCTGGCGGTGCTCGGCCATCTCGTCGACAAGGTCGATCACCTGATCATCGGCGGCGGAATGGCTAACACCTTCCTCGCGGCACGCGGTGTCGATGTCGGGAAATCCCTGTGCGAGAAGGACTTGCTGGGCGAAGCCGAGAGCATCTTCGAAGGCGCCGAGACGGCCGGTTGCACGGTGCACCTGCCCTATGACGTTGTGGTGGCCAAGGAGTTCGCCGCCAATCCGGCATCCCTGCGCACCTGCAACGTTCACGAGGTCGCGCCGGACGAGATGATCCTCGACGTCGGTCCGGCTGCGGTCGAGGCGCTCGGCGATGCGCTGAAGACCTGCCGCACCCTGGTCTGGAACGGGCCGCTCGGCGCATTCGAGACCCCGCCATTCGACGCGGCAACGGTGTCGCTGGCGCGGACCGCGGCGGCGCTGACGCAGGACGGCAGCCTCGTCTCGGTCGCCGGCGGCGGAGACACGGTCGCGGCTTTGAACCAGGCAGGGGTCGCCGACCAGTTCAGCTTCGTCTCGACCGCGGGCGGTGCCTTCCTCGAGTGGATGGAGGGGCGCACCCTGCCGGGGGTCGCCGCCCTGTTGCGGCAGGACTGAGGCTCAGTTGGCGCTTGTTCCGGCGGGCGGAGGTTCGCGCAGCAGCGGAACCAGCACACCGTTGAGCGTGCCCAAATTGAACGCTCCGGGCTTGGCGTAGCGGAGGTGCCCGCTGCGATCGATTACGAAGTTGGTCGGCAGCGCCTCGGCGTCATAGGCGCCGCGAACCCCGCGGACCGGGGGGATGTGCATCACCGCGAACAGCTTTCTGAGCTGATAGAGCGGAAGCGAGTCCTCGGTGGTGACGGCGAAGACCCGCAGCCCGAACCGTACCTGGGCCTTGTAGTAGGCGTCGAGCAGCGGAAGCTCCTGGCGGCACGGGCCGCACCAGGTCGCCCAGAAATTGAGAACGACTACCTTGCCGCGAAGCTCGCTCAGCGCGACCTTGTGCCCGTCGACGAGGGTCAAGTTGAAGTCCGGCGCCAGCTCGCCCAACTTGGGCGTCCCGGCCTCGGCCGGCGCCGCGGCGAGCACCAGGCCGATGAATATGAGACGCAACAGGCTCGACATGCTGACTACCCCCGCACGGCAACCTGCCCGCCTGGCGGCGAGGGGTCAACCGTTGCTCCCAGGCGCGAGCGCGCGATAGTTCTCGCGACTGTTCTGAAGTGCAACGATCCGGCTGATCCTGTCGCAGGAGGTTGCCCGAGGTTGCCGCTCGGCATGGTGCGCGCTAGAGCGCCGGGGAACGCGCATACCTATGCGTAGACCATGGATCAGGGGACCCGAATGACCACCAGCTTCGACGCGATGCGCGACAAGATCCGAGACGGGAAAGGGTTCATCGCGGCGCTCGACCAGAGCGGCGGATCGACTCCGGGCGCGCTCAAGGCCTATGGTGTCGGCGAGGACAGCTATGCGAACGACGAGGAGATGTTCGGGCTGATCCACCAGATGCGCGAGCGGATCATCACCTCGCCCTGCTTCAATGGCGACAAGGTGATCGGCGCCATCCTGTTCGAGCGGACGATGGACGGCGAGGCAGGCGGCCAGCCGGTTCCGACCGCGCTGTGGGAACGTGGCGTCGTGCCGTTCCTCAAGGTCGACAAGGGGCTCGAGGAGGAGAAGGACGGCGTCCAGCTGATGAAGCCGATGCCGGGCCTCGGCGACCTCCTCGACCGCGCCCGGGAAAAGGGCGTCTATGGGACCAAGATGCGCTCGGTCATTAAGCTCGGCAACGAAGCCGGGATCGCGGCGGTGGTGGCCCAGCAGTTCGAGGTCGCGGGCGAGATCGTCCGCCACGGTCTGATGCCGATCATCGAGCCGGAAGTCTCGATCAAGAGCCCGGAGCGCGACGCCGCCGACCGCATCCTCCTCGCCGAGACGCTCCGCCACCTCGATCGCCTGCCCAAGACCCAGCAGGTCATGTTGAAGCTCTCCATCCCGGCCGAGGCCGGGCTGTTCCAGCCGCTCGTCGACTATCCTCGCGTGCTCCGCGTCGTCGCGCTGTCGGGCGGGTTCAGCCGCAGCGACGCCTGCCGCGAGCTGGCGAAGAACCCCGGGATGATCGCCAGTTTCAGCCGCGCCCTTCTGGAGGATCTCCGTCATCAGATGAGCGGCGACGAGTTCGATCGCTCACTCGGCGGTGCGATCGACGAGATCTACCAGGCCTCGGCGGAGAAGGAACCCGCCTGAGCCGCGGCGAACCCGACTGGCTCGTTTCGCGCGAGCAGATCGCGGCGCTACTGACCCCCGGTCAGCGCGCGGCGATCGTCCGGGGCTCCGGAGGCGGGGAAGTGGCGCCGTGAGCACTGGGGAGCCGGACGCGGAGTTTTATTATCATCGCTCGGTGGCTCCGACGCTCTGGGTTCTGTTCGCCCTTGCGGCGACGGAGATGCTGGCCGTGCACCTCTTCATCGTTGCCAAATGGCCGAGGGTTTCCTGGCCGCTGCTCCTGCTGACTTTGGCCGGGCTGGTCTGGCTGGTCGTTGCGATCCGATCCATGCCCTGCATGCCGCACCGGATCGATGGCGACCGCCTGCTCCTCTTCGCCGGGCGGCTGAAGCGGGTGGAGGTGCCGCTCGCCGATATCTGCGAGGTGCGGAGCAGCTTTACCGGCGAGGAGGTGAGGGAAGGCACCCGCAACCTCGCGCTCGCCGCTTATCCCAACCGGCTGATCGAGCGGCGCACGCCGGGCCGCCGTTCGCGCATCGGGGTCCGCCTCGACAACCCCTCGACGTTCGACGCAGCGCTGCGAATGCGGGGAGTCGACGTGCGCTAGTCGCCCCGGCTAGGGGGCGACGATGATCGACGAGGACGAGTTGGACGAACGGGAGGCGCTCGACGCCTTCGCCGAAACCTTCACCCGCGAGCCGGGGCGACCTTGCCAGCTCTATCTGATCAGTCCGCAGGAGGTCGGTGGCGGCTTTCCCGACCGGCTCCGAGCGGCGCTGCAGGGCGGACCGGTCGCGGCCTTTCAGCTGCGGGTCAAGGACATGGACGAGCATGCGCTGGCGAAGCTGGCCGAGCCGCTGCAGCGGATCTGCGCCGACCACGAAGTCGCCTTCATCGTGAATGACAGCGTGAGCCTCGCGCGGAGGCTCGGGGCGGATGGTGTCCACCTCGGCCAGAAGGACGGCGACCCACGCGAGGCGCGCTCCCGGCTTGGTCCGCAGGCGCAGATCGGGGTGACCTGCCACGACAGCCGTCACCTGGCGATGGAAGCGGGGGAGGCGGGTGCCGACTATGTCGCGTTCGGCGCCTTTCATCCGACCACCACCAAGCCGACCGACTATCGCCCGACCCCTGCCATCCTCAGCTGGTGGTCGACCCTGTTCGAGATTCCCTGCGTGGCGATCGGCGGGATCACGCCGGCGAACGCGAGGCCTCTGGTGGAAGCGGGCGCCGACTTTCTCGCGGTCTGCCAGTCGGTATGGGTCAACGACGATCCCGCGGTGGCGGTCGGCGCTTTCGGTGCGCTGCTGGCGCCGACCGGCTAAGCGCCTCGGGGCAGAGCCCCGTCCCTGATCGGTTCGGTCGTGAACCAAACCCCGCAAGGCGCGTTCGCCGGAGACTGCGTCCACAGGGGTAAACGATTTATGCGTTCAACAATGATCGCGGCGCTGGCGACGGCCACGCTCGCGCTGTCCGGCTGCCAGACCGACGGGATGGGCGACAAGGTTCGGAGCGCCGGGTCGGCGGTGGGAAGCGCGGCCAGCAACGCCGCCGGTGCCGTCACTTCCGGCATTCCCTCGCTGGTCAATGTCGATCTCAGCAACGTGCTGAACAACTTGGCAGTCGATCTTCACCTCGACCGCGCCAATGTGCCGATCAACGCCCAGATCCCGATCACGCTCGCGGCGAACGTCTGCGGCGTGTCGATCAACATCCTATCGGTTTCGACGGGCGGACAGGCCAACTGCACCGCGAAAACCGCCAGCCCCGAGCTGGCCCAGGTCGTCCAGCAGCAGATCGCTGCCGGCGGCAACGTCGGCGGCGGCGCGCAGGGCGGTTCGACGGCAACCAACCCCGGCACCACCGCGACTGGCGGTACGGCGGCCTCCGGCTCGACCGGGACGACCGGCACCTCGACCGGGGCGACCACCACCAGCGGGACGATCCCGCCGGCGACTGGAACGACCAGCGCGACGACCACCACCACTCCGCCACGCAACTAAGGGGAAATCATCATGTCAAAGCGTCCCATCCTGGGCGCGGCCGTTGCGGCCTGCGCGCTTCTCGCCGGCTGCAAGACCACCGATTCTGGCACCAGCACAGGGAGCGCCGGCTCGCAGAGCGTTCCGAGCTCCACCGGAGCAGCGGCACCCGCCGGAACGACCTCGAGCGGCGGCTCGACCATGACCACGCCGGGCGGCGAAAGCGGCATTCCAGCGCTGGTCAACGTCAACCTGAACAATGTGCTTAACGACCTGTCGGTGCGCCTCAACGTCGACCGGGCGAACATCCCGGTCAACGCGCAGGTGCCGATCGATGTGGCCGCTAACGTCTGCGGCGTGTCGGTCAACGTGCTGTCGGTCTCGACCGGTGGTCAGGCAAGCTGCACCGCCAAGGTCGCGAGCCCGCAGCTCGCCCAAGTCGTCCAGCAGCAGGTCGCGGCCGGCGGTTCGGTCGGCGGCGGGGCGCAGGGCGGCTCGACCGCGACCACCGGCACCGCGACCGGCAGCGCCGGCAGCGGCACCTCGGGTTCGTCGAACACCGGTGGCACTTCGACCGGTACCACGGAAACGACGACCCAGCCGCCGCGTTGATCGGCTGAGCCGTTAGATTTGAGGAGCCTACCCGTGAGCCAGGACCAGAAGCAGCCAATGCAGGCCGACGGGTCACAGTCCGACATCCAGTCGGACGAGGACATGGGTGGGCTCGCCTCACGTCGCGAAGGCGGCGGTGGCGAGTCCGAGGGCGGCGCCTATCCCAACCCGCACTCCGGGGACGAAGGCGACAAGGACGGGTCGGACAAGTTCTTCGGCCATGGTGGCCAGAGCGACCAGGCTTATTATGGCAAGGACCAGCTCGGCGAGGACAAGCTCGGCAAGACCGACAATTCGCAAACCAGCACGGACTAGGCTGGCACTGCGGCGAGGACCGCCTGGTCGAAATGGGCGAGCACATCGGCGACGTCGTCGTAAATTCCGAGGCTGTCCGCCAGTTCCGCATCGCTGAAGCCGCCGCTGCGAACGGCGAGCGCGCCCATCCCGCCTTGGCCTGCCGCCATGACGTCATAGGGTGTGTCGCCAATCACCAGCGCTTCGGCTGTCCAGACTCCTGTCTTGCGGGCAGCGGTCTCGAAGATATCGGGACAGGGCTTTGTGCGCTCGACATCGTCGCGGCTGGTGGTGGCGTCCAGCAGACCGGCGATCCCCAACAGGTCGATATAGTGGTCCAGCTCGCGCCGACTGCTCGACGAGGCGAGCACCGTGACCAGTCCTGAGTCCCGACAGCGAGCGACCAGGTCGTGCGCGCCGGGAAAGGGCATCACCGCCGCCATCATCTCGCGCTGGAAGATGCGGCCATGCTCCTCGTCGACCCGCTCCCGAAGCGACCGAGAAGCACCGGGAAGCAGGGCCGGGACAAGATTGTCGCCGCCCTTGCCGATCTGGTGATGGATCGCGCCGCGATCGAGGTCGGCGCCGACGGCGGCAAAGGCGCGCTGCCAAGCGGTGACATGAAGGTCGTTGCTGTCGACCAGCGTGCCGTCGACGTCGAACAGGATGGCTTTGAGCATGCGCGGCCTAACCAGCCACCGTCCCGATCGTTGCTATGGCATCCCGGAGGGCGCGCGCGTCGTCGATCGCGTCCCCACCGCTGTCGTTGTTGAAATAGGCCCAAACGGAGCGGCCAGCCGACCGCTGCTCAAGCAGCCAGCGGGCCCAGTCGCGGGTTTGTTCACCGGAGTAGCGGCCGCGATACTTGCCGCCAGTGCCATGGAAGCGGACGTAGGCGGTGCGCCCGCTCGCCCGGCGCGGGCTGACGAGCCCGATTAGGTCATGCGCGACGAAGCCGACACCGTGGCGGTCAAGGAGGGCGAGCACCGCCGGATCATACCAGCTGGCGTGGCGGAACTCGACGACATGCTCGAGGTCTGCGGAGAGCAGCGCAAGATATTCGACCAGCCGTTGGTCATCGCGGTGGAGGCTGGGCGGAAGCTGATGGAGGATGGGTCCGAGGCTTGATCCAAGGCGCCGCGCGAGAGCGACAAACTGGGCGAGAGGCTCGGCGCAGTCGAGCAGCCTTTTGCTATGAGTGATGAAGCGGTTGACCTTAAGCGCGTACCGAAAGCCCGCGGGCGCCTTCTCGCGCCAGCCGTCAAAAGTCGCGGGCAGCGGCAGACGATAGAAGCTGGCGTTGATCTCCACCGTGTCGAATGTTTCAGCATAGCAGGCAAACCAGCGCCGCTGCGGCAGATCGGCAGGATAGAAACGGCCCTTCCAGTGGCGATAGACCCAGCCGGAACAGCCGATGTGGATGTCGTTCAACCCGGCCATGGAAAATAACGTCGGCTCCCTCGTTACGGTCATCAACTAACGTTTCGATGGGAGAGTTTCGTTGTCGATCAACCGTCTCGCGCCGCTTGTCGCCGGCGCCGGTCTGCTTGCCCTTGCCGGAGCCGCGCTGGCCCAGGCTCCTGCCCAACGTGGCGCGCCTGGCCGGACGGCGGCGGGCCAGCCGTCGACGGCTGGTCCCGCGAACGGTGGGGGGTGGGTGGCGCCCGGCACGCCGGGGTCGCCGATCGACGGCACCATCTTCCATGCGCAGGTTCTCCTCGATGCTGCCGGCTTCCCCGCTGGGCCGATCGACGGCAAGGCCGGCCAGTCGGTCAAGCGCGCCGTCACGGGGTTTCAGACCGCCAACGGGCTGCAGCCGACCGGTAACCTCGACAACCCGACCCGCACCGCGCTGCTTCAGAACAGCCGCGCCTCGACGGTGATGGTCACGCTGAGCCCGGGCCAGGTGGCCGGGCCGTTCGTCAATCCAATCCCGCGCAAGCCCGAGGACCAGGCCAAGCTGTCCTGCCTCTGCTACCGCAACATGCTGGAGAAGGTTTCAGAGGAGTTCCACACCACCCCGGCGACGATCATCGCCCTCAACGGGCCGGACAAGATGATCGGCGCGGGCAAGACGCTGCGCCTGCCGAATGTCATCCCGACCGATCGCAGCTACAACGCGACCGTGCCGCAGCAATATCAGGGCTGGTTCGCCGGCCTCAACGTCGGTGGCGGCCAGAAGGGCGACTATATCGTCGTCGACAAGAGCGACGGCGTGCTCCGCGTCTACCAGGGCCCGGTGCCGGAGGGGGCTTACAGCACCAACAAGGGCGGCAAGGGCGACAGCGCCGGCTCGCCCCCAGCCAACGCGGGCGAGGGAGCCAAGCTGGTCGCGCAGTTCAACGTGACCATGGGCTCGAGCCACGATCCGTTGCCCCTGGGCAAGTGGAAGGTGCCGACATACAGCTTCCTGCCCAAGTTTCACTACCAGCCCAATCTCTTCTGGGACGCGAAGGACAAGACGGCTGATGACAAGATGCTCCCGGCAGGCCCCAACGGCCCGGTCGGCGTCGCCTGGCTCGACCTCACCAAGGAGCATTACGGCATCCACGGCACCAGTAGCCCGGAGACCATCGGCCGCGCCGAGAGCCATGGCTGCGTCCGCATGACCAACTGGGACGTGCTTCGGCTCGCCGGGATGATGAAGCCCGGCTTCACCGCGATCTTTCAGGCCTGACGAACGAGGGAGGAATGACGGGACGAGGTTTTTCTATCGCCAGTACCCTGATCGTCGTCGCGGTCCTGCTTGGCGCGGTCTGGCTGTTCATCTTCAACATCCAGCACGCACCGAGCGGACTGTCGCCGGGCCGAGCGCCGGGGCGGACCGATGCCACTCCCGCTTCAACCGCACCGGAGCAGCCGCGTAACGTCGAGGTCGGTCCGTTCGGCCTTGCCGTTCCGGTCGCCGGGGTTCGGACGGGCGAGCTCGTCGACACGTTCGACGCGGCCCGCTCGGGTGGCCGGGTGCACGACGCGATCGACATCATGGCACCGGAGGGAACACCGGTGGTGGCGGCCGCCGACGGGCAGGTCGAAAAGCTGTTCAACAGCTTTCGCGGCGGAATCACCCTCTACGTGCGCTCGCCCGACACCCGGTGGAACTATTACTATGCCCACCTCAACCGCTACGCGCCGGGGATCGGCGAGGGACAGCAGGTGCGGCGCGGCCAGCTGCTGGGATTCGTCGGGCACACCGGCGATGCCAGCCCGTCGGGTCCGCACCTCCACTTCGCGATTAACCAGATGGGCCGCGGCGACGGCTGGTGGGAAGGACAGGCGATCAATCCTTACCCCTTGCTTGCGGGGCGGCCGGGCAGCCGCTAAGGGGCCGGCAGCTGGTGCCCGGGTGGCGCTCGGCGGCTCTTTCCAACGGTACAAGCGGAAGCAGGCGGTCCCATGAAGATCAGCGGCGTGGACATTCGTCCCGGCAACATCATCGAATATGAAGGCGGCATCTGGCGGGCGGTGAAGATCCAGCACACCCAGCCGGGCAAGGGCGGCGCCTACATGCAGGTCGAGATGAAGAACCTCATCGACGGCCGCAAGACCAACGTCCGCTTCCGCTCGGCCGAGACCGTCGAGCGCGTCCGCCTCGACACCAAGGATTTCCAATATCTCTACGCCGACGGCGACGACCTCGTCTTCATGGACAAGGACAGCTACGAGCAGGTCAACCTGCCTAAGGACCTGATCGGCGAGCCGGCGGCCTTCCTGCAGGACGGCATGGACGTGGTGATGGAGCTCTACAACGAGCGGCCGATCAGCGTTCAGCTGCCCGACCAGATCGAGGCGACCATCGTCGAGGCCGACGCGGTGGTGAAGGGGCAGACCGCCTCGTCCAGCTACAAGCCGGCGGTGCTCGACAACGGCGTCCGCGTCATGGTCCCGCCGCATATCGCGAGCGGAACCCGGATCGTGGTCGACGTCTACGAGCAGACCTACATCCGCCGCGCGGACTGACGATGGTTGCCCATTCCGGCCTGATCACCGTTCTCCAGCGCGCCGTCCGCAAGGCGGCGCCGCGGCTCCGGCGTGACTTCGGCGAAGTCGAGCAGCTGCAGGTCAGCCGCAAGGGGCCGGGCGATTTCGTCACCATGGCGGACAAGCGTGCCGAGCAGACGATCGTCGAGGAGCTCCGTAACGCCCGGCCTGACTGGGGCATGCTGCTGGAGGAGGGCGGAAAGGTCGAGGGCGACCCTGACAAGCCGCGCTGGATCGTCGACCCGCTCGATGGAACTACCAACTTCCTTCACGGCATCCCGCATTTCTCCATCTCGATCGCGGTCGAGGATCCGCGAGGCGCAGGCGGCAAGCCCGAGATCACTCATGGGATCATCTACCAGCCGCTGACAGACGAGAGCTTCTGGGCCGAGAAGGGCAGAGGCGCCTGGCTCCACGACCGCCGGCTGCGCGTCTCGGCGCGGCGCTTCCTCGACGAGGCGGTGATCGGGACGGGGATCCCGCACATCGGACGCGGCGACTTCGCCCGGTGGAGCCGGATCTACGGCGCAATCGCGCCCGAAGTGGCGGGGATCCGGCGCTTCGGCTCGGCGGCGCTCGACTTTGCCTGGGTCGCCGCAGGCCGGATGGACGGCTTCTGGGAGGATGACCTCGACCCGTGGGACTCTGCGGCCGGCATCCTCCTCGTCCGCGAGGCGGGCGGGTTCGTCAGCGACTATCGCGGGCAGGACCGGATGATGGAGAAGCGCGAATATCTCGCGGCAAACGGTGAGCTGCACAGCAAGCTCCACAAGCTGCTGGCGGGCTCGCTGCGCTAAGCCGTCGCCCTGGCGGAGGCCGGCGGCGCGGTGATTGACGGCTTCTCCTTCCCGACGTGTCTAAGCCGGCGATCCCGCTCTTGCCCGGGAGACGTTAAACCCCATCTTGTCTCAACAGGATGTTGCCCCTTTCGCCCCTCCGTCCTAAAGCGCCGCCAACCTCTTTTCCCTCGGAGTCCTCTCCTTGGCTCACGTCGCCTTTGGTTATCTTCCGATCCTGCTGTTCCTCGGGGTAGCGCTCGGCCTCTCGGGTGCCTTCGTGGCGCTGCCGATGGTCGTCAGCCGCCTGACCGGGACCCACCGGCCGGACGCCATGAAGCTCAGTGAATATGAGTGCGGCTTCCCGGCGTTCGAGGACAGCCGCTCGCAGTTCGACGTCCGTTTCTATCTGGTCGCGATCCTGTTCATCGTGTTCGACCTCGAGGCGGCCTTCCTCTTTCCCTGGGCGGTCTCGCTCAATCTCACCAAGTGGACCGGCTGGCTGTCGATGATGGGCTTCATCGGCGAACTCGCGCTGGGCCTCGCCTATGCGTGGAAGAAGGGTGCGCTCGAATGGGAGTGATGCTCGACCCCGCGGCGAACCCTTACCCGACCGAGGAGGAGCTTGCGCGGATTGCGGGGCTCGTTCCCGGCAGCGCCGACATGCAGCAACTCGAGCAGATGCGCGCCGACCTCGACGAGAAGGGCTTCCTCGTCACCTCGACCGAGAGCCTGTTCAACTGGGCCCGCACCGGCTCGCTGTGGTGGATGACCTTCGGCCTGGCCTGCTGCGCGGTCGAGATGATCCACGTCAACATGCCGCGCTACGATCTCGAGCGGTTCGGCGTTGCCCCGCGCGCCAGCCCTCGCCAGTCGGACGTGATGATCGTCGCCGGGACCCTGTGCAACAAGATGGCCCCCGCGCTCCGCCGGGTCTACGACCAGATGGCCGAGCCGCGCTACGTCATCTCGATGGGCAGCTGCGCCAACGGCGGCGGCTATTATCACTACAGCTATTCGGTGGTCCGCGGCTGCGACCGCATCGTGCCGGTCGACATCTACGTCCCGGGCTGCCCGCCGACTGCCGAGGCCTTGCTTTACGGCATCCTCCAGCTCCAGCGGAAGATCCGCCGCGAAGGGACGATCGAGCGCTAGCATGGCGACCCTGGCCCCCCATGTCCCGACCCACCCGGTCGCGGCCGATCTCGCTGGCGAGGCGGCGTCCGCCCTTGGTGGCATGCTGCTCGACAGCAAGGACCATGTCGGCGAACTGACCTTGACCGTGGCGCGCGAGAGCGTCGCCGAGGCCTGCGCCATTCTGCGCGACCGGCTCGGCTTCCAGCAGCTGATGGAGATCGCCGGGGTTGATTATCCCGAGCGGCCCGAGCGGTTCGAGGTCAACTACCAGCTGCTGTCGGTCACCCGCAACTTGCGCCTGCGGGTCAAGGTGCTGACCGACGAGGCCAAGCCGGTGCCGACGGTGACTGGCGTATGGCCGGTCGCCGGATGGCTCGAGCGCGAGGTGTTCGACCTCTACGGCGTGACCTTCGCCGGCCACCCGGACCTGCGCCGGATCCTCACCGACTATGGCTTCGAGGGCTTTCCCCTTCGTAAGGACTTCCCGCTGACCGGTCATGTCGAGATGCGCTATTCCGAGCTCGAGAAGCGCGTCGTGTACGAGCCCGTCAGCCTTGCCCAGGACTTCCGGACCTTCGACTTCCTGACCCCATGGGAGGGGCCCGAGTACCGGCTTCCGGGCGACGAGAAGGCGGTGCCCGAGGCGCCCGGCGCGCCGTCGCCGGCTCCGGCCGCGCCGCCCAAGACCAGCGAGAATGTCGCCACCCCGGACAGCGACAAGCGCGCCGCGAAGGGCGACAAGCCCTACACGGGTGAGGACGAGGAACGCGGCCGCGCCGGCGCCAAGCAGGCCGACGCTGAGGCGCGCAAGCCGACCTCGGAAAAGGCCGCCAGCGAAGTCAGCAAGAACAGCAACACCGCCGAGCCGAAGCCGGCGGCGCGTTCCGGCCAGAAGCCGAGTGGGGACGCCACCGCATGACCACCACCGTCGAACTCAGCGTCATCCCGGAGGCCGGTCCGAAGCCGACTGCCGGTGACGAGGCAATCAACAACTACACGATCAATTTCGGGCCCCAGCACCCGGCCGCGCACGGCGTGCTGCGGCTGATCATGGAGCTGGACGGCGAGATCGTCGAGCGGGTCGACCCGCATGTCGGGCTGCTTCATCGCGGCACCGAGAAGCTGATCGAGTACAAGACCTACGCCCAGGCGCTGCCCTATTTCGACCGCCTCGACTACTGCTCGCCGATGTGCATGGAGCACAGCTTCGTGCTCGCGGCCGAGAAGCTGATGGGGCTCGAGATCCCGCTCCGCGCGCAGTACATCCGCGTGCTGATGGCGGAACTGACCCGCATCAAGAACCACATGCTGAATCTCGGCTCCCACATCATGGACGTGGGGGCGATGACGCCCAACCTCTGGCTGTTCGAGCTCCGCGAGGACTTGATGCAGATCTACGAGGCGGTGTCGGGCGCGCGCATGCACGCCAACTACTTCCGCGTCGGTGGCGTCCACCAGGACATCCCGCCCAAGGTCCTCAACCAGATCGGCGAGTTCCTCGACAACCGGGTCCAACTGTTCGAGGACGCGATCAGCCTCGTCGCGGACAACCGCATCTTCAAGCAGCGCAATGTCGACATCGGCATCGTCTCCAAGGAAGATGCGCTGGCCTGGGGCTTCTCCGGCCCGATGATCCGCGCTTCCGGGCTGCCGTGGGATCTCCGCAAGTCGCAGCCCTATGAGGTCTACGACCGAATGGACTTCGATATCCCGGTCGGCACCAACGGCGACTGCTACGACCGCTTCATGGTCCGGGTCGAGGAAGTGCGGCAGAGCTGGCGGATTGCCCGCCAATGCCTGAAGGAGCTGCCCGCAGGCCCGGTCGGGACGCTGGACCGCAAGGTCTTCCCGCCCCAGCGCGCCGAGATGAAGCAGTCGATGGAAGCGCTGATCCATCACTTCAAGCTCTACACCGAGGGCTATCACGTGCCCGCCGGCGAGGTCTATGTCGCGACCGAGAGCCCCAAGGGCGAGTTCGGTGTCTATCTGGTCGCCGACGGCACCAACAAGCCCTACCGTTGCAAGATCCGCCCCACCGCCTTCTCGCACCTGCAGGCCATGGATTTCATGATGAAGGGCCACATGCTGGCCGACACCACCGCCGTCCTCTCGGCGATCGACATCGTATTCGGGGAGTGCGACCGCTAATGGCCGAGCGCTTCTTTGCCCCCGACGTGCCCGAGCTGCGCGAGCGCTGGGGATCGTTCACCTGGACCTCGGCTAACGAGAAGACGGCCCGCATGTATGTCGGCCGCTATCCCGAGGGCCGACAGCAGTCGGCGGTCATCCCGCTGCTGGACCTCGCCCAGCGGCAGGTCGGCGACGAGACGGGCACGCAGGGCTGGCTGCCGATCCCGGTGATCGAATATGTCGCCGCCTATCTCGGCATGCCGCCAGTCCGCGCGCTCGAGGTCGCGACCTTCTACACTATGTTCAATCTGGTCCCGGTAGGAAAGTACCACGTCCAGGTCTGCGGGACGACACCGTGCATGCTGCGCGGCTCGGACGATGTGCTGTCCGCCTGCAAGTCGCGCGGCCTGAAGAAGGGCCACACGACCGCGGACGGCCTGTTCACCCTGACCGAAGTCGAGTGCCTCGGCGCCTGCGCCAACGCGCCGATGGTCCAGATCAACGACGACAATTACGAGGACCTCACGGAGGAGAGCATGGGCGCGATCCTCGACTCACTGGCACGCGGCGAGGCACCCAAGCCCGGCCCGCAGGACGGTCGCCAGACGAGCTGTCCCGCCGGCGGCCCGACGACGCTGAAGAAGATGGCCGAACGCAACTACGACTATCGCCCGCAGTGGAACGCGGCGGCCGGGGAGGGCGCATAATGGGCAGCACCGCACCCCTCGCGGACAAGGACCGCATCTTTACCAACGTTTATGGCTTCCAGTCGCCCGACCTGAAGGCGGCGCAGGCTCGCGGCGACTGGGACAATACCGCGGTGCTGATGGCCCGGGGGCAGGACGCGATCATCGAAGAGATCAAGGCCTCGGGGCTGCGCGGCCGCGGCGGCGCGGGCTTCCCGACCGGCATGAAGTGGAGCTTCATGCCCAAGGAGCCCAAGCCCGGCAAACCCAACTTCCTCGTCATCAACGCCGACGAGTCCGAACCCGGATCGTGCAAGGACCGCGAGATCATCCGGCACGATCCGCACAAGCTGATCGAGGGCGCGCTGATCGCCGGCTTCGCGATGCGCGCGCGGGCCGGGTACATCTACATCCGTGGCGAGTTCATCCGGGAGTCGCAGGCGCTCGAGCGCGCGGTCGCCGAGGCCTATGACGCGGGGCTGCTCGGCAAGAACGCCGCCCGGTCGGGCTACGACTTCGACCTGTTCGTCCACCGCGGCGCCGGCGCCTATATCTGCGGCGAAGAGACCGCGATGCTCGAGAGCCTCGAGGGCAAGCAGGGCAAGCCGCGGCTGAAGCCGCCGTTTCCGGCCGGTGCGGGCCTCTACGGCTGCCCGACCACGGTCAATAATGTCGAGAGTATTGCCGTCGTCCCCACGATTCTGCGCCGCGGCGCGGCCTGGTTCGCGGGTTTCGGCAATCCCAAGAACGAGGGCACCAAGCTCTTCCAGATCAGCGGCCATGTGAACAGGCCGTGCGTGGTCGAGGAGACGATGGGCATACCGTTCCGCGAGCTGATCGACCGCCATGCCGGCGGCATCCGCGGCGGGTGGGACAATCTCCTGGCAGTCATTCCCGGTGGCTCGTCGGTCCCGCTGGTCCCGGCGGCCGAGATCATGGACGCGCCGATGGACTTCGACGGGCTGAAGGCGCTCGGCAGCGGGCTCGGAACCGCCGCGGTCATCGTCATGGACAAGTCGACCGATGTCGTCCAGGCGATCAGCCGGATCAGTTACTTCTACAAGCATGAAAGCTGCGGCCAGTGCACCCCGTGCCGCGAGGGTACCGGCTGGATGTGGCGGACCATGGAACGGCTCCGCGAAGGCGATGCCGAGGTCGCGACCATCGACCGGCTGCTCGACGTCACCAAGCAGGTCGAGGGACACACCATCTGCGCGCTTGGCGACGCCGCCGCCTGGCCGATCCAGGGGCTCATCCGCCATTTCCGCCCGGAACTGGAGCGTCGCATCGCCGAGCGTCGCGGTCGGACCATGCTTGAGGCTGCAGAATGATGCTGCTCGCCGTCGCTCTTGCCACCGTTGCCGCCGCCGCGGCGTTGCCCACCAACGATCCGCAGTCTCTGTCGAAGCTGCGCATGATTGCCCAATGTGCGGTGAAGGGAGACTCTCAACGCGTCGTTCGCCTGCTCCGCAGCAATTATAACCAGGTCAACGAGCGCGAGGACCTTCGCGATCAGGCGCGTGACCAGTCGCGCTGCCTTGGCGAGGGGCGGTTGCGCTTCACGCCACTGGTTTATCGCGGCGCATTGGCCGAGATGATGCTCTCCGCGCGGCCGGCTGACCTTGGCGCCGCCGTCAAGGCGGACGGTCTGCCGCTCAAGGCGTTCGGCGCGCTCGACGTGATGGCGCTGTGCGCCGTGCGCGAGGATCCGGCCGGCGTCGGTGCGCTGTTCGCCACTCAGCCCGGCAGCGCCGGCGAGAACCAGGCGATCGCAGCGCTGTCGCCGGCGCTCGGTGGCTGCCTCAAGAGCGGCGTTCAGGCGAACGTCAACGCCGTTGCCATCCGCTCCCTCCTGGCGGTCGCCGCCTGGCGCATCGCCGACCGCGCCGCCCATCCGAAGAGCTACTGATGCCCAAGGTCACCGTCGACGGAGTCGAGATCGAGGTTCCTGCGGGAGCCACCGTGCTCCAGGCCTGCGAACTCGCCGGCAAGGAAATCCCGCGCTTCTGCTATCATGAGCGGCTGTCGATCGCGGGCAACTGCCGCATGTGCCTCGTCGAGGTCGCGCCGGGTCCGCCCAAGCCGCAGGCGAGCTGCGCGCTGCCGGCCGCCGACGGGCAGACGATCAAGACCGACACGCCGATGGTCAAGAAGGCGCGCGAGGGGGTGATGGAGTTTCTCCTCATCAACCACCCGCTCGACTGCCCGATCTGCGATCAGGGCGGCGAGTGCGACCTTCAGGACCAGGCGATGGCCTATGGCCGTTCGGCCAGCCGGTTCGACGAGAACAAGCGCGCGGTCGACGACAAGTATATGGGCCCGGTCATCAAGACCTCGATGACTCGCTGCATTCAGTGCACCCGCTGCGTCCGCTTCGCCGAGGAAGTCGCGGGCACGCCCGAGATCGGCATGCTGTATCGCGGCGAGGACAGCCAGATCACCGCTTATCTCGAGAAGGCGCTGACCAGCGAGCTCAGCGGCAACCTCGCCGATGTCTGCCCGGTCGGTGCTCTGCTGCAGCGGCCGCAGATCTTCGAATCCCGTCCATGGGAGCTGAAGCGCGTCCCTTCGATCGACGTGATGGATGCGCTCGGTTCCAACATCCGCCTCGATGTTCGGCAGCGGCAGGTGATGCGGGTGCTCCCGCGTATCAACGACGACGTCAATGAGGAATGGATCCACGACAAGACGCGGCATCACGCCGACGGTCTCGTTCGTGGTCGCCTCGACCGTCCGTGGGTGCGGGAGAATGGCAAGCTGCGCGAGGCTTCGTGGCAGGAAGCGCTCGAGACGCTCGCGGGCAAGATGAAAGCCGCCTCGGGCCGAGTCGCGGCGATCGCCGGCGACTTGCTCGACGCCGAGACCATGTATGCCGCGAAGAAGCTGCTGCAGTCGGTTGGTTCGGAGCTGCTCGAGGGGCGCCAGACTGGGCTCGACTATGACGTGTCGAACCTTGGCGCGGTCGGGTTCAACACGCCGATTGCCGAACTCGAGAACGCCGACTTCATCCTGCTCGTCGGGTCCAATCCACGGTGGGAAGCGCCGCTGGTCAACACCCGGCTGCGCAAGGCCGTCCGCAAGGGCGCTCAGGTGTTTGCAATCGGCCCGGTGGCGGACCTCGCCTATCCGGTGACCAACATCGGCGACGATCTGAAGCTGCTGTCCAAGCTGCCCAAGGACGCGGCCGAGCTGCTCAGCAAGGCGGAGCGGCCGGTGATGATCGTCGGCCCGGGCGCGCTCGCGGCGGGCGGGCAGGGGGCGACGCTCAAGGCGGCGGCCCAGTTCGGCCGCGACGGCTGGAACGGCTATAACGTTCTCCACACCAGCGCGGCGCGGATGGCGGGGCTCATCCTCGGCTATGCCCGGGACGGCGGGATCGCCAGCGTCGAGGCGGCGCGGCCTGAGGTCGTGCTGCTGCTCGGCGCGGACGAGATGGCCGCGACCCGCTTCGGCGGCGCGTTCAAGGTCTACATCGGCCATCACGGCGATGCGGGTGCGCGCCAGGCCGACCTTGTCCTTCCGGGTGCCGCCTACAGCGAGAAGCATGGCACCTACATCAACCTCGAGGGCCGGGTGCAGCGCGCCGAGCGGGCGACCTTCCCGCCGGGCGACGCCCGCGAGGATTGGGCGATCCTTCGCGCGCTGTCGGGAGTGATGGGCCAGCCGTTGCCGTTCGACAGCTTCGACCAGCTGCGCGCCGCCATGGCCGCCGAGTTCCCGCAGCTTGGTCAGGAGGGGCTGATCGACCTCGGCTTCGTCGCACCGTCGCTTGGGGCGACCGACGTCAGCGTCACGGCGCTTCCAATCAAGGACTTCTACCTGACCAACGCCATCTGCCGGGCCAGTCCGACCATGCAGCGCTGCTCCGCCGAATTGATCCACGGAGAAGAACTGGCGGAGGCTGCGGAGTGACCGCCTTCTTCACCTCGCACGGGATGATCTACGGCTGGGCCTGGTTCCTCGCCACAATCATCGGCATTCTCGTCATCGCGCTTCCGCTGATGCTGGCGGTCGCCATGATCATCTATGCCGAGCGCAAGATCTGGGCCGCCATCGCGCTTCGTCGCGGGCCCAACGTGGTCGGTCCGTTCGGACTCCTGCAAAGCTTCGCAGACGGACTGAAGGTCTTCCTCAAGGAAACCATCATCCCGACCGCGGCGAACAAGGGCCTGTTCCTCCTCGCGCCGATCATCAGCTTTACCGTCGCACTGATAGTCTGGGCGGTGGTCCCGTTCGACGTCAACGTCGTGCTGGCGGACGTCAACGTCGGATTGCTCTACATCCTCGCGGCGAGTTCGCTGGGCGTGTACGGGATCATCATCGCCGGCTGGGCGTCCAATTCGAAGTACCCCTTCTTCTCCGCGCTCCGTGCCGCGGCGCAGATGGTGAGCTACGAGGTGTCGATCGGGTTCGTGCTGATCAGCGTCGTGCTGTGGTCGGGAACCTTCAACCTGACCGGCATCGTGTTGGCGCAGAAGGGGCATGTGCTCGGCATCCTCAACGGCTTCGGGTTCAACCCGCTGCTGTTCCCGATGGCGGTGGTGTTCCTGATCAGCTCGATGGCTGAGACCTTCCGCACCCCGTTCGACCTCACTGAGGCAGAGAGCGAGCTGGTCGCCGGGTTCCAGACCGAGTATTCGTCGATGAGCTTCGCGCTCTTCTGGCTCGGCGAATATGGCAACGTCATCCTGATGACGGCGTTGAACGCGATCCTCTTCTGGGGCGGGTTCCTGCCGCCGCTTGATATTCCGATCCTCTACGCGGTGCCGGGCATTATCTGGCTGCTCATCAAGATGGGCTTCTTCTTCTTCGTCTTCGGCTGGGTCCGCGCGACCGTGCCGAGGTATCGCTACGACCAGCTGATGCGGCTGGGCTGGAAGATCTTCCTGCCGCTGTCGCTCACCTTCGTCGTCCTTGTCTCGGGCTGGCTGATGCTGACCCGCTATGGTTGCTCGGCGGATCCGGCCGATGGCTACCGGGCCTCGACCTTCATCGGGTCCTCGGCCGCCTGTGTAGGAACTCCGCAATGATCGCCCTAATTCTGGCTGCCGCCGCCTCGACGCTCGGTTTCGATTGCGCGGTTGATCCGCCGCGTAATGTGATTCCCAACGGTGCATCGGTTACCAGCCAAACGATTCATCTCCCACCAGAAATGAATCACTGGCAGTTCGGCGTGACGATTGTTGATCTGAAGAAATCTACTGAGGTCAAATTGGATTGGCCGGGAGATCCGATCGGCGCCGGCCAAGCGCTGGCTGCGTTGCCGGTCGGACCGCACGACTATTCTTTTGTATCAATGCATCAAAGTCCCTGTCTCTTTACTGCGGGGGCTTGCATGTTCTTGTACACCCTCAGCGAACAGGCGGACGGCACGGCAGACATATTGATTCAGCCGGCTGCCTTGGCGACGGACGGTGATCGGAGCAAGCCATTCCAAGTCTATATGAGTGGCCGCTGCACGCCCAAGGCTGTCGCACGATGATCGCTCAATGGGTCAAGTCGTTCACACTGTGGGAGCTGTTGAAGGGCCATGCCCTCACCCTGAAGTATTTCTTCAAGCCCAAGGCGACGATCAACTATCCCTACGAGAAGACGCCGATGTCGCCGCGCTTCCGTGGGGAGCATGCGCTGCGCCGCTATCCGAACGGGGAAGAGCGGTGCATCGCCTGCAAGCTGTGCGAGGCTGTTTGCCCGGCGCAGGCGATCACCATCGAGGCCGAGCCGCGCGAGGACGGCAGCCGCCGGACCACCCGCTACGACATCGACATGGTGAAGTGCATCTACTGCGGGCTTTGTGCGGAAGCCTGCCCGGTCGACGCAATCGTCGAAGGTCCGAACATCGAGTTCTCGACCGAGACCCGCGAAGAGCTGCTCTACGACAAGGCCAAGTTGCTCGCCAACGGTGACCGATGGGAACAGGCTATCGCGGCCAATCTTGCCGCCGATGCGCCGTATCGGTAGGGGCGGCTCAGCTTCGTGAAACAGGGCTCTCCAGTGTTCCAATCCGTCATTCCCGCGAACGCGGGGAACCCGCTTCTTCGCCCGGCCGCCTCGCGGCAGCCGGCCCCTCGCTCAGGCGAGAACGGTCGTGGTGAGCCGTCGTGATCGCGCTCATTGCCTTCTACCTGTTCGCGACCCTCACCATCCTGTCGGGGTTGCTGGTCATCTTCGCGCGCAATCCGGTGCACAGCGCGCTGTGGCTTATCCTCGCCTTCTTCAATGCGGCGGGACTGATGCTGCTGACCGGTGCCGAGTTCATCGCCATGCTGCTGGTGATCGTTTACGTCGGCGCGGTTGCAGTGCTGTTCCTGTTCGTCGTGATGATGCTCGACATCGACTTCGCGGCGCTTCGTAGCGGCTTCACCCGCAACCTGCCGTTCGGAATCCTCATTGCGCTGGTCCTGCTGGCCGAGATCGTGGTGGCGACCAGCGCGCACCGGGCTGGGCCGGTGCTGACACCGGCGGTGGACACGGCGGCGGCGCCGGTGCAGCCGAACATCGTCAGCCTGGGTGCGGCGCTCTACAGCCGCTACCTCGTGCCGTTCGAGGTCGCCGGGCTGATCCTGCTCGTTGCGATGATCGGTGCCATCGTCCTCACCCATCGCAGTCGCGGCGACACCCGCGGTCAGCGCGTCAACCGGCAGGTCCGGCGACGCCCGGACGAAGCGGTCAAGATCGCCAAGCCGGCGACCGGCGAGGGAGTGCAACTATGATTGGGCTCGCCCATTACCTCACCGTTTCGGCAATCCTGTTCGTGATCGGCGTCCTTGGCATCTTCCTCAACCGTCGCAATGTCATTTTAATGCTGATGGCGATCGAGCTGCTGCTGCTGGCGGTGAACATCAACTTCGTGGCGTTCTCCGGCTACCTCGGCGACATGATCGGCCAGGTCTTCGCAATGTTCGTGCTGACCGTCGCCGCGGCCGAGGCGGCTATCGGCCTCGCCATTCTCGTCATCTTCTTCCGCCGGCGCGGGACGATCGCAGTCGACGCCGCCGACCGGATGCGGGGCTAACGTGCAGAGCATCATTCTCATCGTCTTCCTGCCGCTGCTGGCCGCGATCGTCGCTGGCCTGGGCGGACGCTGGATCGGCAAGGTTCCGGCCAAGGCGATCACCACCGCCGCGCTGTTCGTCAGCTGCGCGCTGTCCTGGCCGATCTTTCTGTCCTTCCTCGCGGGGACCGCCGAGGCGCAGGTCGTGCAGGTGTTCGACTGGATTCACTCGGGCGACATGAACGTCGCCTGGTCGCTGCGGGTCGACGCGCTGACCGCGGTGATGCTGGTGGTCGTGACGAGCGTCTCGAGCCTCGTCCACCTCTACAGCTGGGGCTACATGGCGGAGGACCCAAGCCAGCCTCGCTTCTTCGCCTATCTGTCGCTGTTCACCTTCGCCATGCTGATGCTGGTGACCGCCGACAGCCTGGTGCAGATGTTCTTCGGCTGGGAAGGGGTGGGCCTCGCTTCCTACCTGCTGATCGGGTTCTGGTATTACAAGCCGTCAGCCAACGCCGCCGCGCTCAAGGCCTTCGTCGTCAACCGCGTCGGCGACTTCGGGTTCAGCCTCGGCATCTTCGGCACCTTCCTGGTGTTCGGCACCGTCTCGATTCCCGCGATCCTCGCCGCCGCGCCCGGCATGGCGGGCTCGACCATCCATTTCGCCGGGATGACCGTCGAAACGATGACCCTCCTCTGCCTGCTGCTGTTCGTCGGCGCGATGGGCAAGTCGGCGCAACTCGGCCTCCACACCTGGCTGCCCGACGCGATGGAGGGCCCGACCCCGGTCAGCGCGCTGATCCATGCCGCGACGATGGTCACCGCCGGCGTGTTCATGGTCTGCCGCCTGTCGCCGATGTTCAACGTCTCGCCGACCGCCCTGACCGTGGTCACCTGGATCGGGGCGCTGACCTGCATCTTCGCCGCAACGGTCGGCTGCGTGCAGAACGACATCAAGCGGGTGATCGCCTATTCGACCTGCTCGCAGCTGGGCTACATGTTCTTCGGTGCGGGCGTCGGCGCTTATGGCGCGGCGATGTTCCACCTCTTCACGCACGCCTTCTTCAAGGCGCTGCTGTTCCTTGGCGCCGGCGCAGTCATCCACTCGATGCACCACGAGCAGGACATGCGCTATTATGGCGCGCTGCGGCGGGCGATCCCGATCACCTTCGCGGCGATGGTCGCGGGCACGCTGGCGATTACCGGCGTCGGAATCGAGGGCGTGTTCGGCTTCGCGGGCTTCTACTCCAAGGACGCCATCCTCGAGAGCGCCTGGGCCGCGGGCACGACGCAGGGAACCATCGCCTTCTGGATCGGCAGCTTCGCGGCGCTGCTCACCAGCTTCTACAGCTGGCGGCTCATCTTCCTGACCTTCTTCCAGAAGCCGCGCTGGGCCGCGTCGGAGCATATCCAGCACGCGCTTCATGGCGATCACCACGACCATCCCGACGAGGAGCATGGCGACAGCGAGCACGACTCCCATGCGGTGCCGGTAACCGGCGACGGCGGCTACCATCCGCACGAGAGCCCCTGGCCGATGCTGGTGCCGCTGGCGCTGCTCTCGCTCGGCGCGGTGCTCGCCGGCTTCGTCTTCGCGCATTGGTTCGTCGGACCGGAAACGGCGGGCGAGTTCTGGAAGGGCAGCCTCGCGTTCAATCCGCACCTGGCGGAAGCGATCGAGCAACTGCCATTCCTGGTCAAGTTCACGCCAACCATCGTCATGCTGGTCGGACTGTTCATCGCCGTCCGCAACTATCTGCTCGATCCGGACGCACCGGCCCGCTTCATCGCGGCCACGGGGGGCTTGCACACTTTCCTCATGCACAAATGGTATTTCGACGAGCTCTACAATGCCGTCTTCGTTCGCCCGGCGCTGTGGTTCGGCCGGCTGTTCTGGCATCGTGGCGACGAGCAGACGATCGACCGCTTCGGCCCGCACGGCGCAGCGGTGCTGGTTGCCGCGGGCAACCGGGCGACCGCTCGGCTCCAGTCCGGCTATCTCTATTCCTACGCCCTCGTCATGCTGCTCGGCCTGATCGCCGCGGCCGGCTGGGTCATGCACTGGGCGGCGCGCTGATGGGCTTTCCGATCCTCACGGCACTGATCGCGGTGCCGTTGCTGGCGGCGCTCGCCTGCCTGTTCGTCAGTGCCAGCAGCGCGCGCTGGATCGCGCTGGTGGCGACCCTTGTCGACTTCGCGCTCGGCTGCGTGCTGTGGGCGGGCTATGTCCCGGGCGGCCCGCAGTGGCAGTTCGTCGAGAACATCCCGCTCGGCGGCAGTTTCGCCTATGCGCTCGGCATCGATGGCATCGCGCTGGTGCTGATCATGCTCTCGACCTTCCTCATGCCGATCTGCATCGGCGCGAGCTGGCAGGCCATTACCAAGCGCGTGCCCGAATATATGGCCGCCTTCCTGCTGATGGAGGCGCTGATGATCGGCGTCTTCGCCGCGCAGGATTTGTTGCTCTTCTACGTGTTCTTCGAGGGCGGCCTCATCCCGATGTACCTGATCATCGGCATCTGGGGCGGCGCCGATCGGATCAAGGCCGCATACAAGTTCTTCCTCTACACGCTGTTCGGCTCGGTGCTGATGCTGATCGCGATGCTGGTGATGATCAACGTCGCCGGCACCAGCCGCATCCCCGAACTGATGGTCTACAACTTCGACCCGTCGCTGCAGTGGTGGCTGTGGCTGGCCTTCTTCGCCAGCTTCGCGGTCAAGATGCCGATGTGGCCGGTGCACACCTGGCTGCCGGATGCGCACGTCCAGGCGCCGACGGCGGGGTCGGTGATCCTCGCCGGCGTGCTGCTGAAGATGGGCGGCTATGGCTTCATCCGCTTCTCGCTGCCGATGTTCCCGGAAGCCTCGGCAGTGTTCCTTCCGCTGGTCTTCGCCTTGTCGTCGATCGCGGTGGTCTACACCAGCCTGGTCGCGCTGGTGCAGCGGGACATGAAGAAGCTGATCGCCTATTCGTCGGTCGCCCACATGGCGTTCGTTACCTACGGCCTATTCGCCTTCAACGTGCAGGGCCTCGACGGCGCGATGATCGTGATGCTGAGCCACGGCCTGGTTTCGGGCGCGCTCTTCTTATGCGTCGGCGTCATCTACGATCGCATGCACACTCGCGAAATCGCTCAGTACGGCGGACTGGCGAACAACATGCCCGCCTACGCGCTGCTATTCCTGCTGTTCACCATGGCGAGTGTCGGTCTACCCGGGACCAGCGGCTTCGTCGGCGAATTCTTGTCGATGGTTGGCACCTACAAGGCGTCGAGCTGGGGCGCGATCTTCGCGACGACCGGGATCATCCTGGGCGCGGCCTACATGCTCTACCTATACTGGCGGATCAGCTACGGCGCTGCCAGGACCGAGGAGGCGTCCCGCATGCCGGACCTGTCCGCGCGGGAATGGGCCCTGCTCGCGCCGATCGCCGCCGCGGTCATGTGGATGGGTATCTATCCCGAGAGCTTCCAGCGTCCATTCCGCGGCGACATCGAGTGGCTGCAGACCCATCGCCTCGCCAAGGCTGCCCCGGCCGGCGATGCCCACCTGACGCCCGGCAAGGGCATGCCCCAGACGGCCGAGGCCCACCACTGATGTTCGCTCCCATCCTCCCCGAGCTGCTCCTGGGCACCGGCGGCATCGTGCTGATGCTGGTCGCGGCTTTCTGGCGGCGCACTTCCTCCTTCTGCCACGCGGCCGCAGTCGCTCTGCTGGTCGCCGCCTGCTTCGCGCTAATCGGCCCGGCCCAGACCAGTGGCCCGATCTACGGCGGCATCCTCGCGGCCGACACGTTCTCGGCATTCGGCAAGCTGGTCATCTTCCTTTCCGCCGCGGTCGCCATCATCGCCGCGCACGGCTGGTTCGACCGCGACTTCGAGCATGGCGCCGAATATCCGGTCCTGCTGCTCTTCTCCGCGGTCGGTATGGCGGTGATGGTCAGCGCGCGCGACCTCATCACCCTTTACGTCGGGCTCGAGCTGCAGAGTCTCGCGGCCTACGTCCTCGCCTCCTACCGCCGGACGGACGAGCGGTCCGCCGAGGCGGGGCTGAAGTATTTCGTACTCGGCGCGCTCGCGAGCGGCATCCTGCTGTACGGCATCTCGCTGCTCTACGGCTTTACCGGGACGACGGGCTTCACTGGCGTCGCCGCCGCCTTCGTGCGCGAGGGCACCACCTCGATCGGGCTGCTGTTTGGGTTGGTTTTCCTGCTCGCCGGTCTCGCCTTCAAGATCAGCGCGGTGCCGTTCCACATGTGGACGCCCGACGTCTACGAGGGCGCGCCGACGCCGGTCACCGCCTTCTTCGCCTCCGCGCCAAAGGTGGCCGCGCTGCTGCTCTCGACCCGGGTCTGCCTCGAGGCGCTCGCGCCGGCGACCGAGGCGTGGCGCCAGATCGTCATCTTCGCTTCGCTCGCGTCTATCTTCCTCGGCGCGATCGCGGCATTCGGGCAGACCAACGTCAAGCGATTGCTCGCCTACTCGTCAATCAACAACGTCGGCTTCGTGCTGATCGGGCTCGCCGCGGGCGGCCGCGCCGGCGCTCAGTCGGTGCTGTTCTACGTCGCCGTCTATGTCGTCATGACGCTCGGCGCTTTCCTTTGCGTGCTCAAGCTGCGCGAGGAGGACGGAACGCCGTTCGAGAGCCTCTCGCGGCTCGCCGGCCTGTCGCAAACCCGGCCGGGCCTTGCGCTCGCGCTCGCCATCTTCATGTTCAGCCTGGCTGGCATCCCGCCGCTATTCGGTTTCTGGCCCAAGCTGATGGTGTTCCAGGCCGCGATCAACGCGGGGTTGGTGCCGCTGGCGGTGGCGGGCATCATCGGTACGGTGGTCGGCGCCTATTATTACATCAAAGTCGTCAAGATCATGTACTTCGACGAGGCGGCCGCGCCGCTCGGCCGCTTCCGTGCGCCGATCGAGAGCGCGCTGATCATGGTTGCGGCGGTGATCGTCTCGCCACTGGGCTACCTGCTGATCGGGCCGCTGGGGACGCTGACGGCCAACGCCGCGAGCGTGATCCGCTGAGCAGGATCCGCTTCGTCGAGCGGACCGGTTCGACCAACGCCGACCTGCTCGCCAACGCCGCCGCGCCTGACGGCGAGTGGCTGGTCGCGCTCGAGCAGCAGGACGGGCGAGGCCGGCAGGGCCGCGAGTGGACCTCGCCGCCCGGCAATTTCTATGGCTCGACGCTGATCGCTTTCGGGCCGAATGATCCGCCCGCACAGGCGCTCTCGCTTGCGGCCGGCATCGCGCTCATCCGCGCGGTCGAGGCGGCGGCGCCCGCCACCGGGCTGATGCTCAAGTGGCCGAACGACCTTCTGCTCGGAGCGGGCAAGCTCGGCGGCATCCTGCTCGAGCGAAGCGGGGACCGGATTGTCGCGGGCTTCGGCGTCAATCTCGCGGCCGCGCCAGACTTCGCCGATCGCCCAACCGCGGCGCTGTCCAGCGTGTCGCTGGTCAGCCCGGAGTCGTTTGCCCCGCTGCTTGCCGCCAGCATGGACCGGGCGATGAACCTGTGGCGGAGCGACCTGGAATCGCTCCGGTCGATGTGGCTGGAAAGCGCGCATCCGCTGGGAACCAGGCTGACCGTGCACGGTGGCGACGGCGAACTTGTCGCCGGACGGTTCGAGGGGCTGGAACCCGACGGCGCTCTCCGGCTTCGGACCGATGATGGACAGCTTCGCACCCTCCACGCGGGAGACGTCAGCCTTGGCTGAGCGCCACCTGCGTCCGGTAACCCCGGACGACCTCGACCTGATCTCCGGCCACCGCCGCCGAATGTTCCTGGAAAATGGTCGGCCGCCGCGCGCGGTCGACGCGGCCGAGGGCCCGTTCCGCGAGTGGTTGCGCCGTCATCTCGCTGACGGCAGCTACTTCGGCTGGATCGTCGAGCAGGATGGCGCTTCGGTGGCCGGGTGCGGGATGATGGCGATCGAGTGGCCGCCGCATCCGATCCACCCTGACCAGGACCGGCGCGGCTACGTCCTCAACGTCTACGTCGAGCCGGGCCACCGCGGTGAGGGCCATGCCCGGGCTCTGATGGAGCGATGCTGCGGTGAGGCTCGCCGGCGCGGGCTGCGCTACGTCATCCTTCATGCCACCGCGCAGGGCCGGCCGCTCTACGAAAAGCTCGGGTGGGAGGACACGGCGGAAATGGCGCTGGTCGTCCTGTCCGAGGAAGAATAGAGCGAGCCGATGCTTCTCGCGATCGACGCCGGCAACACCAACCTGGTCTTCGCACTGGTCGACCACGAGCGGCAGATCCGTGCCCGCTGGCGGATCGCGACCGACCCCCGGCGGACGGCGGACCAGTATGCGGTATGGCTCCACCAGCTGCTTGAGCTGGAGGGTTTCACCCGCGACGACGTTGACGCGGTGATCATCGGCACGGTGGTGCCGCGCGCGCTCCACAATCTGCAGGTCCTTTCGAGCAAATATTTCCACCGCGAGGCCTTGGTCGCGGGGCAGGGGAGCGCGGCGTGGCCGATCCGGCTAGATGTCGACGAGCCGGAGAATGTCGGTGCCGACCGCGCGCTCAACGTCATCGCCGCGCACGCCAAATATCCCGGCGATCTGGTCGTCATCGATTTCGGCACCGCGACGACCCTGGAGGTCGTCGACTACAGCGGAGCCTACAAGGGCGGGATCATCGCGCCCGGGATCAATCTCAGCCTCGACGCACTCGTCGGGGCAGCAGCCAAGCTGCCGCGGATCGCGATTGAAGCCCCGGAGAGCCGCAGCGTCATCGGGCGCACGACCAACAGCCAGATGCTGTCCGGCATCTACTGGGGCTATGTGGCGATGATTGAAGGACTGCTAGCGCGGGTGAAGGCGGAAATCGGCCGTCCCGTGACGGTGGTTGCGACCGGCGGCCTCGCCGTCCTGTTCAATCGGCATACCGATGCCTTCGACGCGCTCGAGCCCGATTTGACCATTCAGGGGCTGGCGCTCCTCCATCAGCAGGTGACTCAGAAAGCATGACCCCCGGCGACGAGCTTCTCTTCCTGGCGCTCGGCGGCTCGGGCGAGATTGGCATGAACGTCAATCTCTACGGCACGCAGGGCAAGTGGCTGATGGTCGACTGCGGCCTGACGTTCAGCGATCATGACTACCCCGGGATCGACCTTGTCCTACCCGACCTCGACTTCATTGAGCGGCGGCGGCGCGACCTGGTCGGCATTGTCCTGACGCATGGTCACGAGGACCATATTGGGGCGCTTCCCTACCTCGCCGCCGACCTCCAGGTGCCGCTCTACGCCTCGCCCTTCACGGCCGGGCTGATCGCCGGCAAGCTGGAGGAGGAGGGGCTGACCGGCACTGTTCCGCTCCGCATCGTCGAGCGTGGCGCGTCGGTCGATCTCGGACCGTTTAAGGTGCGCTGGGTTCCGCTCGCCCACTCCATTCCCGAGGCCAACGGCCTGCTGATCGAGACTACCCGGGGCAAGGTCTTCCACACAGGCGACTGGAAGATCGACCGAACGCCGGTGCTTGCCCAGCCGAGCACTCCCGAGGCGCTGACCAAGATCGGCGACGCGGGCGTGCTGGCGCTGGTGTGCGACTCGACCAACGTCTTCACCGAGACGGAGAGCGGCAGCGAATCGGACGTCTACCAAGGCCTCCTCGACAGCTGCCGGGACGCGCCGGGCCGCATGCTCGTGACGACCTTCGCCTCCAACGCCGCGCGGATGGAGACGATCGGGCGGGTGGCGGTCGAGACGGGGCGCCAGGTTTGCGTGGCCGGCCGTTCGCTTGACCGCATCCTGAAGGTGGCGCGTGCGACTGGCTATCTGCGCGACTTCCCCGAGCCGATTCGGTTCGACGAGGCGATGCGCCTGCCGCGACGCGAGGTGATGATCATCGCGACCGGTGGCCAGGGCGAGCCGCGCGCGGCGCTTGGCCGGATCGCCTTTGGCCAGCATGAACTCAAGCTCGGCGAGGGTGACACGGTCATCTTCTCGTCCAAGCAGATCCCCGGAAACGAGGTCGCGATCAGACGGATCATGAACGCGCTCAGCGACCTGGGCGCACTGATCATCACGGATCGCCAGGCGCATGTTCACGTCTCGGGCCATCCGGGTCGGCCCGAGCTGCTCCAGATGTACCGCTGGATCCGGCCCGAAATCCTGCTGCCGGTTCATGGCGAGGACCGGCACATCGCCGAACAGGCGCGGCTCGGGGCGTCGGCGGGCATCCCGTACAATTTTCGACAGACCAACGGCGACCTGGTCCGCCTCGCCCCGGATGGCCCGGTCAAGATCGGCGAGGAGAGGGTCGGGCGCCTGGTGCTCGACGGCGACGTGATCCTATCCTCCGACGGCGCCACCATCAATCAGCGGCGCAAGATCGCCTTTTCCGGGCTGATCGCCGTATCGATCGTGCTTGACCGCCGTGGCGCGCTGGTCGGGGAGCCGCAAGTCCGTCCGGTCGGCGTGCCAGTGGAGGAGGACCGCGAGGACTTCATCCGTGACGCCGCCGGAAGCGCGGCCAAGGCGGTCGGCGCCGGGATCGACGAGGAAGCGCTGAAGGAGAATGTCCGGCTCGCCGTCCGCCGCTGCGCGACAGCCTGGACGGGAAAGAAGCCGGTGGTCGAGGTGCTGATCACCCGCCTGCCATGAAGTGGACGTCGATCAGCGCGATCTACTTCCTGTTCTGGACGTTCAGCGCCTTCGTCCTCCTGCCCTTCGGGGTGCGGACGAGCGAGGAGGCGGGCGAGGAGCGGATCCCGGGCCAGGCCGACAGCGCGCCGCACCGGTTCGACCTATCGCGCCACCTGCTGCGCACGACGGTCGTCGCGACTGCCCTGTTCGCACTCTATTATCTCAACTGGACGTTCGGCTGGATCGGCACCGACGCGTTCGACTTCTACCACCCGAACTGATCGCTCGCGGCCAGCGCCGGGCGCAGGTCAGCGCTTCCGATCGACCAGTGGCGCCAGCGCTGCGTAGAGCCGGCCCATGTCGCTCGCCATCAGCGTCACCGCGATCGGACCACCATCCCGCTCGGCATGGACCCGGCGGAGCATCGCCTCGAAGTCGTGGACGTAGCGGTTCACCGCAGCCTGGAACTCGCGATCGTTCTCGTAATGCTGCGGAAGTCCGCGCTGCTCGGCACCGCCGATGAGCCGCGCCGCGCGCCGCGTGAAGGCGCCGCGATCGCCCTTGAGGTAAGCCTGCCAGCTGCGCTCGTCGACTTCGTCCGAAAGGATCTTGCCGACATCGATCGAAGCCGAGTTCATCGAGTCGATCAGCATCGATACGCGGCGGGCGAAGGCCTCGCTATCGCCGGCTCGCTGCGCTTGCTGGTTGCGTTCGATATGCTCCTCGAGTGCGCTGGCGGTCTGGCCGATGGTAAGCATCTGGCGAGTCAGCCGCTCCGACGCCGTCCGCGCCGCCTCCACCGCGCGCACCGCCACGTCCTCGATCTCGCGAAGCTGGCTGGCGACGCTCTCGTCGACCGCCTTCTGCAGCGCGGCCCGGGTCGCGTCGGACATCCGCTCGGCGCTGTCGGGGATGACCGCAGCAATCGCCTCGCGGGCGCGCTCGGCTGCGTGCGCCGAGGCTTCCTTGACCTGCACCATCGCTTCGACCAGCGCGGGGGCCGTCTCGCCCTGCAGCCGCGCCGCTTCCGACTCGGCTGCCGACAAGGCATCACGCAGCGAGCCAAGGCGGGTTTCGGCCGAGCCGACGCCCTCGTCGACCGAGGCGAGCAGACCCGCCAGCCGGTCCTGCTGCGCCGCCATCGCGCGCTCCGCTGCCTCAAGCCGGGTCGCCGCCTCGTCGCTCGCCGCGCGCATCCATTCGATCTCCGGCTTGGCGCTGGCGACCGCGGTCCCGAGCCGCTGAGCGCCGCCCTCGGCCTCGCCGAGCGCCGCGCTGATCAGGTCGCGGACGTCGACGGCGAGCCCGTCGACCAGGCCGCGCAGCGCGCCGGTGCGATTCGATAGCGCCTCGACCGAGCCGTCGCTGGCGGCCGCCTGCATGGTGAGATGCTCGAGCTCCGAGCGGAGCTGGCGGAGCGAGCCGCTGACCGCCTCGGCGCGGCGATCGCCCTGGTCGGCCATCACCGCGAAGCGTTGGTCGAGTTCGGCGATTGCGCGATCGGTGTCGGCGATGAGCGCGCGCGAGGCGCGATCCTGCTCGGCGAGCTGGCGGGTGATCCGGTCGAGCGAGGCGTTGGCGCCCTGCAGCCGCTGACCGATCGTCTCGGCCGCCTCGATGCCCGCCCGCCCAAGCGCGGCGGAGGCCTGCTCGGTCAGCGCAGTGACCGCCTCGGCCTGCACGTGGATGCCGTGACGGACCTCATCGAGCGCATGCGCGGTGCGGTCGAGCAGCTGGTCGACGATCAGCGCGGCGGCCTCGCCGGTTTCGGTCACCCGCGCCGCGGCGCCAAGAGAGGCGCTCTCGATCTGGTTCAGCGTGCCGACCAGCCGGTGCGCGGCGCTGCCGACATGATGGTCCGCCTCGCGGGCGCGGTTGGTGATGGCCGACAGCGCGCTCTCGAGCGCCGCCGCCTGCTGCCCCGCTTCGTGCCCGGTGCCACGCAGGTTCTCGGCCATGGCGCGGGCAATCGCCTCGGCCCGGGGAAGATCGTCGAGTAGCACGCCGAGGTCGATCCGGGCGTTCTCCGCCGCGCGGTCGAGCGCGACGCCGTGCCGCGCGAGCGTCTCCGCACCCGAGCCCATTTCCCGCGTGATCCCGGCGAGCTTGTGGGTGGCTTCGTCGCCTAGCCGCATCAGCCGGTCGGCCATGGCGGTGAGCGCATGCTGTTCCTCGTCGATCCGCTGTCGAAGGACGCCGAGCAGGCCCTCGAGCGAACGGGCTTCCTGCCGCATGGTCACGACCGACTGGGTAAAGCGCTCCGCCTCGCGCCGGCGGGTCCGGCCGAATACCAGCCAGGCAAGACCGATCAGCGCGAGCGGGCCCGCGGCGATCGCCAGCCACTGGGCAACGGCGGGAAGGGCCAGCGCGGTCCCGCCCAGCGCCCGACCGGCGGCCCAGGCCGCAAAGCCGACCCACAGGAAGGCGAGCACGGCGAGCGCCCCGCCGAGCACCGCCCGGCCGCCCGCGCCGGTCTCGCGCTGTTCGCCATAGTCCGCCTGCACCGCTTGCGGGTCGAACCCCGCCCAGGGATCCACCGCCTCGTCCACGGGCGGCAGGGGCTCTTGCTCGGAGAGCGACGCTGACTGGCTGATCGGGTTCATGACGGGCAGTTTACCATCTTTCCTTGGCGGCGAAAGCGCCTAGGTAGCGGGGCGAGGGGTGGGAGAGACGAATGGCGCCGGGCGCCCTGATTGCTGCTTATCAGGAAGACGATCTGGGTGGATTGCGAGCTCTGCTTCCGCTCGCCGGCCGGACTCTGGTCGAATATCAGGCGCGCTGCGTCGCGGCTGCCGGCTGCACCCCGATCGTCCTGCTGGTCGAGCGCATTCCGGCCGAGTTGGCGGCGGCGGTGGAACGGCTGCGCGGGGAGGGGATCGCCGTCACCCCGGTGACCGACGGCAACGAGGCCGCATCGCGTTTCGAGGCCGGTGCGCTGGTGCTCAATGTCGCCGACGGGCTCGCCCCCGACATCCGCCTGGTCGAACGGATCGCCGCCGCTGACAGCGCGGTGGTCGCGGTCGTCCCTGACGACGAGCTTCACGAACGATTCGAGCGGATCGATGGCGAGACCCGCTGGGCCGGCCTTTCACTGGTGACCGGGCAAACCTTGGGCTCGACCGCATCGATGCTGGGCGACTGGGATCTGCAGTCGACGCTGCTTCGGCGCACCATCCAGGCCGGCGCGGCGCGCATCCCCGCCGGCGTGTCGGAGCCGCTGCTGGCCGAGCGGCCGGGCGATCTCGCCACTTTCCAGCGGCGCCTGCTGCTCGCCTCGCGCGGGGTCCGGCGGGACTGGACCAGCCGCTTCCTCCTGCCGATCGTCGAGGAGTTCGCGACCGAGAAGCTGATGGAGCGGTCGGTGCCGCCGGACTGGTTGCTGGCCGGCGCGGTGGGGCTGCTCGGCATCGCCGCGGTTTGCCTGTCGCGCGGCTGGCTGCTTGCCGCGGCCGTGCTGCTGCTCCTGTCGCTTCCGCTCGATCTTGTCGCGGAGCGATTGGCGGTGCTTCGGCTGAAGCCGCTGCGGCGCAACCTCCTGACCCGGCGGCTGCTTTGGCCGCTGATCGGGATCGCGCTGCTGTTCGCCGGCTGGTGGGCGTCGCGCCACGGCAGCGGCTGGGGGGCGATGGCGACCGCGCTGACCGCTACCGGCTTCGCGGAGGCGCAGCGTGTCGAACGCGGGCTCGACGACCTGCCCGCCGACGGCTGGCTGTTCAGCCGCCGCAACGCCATCCTGCTGTCGCTGCCGCTGCTTGTCGCCCAGGCGCCGGCCACCCTGGTCAGCATGCTGGCGCTTTATGCCGCCATCAGTTTCTTCTTCGTCCAGCACCTGCGCCACAGCATCATTCGCGATTGACGCCGCGTTAATCCTGTTCCTCTAACAGGACCTGCATGTTGCCAGAGGAATGGCCGATCGCTGCCGAGATGGCTGACCGCCCGGTCCACCCTGCGCGCCCCGCGCGGGAGCGCCGGCTTGCGGTCGTGCGCACCGATTTCTTCCTGCCGGAAGCCGAGCGGCTTACCGAGCAAGAGCGGGCGTTGATGACGGCAATGCTGCTCGGGCTGGTCGAAAGCCTGTCCGACGAGATTAGGGTCGAGCTGCCCGGCTCCGCACCGCCGGTCGGCGAGCCGGACGCGGCGCTCCTGTGCGCGCGGCTGGGCGAGACCGGGCTGCTGCAGCAGGACCGATTGGTCGCGCTGCTGCTGCGCCGGGCCGACGAGGCGCGGGTCGCCGATCAGCTTGTTTCCGGCGGTGCGACTCCGCGCTTCGTGCAAGGGCTGGTTAGTCACCACAACAGCATCGTGGCCGAGGCGGCGATGGGCCTGGTCCTCGCGCGCGGGCGGCGGCGCGACCGCTTCGGGCATGTCGGGGTGGATTTTGCGGACCTCGACGGCGACACCGCCGTGCTGCTCGCCCATGCACTGGCGGCGGCTCTGGCCGTCGAGACCGAGCGGGGGGACGAGCCGTTCGCCCATGCCGCCGACGCGCTGCTCGGCCGACACGACGAAGGCCTGCGGCTGGAGGCCATAGAGGGACGGCTGATCGCCGCGCTTCAGGCTGGCGGCGAGCTCGACGACGCCTTGCTGCTGACGCTCGCGGACGAGGGCGAGCTTGGGCTGCTCACCGCAGCACTCGCCGAGCGAGCGGGGATCAGCGGTGACGAAGCATGGGAGAGGCTGAGCTGCCCCGGCAGTGGCCGGCTCGCCGAGCTGCTGCGGATCGCGGCAGTTACGCGGCCGGCGGCAGCCTCGTTGTTTGCCGGGATCGGCGCGGTCATCGGCCTTCAGGACCCGGCCGGAGAAATCGGCCGCTTCGACCAGATCAGTGGCGCGCAGGCCGAGGCTTGCCGCCGCGCGCTTCGTCTTAACCCCGCCTATCGTCGCGCCGCGGACCGGTTGCATGGCCAGCGCGGCTGAGCTCCCGCCCTTCGGCGGTCTGCTCGACCGGGTGGGCCACTTGGTCGAAGCCGACGAGCCGCTTGCGCGCCTGCAGCAGGAAGCCGGGTCCGCGCTCGGGCAGCCGCTAGCCGTGCCGCAGCTCGCCGCGCTGGCCCGGCTCGCCCGGCGGCTCGGCGTGCCCATCTCGCGTCCGATCATCGCCGCGGGGGCACGCCGCGACATCGACCTGTGGGTGCGAGCAGAGCCGGCCGACGATCAGGTGCGTCTGATCGTCGAACGCTGGACCGAACGGCCACCCGCAAGCCCACGCTGGGCGCTCGCGCTCGCCCCCGAGCCGGAGCCGGAGCCAAGCTCGGCGGACGAGCAATGGAGCACCGATCGCGAGCTTCGGATCACCCGCATCAGCGACGGGCTTGCGCGCTGGCTGGCGATCACGCCGGAAGCTGCGCTCGGCAACCCGCTCACCCGACTCGTCCGGCTTGAGGAGGATGAAGAGGGCGCAATCCCGCTGATGGTCGCGCTGGCCGGCCGACGCGGCTTCTCCGGCCAGGCTGCTAGCCCCCGGTCGGCCGGCAGCGAACCGCTGCTGCTCGCGGCCGAGGTGCTGACCGATCCCGCAGGACAATTCGCCGGGTTCGAGGGCCGGGCCACGCTGGCCGCCGCCGAGGCGTCGCGCTCCGCCGCGGCCGTTGCCCAGGCCAGCAGCGACGTGGACCATGCGCTCGACGAGGCGCTGCGCAGCCCGCTGGACCGGATCATCGCCGAGGCGGAGCAGATCGTCGATCGCTCCGAAGGGCCGCTGCGGTCAGATTATGCGGCCTACGCCAGCGACATCGTCGCTGCCGGGCGCCATTTGCTCGAAGTGATCCGGGCGATGGGCAAGGAGCCGGCGGAAGAAGATGGCCGTGTCGACCTCGGCGATCTCGCCCGGGAGGCGGTCGGCCTGGTCGAGAAGCGGGCGCAGGAGCGGAGCGTGAACCTGGTCGCAAGCGGCGAGCGTGGGGCGCTCCCGGTTCGCGGGCAGTCCCGCGCCATCGTGCAGATCCTCGTCAACCTGATCGGCAACGCGGTCCGCCACTCGCCCCAGGGCGGGCAGGTCGAGCTACGCTTTGGCGGCGGTCCGCTTACCTCGGTCACGATCGCGGATCGCGGTCCCGGGATTGCACTTCAGGACCAGCAGCGCATCTTCGAGCGGTTCGAGCAGGCCGGCCAGCCAAGGGAAGGCGCCGGACTCGGCCTCGCCATCTCGCGCCGGCTGGCCCGCGCTATGGGCGGCGACATTCATCTCGAGAGCGTGGCAGGGCAAGGCGCCCGCTTCACGCTGATGCTGCCGGCCGCCTGAGCGGAAACCCGCGGAACAGCGGGACACGATCATTCCGGACTGCACGACGACCGAAGTCCCGACCTTGCGCCGGGACGACGGCCGCCATGCCACTTACTTGCGGTCGCCGACCTGGACGTAGTCGCGCTGCGCGGAGCCGGTATAGAGCTGGCGCGGACGGCCGATCTTCTGTTCGGGATCGGCGATCATCTCGTTCCACTGCGCGACCCAGCCGACCGTTCGGGCGAGCGCGAAAAGGGCGGTGAACATCTCCGTCGGGAAGCCAATCGCGTTGAGGATCACGCCCGAGTAGAAATCGACATTCGGATACAGCTTCTTGTCGATGAAATAGCTGTCGCTGAGCGCGATATGCTCGAGTTCCTTGGCGACATCGAGGACGGGGTCGGAGATGTTGAGCTCCTTCAGCACCTCGTCGGCAGTCGCCTTCATCACCTTCGCCCGCGGGTCGAAGTTCTTGTAGACGCGGTGGCCGAAGCCCATCAGGCGGAATGGGTCGTCCTTGTCCTTGGCCCGGGCGATATACTCCGGAATCCGCTTTACGTCGCCGATCTCGCGCAGCATGTTCAGCGCCGCCTCGTTGGCGCCGCCGTGGGCGGGACCCCACAGGCAGGCGATGCCAGCCGCGATACAGGCGAACGGATTGGCGCCCGACGAGCCGGCCAGGCGAACAGTCGAGGTCGACGCGTTCTGCTCATGGTCGGCATGGAGAATAAAGATCCGCCGCATTGCCCGCTCGATGACCGGATTGACCTCATAATGTTCGGCCGGGACGCCGAAGGTCATGCGGAGGAAGTTGGCGGTGTAGCCGAGGCTGTTGTCGGGATAGAGGAACGGTTGGCCGATGCTGTACTTGTAGGCCATCGCGACCAGTGTCGGCATCTTGGCGATCAGCCGGTGCGAGGCGATCAGGCGCTGCTGGGGGTCGGTGATGTCGGTGCTGTCGTGGTAGAAGCTCGACAGGGCGCCGACCACGCCGACCAGCACCGCCATCGGGTGCGCGTCGCGCCGGAAGCCGCGGAAGAAGGTCGCCAGCTGCTCGTGGACCATCGTGTGGCGGCTGATGGTGTAGACGAACTTGTCCAGCTCGTCCTTGTTCGGAAGCTCGCCATGGAGCAGCAGATAGGCAACCTCCATGAAGGTCGAATTCTCGGCCAGCTGATCGATCGGGTAGCCGCGGTGGAGAAGGATGCCCTGCTCGCCGTCGATGTAGGTGATCGCACTCTGGCAACTGGCGGTCGAGGTGAAGCCCGGATCGTAGGTGAAGGCCCCTGTCTGGCCGTAGAGCTTGCGGATATCGACGACGTCGGGACCGACCGTCCCCGACATGACCGGGAGCGGCACGTCCTTGCCGGCAAGGTTCAGCGAGGCGCTGTCGTTCGACATCTTCATTGCTCCGTCATCTGGTCGGCGATCCGGGCCAGGCTTTCCGTCTGGCCGAGAAGGGCGAGCACATCAAAAATCCCCGGACTGGTCGTCCGACCCGTCAGCGCCGCGCGCAGTGGCTGGGCAAGCTTGCCGAGCTTGAGCCCGGCCTTGTCAGCCACCGCGCGAACCGCTTCTTCCGTCCCCTCTTTGTCCCAGTTCTCGATCTTCGCAAGTGCAGCATGGGCCTGACCGAGAAGATGGCGGGACGACGCGTCAAGCAGGGCTGCCGCGCCGGGCTCGACGGCGAGCGGCCGGGTTGCGAACAGGAAGTCGGCGGCACCCGCTAACTCGTTCAGATCCTTGGCCCGGGCCTTCAGTTCCGGCATGGCGCGCTCGAGCAGGGCGAGATCCTCCGCCTCCCTCCCGCCGCGACGGGCCGCCGCGAGCGTCGCCAGCCGGGCGTCGTCCGCTTCCCTAATATAGTGGCCGTTGAGGTTCTCGAGCTTCTTGAGGTCGAATCGGCTCGGGCTCTTGCCGACATGGTCGATGTCGAACCACTCGATCGCCTGCTCGCGGCTGATGATCTCGTCGTCGCCATGGCCCCAGCCGAGACGGAGCAGGTAGTTGCCGAGCGCCTCGGGCAGGATCCCCATCTCGTCGCGATAGGCGTCGACCCCGAGTGCACCGTGGCGCTTGGACAGCTTCGCCCCGTCCGGCCCGTGGATCAGCGGGATATGCCCGTAGACCGGCTCTGGCCAGCCCATCGCGCGGACGATCGCCAGTTGGCGGAAGGCGTTGTTGAGGTGGTCGTCGCCGCGGACCACATGGGTGACGCCCATGTCATGATCATCGACTACGACCGCCAGCATGTAGGTGGGGGTGCCGTCGGAGCGGAGCAGGACGAAGTCGTCGAGTTCGGCGTTGGCGACCGTGACCCGGCCCTGGACCAGGTCGTCGATAAGCGTCTCGCCGTCCTTCGGCGCCTTGAGGCGGACGACGAATGGCTGGTCGGCGGGACCGTCCGTCCGCTCACGCCATTCACTGTCGATGCGGAACGGGCGGCGCTCGGCCTGCGCCTTTTCGCGCCGATCCTTCAGCTCCTCGGCGGTCAGGTAGCAGCGATAGGCGGAACCGCGCTCGATCAGCTGGTGCGCAACCTCGGCGTGCCGCTTCTCGAACTGCGACTGGAAATAGGGCTCGCCGTCGCCCTCGATCCCGAGCCATGACAGTCCGTCGAGAATGGCGTCGATCGCGGCCTGGGTCGAGCGGGCGCGATCCGTGTCCTCGATCCGCAGCAGGTAGGTGCCGCCGTGATGACGCGCGAACAGCCAGTTGAACAGCGCCGTCCGGGCACCGCCGATATGAAGGTAACCGGTGGGCGAGGGGGCGAACCGGGTGACGACCTTGCTTGCGCTCAAGCGCGCTTTCCTCTTTCATTGCGGCGCCGGATCGCGCGGGGTGGGGCCCTAGGGTGTATTTGCATGTCCGGCAACCGTCGGCGGACGGCGTAACCGACGGTTACGAACCCAGCGCGGCTGCCCGATGGCGGAACTCGATCGAGGCCGTGCTGGAAGCTGAACGCGCGCAGCTGCCGCTTTGGTCCGTGATCGGATTCGGCGCCGGGATCGCAGCTTGGCTGGCCCTGCCCGGACCATCGGCGTGGGTGAGTTTTCTGCTGATAGCGGCCGCAGCCTCGCTCGCGGGGTTTGCGGCCGGTGGGGGAAGGCTGGAGCGGGGGATCGGCTGGTTCGGGCTGGCGATGGCGCTGGGTTGCGCCTTGCTGTGGGCGCGCAGCGCGCTGGTGGCGGCGCCCCGCCTCACGAGCACGGGGGTGGTGGCGGTCTCCGGATCGGTCGAGAACGTCGAGCGGCTCGCGGCGCGCGACGTCGTCCGGATAATCCTGGCACCCGCGCCCGGCCGACCTCGGCTGCGCATCTCCATCCCCGAGGACGCGGTCCCAGACCTGCTCGCGGCCGGCGCTGAGGTGCGCCTCCGAGCCCGCCTGACGCCACCCATGGCCAAGCCGCTGCCGGGAGCCCACGACTTCGCCCGAGACTTGTGGTTCGCCCAGATCGGCGGGGTCGGTCGGGCGCTCGGCACGGTCGAGGTCACCCGACCAGCGCCGCCGAGATGGAGCCTCGACGGGCTTCGCACGCGGCTCGACCGCCACATCCGCTCGCGCCTGCCCCCAAGCGAAGGTGCGATCGCCACTGCGCTCGTCAGCGGCGACCAGGGCGCCGTCCCCGAGGTGGATGCCGAGGCGATGCGGCGGAGCGGCCTCGCGCACCTCCTGTCAGTTAGTGGCCTGCACATCGCCGCAGTGATTGGAGCCGCCATGTTCGCGAGCCTTCGCCTGCTGGCGCTGAGCGAGCGGCTGGCGCTCCGTTTCAATCTGATAGTCGTCTCGGCCGTGCTCGGCGCGGTGACCGGGGTCGGCTACACGCTGCTGACCGGCGCGCAGGTGCCGACGGTACGCAGCTGCCTCGGCGCGCTGATTGTGATGCTCGGCATGGCGCTCGGCCGCGACGCGCTGTCGCTCCGAGTCATCGCGGTGGCGGCCCTGCTAATCCTGCTCGCCCGCCCTGAGGCACTGGCCGGGGCCAGCTTCCAGCTGAGCTTCGCCGCGGTAACCGTGATCGTGGCGCTCCACTCGACCCGGTTCGCCCGAACCCACCTCGGCCCGCAGGAGGAGGGTTGGGTCCGGCGCACGGTTCGGTCCGGCGCCGGCCTGTTCCTGACTGGCCTTGCGGTCGAGGTGGGGCTGATGCCCTTCGCACTCTACCACTTCCACCGGGCCGGCCTCTACGGCGTTGGCGCCAACTTGGTGGCAATCCCCCTGACGACCTTCGTGATCATGCCGCTCGAGGCGCTGGCGCTGCTGCTCGACCCGCTTGGACTGTCCGGGCCGTTATGGAAGGCGACCGGCGTTGCGATTCGCTTGCTGCTGTGGCTCGCGCAGACAACCGCCGGGGCGAGCGGGAGCGTGGTGACCGTGCCGAGCATTCCCGCCTGGTCGTTCGCGCTGATGGTTGGGGGCGGCCTCTGGCTGTGCCTGTGGACGACGCGATGGCGATGGCTGGGACTGCTGCCAATCGCGGGCGGTGCCCTTGCCGCCGCCGCAACGAGCCCGCCGGACCTGTTGGTCACTGGCGACGGGCGGCACCTGGCGATCGTCGACGAAGCCGGGACCCCCGCCATTCTTCGCGAGCGGAGCGGGGACTTCATACGCGACCTGCTGGGCGAATCGTCGGGGTTCGACGGCGAACTGCCGCCGCTCGCCGGCGCGACCTACGCCCGCTGCACGCGCGAAGCCTGCGTCGCGCAGCTCGTCAGGGGCGGCCGAAGCTGGCGTATTCTCGCCCTCCGCTCACAGCAGCGCCTTCCGTGGGGAACGCTGGTCGCCGCTTGCGCGCGGGCGGACCTGGTCGTCGCCGAGCGGAGTTTGCCACGCGGCTGCGCCCCGCGCTTAGTTCGGCTGGATGGACCGGCACTGGCGCGCAGCGGCGGGGTCTCGATCCGCCTGTCACCCACGCTGCGCATCGACAGCGTCGCCGAGCAGGTCGGTGACCATCCATGGCGGCTCTAGCGCGGCTTGACGTACTCCGGCTTGCCCTTGCGCTTGGTGCTGGCGAGCTCTTCCAGCTCCTTTTCCGTCATCGACTCCTCCATCTGCTTGGAGGCACCGCGCAGCTTCGACTCAGGGGCGTCGCCGCGCTTGGCGGCGAGAGCGGCGCCGGCGGCCTTCTGCTGAGCCTTCGATTTAGCGGGCATGATCGTCTCCTCGTCGGCGCAGAAGCTGACCCCTCGGGCAAACGTGTCCGCAGGGCATGGAAGTAGCGTGCGGCGCGGCAATTGGTTGCCTGCGGCCTCAGGCCCGACGATCGGTGCGGGGAAGACAGCTCCTCCCGCGAGCGAGAGGAGCGTGAGCCCTACTGGTCGAGGAACGACCGCATCTTGCGAGACCGGCTCGGGTGCTTGAGCTTCCTGAGCGCCTTCGCCTCGATCTGGCGGATGCGCTCGCGGGTGACGCTGAACTGCTGGCCGACTTCCTCGAGCGTATGATCGGTGTTCATGCCGATGCCGAAGCGCATGCGCAGCACGCGCTCTTCGCGCGGAGTGAGGGAGGCGAGGACCCGGGTGACCGTTTCCTTGAGGTTGGCCTGGATCGCCGCGTCGACAGGAATGACCGCATTCTTGTCCTCGATGAAGTCGCCGAGGTGGCTGTCCTCCTCGTCGCCGATCGGGGTCTCGAGGCTGATCGGCTCCTTGGCGATCTTCATCACCTTGCGGACCTTCTCGAGCGGCATCGAGAGGCGCTCGGCGAGTTCTTCCGGCGTCGGGTCGCGGCCCGTCTCGTGGAGGAACTGGCGGCCGGTGCGGACCAGCTTGTTAATCGTCTCGATCATGTGGACCGGGATGCGGATGGTCCGCGCCTGGTCGGCGATCGAGCGGGTGATTGCCTGCCGGATCCACCAGGTCGCGTAGGTCGAGAATTTATAGCCGCGGCGATACTCGAACTTGTCGACCGCCTTCATCAGGCCGATGTTGCCTTCCTGGATGAGGTCGAGAAATTGCAACCCGCGGTTGGTGTATTTCTTGGCGATCGAGATCACGAGGCGGAGGTTGGCCTCGACCATCTCCTTCTTGGCGATCCGCGCCTCGCGCTCGCCTTTCTGGACCTGGTTGACGATCCGCCGGAACTCGGGGAGCGCCATTCCGGTCGACTGCGAAATCTCGGCGATCTCGTTGCGGATGCGCGCAACGGTGTCGCCCTCCGCGCTGGCGAAGGCGGCCCACTTCTTGTCGAGCTTGCCGACCCGGTCGAGCCAGCTGTCATCCAGCTCATGACCCATATACTCGTCGAGGAACGACTTGCGGTTGACCCGGTGCCGCTCGGCGAGGCGAAGCATCTGGCCGCCGAGCGCGGTTAGGCGCCGGTTGAAGTTGTAGAGCTGCTCGACGAGATATTCGATCTTGGCGGCATGGAACTGCACGCTCTCGACCTCGGCGGTGAGCTCCTCGCGCAGCGCCTGGTACTTCTTCTCTTCGCCGGCGGCATAGGACTGGCCGGTGCCGAGCGCGGCGAGGCGGGCTTCCTGGAGCTTGCCGAATCGCTTGTAGAGCGCGGTGATCGCGGCGAATTTCTCGAGCGCTGAGGGCTTCAGCGTCTCTTCCATCTGGGCGAGCGAGAGAGTGTTGTCGTCTTCGTCGTCGTCGGCCGGGCGCGGGGTGCGCCGCTCGACCATGTCGTCGTCCTCGCCTTCGGCGGCGGGCTCCTCCTCGACGTCTTCCTCTTCCTTGATGGTCGGGCCGGCAACCTTCTCGCTGATCTCGTCGTCGCCCTCGCCTTCTTCCTCCGAGGCGCTGATCTGCTCGGCGGTCGGACCCTTGGACAGCATCGCCTCGAGATCGAGGATCTCGCGCAGCTGCATCCGCCCCTCGTTGAGGGCCTCGGACCAGTCGATGATGGCGTTGAAGGTGATCGGGCTCTCGCACAGCCCCCAGATCATCGTGTCGCGGCCGGCCTCGATCCGCTTGGCGATCGCAATCTCGCCCTCGCGGGAGAGGAGCTCGACGGCACCCATCTCGCGCAGGTACATGCGCACGGGGTCGTCGGTGCGGTCGGTCGGCTCCTTCTTGGTCGCCGCGGCGGGGCGCGGGCCGCCGTCGTCGAGCGGATCGACCTCTTCCTCGTCGTCCGCTTGCGAGCTCGTGTCCTCGCCTTCCTCGCCGTCCTTGTCCTCGTTCTCGACGATGTTGATGCCCATTTCCGAGATGGCGGACATCACATCCTCGATCTGCTCGGACGACATCTGGTCCTGCGGAAGCGCTTCGTTCAGCTCGTCATAAGTGACGAAGCCACGCTTCTTGGCGCGCGCGATCAGCTTCTTGACCGCGGCGTCGTTGAGGTCGAGCAGCGGGGCGTCGCCGCCTTCCTGCTGTTCGGTGTCGATTGCTTCGTTCTTTGCCATGTTGATCGAGCCGCTTAATCGCTGACTGCCAAGGACGCCAGCCGTTCGTTGTTTTCCCGCTTGAGACGCAGCAGCCGCACCTGTTCGGCAAAGGCTGCCTCGTCTCCGGCCTGAAGCCGCGCCGTCGCCCGGTCGAGCGCTGCCGCTACCTCGTGCTCCCGGGCGAGAGTGTCGACCGCTTCGCCCAGGTCCCGCAGGGCCAGGGTCGGTTCGCTCTCTTCGCGGGTGAAGGTATAGGCCACCGAGGAACGCTCGTCGGACGTCGGCAATGCCGTGCCGTTGGCTTCCAATATGGTGCGCAGTCCCTCGCGATCAAGAAGCGTGCCATCCATCGCCGCATCCACCAGCCGATCGCGCCAGCGGGCCTGTCCCGGGTCAGCGATCATGAGGTGCGCGAGAGCCTCGGAATGGTCGGCGAGCGCGGCGGGGAACAGCGTGAAGCCGAGTAGGACGGCGCGGAGGGTCTCGTCCTGCAAACCGCGCTGCCCGATGACCCGGGTCTGGGCAAGGGTCGGCGGCTCGGGCGGGACGAAGCCCTTGCCCTTCACGTAGCGGCCGCGTCGCTCGAAGGGGCGGCCCGGGCCTCCGCGCTGCGGCCGGACGAGGGCGTCGAACCGCTGCATCCACTCGTCGCGATAGAGCTGGGCAAGACCCTTGTCGCCGATCGCGGAGACATGGGCGAGCAGGCGCTGGCGGAGCCCGGCGCGCTCCTCGGGCGTGGTCAGCGGCGCTGCTTCCGCTTCGTGCCGCCAGACCCGGTCGACCAGCGGCTCGGGCGCGGAAAGCAGTCGCTCGATGGCGTCCCGGCCGCCCGCTCGAACGAGATCATCCGGATCCTGGCCGGGGGGAAGCGCGACGAAGCGGAGTGTCCGTTCGGCCGAGAGGAAGGGGAGGGCACGGGCGGCGGCGCGTATTGCGGCCTTCTGCCCCGCGCTGTCGCCATCGAAGCAGAGGATCGGCGCGGGATCGAGCCTCCACATTCGCTCGAGCTGCGCCTCGGTGACCGCGGTTCCGTTGGGGGCGACGGCTTCTGCGATCCCGGCGCGATCGAGCGCGATCACGTCCATGTACCCCTCGACCGCAATCAGCCGCCGGGCGGTCCGGCTGGCGGGACTGGCGAGGTCGATATTGTAGAGGGTGCGGCCCTTGTCGAATAGGATCGTCTCGGGCGAGTTCAGATATTTGGGCTCGCCCTCGCCGATGATCCGGCCGCCGAACCCGATCACCCGCTTGCGCACGTCGCGGATCGGGATCATCAGTCGACCGCGGAAGCGGTCGTAGGTTTCGCCCGAATCTGGTCTGATCAGCATGCCCGTCTCGACGAGCCGGTCCTCGCCGAGCGTCGCCAGCGCGTTCTTCAGCCGGCCGCGACCCTCCGGGGCGAAGCCGATGCCGAAGCGCTGGACCGCCGCCGCGTCGATTGCGCGCCGCTTCAGATACTCGCGGGCGGGGGCGCCATCGATCCCGGCCAGCTGCTCGGCGAACCATCGCTGCGCGGCGGCGGTCACGTCGGTCAGGCTCGCCGTTCGCTCCTGCTTCTCGCGGGCGCGAGGGTCGGGCGCGGGGACGTCCATGCCCGCCTTGCCGGCCAGCTCCTTCACCGCCTCCATGAAGGGCAGCCCGCCGGCTTCAGTCAGGAAGCGGATCGCGTCCCCGTGCGCGCCGCAGCCGAAGCAATGATAGAAGCCCTTCTCGTCGTTGATCGTGAAGCTGGGCGTCTTTTCCTGGTGAAACGGGCAGCAGGCCTTCCACTCCCGCCCGGCACGGGTGAGCTTGACCTTCGGCGCGATGACCGAAGACAGGAGAGTGCGGGCGCGCAGCTCGTCGAGGAAAGCAGGGGTGAGGCTCACCGCCGCCTTGTCGCGCATGCCGGAGCCGGCTTCAATCTGCGAAAATCGCCTTGATAGTGCCATCCTTCGTTGCAACAGGGAGTCGCGCCGACGCGTGTTGTTGGTCTGCCTAGGGGGAGTAAGGCGGATGACGATTATCGTTCATCATCTGGAGAACAGCCGAAGCCAGCGCATCCTGTGGATGCTCGAGGAGCTTGAGCTGCCTTATTCGATCAAGCGCTATGCGCGCGACCCCAAGACGATGCTGGCGCCGGCGGAGCTGAAGCGGGTGCATCCGCTCGGCAAGTCGCCGATGATCCAGGACGACGGGCTGCTCATCATGGAAAGCGGCGCAATCGTCGAGTATCTGGTGGCGAAGACGGGCCGGCTGGGGGCTCCGGAGGATCGCTGCAACGCGCTGCGTTACCGCCAATATCTCCACTACGCCGAAGGGTCGCTGATGCCGCCCCTGCTGTCGTTGCTGGTGGTGCAGCGCTTGGGGCTGCTCGGGCGACCGGCGCGCAAGCCGCTGCTGGCGATGTTCTCGCGCCACCTCGACTGGCTCGATTCGGAGCTGTCGGCACGGCCCTATTTCGCGGGCGACGAGCTGACCGGTGCCGACATCATGATGAGCTTCCCGCTCGAAGCGGCGAAGGCGCGCGCCGGGCTGGGCGCCGATCGCAAATATATCTGGGCTTGGCTGGAGCGGATCCATGCGCGGCCGGCCTATCAGCGGGCGCTGAAGAGCGGCGGCACCTATGCCTTTGCTTGATCGGCGCGCGGCGCTCGCCTCTGGGCTCGCCGCCGCGCTGCTACCGACGACCGGCCTCGCACGGACCGCGATCGGCGAGGCGGGCGAGCTCCGGAAGCGCGTGCTGCCGCCCCCAATTGGCGTCGCGGAGCGCGAGGCCCGGCTGGAGCGGGCGCGCGGGCTGATGCGGGTCACCGGGATCGGCGCGGTGATCGTCGAGCCTGGCGCGAGCCTGGACTATCTGACGGGTGTCCAGTGGTGGCGCTCGGAGCGGCTGACCGCGGCGATCGTGCCCGTCGAGGGCGACCCGGTCATTGTCACTCCTTTCTTCGAGCGCCCGTCGGTGGCGGAGAGTCTCGCGGTCAAGGCCGAGATCCGCACCTGGAACGAGGATGAGGAGCCGCTCAAGCTCGTCGCCGACGTTCTGCGCGAGCGGCAGGTGGCGGGTGCGCCGGTCGGCTTTGAGGAGACCAATCGCTACTTCATCCTCGAACGCCTGCGCCAGCAGCTGCCCGCGCTGCGCTTCACGACCGCCAATCCGGTCGTCCGCCGGCTGCGGATGGTGAAGACCGCGTCCGAGCTGGCGCTGATGCAGGCGGCAAACGACATCACGCTGGCCGCGATCCGGCATGCCGGTCGGCGGGTGAAGGCGGGGATGAGCCCGGGCGACATCGACGCGATGATCACCGCCGCCACCGTAGCGATGGGTGGACGAACCGATGGCGGTCTGGTGCTGCTCGGCGAAGCAGCGGCCTATCCGCACGGCAGCCACAAGCCGCAGTCGGTACGGCGCGGCGAGGTGGTGCTGATGGACTGCGGCTGCTCGGTCCACGGCTACGAAAGCGACATCAGCCGGACTTTCGTGTTCGGTGCCGACCCGACCCCGCAGCAGAAGAAAGTCTGGACGCAAGTCCGGCGCGGGCAGGAGATCGCCATGGCCGCGGCGAAGCTCGGCGCCCCCGCCGGCAGCGTCGACGATGCGGTCCGCGCCGCCTACACCAGCTGGGGCTATGGTCCCGGCTACCAGCTTCCCGGCTTGTCGCACCGGACCGGGCACGGGATCGGCATGGAAGGCCACGAGCCGGTCAACCTGGTCCACGGGGAACCGACCGCGCTGGCTACAGGCATGTGCTTTTCCAACGAACCGGGGATCTATCTGCCCGGCTCGTTCGGGGTGCGGCTGGAGGATTGTTTCCACATGACCGAGAGCGGGCCGCAATGGTTCACGGTCCCGCCGGCCAGCCCGGAAGCGGTGCTCGCCTAACTCTCATCAGGGCAGACCTAGGCAACCGAAGCTGTAAGCCTGCAGTCCGCTGCGCTCGCCTAGCGGCTCTCCACCACCGGTCCCGTCCGATGCGTCGGCGCGTGGGGATGGTCCGCGTCGACCGGGAGCTCGGGTTCGACCACGCCCTCCCACTTGGCGACGAGCACCGCGGCCACCGCATTGCCGACCACGTTGGTGGCCGAGCGCCCCATGTCGAGGAAGTGGTCGACGGCGAGGATGAGCAAAAGGCCGGCCTCGGGGATCTTGAACAGCGACAAGGTGGCGGCGATCACGACCAGGCTCGCGCGGGGCACGCCGGCGATGCCCTTACTGGTTATCATCAGCACCAGCAGCATGGTGATCTCTTGGCCCAGGCTGAGGTCGATTCCGTAGGCCTGCGCGATGAAGATCGACGCGAAGGTCATGTACATCATCGAGCCGTCGAGGTTGAAGCTGTAGCCGAGCGGCAGGACGAAGCTGGCGATGCGCGGCGGGACGCCGAACTTCTCCAGCGCCTCGAGGGTGCGGGGATAGGCGGCCTCGCTGCTCGCGGTCGAGAAGGCGAGCACCAGCGGATCACGGACGTAGCGGACGAGGTGGCTCGCCCGGCGCCCCACGGCGAGGAAGGCGATTCCAACGAGGATCGCCCACAGGATCACCAGCCCGAGGTAAAAGCTGCCGATGAACTTGCCGAATGTGGTGAGGATGCCGATGCCCTGCTCGGTGACGGCGCTGGTGACCGCGGCGAATACCGCCAGCGGGGCGAGGCGCATCACGTAGCTGGTGACCTGCAGCATCACCGCGACCAGCGCCTCGACGGCACGGACGAGCGGCCGGGCGACGTCGCCCACCGCGGTGATCGCGACCCCGACGAACAGCGAAAAGATGACGATCTGCAGGATCTCGTTCTCGGCCATCGCCTGGATCATCGAGGCGGGCACGAGGTGGGTGATGAAGTCCTTGAGGTTGAACGCCTTGGTCTCGACGCCGCTCGCCGCGGTGACGTCGGGCAGCGGCAGGTTCAGACCCACCCCCGGCTGGAGCAGGTTGACCAGCAGCAGGCCGAGCGTCAGCGAAATGAGGCTGGCGGTGATGAACCAGCTGAGCGAGCGCAGCCCCACCCGGCCGAGCGCGGCGGTGTCGCCCATGTGGGCGATCCCCGCGACGAGCGTCGAGAAGACGAGCGGCGCGATGATCATCTTGATGAGGCGCAGGAAGAGGGTGGTGACGATCCCGAAGTAGCCGGCGATGTCCTTCAGCCGGGCGGCGCTTTCCGGCGTTCCGCTGTCGACCCCCGTGTTGATCGCCCAGCCGGCGATGATGCCGAGGACGAGCGCGCCCAAGATGTACCAGGTGAGGCGTTTCGCCACTGTGTCTTCCCCTCCACCGTCATTGCGAGGAGCGCAGCGACGAGCATTGCTGGGACGGGCGGCGGCCGGTTGGCTTGAAGGCACCCGTCGTGATCGCAGGGACTCAAGCTTGTTGGTGGAACGGCGTCAAGCTTGTAGGCGCGCGGGTGATGAGCGGCTTCCTCGACGCGCTGCCGGCGCGATATTCCACCGTATTTTGCGACATCTGGGGCGTGGTCCACGACGGCGGCAGGCTTTACCCCGGCGCCTGCGAGCGGCTGCTCGGCTGGAAGCGGGAGGGGCGGTCGATCCTCCTCCTGACCAACGCGCCGCGCAGCGAGGCGGCGGTGGAGCGTGCGCTCGACCGCATCGGACTGCCGCGTTCGGCCTACGACGGGGTCGCGAGCAGCGGCGAGGCGGGGATCGCGGCTCTCCAGGGCCGACCGGTCGGGTTCCTCGGCACGGCCGCCGACCGCGCCGACTATGTCGGGCGCGGGCTGGAGATCGTCGACGAGGGTTATTCCGAGCTCGCCTGCGCCGGCCTCGACGAGCGGCGTAACCGGCCCGAGCAATATGGACCCGATCTCGAGCGCTGGGCCGCCGCGGGTGTGCTGATGCACTGCCTGAACCCCGACCGGATCGTCATGCGGGAGGGGGCGGAGGAAGCCTGCGCGGGGGCGCTGGCGGACATTTACGAGACGCTGGGCGGCACGGTGCGTTGGTACGGCAAGCCGCACGCGCCGATCTATGACTATGCTTTGGAGCGCGCCGGCCGCCCGCCGCGCGAAAATGTGCTGGCGATCGGCGACGGGCTGGTCACGGACGTACTGGGGGCAGCCCGGGCCGGGATCGATTGCGTGTTCGTGACCGGCGGCATCCACGGTGGCCGCGACTTTCCGGCGGACTTCGCGACTGTCCACCGGCTCGGACACTGGCAGCCGGTCGCCGTGGTAGCGGGCCTAGGCTGATCCTCGCTCAGCCTTCACGCCGTTGCCCGGATGAGAGCTTGAGGCGCTAGGCCGGCTCCGGCGACCGCTGCTTTACTACTTTCTCCGCCAGCGGACCGTTCAGCTCCGCGAGGTGGTCGTAGGCCGCCTCATAGGTCGCCAGCCCTTGGCTCAGCGAGCGGAGCTCGGCTTCCAGTCCGGCCAGCTCGGCCTCGGGGATCAGCGCGTCGACACGGTCCCAGCCATCCCAACCGTCGCGCGGACCCATGCCGAGCATCTGCCCGCGGCGGCCGGCCACGGTCGAGGAGACCCGCGAACTTGCGTTTCCGGGCGCGACGACCATCACCCGCTGCATCGGCTCGAGAAGGTTCGGCGAGGCAGCGGCGAGCGCCTCCGCCATAGCGATCCGGCCGGCGGTGCGGAACGCCAGCTCGCTCGAATCCACGCTGTGGTAGCTGCCGTCGACGAGGGTCACCGCGACGTCCACCACGGGAAAGCCCAACGGGCCCTTTTGACAAGCGTCGCGGACGCCCTGCTCGACCGCGGGAATCCACTGTCTCGGGATGGCGCCGCCATGGATCTTCTCCTCGAAGACGATCCCGTCGCCGCGCCCGAGCGGGCGAACCTCGATGATCACGTCGCCGAACTGCCCATGGCCGCCCGACTGCTTCTTGTGCCGTCCGCGCTGGGTCACCGGCTTGCGGATCGACTCGCGGTACCCGATCGATGGCGCCCGGCTGTTCACCCCGACCCCGTAGCGTCGCTTCAACCGGGCCAGTGCGGTCTGCAGCTGCTCGTCGTTGACCCCGGACAGGCGCATCTCGTGGCTCGCCTCGTCATGCTCCAGCCGCAGCGTCGGGTCTTCCTCGACCAGCCGGGCCAGCGCGCCGGACAGCTTGACGTCGTCCTTGCGGTCGGCCGGCTCGATCGCGAGGCTGCAGTTGAGCGCAGGCAGGGGCACGTCGATCGCGGGCGGCAGCGGCCCCTGCGAGAGCCACTCGCCGGCCTTGAACTCGTCCATCTTGGCCACCGCGACCACATCGCCGTCCCGCGCCGTGCCCGCCTTCTGCAGCTTGTCGCCCTGTAAGGAGAAGATCGCGCCGAGCCGCTGGCCGTGCCCCTGCCGAAGCTCGCTCCCTTCCGCGATCGAGCCGCCAAGCGCCCGTCCGTAAAGGAGGCGCCCGGCAGTGCCCCCGTGACTGATCTTGAAGGCGTAGAGAGACGGTGCCTCGACCCCGAGCCGCTCGGCGGTGCGGGCGGCCTCGGGGCACTCGTGGCGGAGTGCCTTGAGGAGCCGCCGGACGCCGAAGCCGTTGGTCGCCGAGCCGAATAGAACCGGCACCGCCATGTTCTCGCCGGTCTCGCGGGCAAGGTCGCCGAACACGCGCGCGGCTTCGGGCGTCTCCTCATTGAGCAGCTGCTCCAGCAACGCGTCGTCATGGTCGGCGAGATGCTCGAGCAGGTGGGTCCGCTCCTCGGCCTCGCGCCCGGCGACCTCGGCGGGAATGTCGATCCGCTCAGACGGCCTGCCGGCGACATAATGGAAGGCGCGCTCCAGCGCGACATCGACAAAGCCGGTGACCTTCTCGCCTTCGCGGATCGGGATCTGCCGCGCGATCAGCGGCGACACGCTCATCGGCTGCAAGGCCTCGAGCAGCGCGCGGATCTGGCCCCGGGCCTGGTCGATGCGGTTCACGAAGAGGAGGTGCGGGACTCCGAGTTCGTCGAGCATCCGGAGCGCCGGCGCGGCGAGGGGGGCACGCGCCGGGTCCGCGTCGACCACCACGATGGCAAGGTCGGCGACTGCCAGCGCCCGCGCGCCATCGGCGGCAAAGCCGGTGGCACCGGGCACGTCGATCAGCGCGAAATGCTCGCCGAGATAATCGAAGTGGAGAAGGTTGAGTTCGGTCGAGCCGCCGCGGGCGCGCGCCTCGGGGCTCGAATCACCGATGCTGGTGCCGTTACCGGTGCTGCCCTGGCGGTCGATGGTTCCGGACGCGAACAGCAGCGCCTCGGCGAGGCTGGTCTTTCCCGCGCCGGCGGGTCCGACCAGCGCGACGGCTCTCGTGCCGTTGTGGGTTCCAGGCATGCGACTCTCCTTCGTCCGGGGTGTCCTTGTCCTCGGGCGCGCGAGTCGCGCGAAGGCGCTCACGCGCTCTTCAGGACGGCCAGCGTCGGCCTGTTCGCCGGCAAAGGCAAGGGGCGGCGAACGCTCGGGCGGATGGTAGCAAGGAGGAGTAGGGACGGGACCAGCCCTGCGCGAGGGAGCCGCCGGACTGGTCCCGTGACGTCGACTGATCTTGGGAGAAAACAGCCGCCGGTACGCGCAGGTGTGGGAACGCGTGCCAGGCCTCTATGCGGCGCGGCCGCTCACTCCCGGCTGGCGACCGAATGAAGCTTCGGCAATGTCGCGGAACCGGCTGCGGCCAGACCCTCCATGATGCTGCGATTGACCTCGAGCAGCGGCTCGATGTCCTCCTCGCCGCGCACCACTCCGCTGGTGAAGCGGTCGACCCACAGCGAAAGAGAGATGATCGCCGCACGCAGCCCGTCCGGCAGCCCGTTGCCCGCGGCCGCGCAGTCGGCGGCGAAGGCGCTCCACATCTCGCGGTTGCGGTGGAGGACCGGGACGAGGGCGGCGCCGCGCAGCCCATGCGCCCATTGCGCCTGCACCTGAGCGGTGACCTGCGCGATCAGCCGATATTCGGTCGTACGGGGATGTTCGGCGAGCGTCTGCGCCCGCGAGTAGCTGGCCAGGGACATGGATCCTCCCACCGCCATCATAGGATGCCGGCGACGGGCGCCGCTCCCGAGCGGACGAAATTGGGACGAACCGGGCCGGGCCGCCGGGCCGCCTTCCTATAACGAGCCTGTCCTCGGCTTGCAGGAAGGGACTGTCACACCGTGCTCAATGCGGTCGGCTTCGTCGTGATCCTCGTCTGCGTGTTCGGCAGCTTCATCATCTCCGGCGGCAGCATGGAGGTGATCCTGCACGCGCTGCCGCACGAGATGATGGCGATCGCCGGCGCGGCCATCGGCGCCTTCATCGTCTCCAACTCGATGGGCACGGTCAAGCTGGCGGGCAAGGGGATCATGCGCTCGTTCAAGGGCGCCCGCTACAAGGCCGAGACCTACCGCGAGCTGCTCACGTTGCTGTTCAACCTTCTGAATACCTTCAAGAAGAGCGGCGCGACAGGTATCGAGCCGCACCTCGACAACCCGCACGAGAGCAGCATCTTCTCGCGCTACCCGGCGATCGTCCACGACCATCATCTTACCGAGTTCATCTGCGACTACGTGCTGGCGCTGGCGCGGAGCCGGCGCGGGGTTCCGCCGGGGACGCCGCCCCGGTAAGCCCGCCGGCATGGCGCCCGACCTCAACCCCCGTCCGCTCGACCATCTCGCGCTGTGTGGCGAGCGCGGGGCGCCGTCGCTGACGGTCGGCGCGGAGCGGCTCAGCTACGGCGCGCTCGACGAGCGGGTGGGGCGGGTCGCGGCGGGGCTCCGGGCGCGCGGTCTGGCGCCGGGGGACCGGGTGGCGAGCTGGATGGGGAAGACGAGCCTCGCCTGCCTCCTGCCGCTCGCCGCGGCGCGGGCGGGGCTGGTGCATGTTCCGGTCAACCCGGTGCTGCGGCGCGCGCAGGCGGCGCACATCCTGGCGGACAGCGGCGCGCGGCTGCTGGTCGGGAACGCGGCCCGGCTGCAGACGCTGGAACAGGGCGACCGGGCCGAGGCGGTGCCGGTCGCGCTCGAGGAGTGGAGCAATGGGGAGCAGGCGCTGCCCGCCTCCGGGTGGGCGCCCGATACGCTCGCCGCGCTGATGTACACCAGCGGCTCGACCGGCCGGCCCAAGGGCGTGATGCTGAGCCATGCGAACCTGTGGCTCGGGGCGGCGAGCGTCGCGCACTATCTCGGGCTGGGCGGCGGGGACCGGACCCTGTGCGTGCTGCCGCTCGCGTTCGACTATGGCCAGAACCAGCTGCTCTCGACCTGGCATGCGGGGGGCGAGGCGATCGGCTTCGACTATCTCCTGCCCAAGGACGTGGTGCGCGCGGTCGGGCGTCATGACGTCACCGTGCTGGCAGGCGTGCCGCCGCTGTGGCGCCAGCTGGCGGAGGCGGACTGGTCGAAGGGCGAGGGGGCGGGCCTGAGGACGCTGACCAACAGCGGCGGGCATCTGCCCGAACCGCTGGTGCGGCGGCTGCGCACCCTGTTCCCGGCCGCGCGGCTGCACCTCATGTACGGGCTGACCGAGGCGTTCCGCTCGGCCTCGCTCGACCCGGCGCTGGTCGACGCGCACCCGGACAGCGTGGGATCGGCGATCCCGTTCGCCGAGCTGCTGGTGATGCGCGAGGCGCTTACCGAGGCCGGGCCGGACGAGGAGGGCGAGCTGGTCCATGCCGGGCCGCTGGTGGCGCAGGGCTATTGGCGAGATGCGGAGAAGACGGCCGAGCGCTTCCGCCCGGCGCCGACGCAGAGCCGCTCAGGCGGGACGGCGGTCTGGTCGGGCGACCGGGTGGTGCGCGGCGCGGACGGGCTGCTGCGCTTCCGCGGCCGCGACGATGCGATGATCAAGGTCAGCGGCAACCGCGTCTCCCCAACCGAGGTCGAGGAAGCAGCGCTGGCGAGCGGCGTGGTGGCGGAGGCGGCGGCATTCGGGGTGCCCGACGCGGCGCTGGGGCAGGCGATCCTGCTGTTCGCGGTGGCGTCGGGGGACGATGCCGAGGAGCGGCTGCGGGCCTATATGACCGCCGAGCTGCCGCCGCACATGCGCCCGGCGCGGGTGGAGTGGCGGGAGGCACTCCCGGTAGGGCCGAACGGGAAGCTGGACCGGGCGGCGCTGAAGGCCGATCTCGACGCTCAGTAAAGGGCTTCGACGAAGTAGAGGCCGTCCGGGGGCGCGTTGAAGCCGAGGGCGCTGCGGTCGCGGGCCTCCAGCGCCGAGCGCATGTCGGACGGCGTCCATTGTCCTTGACCGACCAGCGCCAAGCAGCCGACCATCGAGCGGACCTGGTGGTGGAGGAAGCTGCGCGCGGCGGCGTGGACGTGGAGCTCCTCGCCGACCCGCTCGACGTCGAGCCGGTCGAGCGTCTTGACCGGGCTGTCGCTCTGGCAATGGACCGAGCGGAAGGTCGTGAAGTCGTGGTTTCCGAGCAGCATGGATGCCGCTTCGCGCATCGCGTCGAGGTTCAGCGCGGGTCCGATCCGCCACGCCTTGCCCTTGTCGAGGGTGAGCGGCGCGCGGCGGTTGGCGATCCGGTACAAGTAGCGGCGGCCGCGGCAGGAGAAGCGGGCGTGCCAGTCGTTGGCGACCGGCTCGCAGTGGAGCACGGCGACCGGATCGGGCCGGAGCAGCGCATTCAGCCCCTCGCGCAGGCGGTGCGGGGAGAGGTCGCGGGCGAGGTCGAGGTGGGCGGCCATGCCGAGTGCGTGGACCCCGGCGTCGGTGCGGCCGGCGGCGTGGGCCGTCACCGCTTCGCCGGTCATCGCACTCGCGGCGCGCTCGACCGCGGCCTGCACGCTCGGCCCATGGTCCTGGCGCTGCCAGCCCATGAACGGCGCGCCGTCCCACTCGAGGATCAGCTTCCAGCGGGTCACGGAAGGCGGGTGCCCGGCGGGATGGCGAAGCCGCGGAGCAGCTCGTCGGGTCGCATCGGCCCGCGACCGGCACGCTGGACAAGGGTCGGGCGGAGCGCGCCGGAGCCGGAAGCGATCGTCAGCTGGTCGTCGAGCAGGGTGCCGGGCGGAGCGCCGCCGTCGACGATGTCCGCGGCGAGCAGCTTCACCCGCTCGCCGTTCGCCTCGAACCAGGCGCCGGGCGCGGGAGCGAAGGCGCGGACCTGCCGCTCGAGCTCGGGAGCGGGGCGGGTCCAGTCGAGGCGGAGCTCGGCCTTGTCGATCTTGGCGGCGTAGGTGACGCCCGCGTCGGGCTGGTCCTGCGGGACATAGTCGCCCGGCTCGGCGAGCCAGCGGAGCATCAGCTCGGCGCCAAGTTTCGCCAGTTCGTCCGTGAGTTGGCCACCGGTCTTGCCATCGATGCTCACCTCTTGCGCCAGCAGCATCGGGCCGGTGTCGAGCCCGGCCTCCATCTCCATGATGGTGACGCCGGTCGTCTCGTCGCCGGCAAGCACGGCGCGGTGGATCGGCGCGGCGCCGCGCCAGCGCGGGAGCAGCGAGGCGTGGACGTTGACGCAGCCGAGCATGGGGGCGGCGAGGATCGGCGGGGGGAGGATCAGCCCGTAGGCGGCGACCACCGCGACGTCGGCGTCGAGATCGTCGAACGCCTTCTGCTCCTCGGGCGACTTGAGGCTGGCGGGGTGGCGGACCGGCAGGCCGAGCGCCTCGGCGCGGGCGTGGACGGGGGTCGGCTGGAGCTTCTTGCCGCGCTGAGCCGGGCGGGGCGGCTGGCAGTAGACGGCCGCGATCTCGTGGCCGGCACCGACGAGGGCGTCGAGGGTCGGCACGGCGAAGTCGGGCGAACCCATGAAGATGATGCGCATCAGCGCGCCTATGGCGAAGTTCGGGCGTATTTCCTATCTGCAGAGCGATGGCATCCCCCGAAATCGAGACATTGGCCAACGCGCTGGCGCGGCTGCCGGGGCTGGGACCGCGCTCGGCGCGGCGGGCGGTGCTGCACCTGATGAAGAAGCGGGAGGGCGCGCTGCAGCCGCTGCTCAGCGCGCTGCAGACGGTCGCCGACCGGCTCTCGACCTGCTCGACCTGCGGCAATGTCGACACCAGCGACCCCTGCCAGATCTGCCGCGACCCACGGCGCGACGCGGCCAGCCTGTGCGTGGTCGAGGAAGTGTCGGACCTGTGGGCGCTCGACCGCTCGCGGCTGTTCCCCGGGCGCTACCATGTGTTGGGCGGGCGGCTCGCGGCGCTCGAGGGCATCCGCCCCGAGGACCTCGCGATCGACAGCCTGATCGGGCGGGTCGCGGCGGGCGGGATCGACGAGGTGGTGCTGGCGATGAACGCCACGCTCGAGGGGCAGACCACCGCCCACTACCTCGCCGAGCGGCTGGAGAAATTTCCGGTCCGGCTGACCCAGCTGGCGCATGGCCTGCCGGTCGGGGGCGAGCTCGACTATCTCGACGAGGGCACGCTGGCGCAGGCGCTGCGCGCGCGGCGGCCGGTTGCTTGACCGCCCAGCGGGCCTGACGTAGCGGCCGGGCCATGTCCCTGCTGCCGATCATCGAGGTTCCCGACGCGCTCCTGCGCACCACCAGTGCGCCGGTCGAGCGGGTCGACGAGGAGTTGAAGGCGCTCGTCGGCAACATGTTCGAGACGATGTACGAGGCGCCGGGGATCGGGCTTGCCGCGGTCCAGGTCGCGGTACCGCGGCGGGTGGTGGTGATCGACCTGCAGGATCCGGACCCGGTCGGCGAGGGCGAGGAGCCCGGCCCGCCGGTCAAGCGGCCGCACGTCTTCATCAATCCCGAGATCCTGCAGCGCTCGGACGGGCGCAAGATCTACAACGAGGGCTGCCTGTCGATCCCCGACCAATATGCCGAGGTCGAGCGGCCGGACATCGTCCGCGCGCGCTGGCTCGACGTCGAGGGGCGAAGCCACGAGGCCGAGTTCGACGGGCTGATGTCGGTCTGCCTCCAGCACGAGGTCGATCATCTCGACGGCGTGCTGTTCATCGACCATTTGTCGCGGCTCAAGCGCGACATGATCGTCCGCAAGGTGATGAAGGCCAAGCGCGAGCGCGGCCAGGCCGCCGTCCTCTAGGCGGGTTCGAGCAGGCTCTCGGCGGCGTTGCGGCAGTCGGCCGCGCATTCGCGGCACATCTGCGCGCACAGCTTGCAATGCTCGTGATCGTGCTTCTCGCATTCCGAGGCGCAGGCGTCGCACATGCGCGCGCACAGCTCGAGCAGATCGCGCAGTACCGGCTGGTCGTCGCCGTTCCGCCGAAGCCCTAGCCGGGCAGTCGCTTCGCAGATGTCCGAACAGTCCATGCAGAGGCGGATGCACTGGGTCATGTCCATCGGCTCGGCGAGACAGGCGTCGGCGCAGCTCAGGCACATCTTGGAGCAGTACATGAGGTGGTGGACCGCGTCGCCGAGCGGCTGGTTGACGTGGTCGCGGCTGTTCGGGTGAAGGCTGATCATCTTGCGGATGGACATTGGCGCTCTCCTGCTCGGGTGCTTCAAGGGACGGATGAAAGGCGGCAAGGTTCCGCTTGAGGTCGGGTCGGCGGCGGGCTAGGTTCGCGCTCTGTTCTCTTGGTGTCGGGGGCGTTGATGGACGCGGTGATGGTGGTGATCCTGGCGGTGGGCGCGCTGCTCGCGGGGCTGGCGGCCGGCTGGCTGCTCGCTTCGCGTAGCCTGGGCCCGGTCGGGACCGAGCGCGACCAGCTGCGCGAGCGGGCGGGCGCAGCGGAGCGGGAGCTGGCGGTCGCCGGGGAACGGGCGAGCCGGGCCGACGCGCTCGAGCAGTCGCTGCGCGCCATCACCGGGGAGCGCGACCAGGCGCAGCAGGAGCTGGCCGCGGCGACCGAGCGCAGCGCGCAGGCCGAGCAGCTCAGGACCCTGCTCAACGAGGTCACTCGGGAGCGCGACGCGGCGCATGGCGAACTGCGGGCGCTGCGGGCTGCCGACGAGGAGCGCGTGAAGGCGCACCAGTCGCAGATGGACGAACTGAAGGCCGCGCGCGAGGCGATGACGGCGCATTTCTCGGAGATCGGCGGCAAGCTCCTGACCGAGGCCCAGAAGCAGTTCCTCGAGCGTGCCGACCAGCGCTTCCGCCAGTCGGAGGAGCATAGCGGGCAGAACCTCAAGGCGCTGCTCCGCCCGGTCCACGACCGGCTGGAGAAATATGAGCAGGCGGTTGGCCGGGTCGAGGAGGATCGCAAGAAGGAGTTCAACACGCTCGCCGGGCAGATCGAGGCGATGCGGAGCGGGACCGAGCGGGTCTCGGCGGAGGCGGCCAAGCTGGTCAACGCACTGCGCAACGCCCCCAAGGCGCGCGGGCGCTGGGGCGAGCAGCAGCTCCGCAACGTGCTGGAGAGCTGCGGCCTGTCCGAGCATTGCGACTTCGCGACCGAGGTCAGCGTCACCGGGTCGGAGGGCGAGCGGCTGCGGCCCGACGCGGTGGTGCGGGTGCCGGGCGGGCAGAGCCTGGTGATCGACGCCAAGGTCTCGCTCAACGCCTACCAGGACGCGTTCGGCGCGGTCGACGAGGCGGAGCGCGGGCTGCACCTCGCGGCGCATGCGGCGGCGATCAAGGCGCACGTCAACACGCTCGGCAACAAGGCCTACTGGAACCAGTTCGCCGACGCGCCCGACTATGTGGTGATGTTCATCCCCGGCGAGCATTTCCTCTCTGCGGCGCTGGAGCAGGACCACAAGCTGTGGGATTTCGCGTTCGAGCGGCGGGTGCTGCTGGCGACCCCGACCAACCTCATCGCCATCGCTCGGACGGTCGCGGCGGTGTGGCGGCAGGAGAAGCTGGCCAAGGAGGCGCGGCAAATCGGGGAACTGGGCAAGGAGCTGTACGAGCGGCTCGCCAAAGCCTCCACCGATCTTCGCAAGGTCGGCACCGGGCTGACGAGCGCGGTCAACAATTACAACAGCTTCGTTGCGTCGTTTGAGAGCCGCTCGCTGGTTTCCGCGCGCAAGTTCCGCGACCTCAACATCGACACCGGCGGGCGCGAGATCGAGCCGATGAGCCCGGTCGAGGCGCTCCCCCGCTACGGCAGCGAGGACGAGCTTCCGCAGATCGCGGCGGAATAGCGCCAGCCGCTCGGCTCAGTAGATGCGCCGCAGCGCCATCGTGCCTCCGGCGCCGGTCAGCGTCCCGCGCTCGTTCTCGAGCAGCTGGACCGCGAAGGGCCGGGCAAGGATGCCGCTCCCGCTCGTCTCGAAGCTCATGTCCGGGCAGGCCTTGCGGGTCGCGGCGAGCGGCTGGGCGACGCTGACGTTCCAGCCGTTCGCGGTGTAGCGCGACGACAGCCGGTTGCAGCCGAGCAGGCCGGTGAAGCGCCCCTTGGCATCGAAGCTCAGCGTGTAGAGATCCTCGGCGCGCGGCTGGCGCTTGCCGCGCCGCCGGCCGTCCTCGTCGACGCCCGCCATCCCGGCGCGCTGCCGCCGCGCCGCCGGCGTGTCGCGGCCGTTCACCGCCAGCACCTGCCAGCTGGTCCCGACGATCGAGCGCGGGGTCGCGAAGACGCCGCCGCAGCCGCGATAGGGCTTGCCGCCGTCGACGCTGACCTCGACCGTGTCGCCGTAGGTCTCGTCGCTCATCCCGTTGCTGCAGTCGGTGTGGGTGACGCTGATCGCCAGCCGCCCGCTGCGATAGCTCTCCCCGTTGCTGCTGATCGCCGAGCTGGGGGTCGCCTCGCTGATGCTCGTCCCGGTGCCGCGGTCGGTGAAGACCAGCCGGGCGGGATCGATCGTCAGCGTCCAGAACGGCTCGGTCCCGCTGGCTCGGTACTGGTAGTTGCTCGGCGGCGGCGCGGGCCGGGCGAGCGCCGCGGCGGCGGCCAGCAGCAGGGCGGGGGCGATCAGGGTGGAAGTCCTCGGCATGACTAGCGTCCTCCGCAGCCGTCGAACCGCCGGCCGTCGACCGTCAGCTGGACCTTGTCGGGATAGGCGGCCCCGCTCGTCGCGTCGATACAGCGGGCATGAACGATGTTGAGATCCATCCGCGGCGTCCGGTAGATCTCGCCGGCGAAGCCGATGATCGGCCGCGGCGTCGGCTGGGCGAGGCGGGTGCCGTCGGGGCCGGTGAAGACCATGGTCCGGCCGATCGCCAGGCTCCAGCCCGCGCCCGCCGCCCGGTACGCGGCGGCCGGCTCCGGCGTCACCGGTGCCGCGCCGCTCGTCGCGCATCCGGCGAGCGAGGCGGCGGCCAGGAGCAGGGCGGCGGTCTTCACGTCGGGCAACTCCTTCGGTCGTTCGCCAGCCCGTCTAGCGTCGCCAGCTTGCTCGCACCTGAAAGGCCATCACGGCAGCCGCGACGGCGGCGTTGAGGCTGTCCGCGCGGCCCAGCATGGGCATCTTCACCAGCAGGTCGCACCGGGCCTCGTAATCGGCGGGAAGGCCCTGCTGCTCGTTGCCGACGAGGATGAAGCAGGGCTCGGCATAGCGCGCGTCGAGATAATCGGTGTCGGTGCGCAGACTGGTCCCGACCAGCTGCCCGGGGCCGCCGCGAAGCCAGGCGAGGAACTCGTCCCAGCGCGCCGCCGCGATGCCCTGCGTAAACACCGCCCCCATCGAGGCGCGGACCGCCTCGACGCTGAACGGGTCGGCGCAGTCGTCGACCAGGATCAGCCCGCCCGCGCCGACCGCGTCCCCGGTACGCAGGATGGTGCCGATGTTGCCGGGATCGCGCAGCGCCTGGGCGACCAGCCACAGCGGCGCGGCGGCGCGGTCGAGCTGCTCGAGCGCGGTGTCCGACTGGCGATAGGCGCCGATCAGCATCTGCGGATTGTCCTTGCCGCTCATCTTGGCGAGCAGCTCGGACGGCACCTCGAGCGCGTCGCCGCCCGCGCGCTCGGTGGCGTCGATGATCTCGGTGGCGAGGGGGTGGACCCCGTGCTCGGACGAGAAGGCGATGAGCTCGGGCAGCCGGCCGCTGTCGCGCGCCTCGGCGATGATTCGGAGGCCCTCTGCGAGGAACAGGCCCTCGGTCCGGCGCGCCTTCTTGTCGCGCAAAGAGCGGAGCCGCTTGACGGTCTCGTTGGAGAAGGAGGTGATCAGGCGCGGCATGGGCTCGTCAATGCGGGCAGGGGAGCGTCGGCGCAATCCGGGGACCGGCGCCATGGTCGCGGCAGCGGCTCAGTCCTCGCCGAACCGGCCCTCGACCAGCTCGACCAGCTGGCGGAGCGAGTCCTCCGCCCCGTCGCCCTCGGTGCGGATCTCGATCGAGTCGCCGATCGCGGCGCCGAGCATCATCAGCCCCATGATCGAGGTGCCGACCACGCTGTGCCCGTCCTTGGCGACGTGGATCTGGGCGGGAAGCTGGCTCGCCAGCGTCACGAACTTGGCCGACGCCCGCGCGTGGAGACCGCGGCGGTTGCGGATCTCGACCGTCTGCGAGCAGGTCAAGCGGCGGCCTCGCCGAGGATCTCGCTGGCGACCGAGATATATTTGCGGCCCGCTTCGCGCGCGGCGGCGACGGCGGCGTGGACGTTCATCGCCTTGCGCGCGCCCTCCAGCCGGATCAGCATCGGCAGGTTGACCCCGGCGATGACCTCGACCTTGTCGGTCTTCATCAGGCTGATCGCGAGGTTCGACGGGGTGCCGCCGAACAGGTCGGTGAGGATGATGACGCCGTCGCCCTGGTCGACGTTGGCGACCGCCGCCGCGATGTCGGCCCGGCGCGCTTCCATGTCGTCCTCGGGACCGATGCAGATGCCCTCGATCGCATCCTGCGGACCGACCACATGCTCCATCGCCGTGATGAACTCGGCGGCGAGACGGCCGTGAGTCACCAGAACCAATCCGATCATTCAAACTTACTCGCTAGTATTCGTGTCCGAGGCTGCCGGGCCCGCCGAGGGATCTTCGATGCTGTCGCTGGGGGTCAGGGAGAGATCACGGTGGCGGATATTCGGCGAAAAGCCTTTCTTACGCAACCTTGACGCCATTTCCTCCGCCGCCGCGACCGACCGATGTCTCCCTCCGGTACAGCCGAAAGCGACCGCAATATAGGTCTTCCCGGCCGCGAAATAGCGCGGGATGAGGTCGGTGAGGAGGGCCTCGATGCTGTCGAGGGTCGGCTCCCAGCCCGGCTGCGCCGCCACGAACTCCTGCACCGGCGGATCGCGCCCGGTGAGGGGCCGGAGCGAGTCGACCCAGTGCGGATTTGGGCAGAAGCGCATGTCGAAGACGAGGTCGGCGGTGCGGCTGATCCCGCGCGCGAAGCCGAAGCTGCCGACCGTGACCACCGGCTGGTTGCGGTCCTCGCCGTAGCGGCGGCGAAGCTCGTCGCGCAGGTCCATCGGCGTGAGGTCGGTGGTGTCGATGATCGATTCGGCCGCGGTGCGCAGTCCCGCGGTCAGGTCGCGCTCGCGCGCCACCCCGTCCTCGGCGGGCCGGTCGAGCGCCAGCGGGTGGCGGCGGCGGGTCTCGTCGTAGCGGCGGATGAGCTCGGCGCCGGCCGAGTCGAGGAACAGGATCTCGGGCCTGACGCTGTCGAAGCCGCGGACCATCGCCAGCAGCGCCTCGGCATCGAAGCCGCGGCTGCGGGCGTCGATCCCCACCGCCATGTGGATCCCGCCATGGCCGGCGACCTCGGCGACGAACGCCGGCAGCAGCGCGAGCGGGAGATTATCGACGCACTCCCAGCGAAGGTCCTCGAGCGCGGCCAGCACGGTGGACTTGCCGGCGCCGGACATGCCGGTGACGATGAGCAGGCGCGGCAGGTCGGACCGCGCCGCCGGCATCAGAAGCGAAGCCCGAACTGGTCGAGCGCGAGCGACACCTTGGACGGCGCCGAGGCAGTCATCGCGTCGACGCTGATCAGCGGTACGCTGCTCCCCAGGATGATGCGCGAGCGGCTGTCGTCGGGCAGGCGCTGGATCTCGCTGGTGAGCTCGACCAGCAGCGCCACGGGCACGTCGTCGACGACCGGCATCGCGACGATCCCGATCCCGCGGATCTCCAGCTTGCCGCGGATGGTGGCCGGCGCGGTCGCCACCAGCGTGCCGTTGAGCTTCTTGACGATCGTCTGGTCGTCGCTGACCAGGGTGAAGCCGCGGTCGATCAGGCGCAGCGCGAGGTCCGACTTGCCGGACCCCGACAGGCCGCTGATCAGCACGGCGCGGCCGTCGATCGCCACCGCGCTCGCGTGCAGGGTTTCCGACGAGAGCCGGCTGGCGGTACCGCCGCCGTTCACGACCGGGCCTCCGCCGCCGGCAGGCGGATGATGAAGCGGGCGCCCGATGGCGCGTCGTCGCGGTCTGCCACACTGATCTCCCCGTCATGGCCCTCGACGATCGCGCGGGCGATCGCAAGGCCGAGCCCCGAATGCCGGCCGAACTCGTCGGCCTCGGGCCGTACTGAATGAAATCGGTTAAAGATGGCTTCTCGCGAGGCGGGCGGAACGCCCGGTCCCTCGTCGTCGATCCGCACCCGCACGTCTGCGCCAACCCGGGCGGCGGCGATCTCGACCAACCCCCCGGGCGGGGAGAAGCTGATCGCATTGTCGATGAGATTGTCGATCGCCCGGCTCAGCCGGTTGGGCTCGCCGAGGACGATCGTCGAGTTCTTCCGCGGCCGGGCAAAGGCGAGCCGGACGTCGCCCTTCATCCGCCGTTGGTCCCAGCTTCGGCACAGCTGCTCGATCAGCTCTCCGAGATCGACCGGGATGAAGCGGGCGCGGGCGAGCTCGGCGTCGGTCCGGGCCGCTTCGCCGATGTCGCCGACCAGCCGGTCGAGCCGCAGCACGTCCTGGCGGATGACGTCGAGCAGCTGCCGGCGGAGCGCCGGATCCTCGATCCGCTCGAGCCCGTCCACCGCGCTGCGCAGCGAGGCGAGGGGGTTCTTGAGCTCGTGGGTGACGTCGGCCGCGAACGCCTCGATATTGTCGAGCCGGTGCTGCAGCGTCCGGGTCATGTCGGCCAGCGCGCGGGCCAGCGTGCCGATCTCGTCGTGCCGCGCGGGCAGCAGCGGGACCCGCACCTCGCGGGCGCGGCCGAGCCGCACCCGGTGCGCGGCGATGGCGAGGCGGCGCAGCGGCCGGACGATGGTGCGCGCAAGGAAGATCGAGAGCAGGACCGACAAGAGGCTGATCAGGACCAGCGCGATGCCCAGCCGCGAGCGCTGCAGGCGGACGGTCCGGGTGATGTCGCGGTCATTGTCGGTCGACAGCAGCGCGCCGCCGCCGGGGATCGGCATCGCCGCGGAGAGGACCGGGGTCGCGTCGGGGGCCAGCCGGATCCGGCTCACCGAAGTGCCGCCGGCTCTGGCCTCCGCAATCTCGGGCCAGCCCTCGGCCCGGTCGTCGGCGGCCTCGACGAAGTCGGGCAGCCCCGGGTAGCCGACCAGCCGGTTGAAGCCGCGGTCGAGCGCGCGCGCCGCGGTCTTGTCCCAGCCCTGCAGCTTGGGATCGCGCAGGACGTAGGTCGGCGGCCCGTAGCGCCAGCTGTCGATGAGGAGCCGCCCGTCCGGTGCGAAGATGCGGAACCGGCTCCCGGTCTGGTCGCCGAGCGCGTGGAGCCAGGGCCCGACCCGCGCCTGCGGCAGCTCCGCGAGGCCCGCGCTGACCAGCTGCACCTCGTCCCGCGCCGTCCGCTGGCGCTCGCTGACAATCTGGTTGCGGAACGCGTCGAGGTAGAAGATAGAGAGCAGGAAGAGCGCGACGGTCAGGATGTTGACCGCCAGGATCCTGTAGGTGAGCGTCAGGCGCCCGGCGAAGTGCGGGGCCGGCGGCTCCTCCTCCGCTTCCGGCAACAGGGCCGGCCCGGGCTCACTCCTCGCCAAAGCGGTAGCCAACCCCGTAGAGCGTATCGATCGCGTTGAAGCTGGGGTCGGCGCCGCGGAACTTGCGGCGGATCCGCTTGATGTGGCTGTCGATGGTGCGATCGTCGACGAACACGTCCTCCTGGTAGGCGGCGTCGAGCAGCTGGTTGCGGTTCTTGACCACCCCGGGACGCTGCGCGAGCGCCTCGAGGATCATGAACTCGGTGACGGTCAGCGAGACCTCGCGCCCGTCCCACAGGACGCGGTGTCGCGCCGGGTCCATCGCCAGCCGCCCGCGGACGATCTGCGGCACTTCCGGCTCGGTCCCGCCGTCGGCGGCCTCGCCGCCGGCCGACAGCTCGGCGCGGCGAAGGATCGCGCGGATCCGGGCGATCAGCAGGCGCTGGCTGAACGGCTTGGCGATATAGTCGTCCGCGCCCATCGCCAGCCCGAGCGCCTCGTCCAGCTCGTCGTCCTTGCTGGTGAGAAAGATGACCGGCATCGCCCCGGCTCGGCCGCCGCCCTCGCGCAGCCGGCGCAGCAGTTCCATCCCGTCCATCGCCGGCATCTTGATGTCGAACACGCCGAGGTCCGGCACATTGTCGCGGATCGCCTTCAGCGCGGTCGCCGCGTCGGTGTAGACCCGGGTCACGAACCCCTCGGCCTGGAGCCCGATCGAGACGGAGGTCAGGATGTTGCGGTCGTCATCGACCAGCGCGATCACCTGGCTCATGGCGAAAGGTTCCCGGCCGCGCGCGTCATCCTTCCGGTCGTCTAGCGGTGGGACGGGGGCCAGACAAGCAAGGCCGCCGCTTTGCCACGCGGGAACTAAGTTGATAGAGGAGCGCTACGCATACGTATGCGGCGTCGGACCGAGCTGTCCGTGCGCCCTTTTATCTTAGCGGGAGGGTTTCCAACGTGAGCGAGCGTGTACCGAGCCATGGTCTTGAGGCGCAGGGGTTTGCGACCACGGCCGAACTGCACTGGAACCTGACCACCGCGCCGCTGGTCGAGCTTGCCGTGCAGCGTGGCGAGGGCGAGCTCGCCAAGGACGGGCCGCTGGTGGTCAAGACCGGAAAGCACACCGGCCGCAGCGCGCAGGACAAGTTCACCGTCCGTGACGCGGAGACCGAGAACAATGTCTGGTGGGGCAAGTCCAACAAGCCGATGGAGCCGGCGCACTTCGCCGCGCTGAAGGAGGACTTCCTCAAGGCGCTCGGCGAGAAGCCGACCCTGTTCGTGCAGGACCTCTACGGCGGCTCGCAGGCCGAGCACCGGGTCAAGGTTCGCGTGATCAACGAATATGCCTGGCACAACCTGTTCATCCGCACGATGCTGGTGCGGCCGAACGCGGGCGACCTGCCGGGCTTCGTACCCGAGTTCACCATCATCGACCTGCCGAGCTTCCGCGCCGACCCCGCCCGCCACGGCTGCCGCACCGAGACGGTGATCGCGGTCAACCTCAGCGAGAAGTTGATCTTGATCGGCGGCACCGAATATGGCGGCGAGATGAAGAAGAGCGTGTTCGGCCTGCTGAACTACCTGCTTCCGGAGCAGGGGATCATGCCGATGCACTGCTCGGCCAACATCGGCCAGAACGGCGACACCGCGATCTTCTTCGGCCTGTCGGGCACCGGCAAGACGACGCTGTCGGCCGATCCCAACCGCACGCTGATCGGCGACGACGAGCATGGCTGGTCGGACACCGCGGTCTTCAACTTCGAGGGCGGCTGCTACGCCAAGATGATCCGCCTGTCGGCCGAGGCCGAGCCGGAGATCTTCGCGACCACCAAGCGGTTCGGCACGCTGCTCGAGAATGTCGTGATGGACCCGGCGACGCGCGAGCTCGACCTCGACGACGCGACGCTCGCCGAGAACAGCCGCGGCGTCTATCCAATCGACTTCATCCCGAACACCTCGGGCGCCAACATGGGGCCGGTCCCGAAAAACCTCATCATGCTGACCGCCGACGCGTTCGGCGTGCTCCCGCCGATCGCCCGGCTCACCCCGGACCAGGCGATGTACCACTTCCTCTCGGGCTACACCGCCAAGGTGGCCGGGACCGAGATCGGCGTGACCGACCCCGAGGCGACCTTCTCGACCTGCTTCGGCGCGCCGTTCATGCCGCGCCACCCGTCGGTCTACGGCAACCTGCTGCGCGACCGGATCGCCAAAGGCGGGGTGACCTGCTGGCTGGTCAACACCGGCTGGACCGGGGGCAAGTTCGGCGTCGGCAAGCGCATGCCGATCAAGGCCACCCGCGCGCTGCTCAACGCCGCGCTCGACGGCAGCCTCAACAACGCCGAGTTCCGCAAGGACCCGAACTTCGGATTCGAGGTGCCGGTGTCGGTGCCGGGTGTCGACGGCGCGATCCTCGACCCGCGGACCACCTGGCCGGACAAGGACGAGTATGACCGCACCGCGGCCAAGCTCGTCGACCTGTTCTGCGACAATTTCGCGCAGTTCGAGGAGCATGTCGAAGAGGGCGTGCGCCAGTGCAAGCCCCGGGTCACCGTTCAAGAAGCGGCCTGAGGCCTTCCACAAGACGGTCGAGCAATGATGCCGCGCGCCGGGACCATGATGGTTCCGGGCGCGGCTCGCTGCGCCTTGCCGGCGCACCGCTCATTGCTCAACAACGAGGACCGTCATGACCAAGATGCTGACCCCGCGCCTGTTCGCGGACGATGAAGGCGTCGTCCGGGTCGGCGAGGGGCTGCTCGCCCGCTCGCTCCCGCGCGACGAATGGACCCACGAAGCGCACCTCGCGGCGACGCTCTACCTGCTGCTGCGGCGCCCCGACCTCGACCTCGATCGCGACCTGGCGGATATTATCCGCCGGTACAACGCGAGCGTCGGGGGCGTGAACAGCGACACCGAGGGCTATCACGAGACGATCACCCGCGCCTTCCTCCACGGCGTCCGGTTGTTCCTGGCGGAAGCCGACCGCTCGGCGCCGCTTCACCGGCTCGCCAACGAGCTGCTGCTCTCGCCGATGGGGCGCCGGGACTGGCCGCTGCGCTTCTGGTCGCGCGAGCGCCTGTTCAGCGTCGAGGCGCGCCGGCGGTTCGTCGCACCCGACCTTCGCACCATGCCCTGACCCGGAACGCCGGCCCGTCACGCTCATTGAACGGGCAAAACGGGAGACGAACCATGAGTATGCTTGACGCCCTGACCCAGGCCGGCGGTGCCGACGCGATTTCGCGCGAGCTCGGGGTCGACCAGCAGACGGCGCAGACCGGCATGGCGGCCCTGCTGCCGGCGGTGCTCGGCGGGATGCAGAACCATGCCGAGGGCCAGCCGCAGGGTCTCGGCGGGCTGATCGGCATGCTCGGCGGCCTCGGCGGCGGCGGGCTGATGGACAACGCGACCAGTGCCGCGCCGACCGACGTGTCACAGGGCAACGGCGTGCTCGGCCGGATCTTCGGCAACAAGGACAACAGTCGCGCGGTCGCCGACCATGCCGCGCAGCAGACCGGCCTCTCGCCCGACCTGCTGAAGCGGATGCTGCCGATCGTCGCGATGCTCGCGGCGGGCTATTTCTGGAAGCAGGCGCACAGCCATGGCGCGACCGCCGATGCCGGCGCCGCGGGGGGCGACCCCACCGGCGCAGCCCCGGAGACGCAGCACAGCGGCGGCCTGCTCGCCGGCGGGCCGAGCGGCCTCGGCGGGCTGCTCGGCGGCCTGTTCGGGCGCGACGGCGACACGTCCAACCCGCTCAACCGGATCCTCGGCGGCCTGACCGGCACCTCGCGCTAGGCCTGGTGCCGGCACCCGTCGCTCCGGCCAAGGCCGGGACGGCGGGTGCGGCGCCGGTCAGGCACGCCGGGTGCGGGCGATATAATCGTCGATGTTGAGCGCGAGCACGTCGAGCGGCACGTTGCCGCCCTGAACGACCGCGTCGTCGAAGTCCCTCAGGTCGTATTTCGCCCCGAGCGCGCGCTGCGCCTTGCCGCGCAGCTGGACGATCCGGTCCTGCCCGATCTTGTAGCCGCAGGCCTGGCCCGGCCAGCTGCAGTAGCGGTCGACCTCGCTCGCCACCTCGAGCGGATTGGAGCCGTTGCGGTCGACGAAGAACTGCACGCCCTGCTCGCGGGTCCAGCGCTTGGAGTGGATCCCGGTGTCGACCACCAGCCGGCAGGCCCGGAACGCGATCGACTGGAGGAAGCCGAGCCGCCCGACCGGGTCGCGGTCGTAGACTCCGAGCTCGTCGACCAGCTGCTCGGCGTAGAGCGCCCAGCCTTCCGAATAGGCGTTGAAGGCGAGGATGGTGCGGATGCGGGGGAGGGCGAACGTATATTCGCCCTGCCAGACGTGGCCGGGGATCGCCTCGTGCGCCGCGAGGTCGGGCAGGCTGTACTTGCTGTGGAGGTCGGGGGTCCTGAGATTGATCCAGAACTTGCCGGGGATCTTGCCGTCGGGCGAGCCGGGGCCGCCGAAGGCGCCGGGGGCGCCCTCCTGCTGGGCGACCGGGATCCGCTTCACCTCGAGGTTGCCCTTGACCAGCGTGCGGAAGGCGCGCGGGAGCACCGCGCGCATGATCTTCAGCCGCTCGCCGATGAAGGCGACGATCTCGGCGCGGCCCTTGTCGCCGTCGCTGAACTTGTAGCGCGGGTCCTTCGCCAGCGCCTTCATCCGCTCGCCGACCGACCCTTGCGTATAGCCGAGCGACTTCAGGATCGGGTCCATCCGGCCGTGCAGCTCGGCCAGCTCGGCAAGGCCGCGGCGGTGGATCTCGTCCGCCGACAGCTCCGTCGTGGTGCTCGCCCGCAAGGCATAGGCGTAATAAGCGTCGCCCGCGGGGCGCGACCACATGCCGGCGTCGTTGGTGGCCGCCGCGCGCTGGCGGGTCAGCTCCGCGATCTGCCGCTCGAGCGCCGGCGCGACCGTCTCCCGCGCGATTCGCGTCGCCTGCGGGCCCCACTCGCCCGGGATCTTGGTCGTGCGCTTGGTCAGCGAGGAGACGATGTCGCCGCCGTCGCGCGCGTCCTTGGCGGCGATCCCCAGTTGCCGCACCGCCTTGTCGATCAGGAAGGCCGGCGGGACCAGCCGCTTGGCCGCCGCCGCGCGCATCCGTCCCAGCTCGCCGTCGAGCTGCGCCGGGAGCTCGGCCAGGCGCGACAGATAGGCCTCGGCGTCAGTGCGGTTCTCGACCAGATGATCGGTGTCGAGGAAGCTCGGCGTGTCGAGATAGGCGCCGGTGTTCTGGCTGACCACATAGGGGCTGTTGCGATAGCCGCCGACCGCCACGTCGCCATAGGGCAGGGCGTAGCCCTTGAGCGCGGTGCGGTAGGCGCTCCTGACCACTTCGACGCTGGTGCGGTTCGCCGCGGACAGGCGCGACGTGTCGACCGCCTCGGCCCGGGCGAGGTTGCGACGGACCATCGCCGCGAACCTTTCCTGGCCGGCCTGGCTGCGGTCGCCGAGGTGGAACTTGGCCGCGGCGCGCGGGCCCTTGTCGATGTTGAGGCTGGTCGCGGTCTCGGGGGAGAGCGCCATATAGTCGTCGGCGACCTGCGCCAGCAGCCGGTCGGCCGCCGCGTCGGCGGCGCTGGCCGGGCGGGGCGAGGCCGGCGCCGCCGCCGGGGCTGCCGCCGCCTGGCCGGTCGCGGCGATCGTCGCCGCTCCCGCCAGCGCCAGCGCGTCCCGCCGGCTCACATACGCATCACTCATTCGTCTCTCCTGACAAGCGCTCGCGGGTCACGATCAGGCAGTTGCCCTCGACCGCGACGATCCTGACCTGGTCCCCGGCGTCCGCCGGGCCGCCCCGAGCGCTCCATTCGCCGTCGCCGACCCGGACCCGGCCGCCGTGCCCGTCGATCGCCCGGGTGACAAGCACCGAGCGGCCGATCAGCCGGGCCGAGCGGTCGTTGAGGTGCGGGTCGCTCGCCGGGGTGCCCGCCCGCGCGTAGATCTTGCGGCCGGCCATCACCGCGACCACCGCGTAGAGCGCGAACAGCAGCAGCTGCGCGGCGAGGCCGAGCGGGAAGAGCAGGGCGAACAGCCCGGTGACGATCGCCGCCGCGCCGACGAAGACGAGGAAGAAGCCGGGCGCGACGATCTCGGCGATCAGCAGCAGAACGCCGCCGATCGCCCAGATCCAGCCCGGTTCGAGCCCGGCCGGGATCATTGGCCGGCGGAGGGGAGGCCGGTCGGCGACGCGGGCGGGGCGACCCGCCGCTCGCGCGGGGCCGGGGCGGGGGCCTTCGCCGCATCGCCGCTCCCCAGCACTTCCTTCGCCAGCTCGCCGATCCCGCCCAGCGTCCCGATCAGCTGGGTCGCCTCGACCGGGAAGAGGATGGTCTTGGCGTTGGGCGAGGTGGCGAACTGGCTGATCGCCTCGACGTACTTCTGCGCGATGAAATAGTTGATCGCCTGCGCGCTGCCCTGCTCGATTGCGTCGCTGACCGCCTTCGTGGCGCTCGCCTCCGCCTGTGCCGCGCGCTCGCGCGCCTCGGCCTCGCGGAAGGCGGCCTCCTTGCGCCCCTCGGCCTGGAGGATCTTGGACTGTTTCTCGCCCTCCGCCCGCAGGATCTCGCTCGCGCGCAGCCCCTCGCTCTCGAGGATCGCGGCGCGCTTCTCGCGCTCGGCCTTCATCTGGCGGGTCATCGCGTTGACGATGTCGGCGGGCGGACGGATGTCGCGCAGCTCGACGCGAGTGATCTTCACCCCCCAGCTCTCGGTCGCATGGTCGACCACGCTGAGCAGCCGGGCGTTGATCTCGTCGCGCTTCGACAGCGTCTCGTCGAGGTCCATCGAGCCCATCACCGTCCGGAGGTTGGTCGTCGAGAGCGCGGTGATCGCAGTATAGAGGTCACTGACCTCGTAAGCCGCCTTGGCCGGGTCCAGCACCTGGAAGAAGACCACGCCGTCGACCGCCACCATGGCATTGTCCTTGGTGATGATCTCCTGCCCCGGGATGTCGAGCACCTGCTCCATCATGTTGATGCGCCGGCCCACCCGGTAGAAGAAGGCGGGGACGAAGTTGAAGCCCGGGTCGGCCACCCGAACGAACCGGCCGAAATGCTCGATCGTGTAGCGGTAGCCCTGGTGGACGATCTTGACGCTCATCATCACGAAAAGGACGACCAGGATCACCACGGCCATCAGAAAGCTGGTCAGCATGACTTCCCCCCAATTGGTCGCGCACTTATGAGCCGGCGAGGCGCAAGCTCAAACAGATTTCGGCGGGACGGCAGGTGACGGGCGAGACGGCGGAAGCGGACGGACGGAGCCGGGGCGAGCGCTACCGCGCGGACGGCTATGTCGCGCTTCCGCAGTTCTTCCCCACCGCGGTGCTCGACGCCTTCTACGGCCGGCTCGCCGCCGACCTCGACCTCGCCCGCAACGCCGCGCGCTACGCGGTGAACGGGCCGCTGCTGACCAAGCCGGCGATCGAGGTCTACAGCCACGCCTATGCGCCGCTCGCCGGCTTCCTGTGGGGGCTGACCCCGGCGGTGGCGGCGATCGCCGGCTGCCGGCTGCTCCCGACCTACGCCTATTTCCGCATCTACCAGCAGGGCGACGTCTGCCGGGTCCACGGCGACCGCCCCGCCTGCGAGCACAGCCTGTCGCTGACCCTCCAGCTCGACGACGACCGGCCGTGGGCGCTCAGCGTGGAGCGCGAGCGCCGCCCCGGGCTCGACCGGGTGGTCCAGGCGGACTTCGGCGAGGGCGCGTACGGCTCGGTCGCGATGCGGGCCGGGGACGCGGTCCTGTACCAGGGCGTCCACCATCGCCACGGCCGGCTCGAGCCCAACCCCAACCGCAGCTCGGCCCACCTCTTCCTCCACTGGGTGGATGCCGACGGCGCCTATGCCGGTGAGGCGTTCGACCAGCCCACCCTGCAGGGAGCGCAGCGATGACCCAGGTCTTGGCGGAGCGCCGCTCGCTCCTCTTCCTTCCCGCCTCCAACCCGCGGGCGATCACCAAGGCGCGCACGCTCGGCGTCGATGCCGTCGTTCTCGACCTCGAGGACGCCGTCCGCCCCGAGGCCAAGGTCGAGGCGCGCGCGGCCGCCGTCGCGGCGGTGGCCGAAGCCTGGTCCGGCGCGATCGGTATTCGCGTCAACGGGCTTGCGAGTGAGTGGCACGGCGCCGACGTGGCGGCGGTCGCCGCCTCGCGGGCGGACTTCGTGGTGGTGCCGCGGACCGACGGCCCGGCCGTGATCGCCGAGGTGGCCACGCTGACCGGCAAGCCGGTGGCGGCGATGATCGAGACTCCCGCCGGGGTGATCCACGCCCCGGCCATCGCCCGCGAGGCGGCCGCGCTGATCGCCGGCACCAACGATCTCCGGGCCGAACTCCGCATCCCGCCGGGTTCCGGCCGGACGCCGCTGTTCGCCGCGTTGCAGATGACGGTGCTCGCGGCCCGCGCCGCCGGCATTCCCGTGTTCGACGGCGTGTTCAACGGGCTCGAGGACGAAGACGGGCTCGCCGCGGAGTGCGCGGAGGGGCGGGCGTTCGGGTTCGACGGAAAGAGCCTGATCCACCCTGCCCAGGTGGAGGCCTGTCACGCGGCCTGGGCACCGCGCCCCGAGGAGCTCGACCGCGCCCGGCGGCTCGTCGCGGCGGCGAGCGGTGGCGCGGAGCGGTTCGAGGGCGCGATGATCGAGCGGATGCACGTCGAGGCGGCGCGCCGCCTCATCGAGCGGACATGAAAAAGGCCGCCGGATCGCTCCGGCGGCCCTTCCCTGTTGATCCTGACCCGGCGCTTAGGACGGGCTGAAGTTGCGGAAGTTCGCGCTGCTGCCCTTCGAGGCGATCAGCGCGCCGATCCCGACGACCGCGGCGAGCGCCAGCAGGAGCGGGAGGGCGCCGATGCCGGCACTGGCGGCGACCGGAACGGCCTCGACCGGAGCAGGCGGGGGCGGAGCGGCTTCGGTGGTCGGAACCGGCGCCGGGGCGTCGGTCACGGGCAGGACGCAACCGGCCGGCGCACCCTGCGCCGCGGTCGCTGCCGCCGCGCCACCGGCGCAGACCGCATTCGCCGCGCTCTGCACGCCGAAGGCGCTCAGCGCGACCCACGGGCTAACCGTCTGCGAAACCTGCGCAGCCGCAAAAGCCGGAGTGCTGAACGCCATCGCCACGCTGGCCAGCGACGCACCAAATTTGATCATTCCCCGCCTTGTCATCCGAGCACTCCGTTTACTTCTCCCACGGCTTTAGCCTCAGCAAGCCTTTAAGCCAAGTTATGAAACGACATAAATCGGGGTTAGTTGCGCATCGGTTCCATTCTCGTCCGAAATTGCTGGCTTCCCGCATCGGGGGCCCGCATGACGAACCGGATGAATGCCGCAAAACCCGAGATTGTCCTTTCTGCGAACAGTTGTTGGAACCTCGTAAATTTCCGGGGTGCGCTACTCAAGGGGCTGCAGGAACGTGGCTTTCAGGTCACAGGAGCGGCCCCGCTCGACGGTAGCGAGGGCCTGTTGTCCCGCGCCGGGGCGGCGGTCGAGCCGATCGCGATTCGAAGCGACGGCCTCAACCCGCTGGAGGATGCCCGGCTGGCGGTCCGCTACTGGCGGCTGCTGCGCCGCCGCCGCCCGGCCGCCTTTTGCGGCTTCACTGCCAAGCCGAACGTCTACGGCTGCCTCGCCGCCGGGCAGCTCGGCATCCCGGCAATCGCCAATGTGAGCGGGCTCGGGACCGCCTTCATCCGTGGCGGTTCCCTCGAGAAGCTGATCACCGGCCTCTACACCGCCGCGTTCCGGCGCGCCGCGCTCGTCTTCTTCCAGAACCGCGAGGACCGGGCGCTGTTCGTCGACCGCGGGATCGTCCGTCCGGAACAGGCGGGGCTCCTGCCGGGGTCGGGAGTCGATCTCGCGCGCTTCCGGCCGACGCGGCGAAGCGGCGACGCGACGGGCGAGACACGCTTCCTGTTCGTCGGCCGGCTGATCGGGGACAAGGGCGTGCGCGAGTTCGCCGACGCGGCGCGAATTGTCCGGGCGGCACGTCCCGACTGCCGCTTCGCGCTGCTGGGGCCGCTCGGCGTCGCCAACCGCACCGCGATCACCCGCGAGGAACTCGACGGCTGGGTGGGGGAGGGGATCCTCGACTATCGCGGCGCGGCGGACGACGTGCGGCCGCATCTCGACTGGGCCGACGCGATCGTCCTGCCCTCCTATCGCGAGGGATTGTCGCGGGTGCTGCTGGAGGGCGCGGCGATGGAACGGCCGCTGCTCGCCTCGGACGTGCCGGGCAACCGGGAGCTGGTTCGCGACGGGGTGAACGGCCTCTCGTTCAGCGTCCGGTCAGCCGATTCGATGGCAGAGGCGATGCTCCGCTTCGCCGCCATGCCCTTCTCGCAAAAGCAAATATTGGCGGCGGCCGCACGGCGGGGGGTGGAAGTGGAGTTCGACGAGGCTATAGTCGTCGAGCGCTACGTGAATGCAATCAGGGCGGCGATCGGGCCCGCCGCCGGCTGAGCAGCGCAGGGGAAATCGACGACTCACATGTTCGGCCTGTTCAAGAGGAAGGGCGGCACGCCATCGGTGCCGGCAGGCTACCGCGCCTATGCGGTGGGCGACGTCCACGGCCGGCTCGACCTGCTCGAGCCGCTGCTCGACGACATCGTCACCGACGCCCAGGCGCGGGGCAACTCGCGCAACCTGCTGGTGATGCTCGGCGACCTCATCGACCGCGGCGCCTGGTCGGCGCAGGTGATCGACCGGCTGCGCTCCTGGAAGCCGCACGGGTGGCGCAGCGTATTCCTGATGGGCAACCATGAGGAGGTGCTGCTGCAGGTGCTCGACGGCGACGTCGGCCTGATGCGGCAGTGGTTCCGCTTCGGCGGCACCGAGTGTCTCGCCAGCTATGGCGTGGCGGCCGGGCAGCTGGCCGAGCTCGACGATCCGGCAGCGCTGGCGCTGGTGCGCCAGGTAATCCCGCCCGACCATGTCGCCTTCATCCGTGGCTTCGGCGACACGCTCAGCCTCGGCGACTATCTGTTCGTCCATGCCGGGATCCGGCCCGGCGTCCCGCTCGAGCAGCAGGCGCGCAGCGACCTGCGCTGGATCCGCGAACCCTTCCTGTCGCACGGTGACCGGCACGAGGCGCTGGTCGTCCATGGCCATACCATCCACGACGAAGTGGTGGAGCTGTCCAACCGGATCGCGCTCGATACCGGCGCCTATCGCACGGATCGGCTCAGCGCGATGGGCTTCGAGGGCGAGCAGCGCTGGCTGCTGCAGTCCGCGGGCGGCGATCGTGTCGCTGATGAAACGAACCAACATTCCGCTCGTTTAGCCGCTATTCGAAGCGCTTAGGCTTGCGCTTCGGGCGAGCTGCTGGTGTAGGAGGGCCCGTGACCAACAACAAACCTCAGCGCACGTTCTCCGTCCGGGCGACCGCGACGGCAACCCTCATGCTGACCACCCTCCTCCCCAGCTGCGCGGACAAGCGCGGCGGGCCCATCCCCTATGACGTGGCGCTCGGCAAGCCGGACGCGCCCAGCCTGACGCCGTTGGGGGCGGACTACCGGATCGCGCCGCTCGACAAGCTGGCGATCAAGGTCTTCAAGCAGCCGGACCTCAGCTCGGACTATGACGTCGATCTGCTCGGCAACATCTCGATGCCGCTGGTCGGCGAGTTGAAGGTGATCGACAAGACGCCGGTCGAGGTGAAGGATGAGGTCACCTCGCTGCTCGGGGCCAAGTATCTGGTCCACCCGGAGGTCAGCGTCGGCGTCAAGGAGTCGACCCGCAACAGCGTCACGGTCGACGGCGCGGTGAACAAGTCGGGGGTCATCCCCGCCTTCGGTTCGGTCACGCTCATCCAGGTCATCGCCGCGGCCGGCGGCCTGAAGGAAGACGCCAACGCCCGCCGGGTCGCGGTCTTCCGGCAGATCGGCGGCAAGCGCCAGGCGGCGGCGTTCGACCTGACCGACATCCGTCGTGGCCAGTCGCCCGACCCGCAGATCTATCCCGGCGACATCGTTATCGTCGACGGCTCGTCGGTCAAGAATACGCAGAAGCAGATCCTCACGTCGCTTCCGCTCCTCAACGTCTTCAGCCCGCTCGGGCTCTGAGCTTCCAGTCGGAGTGCCTGTGAACGACAATGGAAAGAACCTGGCTCTACCGACCGAGCCGGGCACGCTTGCACTGGAGCGGAACGATCTTCGCGACGGCCGCTACTATGAGGAGCGGCGCTACCATCCCGCGTCCGAGCTCAACCTCGCGAGCCTGCTTCGGATCATTTCCGAGTGGCGCTGGCTGATCATCTCCGCGCTCGCGGTCGGCCTGGCGCTCGGCGTCGCGATGACGCTGCTGACCCGTCCCTTGTACAAGACCTGGGTCACGATCGAGGTCAACCCGCCGTCGGTCGATGTCTCGGACGAACAATCGCGGCAGCGCCAGCAGGGCGGCGCGCAGGCGTGGGACGCGGTGGCGACCCAGGTCGGGCTGCTGGGCAGCCGTAGCCTGGCCGAGCGGGTCGCCCAGGATCTCAACCTCGCGGCCGACGCGGACTTCGTTGGAACCGGGGGGACAGCGCAGTCGCGGATCAAGTCCGCTGCCGGGCGCATCCAGGGCGGGCTGAACGTGATCGCGCCGGAAGAAGGCACGCTGATCCGCTTCAGCTATGTCGACACCAACCCGCAGCGCGCCGCGCGGATCGCCAACGGGATCGCGGATTCGTTCATCAACTCCAATCTCCAGCGCAAGTTCGAGGCGAGCGCCTACGCGCGGACCTTCCTCCAGAACCAGATCGCCAAGGTCCGCGGCGATCTCGAGCGGGGCGAGCGGCAGCTGGTCGCCTATGCCCAGTCGCAAGGCATCATCAACACCGCCTCTGCGGGGGCGGACGGCAAGCCCACCGGCGATACGTCGTCGCTGCAGGGAGACTCGCTCGTTGCGCTGAACAAGGCCTTGGCGGACGCCACGGCCAAGCGGGTGTCGGCGGAAGGCGCGGTCCGGTCGGCCAGGCTGGCCGCGCAGTCGGCGGGTCTCGAGGCCGGGGCTCCGCTGCGCACGCAGAAGGCGGCGCTCGAGGCGGACTATCAACAGAAGCTCGGCACCTTCAAGCCCGAGCATCCGGACATGCTCGCCGAGCGCAAGCAGATCGCCGAACTCGACCGCCAGATCGCGGCCCAGTCGGCGACGGCGGTCAGCGGTCGCGTGTCGGGGGTCGAGGCCGAATACCAGGCTGCCGTGTCGGCGGAGAATGGCCTGCGCGCGCGGGTCGCCGGGCTCAAGGGTTCCGTGCTCGACCTGCGGGGCCGGAGCATCCAGTACAACATCCTCCAGCGCGACGTGGATACCAACCGGTCGCTGTATGACGCCCTGCTGCAGCGCTACAAGGAGATCGGCGTCGCCGGCGGGATCGGCACCGCTCCGGTGTCCGTGGTCGACCATGCCGACGTGCCGGGCGGACCGTTCAAGCCCAACCTGCTGCTCAACCTGATGATCGGCACGCTGGCCGGTCTTCTTGCCGGGATCGCGGCGGCGGTGGCGCTCGAGCTGATCAACGACACCATCCGCAATCGCGAGGATGTCCGGACCAAGCTCGGCATCGCCTGCCTCGGCGCCATCCCGAAGGCGCGGGCGCAAACCGAGTTCCTCGATGAGCTGCGCGATCCGACTTCGACCGTCTCGGAGGCCCACTCCGCGGTGCTCACCTCGCTTCGGTTCAGTACCGACAGCGGCACGCCGCGGGTGCTGACCCTGACCAGTGCGCGGCCGGCCGAGGGCAAGTCGTCGACCTGCCTTGCGCTGGCCCAGAACTGCGCCCGCCGCGGCCAGAAGGTGCTGCTGATCGACGCCGACCTGCGCAACCCCGCATTCAAATCGTCGAGCGACCAGCGCGGGCTGACGCGCCTGCTGACCTCGCACGACAAGATCGACGGCGACATCATGCCGACGCAGCACGAAGGCCTGTGGTTGCTGCCCTGCGGCGCGCGTCCGCCCAACCCGGCGGACCTCCTGTCGACGGGCCGCTTCGCCGAGATCCTCACCGAGGCGCTGCAGCACTTCGACATGGTGCTGGTCGATGCTCCGCCCGTGCTCGGCCTCGCCGATGCCCCGCTGCTCGCCGCGGCATGCCGCAACGTCATGCTGGTGGTCGAGGCGGGGCGGACCCGTACCCGCGCCGTGATCGACGCGCTGAACCGGATCGAAGCCACGGGTGCCCAGGTGATCGGCGCCACGCTGACCAAGGCCAACGAGGCCTCGAGCGGTTACGGCTACGGCTATTCGGCCTATCGTTATGACGAGGTCGGCGACAAGCGTCCGCGTATCCAGCTGATCCCGCAGCAGGTCTGACCGAGTTGCGACGGGCGCTGGTGGGGGTTGGCGCGGTGCTGCTCGGCGCCGCGGTGCTGCGGGTCGGGCTGACCGATGCATTGTTGCCCAATCATCCGCAGGCTGCGGCGGCGGTCTGGCCGGGGCACCCCCAGGTCCGCATCCAGCAGGGGCTCACCAAGATCGGCGAAGCCGCCGCGAAGGGCCAAGCGCCGTCGGCCGACGCTATCGCGGAAGTCGGCGGCAGCCTTGCCGCTGCGCCGCTCGCCACGGCGCCATTCCTGGTCGCCGGTACCCAGGCGGTCGCAAGCGGGCGTGCGGCAGCCGCCGAACATGATTTCGCCGAGGTTCGCCGACGCGATCCCCGCAACGTGGCCGCACGCTATTTCCTCGCCCAGCATTATCTGTCCGGCGGCCGCGACCTCGACGGCCTGCGCGAACTGGCGGCGCTGGCGCGGCTGCTGCCCAACGCCGACGCCCTGATCGGCCCCGCCATTTCCGCCTATCTGCGGCAGGGCCATGACCCGGCGCGGGTCCGCTCGGTCCTTGCCTCCGATCCCGCGCTCAAGGAGCAGGTGCTGGCCACGCTGGCAGCCAACGCCGACAATGCGAAGCTGGTGCTGGCGCTTGCGGGAACGCCGGCGCCGAACCGTCCGGTGCCTGGATGGGTGCAGACGCTGGCTCAGGCGATGATCGACAAGGAGCAGGCAGCGGCCGCCTACACTGTCTGGTCCGGCCTGTCGGGTGTGCGTGCGCCGGCAGGCGGTCTCTACAATGCCGGCTTTGCCGACAAGCGCTCCCCGCCACCGTTCAACTGGTCCATTCCGACCAGCGATGCCGGCCTTGCGGAGCCGGGGAGCGGGGGCCTGAACATCGTCTATTATGGCCGTTCCGACGCGACCCTCGCCAGCCAACACCTGCTGCTGTCGCCCGGACGCTACCGGCTGGCCATGTCCGTCGACGGCAATCCGCAGGGGGCGCTGTCCTGGACGCTGACCTGCGTCGCGAGCAAGGCGGTGCTCGGCAGCCTTCCGCTCCGCAGTGGGCCGGTCGCCGGCAGCTTCGTCGTTCCGGCGCAGAACTGCCCGGTGCAGCGGCTCGAGCTGGTCGGCCGGATGCAGGACAGCAGCCAGACGCTGTCGGCGACGGTGTCGCGGCTGCAGCTCGGACGGGAGGGCTGATGATGGCCGATCGCTTCGCGCGTTTCGGGCTGCCGGCCTTCTTCGCGCTCGGACTGCTGCTGGGCGGCAGTGCGCAGGGATTGTGGGGCAAGCTTCTTCTCGAGTTTGTCGCCGTCGCCGTCATGGCTGCCACCGTCTGGGTGCGCCGGGACCGGGCGCTGGAGAGCAGCGACCGCTTCATGCTCGCGATGATCGGGCTGGTCGTCCTGCTTGTCGCCTTCCAGATTCTTCCGCTCCCGCCAGCCCTGTGGAGCGCGCTTCCCGGACGCGCTCCGATCGCGGCTGGATTTGCGCTGCTCGGCCAGTCGCTGCCCTGGGCACCCGTGTCGCTCGCGCCGTCGACCAGCCTTTCCACCGCGCTCACGCTGCTGCCGGCGGTTGCGATGTTGATGGCCGTGCTGTGGTTCCCGCATGTCCGGCGCGGCAGCTTCAGCCTGGTGCTGGTCGGTGTTGCGCTGGCCAACATCCTGCTCGGCACGCTGCAGGTGAGCAACACGGGCGATGAGGCGCACTGGTACCTCTACCCCGACACCAATCTCGGCGCGGCGACCGGCTTCTTCGCCAACGCCAATCACCTCGCGATCCTGCTGGTGACCGCTGTGCCCTTCCTTGCCGCGCTGGTCATGCGGATGAGCCGAAACAAGCGCGACCGCCGCTCGGCCGGGCTCGCCGGCGCGGGGCTGGGTGGATTGCTCCTGCTGCTGCTCGGAATCCTGCTCAGCGGTTCGATCGCCGCGACCGTGCTCATGCTCCCCGCGCTGCTCGGTGCCGCCGCGCTGGTCCTGAAGCCCAGCCGCACCACCCGCCTGACGCTGCTCGGGCTGGCGCTGGCCGTCGGGGCGGGGGCCGTCGCCGTCATGCTCTCGGGCGGCGTGCCGGCCGGCATGCGCGGCGCCAACAAGGTCGCCAGCTTCGACACCCGGGCCGAGTTTGCGCATCATACCGTCGGCCTCATCCCGACCTACATGCCGGTGGGAAGCGGTCTCGGGACCTTCCCGACCATCTATCCGACCAGCGAGAACCCGAACACGGTGACCCTGGACTTCGTCAACCACGCCCACGACGACTATCTCGAGCTGGCGCTCGAGACCGGCCTGCCGGGCCTGCTGCTCGTCGTCCTGTTCGTCGGCTGGTGGGCATGGCGGACGGTGGTGATCTGGCGCTCGGCGGCGGGGAGCGGGCACGCGCGCGCGGCGACGATCGCCAGCGGCGTGCTGCTGCTCCACAGCATCGTCGACTATCCGCTGCGGACGATCGCGATCGAGATGGTCTTCGCCTACTGCGTCGCGTTGATGGCGCTGCCGCTGACCCAGGCCGCCGCGGCGGAAGAGGGCGGCGAGGCGCGCCACCTTCGCATCGGCTAGCGCCCGAGCCGCATCCGCACGACCTCGATCGCCTGCCGCCGCGCCTCCGCCGCGCCGGCGCCCGGCTTGGGGACAAGCGCGAGCTGGCTGAGCCGGAGCGCAACCGAGCCGAATGGGCGGTCGAGCGGCGCTTTGGACGCGGCAAGCTCGCGAAGCGAGAGCCGCGCGAGCCGGTGTTCGACCGGGTCGTCGAGCGCCTCCACCGCGGCGCGCCACGGCGGATCGAACAAGGCAACGGCGACGAGCAGCCCCATGCCGCTGCAACGCCCTGCGCCGAGAGCAAGCGCCCGCCGGTGCAGTTCGAGCACCTCCGCCGCCGATCGCTCGCGCAGCAGCGCCGCGAGATCGCAGATCCACTTCAACCGGAACCAGGCGCTGGAGGCGCCGTGGACGCAAAGATAGGCAAACAGGATGTCGTCCGCGAAGGTCGGCAGGACGATCCCCGGCGCGACCTCCACCGGCTGGCTGGGCGCGTTGGCGTCGAGACCGGCGAGCAGTCGGGGGTGGCTGACGGCGGCGTCGTGCAGTTCGACCACCAGTCCGTCTCCTCGCTCCCACACCGACTCCTTGTGCCAGCCGTGCCAGGAGCGGAGCCGGCGTCGGTGCCGGGGGAGGACTAGGGCGAACCCCTGCGCCTCGAGAATGTCGGCGCTCGCCTCGACATGGCCGGGCAGCACCAGCATGTCGATGTCGGAGCTCATCTTCACGAACGGCGCGCCATAGGCGAGCATGCCGACCGGCAGTCCCTTGAGGAACAGCAGCGGAATGGCGGCCCGTGCGTGTGCGTCGAGTAGCTGGCGGCAGGCGAGCAGCGACTGGAGCCCGGTCCGCGCGATGTCGCGGCTGTCGTGACTGAGTCCCGCCCGGACGGCTTCGGGCAGACGATCGGCAAGCGGTTCGAGCCCGCGCCAGGCCAGCCCCTGCACGCGGTGCCGCCGGGCGAGCGGAAGCGCTTCCTTCGCGCCCGCTTCCAGCCAAGGCTCGAGCCGCGCCGTCGCTCCGGGCGCAAACGCCTCGCGGCAGGCCTCGACGAGCAGCCGGAACCCGGGCGTGAAGGTCGGCGCGCGGTCGATCATCCTACCGGTCTAGCGAGCCACGTCCGCTTTGTATTGCATGGCCGGCAGGAGGAGGGCAGTCGGGGCGCGTGGCCCGCCGTCTTCTCTCGCGCTTCGCCGCTGTCACGCCCGAGCGGCGCCGCCTGCTTGCCGAGGCGGCCGCGGCGCTGGTCGCGGCCTGGCTGCTGATCCGCGTCCGCCCCTTTCTCAAGACACTCGCCTTCGGTCAGCCTGCCGCCGGCCACGACGACGGCGTCGCTCCGCGCCATTTGGCCAGCGCAGTGGTGAGCGCCGCGGGCAAGCTGCCGTGGCCGATGGTCTGCTTCCCGCAGGGTCTGGCGCTGCAGCGGATGCTGCGCCGGCGCGGTCATGACGCGCGGCTCCACTACGGGATCGCTCGACCCGGCGAGGGGCCGCTCAAGGCGCATGTCTGGGTGTCGCTCGACGGCGAGACGCTGGTCGGCGGCGAGACCGCGGCCGAGTTCCGCGAGGTCGCGCGTTACCCTTGAGCGAGCGCGGCGCGGACCAGCGCGCTGGCACGGGCCGGTTCGATCTGGGTGCCCAGCCGCGACTTCACCTCGGCCATGACCTTGCCCATGTCCTTCATCGAGGAAGCACCGGTGTCGACGACGATCGTGCGGATCGCGGCCTGCGCTTCGTCGTCGGACAGCTGCCTGGGCAGGAAGCGCTCGATGACGCCAATCTCGGCCTGCTCGGCGTCGGCCAGCTCGTCGCGGCCGCCCTTGCGGTAGAGCTCGACGGACTCGCGACGCTGCTTGATCATCTTCTGCAGCACCTCGGTGACGAGCGCGTCGTCGTCCGCCGGGGCAGTGCCGGTGCGAAGCTCGATGTCGCGGTTCTTGAGCGCGCTCTGGATGAGGCGGATGGTGCCGGTCGCGGGCTTGTCGCCGCTCTTCATGGCGCTCACCAGCGCGGCCTTGATGTCGTCCCTGATCATGGCAGCGCCGTAGCGTTCTTGCCCCACGCTGACCAGCCGTTGACGGGCCGGGCCGATGCGCCTAGCGGCTGTGGCTTAACGACATCGTCGCAAAACCTTGCACGGGAGCCCAGAGCCTTGGCCGATCCACGACCCTTGTCCGCGCCCCAGCCGCCGGGCGCGACGGGAGTCCTCGTCTTCGCCGACGGCCGGGTCGTGTGGGGGCAGGGGTTCGGGGCTGAAGGCGCGGAGGTCGGTGAGCTCTGTTTCCACACCGCGATGACCGGCTATCAGGAAGTGATGACCGACCCGTCGTTCGCGCGGCAGATCGTCTGCTTCACCTTCCCGCACATCGGCAATGTCGGCGCCAACGACGAGGATGTCGAGGCGGACGACCCGCACGCGATCGGCTGCATCGTCCGTGAAGCGGTGACCCAGCCCTCCAACTTCCGCGCGAAGATCGACTTCCCGACCTGGATGGCGCGTCACGGGCGGATCGGGCTGGCCGGGGTCGACACGCGGGCGCTGACCCGGCTGGTCCGCAAGGAGGGGCCGCCGACGGTGGTGATCGCCCACGCCGCGGACGGGCGGTTCGACATGGACGCGATGCAGCGCATGGCGGCGGAGTGGCCGGGGCTCGAGGGCATGGACCTGGCGAAAGACGTCAGCCGCGAGCAGGTCGAGCACTGGTCGGGCGGGGCGTGGGACATCGAGCTCGGCTATGGCGACTCGCCGCTGCCGCATGCTGGGGGCGAGCCGGCGCGGGCGCATGTCGTCGCGGTCGACTATGGCTCCAAGCGCAACATCTTCCGCAACCTCGTCGAGGCCGGCGCGCGGGTGACGATTGTCCCCGCGACCGCGACCTTCGAGGAGATCATGGCGCACCGGCCCGACGGCTTCTTCCTGTCGAACGGACCGGGCGACCCGGCGGCGACCGGGGAATATGCGATCCCGGTGATCCGGCAGATGCTGGACACGGGCAAGCCGTTGTTTGGCATCTGCCTCGGGCACCAGCTGCTCGCGCTCGCCGTCGGCGGCCGCACCGCCAAGATGTTCCAGGGCCACCGCGGCGCCAATCACCCGGTCAAGCGGCTTGCGGACGGGGCGGTCGAGATCACCAGCATGAACCACGGCTTCGCGGTCGAGCGCGGCGGGCTGCCGGCGAACGTGCGGGAGACGCATGTGAGCCTATTCGACGACAGCAATTGCGGGATCGAGTTGACGGATCGGCCGGCGTTTTCTGTGCAGTATCACCCCGAGGCGAGCCCGGGGCCGCAGGACAGTTTCTATTTGTTCGAGCGGTTCGTGGGGATGATGGGGTGAAGGAGAGCTTCGGGAACCCCTCACCCCAGCCCTCTCCCCGTCGGGGAGAGGGAGTTCGGTGGTGCCCTTTCTTAGCCCTCTCCCCAGCGGGGAGAGGGTTGGGAGAGGGGGCTCCATCCTCGCATTCACTCCCGTCGGCCGAACCCCAGCAAGAGCTCGGCACGGATCGCCTCGAGCACCGCGTCGGTGTCCTCCAGCACGTCATGATCCCAGAAGCGAACGACCTGATAGCCGAACGCTTCCAGCTCACGGGTCCGTGTCGCATCGACGGCCGGTCCATGCTGACCACCGTCAAGCTCAACAATCAGATGGGCCGACCGGCAGGCGAAATCCGCGACATAACGCCCGATCGGAAATTGCCGGACGAACTTCGCGCCTTCGAGCTGACGGGAACGCAGGCGGGACCAGAGGCGCAGCTCGGCGTCGGTGCTGTCTTGCCGAAGCCTGCGCGCGATCGGCGTCAGTCGCTTCATCATCGGCGTGGTGCCCCCTCACCCCAGCCCTCTCCCCGCCGGGGAGAGGGAGTTTGGTCGGCACCGATGCCCTGTACATCATCCTCTCCCCAGTGGGGAGAGGCGACTCGGCGGAGCCGAGCGGGTGAGGGGGCGCTGCACATCTCCAGAAAAGAAGCACATGCCTAAGCGTACCGACATCTCCTCCATCCTCATCATCGGCGCTGGTCCGATCGTCATCGGGCAGGCGGCGGAGTTCGATTATTCGGGGTCCCAGGCGGTCAAGGCGCTGAAGGCCGAGGGCTACCGGGTCATCGTCGTCAATTCCAACCCGGCGACGATCATGACCGATCCCGAACTGGCGGACGCGACCTACATCGAGCCGATCACGCCGGCGATGGTGGCCAAGATCATCGAGGCGGAGAGGCCCGACGCGCTGCTGCCGACGATGGGTGGCCAGACCGCGCTCAACACCGCGCTGGCGCTGGCGAAGGACGGGACGCTGGAGCGGCTAGGGGTCGAGCTCATCGGCGCCAATGCCGAGGCGATCGAGAAGGCGGAGGATCGGCAGAAATTCCGTGACGCGATGGACCGGATCGGGCTGGAGAGCCCCAAGTCGGCGATCGTCCACACGGTCGAGGAAGCGGTCGCGGCGCTGGAGACGGTGGGTCTTCCCGCCGTCATCCGCCCCAGCTTCACGCTCGGCGGAACGGGCGGCGGGATCGCCTACAACCGCGCGGAATATCTCGAGATCGTCAAGTCGGGGCTGGAGGCGAGCCCGACCACCGAGGTGCTGATCGACGAGAGCGTGGTCGGGTGGAAGGAATATGAGATGGAGGTGGTCCGCGACCGCGCGGACAACGCCATCATCATCTGCTCGATCGAGAACATCGACCCGATGGGGGTCCATACGGGGGACTCGATCACCGTCGCCCCGGCGCTGACACTCACCGACAAGGAATATCAGCGGATGCGCTCGGCCTCGATCGCGGTGCTGCGCGAAATCGGTGTCGAAACAGGCGGTTCCAACGTCCAGTTCGCGGTCGATCCGAAGACCGGGCGGATGATCGTGATCGAGATGAACCCGCGCGTGTCGCGCTCCTCGGCGCTGGCGTCCAAGGCGACCGGCTTCCCGATCGCCAAGGTCGCGGCCAAGCTGGCGGTCGGCTACACGCTCGACGAGATCGCCAACGACATCACTGGCGGCGCGACCCCGGCGAGCTTCGAGCCGACGATCGACTATGTCGTCACCAAGATCCCGCGCTTCGCGTTCGAGAAATTCAAGGGCGCCGAGGCGATCCTGTCGACCGCGATGAAGTCGGTCGGCGAGGTGATGGCAATCGGGCGGAGCTTCGCCGAGAGCCTGCAGAAGGCGCTGCGCGGGCTGGAGGTCGGCTATTGCGGGCTCGACCGGGTGCGCGAGCTCGAAAATGCCGCGCCCGAGGTGATCGAGAATGCGCTGACCCGCTCGACCCCCGACCGGCTGCTGGTCGCGGCCGAGGCGCTGCGCCACAACTTCACCGTCGAGCGGATCTGCCAGCTCGCCGGGTTCGATCCCTGGTTCGTCGAACGACTGGCGGAAATCGTCCGTGCCGAGGAGCAGGTCCGCGCCGAGGGGCTGCCGCAGGACGCGGCGGGCCTGCGCCGGCTGAAGGCGATGGGCTTTTCCGACGGGCGGCTGGCGCAACTCGCGCTGCGCTCGGCGCACGCGCACCGCGGCATGGGCGAGGCCAATGCGCGCGGATCGGGGATCGTCCACGACGCCATTCGCGCGATGACCGGCGGGATCACCGAGGCCGAGGTGCGCGCGCTGCGCCACAAGCTCGGCGTCCGCCCGGTCTACAAGCGGATCGACAGCTGCGCGGCCGAGTTCGACGCTTCCACGCCCTACCTCTACTCGACCTACGAGGCGCCACTGTTCGGCGAGGCGGAGGACGAGGCCAATGTCTCCGACCGCGAGAAGGTGATGATCTTGGGCGGCGGGCCAAACCGGATCGGGCAGGGAATCGAATTCGATTATTGCTGCTGCCATGCCGCCTTCGCGCTGCGCGATGCCGGGTACGAGACGATCATGGTCAACTGCAACCCGGAGACGGTCTCGACCGACCCGGACACCAGCGACCGCCTCTATTTCGAGCCGCTGACCGCCGAGGACGTGCTGGAGATCGTCGCGCAGGAGACCGAGAAGGGCAGACTCAAGGGCGTCATCGTCCAGCTCGGCGGGCAGACTCCGCTCAAGCTGGCGGCCGAGCTGCAGGCGGCGGGGGTGCCGATCCTCGGCACCTCGCCCGACAGCATCGACCTTGCCGAGGACCGCGAGCGGTTCGCGGCGCTGGTCAGCAAGCTGGGGCTCAAGCAGCCCGCCAACGGCATTGCGCGCAGCCGCGACGAGGCGGTGCAGGTGGCCGAGCGGATCGGATTCCCCGTGCTGCTGCGCCCGAGCTACGTGCTGGGTGGGCGGGCGATGGAGGTGGTCGACGGGATCGCCCAGCTCGACAATTACATTGCCACCGCGGTGCAGGTGTCGGGGACTAGTCCGGTGCTGATCGACCGCTATCTGCGCGACGCGATCGAGGTCGACGTCGACGCCATCTCGGACGGCACCGACGTGGCGATCGCGGGGGTGCTCCAGCACATCGAGGAGGCCGGAGTCCATTCTGGCGACAGCGCCTGCTCGATCCCGCCCTACAGCCTGTCGGACAGCGTGGTCGCCGAGATCGAGCGACAGGCGCGCGAGCTGGCGCTGGCGCTCAAGGTCCAGGGGCTGATGAACATCCAGTTCGCGGTGAAGGATGGCGAGGTCTACCTGATCGAGGTGAACCCGCGCGCCAGTCGGACGGTGCCGTTCACCGCCAAGGCGATCGGCAAGCCGGTCGCCAAGATGGCGGCGCGGGTCATGGCGGGGGAGGCGCTCGCCGGACTGCCGCCGCTCGATCGCCACATCGACCATATCGCGGTGAAGGAGAGCGTCTTCCCCTTCGCGCGCTTCCCCGGGACCGACCCGGTGCTCGGGCCCGAGATGAAGAGCACGGGCGAAGTGATGGGAATCGATCGCGATTTCGACATCGCCTTCGCCAAGTCACAGATCGGCAGCGGGATCGTCCTGCCGGACTCGGGGACGGTGTTCGTGTCGGTCAAGAACAGCGACAAGGAACCGATCCTCGCGACCGCCAAGCAGATGGTCGAACTGGGCTTCAGGCTGATCGCGACGACCGGCACCGCGGCGCACCTCGAGGCGGCGGGGATCCCGGTCGAGCGGGTCAACAAGGTGGCTCAGGGGCGGCCGCATATCGTCGACCGACTGCTCGACGGACAGGTGCAGCTGGTCTTCAACACGACCGAGGGCTGGCAGTCGCTGCAGGACAGCCAGGCGATCCGCGCCACGGCGCTGACCAGCAAGGTGCCCTACTTCACCACCGCGGCGGCGAGCGCGGCCGTGGCGAGGGCGATCGCGGCGCTGCGGGGACGTCCGCTTGAAGTCAGGTCGCTCCAGTCCTATTATTCCGCCTCCAAACAGTGAATTTCCCCCACCGCCGGCTTGTTTGAAGCGCTTCCGGGCGCCGGGGCGGGGTTTTGACAAAGGACAGGGCGGAGAATGGCGAGCGAGAAGGTTCCGATGCTGGCCGAAGGCTATCGGCAGCTTGAGGACGAACTGAAGCGGCTGAAGCTGGAGCGTCCGCAGATCGTCGATGCGATCGAGGAAGCCCGCGCGCACGGCGACCTGTCGGAGAACGCCGAATATCATGCCGCCAAGGAGCGGCAGGGCCAGATCGAGGCGCAGATCGCCGACATCGAGGACCGGCTCAGCCGCGCCATGGTGATCGACCCGACCACCCTGTCGGGCGACAAGGTGGTGTTCGGCGCCACCGTCGGACTGCTCGACGAGGACGAGAAGAAGGTCCGCTACCAGCTGGTCGGCCAGCAGGAGGCGGACGCCAAGGTCGGGCGGATCAGCTACAACTCGCCGCTCGGCCGGGCGCTGATTGGGCGGCAGGTCGGCGAGGAAGTCGAAGTCGCGACGCCGTCGGGCGACCGCTACTACGAGATCGAATCGATCGAGTTCATCTAGGGTGCTGATGGAACGTCGCCGCTTCAAGGTCACCGCCACGGCGCTGACCACGGCGGTGACGCTCGCCGTCTCGCTGCTGATCTTCGCGCTCGGCGCGGACGACCGCGCGGCCTTCCTGTTCGGGCTGGTGCCGGCGCGGCTGCTGGGCGTCTACCACCTGGCGCCCGCGGTGCCGGCCTGGTTGACCCCACTCAGCGCGACCCTCGTCCACGGCGGGTTCGCGCACCTGTTCCTCAACATGGTGGCGCTGGTTTTCTTCGGCCTGCAGGTCGAGCGGGTGCTCGGCGCGTTCGGCTTCGCCGTGCTCTATCTCGTCGGCGCCTACGTCGCCGGGCTGACCCAGTTTGCGGTCAATCCTGCCTCGATAAACCCGATGATCGGCGCCAGCGGTGCGATCAGCGCGCTGGTCGGCGCCTATGGACTGATGTTCGGGGTGCCCAAGAAGCTGACCCGCAGCATCGGAGTGAACCGCCTGCTTCATGCGGTTTGGCTGGCGGTCAGCTGGACGCTGCTGCAGATCGCCTTCGGCTGGCTGATGGGCGAGCAGGGGATGATGCTCGCCACGCCCGCGCATGTCGGCGGGTTCGTCGCCGGGCTGCTGCTGCAGCGCCCGCTGCTGCTGTGGCGTTACCGCAAGGCCTGAGCGCCTCGCGCACGCGGTGAACGGCGCGCCCGGCGCCGCCCGGTCTGCCTAGTCCTTCAGCTCGGGCTCGAGCAGGCGGTGGAGGTGGACCACCACATATTTCATCTCGGCGTCGTCCACCGTGCGCTGCGCATTGGCGCGCCACGCTTCCTCCGCGTCGTGATAATTGTCGTAGATGCCGACGAGGTCGACGCTCTTGGTGTCGAAATCGAGGCCCTGCGGATCCTTGACCCGCCCGCCGAACACGAGGTGAAGCTTGCTCATGGGGCAAGGTCGCTAGCAAAAAGGGCGGACGACGTCAGCCCCGATGCGGCGGGAACCGCACCGGGGCCGATCGTCCGCGATGCGGGGCGACTCAGCTGTCGCTGTTCGAGCCCGCGCCGAAGAACTCGCGCACCTTGTCGCCGGCGAGCTCGTTGAACTTCTCGCGGCCCATCTCGCGGCCGCGATCGAGCGCGCCGCGGCTCGCCTCGTTGAGCTTCTGCCCGAGCGGGCGGAGCATCTCCGTCTCGCGGTCGCTGCGCGGCAGGACCGAGGCGATCAGCGCACCGAGCGCCGCGCCCGCGCCAAGCGCGATCAGCGGGGCCGAGCCGACCCGGTCGGTGATGTCGCTGCCAAGATCGCCGATCCGCTCACGGACATCGTCGATCCGGCTGCTGGAGGAGGAAGCGCTGCTCCCGGTGCTGCTCGAGCGGCTGCCGGTCTCGTTGGTGCTGGTGGCCATTACTCTTTCTCCGTTACGCGATGGCGCCGCTCGGACGCCGTTTCGTCTGGGGTGTCGCGATCGTCGCTGCCGGAGAACCAGCCGGCAACGGTCGCGAACAGGGGTTTGCGGGCGAGGAACAGGGCCGCCGCGGCGGCCACGCCGGCGGCCATTCCGGGCCGCTGCCTGACTGCCGTGACCGTCTGGTCCGCGACCTCGATCGACTTGTTCTTGGCACCCTGGATGGCATCCGAGGTGACTTTCTGGGGCGACAGCCGAGCCTTGAGCTCGTCCACCGTTCCCATCAGCTTCGCCCGGGCCGCTTCCGCCTCGCCGCGGGCGCGCGCGATCTTCACGTCCGTCGTCATGGCTTGGGAGCCTTCAGCTTGTTGATCCCGATCTTGCCGACGACCGCCGCCACCACCAGGAACAACAGGGTGGTGACCACGCCGGCGAGCGCCGGGTTCATGATCTGGGCGAAGGCGACGAAGACCGTCGCGGCGAAGCTCAGGGCACCGACGTGCGCGAAGAAGGCGGCGACCGCCAGCAGGATGACCGGGGTCTTCCAGGCCTGGAGCTTCTCCGTGCCGATGGTCTTGTAGAGGTTGACCTCGGCCTGGGCGTAAGCCTTCCCGTCCTCGACGAGCCGGTGGAACAGCTCGCCGAGGCTATCGGGTTCGGGCGCGCCTGCCTCATCGCGCGGCTTGAGCATCAGTCGTTGTCGACGCTCGGCGCGCGGTTGCTGCTGCTACGCGTACCGCTGGTGCCCGCCTCGTTGCCGGCCTTGACCAGCCGGACAAGTGCGAAACCGAGGATGGCGGCGCCGGTCAGCGCGACCCCCGGGCTCTTGCGGACGAGCTCGCGCACGTCATCGATCAGCTCCTCGGGATCCTTGCCGCCGAGGTTGGTCGCCGCCGACTGCAGCGAGGTGGCCGCGGAACGGGCATAGTCGGCATATTGCGGGCCGAGCTTGTCCTCGATCCCGGCGACGGTGTCGTTGATCAGCGCCGAGACGTTCTGCAGCGCGTCGCTGCCGCGCTCGAGGCCCTGGCCGACGAGGCCGTAGGTGCGGGTCGAGACTTCGCTCTTCAGCTTGTCGCCGCCGCTCTTCAGGCTCTCGCGGATGCCGCCCGACGAGCTGCTCGACGAGGACGAGGTGCTGCTGCTATTCGAGGTGCGGGCCGGGGTGGTGCGGTCCGTGTCGCTCACGATCAAATCCCCTTCAAGGTCGCTGCCAGACGCGGCGCCGATGGCGGCACCCTGTCCGGAGACGTCGGTGTTGCTGGTATTGCCGGTGGTCGACGAACGGGGCGCGCCGGCGCCCTCGATGATCGTATCGGTGCCTTCCGGCATTTGGTTGGTGTCGGCCATGCGGACCTCCTTGACGCAGATGAACAATTCACTTGCCCAAACTGCGGGTCGCACGCCTTCGTTCCGGTTGTGCGCCACGAATGTTGCCGTGTGCACGACGGACCGATAGGGCGCCGAGCCTAACGAGATTTCCGACCGGAGGCCACCTTCAATGACCGCGATCATCGACGTCCACGCCCGCCAGATCCTCGACAGCCGGGGCAATCCCACGGTCGAGGTGGACGTCACGCTGGAGGACGGCAGCATGGGGCGGGCGGCGGTGCCCTCGGGTGCCTCGACCGGTGCGCACGAGGCGGTCGAGCTGCGCGACGGCGACAAGAGCCGGTGGGGCGGCAAGGGCGTCGAGAAGGCGGTCGAGGCGGTCAACGGCGAGATCGCCAACGAGGTGGTCGGTCTTGACGCCGAGGATCAGGCCGAGCTCGACCAGGCGATGATCGAGCTGGACGGGAGCGACAACAAGGGCCGGCTCGGCGCCAACGCGATCCTCGGGGTCAGCCTCGCGGCGGCGAAGGCCGCGGCGGACGCGCGCGGGCTCCCGCTCTATCGCTACGTCGGCGGAGTCGCGGCGCACCTGCTGCCAGTGCCGATGATGAACATCCTGAACGGCGGCGCGCACGCCGACAACCCGATCGACTTTCAGGAATTCATGATCATGCCGGTCGGCGCGGAGAGCTTCGCGGAAGCCCTGCGCTGCGGCACCGAGATCTTCCATGCGCTGAAGAGCGAGTTGCACGGCAAGGGGCTGTCGACCTCGGTCGGCGACGAAGGCGGCTTCGCGCCGAACATCGCGTCCCCCCGCGAGGCGCTCGACCTCATCGCCAAGGCGACCGAGAACGCGGGCTACAGGCTCGGTGACGAGGTGCTGGTGGCGCTCGACTGCGCGGCGAGCGAGTTCTTCCGGGATGGCCGCTACCTGCTGGGGCAGAAGGAGGGCCGCTCGGGCGGCGACGCGCGGTCGCTGTCGTCGGTCGAGATGGCCGACTTCCTCGCCGATCTCGCCCGCGACTATCCGATCGCCTCAATCGAGGACGGCATGGCCGAGGACGACATGGAAGGCTGGAAGGCGCTGACCGACAAGCTCGGCGACCGCGTGCAGCTGGTCGGCGACGACCTGTTCGTGACCAATGTCGAGCGGCTGGGGCAGGGGATCCAGGACGGGATCGCCAATTCGATCCTGGTCAAAGTCAACCAGATCGGTACGCTCAGCGAGACGATCGCGGCGGTTCGGATGGCGCAGAGCCACGGCTATACCGCGGTCATGTCGCACCGCTCCGGCGAGACCGAGGACTCGACGATCGCCGACCTCGCGGTGGCGCTCGACTGTGGGCAGATCAAGACCGGCAGCCTCGCCCGCTCGGACCGCACCGCCAAGTACAACCAGTTGCTGCGGATCGAGGAGGAGCTGGGCTCGAGCGGCCGCTACGCCGGGCGGCTCGCGCTCAAGGCGACGAAAACGCGTTGACGATGGCGCGCGAACGGCTCATCAGACCCGCGATGACCGTTCGCACGGCCCTTGTCGCTTCGTTCCGCTGGTGGTGGCGTCCGCCGGCTGAGGAGGCGTGCGCCGCGATCGTGTAACCGGAGCGAGAGCTTCGATCCGACGACCAGCCCGCCTCCCTCGAGGCGGGCTTTTTTTTGCCCTTCATTCGAGACCTCCGAGACCCAGCATGATCATCGTCCTCAAGCCCGAAGCCACTCCCGAGATCGCGCAGGAACTCCTCGCCCGCATCGAGGAAAAGGGGTTGAAGCCCCTCCACATGCCGGGAGCGGAGCGCGTCGTGCTCGGCGCGCTCGGCGACGAGCGGGTCCTCTCCGAGCTTCGTCTCGAGGGGCATCCCTATGTCGAGAGCGTCAAGCCGATCCTCGCCCCGTACAAGCTGGTCAGCCGCGAGCTCCACCCGCACGACACGGTGGTACGGCTCGGCAAGGTGGCGGTCGGCGGGCGCGGCTTCACCGTCGTTGGCGGCCCCTGCGCGGTCGAAACCGAGGAGCAGATGCGGGAGACTGCCGGCGCGGTGAAGAAGGCGGGCGGCCACGCGCTGCGCGCCGGCGCCTACAAGCCGCGGACCAGCCCCTATGCCTTCCAGGGTCATGGCGAGGAGGGGCTGAAGATCCTCCGCCGCATCGGCGACGAGACCGGGCTGCCGGTCGTCACCGAGGTGATGGAGAGCGGCGATGTCGACGTCATCTGCGAACATGCCGACGCGCTGCAGATCGGCGCGCGCAACATGCAGAACTTCGCGCTGCTGAAGGCGGTCGGGCGGGCGTCCAAGCCGGTGCTTCTGAAGCGCGGGATCGCGGCCAAGCTCGACGAGCTGCTGCTCGCCGCCGAATATATCATGGCGTCGGGCAACGAGCAGGTCATGCTGTGCGAGCGCGGCATTCGCACCTTCGAGACAGCGACCCGCAACACGCTGGACCTGAACGCCATTCCCTGGATCAAGCAGCGCACGCACCTGCCGGTGCTGGTCGACCCGAGCCACGGCACCGGGATCCGCGACCTCGTCGTGCCGATGGCGCTGGCGGCGGCGGCCTGCGGCGCGGACGGGATCCTGGTCGAGGTCCACCGCGATCCGTCCGCCGCCTGGTCCGACGGCGCGCAGTCGCTCTACCCGCAGCAGTTCGAGCAGATGATGGGGCAGCTGAAGCCGATCGTCGCCGCGGTGGGTCGGCAGCTCGCGTGAAGGCCGAGCGGCAGCCCTGCGGAAGCGCGCGGGCGCTGACCCGGCGGCTCGACAGCGAGGCCGACCGGCTGGCGCTCTACGCCGCGCTGACCGGACGCGGCGCGCGGCGGGACACGATGCTGCTCGAGACGCTGGCGGGCGCCAGCCTGCTGCTCGAGCGGGCGGCGCTGCGGATCGAGTGCCGCGGGCAGCAGGTCACGGTGACCGCGGTGAGCGCCAACGGTCGGACCCTGCTGGGCAGCCTCGCCGAGCGGTTCGGCACGAGCGAGCGCGACAGCGACCGGCTGGCGATCGGGTTCGAGCGGGCCACCGGCGACGATGCCGAGGCGCGGCTGCTCGCCGCTTCGCCCTTCGATGTGCTGCGCGCGCTCTCGACCGGGCTTCGCAACGACAGTCCGGAGGAGCCCTTCACGGTGGCGCTGCTGGGGATCGTCGCGTTCGACCATGTCGAGCTGTTCGAGGAGTTGCCGGGTGCCACGGGGGATCCGAGCGGGGTGCCCGACTTCCTCTTCTGGCTGGCCGAATCGCTGGTGGTGTTCGAGCCCGGCCTCGCGCCGCGGATCGTCTGCACCGGCTTCAACGGCGAGGGCGAGGGGGCGGCGGCCGGGCGGATGGCAGAGATCGCCGCCCGGGCTGCTTCCGTCGCGCCGCTTGCCGTGCCGGCACTCGGCGCGCCGCCGCAGGGCGAGCCTGATCTCAGCGACGAGCAGTTCGGCGCGCTGGTGCTCGACATGAAGGAGCATGTGCTGGCGGGCGATGTCTACCAGGTCGTGCCCTCGCGAGGGTTCGCCACGGCCTGCGCCGACCCGCTCGCCGCCTTCGCCGCGGCGCGCTCGCTCGACCGCAGTCCCTACATGTTCTTCGTCGCCGCCGAGGGCTTCACCCTGTTCGGCACCTCGCCCGAGACCTCAGTCCGGGTCCGCCGCGCCGAGGGGGAGCTGGAGGTCGAGATCAAGCCGATCGCCGGCACTCGCCCGCGCGGCGCCGATGCGGACGAGGACGACCGGTTCGAAGCCGAGCTGCGCCTCGATACCAAGGAGATCGCCGAGCACATGATGCTGGTCGATCTCGCCCGCAACGACGTGGCGCGGGTATCGCGGGCGGGCTCGCGGCGGGTCAACAGGCTGATGACGGTCGAGCGCTACGCCCGGGTGATGCACCTCGTGTCCTCGGTCACCGGGCTGCTCCGGGGTGGCTACGACGCGCTCCATGCGCTGGTCGCAGGGCTCAACGTCGGCACGCTGTCGGGCGCACCCAAGCTTCGGGCGACGCAGCTCATCCGGGCGGCGGAAGGGCGGCGGCGCGGCGCCTATGGCGGGGCGATCGGCTGGTTGTCGGGGGAAGGGACGCTCGACACCGGCGTGATCATCCGCTCGGCGCTGGTCCGCGACGGAATGGCGGAGGTCCGCGCCGGCGCCGGCGTGGTCTACGACAGCGACCCTGCGGCCGAAGCGGACGAGACCCGCCGCAAGGCCAGCGCCATCCTTTCCGCCATCGCCGCCTCGGAGGCCGCCCGATGATCGACCAGGTCGTCATGATCGACAATCTCGACAGCTTCACCTTCAACCTGGTCGAGGCGGTCGAACGGCTCGGCGCGGAAGTGACGGTGCTGCGCAACACGGTCGCGCCGGAGGAAGCGCTGGCGCTGGCCGAGGAGCGCGGCGCGCTGATCCTCCTCTCGCCCGGACCGGGCACGCCAGAGGACAGCGGATGCTGCTCCGAGCTGATCGATCTCGCCCGCGGCAAGGTGCCACTGTTCGGAGTCTGTCTCGGTCACCAGGCGATTGTCCAGCGGGCCGGCGGCGCGGTGCAGCGGGCGCCGGCGCCGGTCCACGGCAAGGCCTCGCTGCTCGAGCATGACGGGGAGGGGCCGTTCGCCGGGCTGCCCAGCCCGCAGCGGATCGCGCGCTACCATTCGCTGTCGACCCCGGCGGTGCCGGAGAGCTTCGTGGTGCATGGAGAGATCGACGGCATGGCGATGGCGATCAGCCATCCGGAGGCGCTGCAGATGGGGGTGCAATTCCACCCAGAATCGGTGCTCACGCCTGCGGGAGGCGCGATGCTGCGCAACGTGCTCGACTGGGCCGAGCGTTGCCGCCGCGCTCGCTGAGGAAATTATTCGTTCACCACAAGCGCAACTCCTTGCGCTGAGCGGCCAATTCTGATTCTGTGTCGTCATGACCGGGGGCAAGAGCATCAGTCTGATCCGTCGCGCGGCGATACCTGCCGTGGCGCTCGTCGTTCTTGGCACCTTCGCCGGTCACGCGGTGGCGGGCCCGAACGGGCTGCTGGCGTGGGGCGGCTATCATCGTGACCTTCAGTCGCGGAAGAAGGAGCTCGCCGCGCTCGAGGCGCAGAAGGACGAGCTGCAGCATCGCTCGGCGCTGCTCGACCCCAAGAAGGCCGACCCCGACATGGCGGACGAACTGGTCCGCCGCGACCTCGGGCTGGTCCGCCCCGACGAGGTGATCGTCCCGCTCGACAAGTAGGTCGGCGCCGCCCCGGGTCGCCTTGCCGCCGCGGAACGGCAATCCTATAGGCCGACTGTCACATCTTTACAGTCGAGGTCCCCGTGGCGCGTTCCGCCAAACCCACCGCTTCTGCCGAAACGCCGCCGCTGACGCCCAACCGCGCGCGCCCGCCCGAACCGACGCGGTTCGAGGCCAGCAAGGACCAGCTGCTCGACTTCTACAAGCAGATGCTGCTCATCCGCCGCTTCGAGGAGCGCGCGGGCCAACTCTACGGCCTCGGGCTGATCGGCGGCTTCTGCCACCTCTACATCGGCCAGGAAGCGGTCGCGGTCGGGCTGCAGAGCGCGATGACGGTCGGCAAGGACAGCGTCATCACCGGCTACCGCGATCATGGCCACATGCTCGCCTACGGGATCGATCCCAACGTCATCATGGCCGAGCTGACCGGCCGCGCCGCCGGCATCTCCAAGGGCAAGGGTGGCTCGATGCACATGTTCAGCGTCGAGCATGGCTTCTACGGCGGACACGGCATCGTCGGCGCGCAGGTCAGCCTCGGCACCGGGCTCGCCTTCAAGCACCAGTACAGCGGCGACGGCGGAGTCTGCCTCAGCTACTTCGGTGACGGCGCGGCCAACCAGGGCCAGGTCTACGAGAGCTTCAACATGGCCGAGCTGTGGAAGCTGCCGGCGATCTACGCGATCGAGAACAACCAGTATGCCATGGGCACGTCTGTCGCCCGCTCCGCCTCGGAGCCGGACTTCTACAAGCGCGGCGAGAGCTTCCGCATTCCCGGCCTGCAGGTCGACGGGATGGACGTGCTGGCGGTGCGCGGCGCGGCCGAGACCGCGCTCGAGTGGGTGCGCGGCGGCAACGGCCCGATCATCCTCGAGCTGAAGACCTACCGCTATCGCGGCCACTCCATGTCGGATCCGGCCAAGTATCGCAGCCGCGAGGAAGTCCAGGGCTTCCGCGAGCACCACGACCCGATCGACCGCGCCGCCAAGGAGCTGGAGGCGCTCGGGGCGAGGGAGGACGAGCTCAAGCAGATCGACAAGGAGATCAAGGACATCGTGGTCGAAGCTGCCAAGTTCGCCGAGGAAACGCCCGAGCCTGAGGCGGCCGAGCTCCACACCGACGTGCTGGTGGAGAGCTACTGATGGCGCTCGAGCTCAAGATGCCCGCCCTGTCGCCAACGATGGAGGAAGGGACCCTGGCCAAGTGGCTGGTCAAGGAGGGCGACGCGGTCAAGTCGGGCGACATCCTGGCCGAGATCGAGACCGACAAGGCGACCATGGAGTTCGAGGCGGTCGACGAGGGGACGATCAGCAAGATCCTCGTTCCCGAGGGCACCGAGGGGGTGAAGGTCGGCGCGCCGATCGCCGAGATGAACGGCGAGGCCGGCGCTGCGCCCGCACCGGCAGCTCCGGCGCAGGCCGAGGCGCCCGTCGCGGAGGAGGCCAAGCCCGCCACCGCCGAGGCGCCGAGCATTCCGCAGTCCTCGTCCCAGCAGCCCGAGGGTACGCCGACCCCGCACCAGATGGAGACCGCCGCCCGCGCGCTGGTCGCCGACGTCCACAAGACCCACGACGATCCCGAGGTGCCCGCCGGCACCGCCGTCGCCCCGACCAGCGTCCGCGAGGCGCTGCGCGACGCGATGGCCGAGGAGATGCGCAAGGACGAGCGCGTGTTCGTGATCGGCGAGGAGGTCGCGCAGTATCAGGGTGCCTACAAGGTGACCCAGGGGCTGCTCGACGAGTTCGGCGCCAAGCGGGTGATCGACACGCCGATCACCGAATATGGCTTCGCGGGGCTCGGTACCGGCGCCGCGATGGGCGGGCTGAAGCCGATCGTCGAGTTCATGACGTTCAACTTCGCGATGCAGGCGATCGACCACATCATCAACTCGGCCGCCAAGACCAATTATATGTCGGGCGGCCAGATGCGCTGCCCGATCGTGTTCCGCGGGCCCAACGGTGCGGCCGCCCGGGTCGGCGCGCAGCACAGCCAGAACTATGGTCCCTGGTATGCCAGCGTTCCCGGACTGATCGTGATCGCGCCCTACAGTGCGGCGGACGCCAAGGGGTTGCTCAAGGCCGCGATCCGAAGCGAGGATCCGGTCGTGTTCCTCGAGAACGAGCTGCTCTACGGCGAGAAGTTCGACGTTCCGCAGCTCGACGACTATGTCCTGCCGATCGGCAAGGCGCGGGTCGTGCGCGAGGGCAAGGACGTGACCCTCGTCAGCTACTCAATCGGGGTCGGAGTCGCGCTCGCCGCGGCGGACCAGCTCAAGGGCGAGGGGATCGAGGCCGAGGTGATCGACCTCCGCACGCTTCGCCCGCTCGACAAGAGCACGCTACTCGCCAGCCTCAAGAAGACCAACCGGATGGTGGTCGTCGAGGAAGGCTGGCCGACCTGCTCGATTGCCTCGGAGATCAGCGCGATCTGCATGGAGGAAGGCTTCGACGACCTCGACGCGCCGGTCACCCGCGTGACCAACGTCGACGTGCCGCTGCCCTATGCCGCCAATCTCGAGAAGCTGGCGCTGATCAAGGACGCCGACGTGGTGAAGGCGGCGAAGGCGGTCTGCTATCGCTGAGCGGCCGCTCGACCGCGACCGCATCATTGCCCTCGAGGCGACCCCGCCGCGCATTCGCCCGGCGATAGAGGCGCTGTGGGGAATCGACCTCGCCTTCGCCGACGTGGTTGCTTCCTCCTCGCAGCCGCCGCTCGGCGCGGTCCGCCTGGCGTGGTGGCGCGAGCAGCTCGAGCAGCTCGACTCGGAGGGTCATGCGGCGCCGGCAGAGCCGCGGCTTCAGGCAAGCGAGGCCGAGCTGCTTGTCCGCGGCATCAGCGGCGCCGAGCTGAGCCGCCTCGAGGACGGCTGGCTGCCGCTGCTCGAGCCCTTTCCATGGGGCGCGGAGCAGGTCGCCGGGCTCAAGCGGCGGGGGCGAATGCTGTTCGCGCTCGCCGCCCGGCTGCTCCAGGCCGATGTCGCCGCGGCGCGACCGGCGGGCGAGTTCTGGTCGCTGGTCGACGGCGCCCGGCACGCGAGCGACGATTCGGCCCGGGCGCTCCTGCTCGGAGCTGCGCGCGAGCTGCTCACCAGCATCCCGCCCGCACCCCGCCAGCTGCGCGCGATCAGCGTGCTTTCCGCGCTGTCCGCCTATGATCTCGCCTCGGGCCACCCGCTGTTGCCCGAGCCCGGGCCGGCACGCGGCTGGGCGGCGCTCCGCCACCGGCTCACCGGCGCATTGACTCGCTAGCCCGCGCAAGAGACAAGAAGGGCGCCGGATCGACTGCTCGGGTTTTGGGGGAAACACGAGATGATGCGTCTTCTGGCGGGCGCCGCGGCCGCCTTCTTCGCGCTGACCGGCGCCTTCATTTTCTGGCAGGGACGCGCGGCGAACGCGCCGACGACCGGACCCGCGGCACCCGCCGCCACCGCCGCGCTGGCGAGCGCCAGCATGAGCGGGAGCCCGGAACTGCCGGATCTCGACCCGCCTGCCGCCGATCCCAAGGACAAGGAGGGCAGGCGCTTCGCCCGCGCCGACCGCAACGACGACGGGAAAGTCAGCATAGCCGAGCTGCTCGACCCGCGACGCAAGGCCTTCGCCAAGCTCGACCGCGACGGCAATGGCAGCCTGAGCTTTGACGAGTGGGCCGCGCGGACCGAGCAGAAGTTCGCGCAGGCGGACGGCGACCACAATGGCTGGCTGACCCCGCAGGAATATGCCGCCACGGCGCCGAAACGACCCAAGCGCAAGATCTGCTCCTGCTGACGTCTTGCGGACGCGGTCCATTGCCACCATTTTGCGCGGCGATGGACCTGCTTTCGCTTGCTTACACCAGCTGGGCCAGTCCCGGCTTCCGCCCGGACGAGCTGGACGAGATCATGCGCCAGTCGCACACCAACAACCCGCTCGACGGGATCACCGGGCTGCTGGCGTTCAACGGCGCCGCCTTCCTGCAGATCATCGAGGGCGCCGAGACGGCGGTGCTCGACTTGGAGGAGCGGTTGCAGCGCGATCCCCGCCACTGCAGCCTGGTGGTGCGTGATCGCCGGACCGTCGACAAGCGGGCCTTTCCGGGCTGGTCGATGGGACTGATGCGGATCACCAGCGGGCGGTTCGAGGGCCAGTCCGAGCTCATGAAGGCACTCGAGCGCGACACCGCGCCGCCGGTCCGCGAACTCATCCTGGCGATGATGCGCTCGATCCCGTTCGACGAGCCGATGAGCGAGGCCGGCTAGGCGGGTTCGACGACCCGCGCGACGCTTTCCCGCCAAGCCGCGAAGGCGTCGCGGGCGCGGGCGGTGTAGAGCTTTTTGCGATCCGCCTTCTTCGACTTGGGACCGGTCAGCGGCGGCATCAGCCCGAAGTTGACGTTCATCGGCTGATAGGTTTCGGCCGCCGCCCCGCCGGTGATGTGCCCGAGCAGCGCACCGAGCGCGGTTTCCGCCGGGGGCGGTGTCAGCGTCTCGCCGTGCGCCTCGGCAACGGCGAAGCGCGCGGCGATCAGGCCGATCGCGGCGCTTTCGACATAGCCTTCGCAGCCGGTGATCTGCCCGGCGAAACGGATGTTCGGCTTCGACTTTAGCCGCAGCGCGGGGTCGAGCAGCTCGGGCGAGCGGATGAAGCTGTTGCGGTGGATCCCCCCGAGCCGCGCGAACTCCGCCTTTTCAAGGCCCGGGATGGTGCGGAAGATGCGGACCTGCTCGGCATGGCGGAGCTTGGTCTGGAAGCCGACCATGTTCCACAGGGTTCCGAGCGCATTGTCCTGCCGCAGCTGGACGCAGGCATAGGGCCAGCGGCCGGTCCGCGGATTGTCGAGGCCGACCCCCTTCATCGGGCCGTAGCGGAGCGTCTCGGGACCGCGCTCGGCCATGACCTCGACCGGCATGCAGCCCTCGAAATAAGGGGTGTCCTTCTCCCATTCCTTGAACTCGGTCTTCTCGCCCTCGTTCAGCGCGGCGACGAAGGCCGCGTACTGGTCTCGGTCGAGCGGACAGTTGATATAGTCCTTGCCGCCCTTGTCCCAGCGCGCGGCCATCCAGCAGACGTCCATGTCGATGCTGTCGCGATGGACGATCGGGGCGATGGCGTCGAAGAAGGCGAGGGCGTCGGCGCCGGTCTCGGCGGCGATCGCCTGGGCCAGCGCCGAGCCGGTGAGCGGTCCGGTGGCGATGATCGTCGGATGGTCGGGGAGGGAGTCGATCCGCTCGCGAATCACGGTGATGTTCGGATTAGCCTCGATCGCTGCGGTGACCGCGGCGGCGAAGCCCTCGCGGTCGACGGCGAGCGCCGAGCCGGCGGGCACGCGGTGCTCGTCCGCCTTGGCCATCACCAGCGAATCCAAGTCCCGCATCTCGCGGTGGAGCAGCCCGACGGCATTGTTCTCCGCATCGTCCGAGCGGAAGCTGTTGGAGCAGACCATCTCGGCCAGACGGTCGCCGTCGTGCGCCGGGGTGGTGTCGCCGGCGGCATTGCCGCGCATCTCGCTGAGGCGGACCCTGAGCCCGGCCTCGGCGAGCTGCCACGCAGCCTCGGACCCGGCGAGCCCGCCGCCGATGATATGAATGTCGAAGCTCATGCGCCTCGCATTGGCGGGATCGGCCTCCTAAATCCAGTCCATGCGCATCTTCACCATCGGCTATGAGGCGACCACCATGGCGGAGTTCGTCGCCGCACTGGAGGCGGCAGGAGTCGAGCAAGTGATCGACATCCGCGCGCTGCCGCTGTCGAGGCGTCCCGGCTTCTCCAAGACTCCGCTCCGCACCGCGCTGGCCGAGCATGGAATCGACTATGTCCACCTGAGGGCGCTCGGCACGCCGGCGGCGGGGCGGGCAGCGGCACGGGCCAATCGGCACGAGGAGCTGCGGCGGATCTACGCCGGGCAGCTCGAGCTTCCGGAGGCGATCGCGCAGGGGGCGCAGATGCTGGAGCTGGCGGCGGAGAAACCGAGCGCGCTGCTCTGCTTCGAGCGACAGCCGCATGGCTGTCACCGGGCGCTCCTGCTGGAAGCGATCGCGCCCGATGCAGAGGTCGTAGACCTCTTCGCCTAGACCTCGGCGGGTGCCTTGGCCGCGGTCTCGCTCTCGATCAGCCGCTCGATGTCGGGGATCGGGCGGCCGCTCATCTCTTTGTTGATGGTGCAGATCAACCGTTTCTCGACCTCCTTGTGGAGCGCCTTGCGGAGCACGCCCAGCGCCTTGGGCGGGGCGACGATGCAGAGATGGTCGAAGTCGTTCCTGAGCGCCCGCTTGCACAACTCGTCCGCGGCGTCCTTCACCCAGCGGTCTTCCTCCTGCTGGTGGAAGTCGGTCTCCTCATAGGAGGAATGACCGGTCCCGGCCGATCCTTGGGCGCTGCCCGGCGCGTCGGTCTTGATGTCGCCGTCCTTGCGGTCCTCGCGCTCGTCGTGCGCCTCGGTGCGAAGGTCGATCTGATTCTCGTCCCCATGATTGCGAAAGAAGAGGGTCTTGCGGCCGTCGACAACCAGGACCAGCGCATTGTTGGGGATCGGCATTCTAACGTTCTCCTTGGGTATTCTCCCAAAAGCAACGCGGTGCGCGGCGGGGCCGTTCCCGCTGCGCACTGCCGGTTGCGATCAGTCGCCCGAGCTCATCCCCGGGTCGACCGGCTTGTCCAGTTCCTGCTCGCCGGTCGAGGCGCCGTCGTCGTGCGCCAGCTCGCCGGTGGACGCGGTCTCGACCTCGTCTTCCTCGCTCTCGTCGATCTTGGCGACCGAGACGACATGCTCGTTCTGGGCGACGCGGAAGATGGTGACGCCCATCGTGTTGCGACCGGCGATGCGGATGTCGCCGACGGTGGTGCGGATGAGCTTGGCCTGGTCGGTCACCAGCATGATCTGCTCGCCCGAGCGGACCGGGAAGCTCGCCACCACGCAGCCGTTGCGGGCCGAGGTGTCGATGTTGGTGATGCCCTGGCCGCCGCGCCCGGTGCGGCGATACTCGTAGGCGCTGGTGCGCTTGCCATAGCCGTTCTCGGTCACCGTCAGGATGAACTGCTCGAGCTCGGCCATCTCGGCGATCCGGTCGGCGGAGATGGTGCATTCGCCCTCGCGCTCGCCCTTCCAGGGGGCGAAACGGAGATAGGCTTCCTTCTCCTCCTGGCTGGTGCCGGCGCGATGCAGGATCGACATGGAGATGACATGGTCGTCGCCGAGCAGGCGGATGCCGCGCACACCGGTCGAGGTGCGGCTCTGGAACTCGCGCACGTCGCTGGCCATGAAGCGGATCGCCTTTCCCTTGCGGGTCGCGAGGAGGACGTCGTCCTCCTCGGTCAAGAGGCCGACGCTGATCAGCCGGTCGGTTGCGTCATCCTCCTCGCCCTCGCCGGCGGAGAAGCGCATCGCGATCTTGCCGGCGGTCGGGATGTTGCGGAACGCGTCCATGCTGTTGCGGCGGACCGTGCCATGCGCGGTCGCGAACATGATGTGGAGGTCGCTCCAGCTCTCCTCGTCCTCCGGCAGCGGGAGCACGGTGGTGATGACCTCGCCGGCCGCGAGCGGCAGCAGGTTGATCATCGGCCGGCCGCGGGCGTTGGGCCCGCCCTCGGGCAGGCGCCACACCTTCATGCGGTAGACCTTGCCGAGGTTGGAGAAGAACAGGACCGGGTTGTGGGTCGAGGTCACGAACAGGCTCGTGATCGCGTCCTCGTCCTTGGTGCTCATCCCCGAGCGGCCCTTGCCGCCGCGCTTCTGCTCGCGGAACAGGGCAAGCGGGGTGCGCTTGATGTAGCCGGTCAAGGTGACGGTGACGACCATCTCCTCGCGCTCGATCAGGTCTTCGTCGTCGATCCCGTCGGCGGCGGCGGCGAGCTCGGTGACGCGCGGCGTGGCGAACTCGCGCTCCACCTCGTCGAACTCCTCGCGCATCACCTGGTAAAGGCGGACGCGGTTGGAGAGGATCTCGAGCAGCTCGGCGATGCTCCTGGCGAGGCCCTCGAGCTCGGTGCCGATCTCGTCGCGGCCGAGTGCGGTGAGGCGGTGGAGGCGGAGGTCGAGGATCGCCTTCACCTGCGCCTCGCTGAGGCGATATGTCTCGCCCGCCGCCTGCGGCTCGATCGCCTCGACGAGGCGGATGTAGGGGCGGATCTCGTCGCCCGGCCATTCGCGGGCGAGCAGCTTCTCGCGCGCATCCGCCGGGCTCGCCGAACCGCGGATGATCCGCACCACTTCGTCGAGATTGGTGACCGCGACGACGAGGCCGAGCAGGATGTGGGCCCGGTCGCGGGCCTTGGCGAGCTCGAACTTCGCGCGGCGGGTGATCACCTCCTCGCGGAACTTGACGAAGCTCTCGATGATGTCGCGCAGCGTGAGCGTCTCGGGCCGGCCGCCGCGGATCGCCAGCATGTTGGCCGGGAACGAACCCTGCGCCGGGGTGTGCCTCCACAGCTGGTTGAGCACCACGTCGGGGGTCGCGTCGCGCTTCAGGTCGATGACGATCCGCACGCCCTCGCGGTTGGACTCGTCGCGGATGTCGCTGACGCCCTCGACGCGCTTGTCCTTGGCCGCCTCGGCGATCTTCTCGACCAGCGCGTTCTTGCCCTGCTGGTAGGGGATCTCGGTCAACACGATCGAGCGGCGGTCGCCGCGGCCTTCCTCGACCTTGTAGCGGCTGCGCAGCACGATCGAGCCGCGCCCGCTGGTATAGGCGCTGCGGATGCCGGCGGTGCCGAGGATGATGGCGCCGGTCGGGAAGTCCGGCCCCTTCACATGCTCCATCAACCCTTCGGTGGTGATCGCCGGATCGTCGATGAACGCCTTGCAGGCCGACAGCACCTCGCCGAGGTTGTGCGGCGGAATGTTGGTCGCCATGCCGACCGCGATCCCGCCTGCGCCGTTGACCAGCAGGTTGGGAAAGCGCGCCGGGAGCACCTGCGGCTCGCGCTCGCTGGCGTCATAGTTGGGCTGAAAGTTGACCGTGTCCTTGTCGAGGTCACCGAGCAGGAAGCTCGCCGCTTTGGCAAGGCGCGCCTCGGTGTAGCGCATCGCCGCGGGCGGATCGGGGTCCATCGAGCCGAAGTTGCCCTGGCCGTCGATCAGCGGGACCCGCATCGACCAGTCCTGCGTCATCCGCGCAAGCGCGTCGTAGATCGCGGTGTCGCCGTGCGGGTGATATTTACCGATGACGTCGCCGACGATGCGGGCCGACTTGCGATAGGGGCGGTTGTAGAAGAAGCCGTTCTCGTTCGCCGAGAAGAGGATGCGGCGATGAACGGGCTTCAGCCCGTCGCGAACGTCCGGCAGCGCGCGGCTGACGATGACGCTCATCGCATAGTCGAGATAGCTGGTCTTCATCTCCTCGACGATGGAGATGGGGGCAATGTCGCTCCCGCCGGGTGTGTCGGCGCGGTCGTCGGCCGGTGGAGTGGTGGCCAAGTTGTTCTACTCGCTAGGTCGATGGAAACGCGCGAATCCGGCGATTGCCGGCGCACCGACGGCCTAGCAAGAAGGCTTGCCGGATACCACCCCGTGTGCGTGCGCGTGCCCGTGCGGGCGAGAGACCGGTGAGCCGGGGCGAAACGGGGAAAAATCGCCTGGTCACGGCGAGGCCGCTGCAGCCGGACGGTTCAAACGGCGTTCACGAGCCTGACGTCAGAGGCGCTGGCAGCTTGTCGCGAACGCCTGTATGGGCCCGTCGCGACACCCGGCCCCCACCGGAGAACAGGAGAGAAGTATGTCCTTGAAGAAGCTTGGCTTCGCGACCCTGCTGGCCAGCGGCGCGCTGACCCTGGCGAGCGCGCCTGCCACGGCCCAGACCGCCCCTGCCGCGGCAGCCGCCCCGACCAAGCCCGTCCCGGTCTCGGATCAGGTGCGGCCGAGCCTCATCGCGCTGCAGACGGCGGTCAATGCCAAGAACTATGCCGCGGTGCCCGGCTTGATCGCCGCCGCCAACGCCAAGGCCAAGACTTCGAACGACCGCTATCTGATCGCGCAGATGCAGCTCAAGGCCGCGGTTGACCAGAACGATTTCAGCACCGCCGCCTCGGCTGTCGCGACGATGCGGGCGAGCGGGGCGGGGACGCCGGCGCAGCTGGACCAGTTCGACCTGGCGATCGCCCAGTCGCTCTACAACGCCAAGAATTATGCGGCCGCCGCGCCCGTGCTGGAGCGGCTGACCCAGTCGAACCCCAACAACACCGACGTCTACCTGGTGCTGGCCGAGACCCGCAACGCGCAGGGCCAGCCGGCGCAGGCGATCGCGACGCTGCAGCGCGCGATGGCGGTCCGCACCGCCGCCGGGCAGCCGGTTCCGCAGGAGTGGTACAAGCGCGGGATCGCCTTCGCCTACAACGGCAAGCTGCCGACCGCCAGCGCGCTCGCCTACGACTGGGTCAAGGCCTATCCGAGCACCGACAGCTGGCGGGACTCGCTGCGCATCTTCGAGCAGCTCTCGCCCGCGAGTGCATCCGACAAGCTGGACCTCTATCGCCTCCGCCGCGCCGCCGGGGTGCTCGACAGCGAGAATGAATATGCCGGCTATGCCCAGCTCGCGACCGATCGCGGGCTCCCGGGCGAGACCGTCGCGGTGATCAACGACGGTTATGCCAAAGGCAAGATCAACCGCGGCAACGCCGCCATCCGCTCGCTGCTGACCTCGGCGCAGGGGCGGGTGACCACCGACAAGGCTTCGCTGCCCGGGCTCGAAACCCGCGCCGCTGCGGCGGCATCGGGCCGTCCGCTGCTAAACACCGCCGACGCCTATTTCGGGTATGGCGATTACGGCAAGGCGGCGACGCTGTACCGGCGGGCGCTGACCAAGCCGGATGTCGACAAGAACGTCGCCAACCTGCGGCTTGGGATCGCGCTGGCGCAGAGCGGCGACAAGGCCGGCGCGCAGGCCGCCTTCGCGGCGGTTACGGGGCCGACTGCGGATCTCGCCAAATACTGGCAGCTGTGGGCGAACCGCGCCGCCTGATCGCGGGGCTGCTTCAAGGCAATGGGGGCGTCGGCGCAAGTCGGCGCCCTTTTTGTTAATTCTGTCCCCGTTTGGGATGGTTAACGGTTAGTTACTGTGCCAGTCGCGGCCATCGCTACATAGGCGAGTTTGGACAGGGGGTTCTCACGAAAGGGTCCGTTGTTGCGTTTCGACGACCGACTATCAACGGTGCTCAGCACGGCCGCCTTCGATGCGCGCGCCCGGGCGGTGCAATGGCGCCAGCTCGTTGAGCTGATCGCGCGCAGCCGCGGAGAGGCGGACCCCGCGCTGATGGCCGCGGCGATGACCCGCATCGACCAGTTCCGCGACGAGGTGCCGGAGCCACTGCGGGCCGCGGCGGCGCGTGCCGTGGCCGGCCCCGAGCTGCCGGCCGAGCTCGTCGCCGCCTTCGCCGCCGACCGGCCCCTGGTCTCGGCGCCGGTGCTGATGGCGGCCGAGCTCGACGCGGCCGGCTGGTCGCTCGTCGCCGGGCAGATTTCGGCGGAAAGCCGCGCCCTGGTTGAGGCCGCGCGGCCCGGGCTGCTGAGCCTGCCCTTCATGCGCGAGGAGCCTGGCCCTAACGAGCGGCCGGCGCTTCTCACCCCGACGACCGGCGAACCTGGTGAAAAGCCTTCGATCAGCGAGATCATCGACCGGATCGAGCGCGTCCGTCAGGACCGCGCGGCGGAGGTTGGACCACCGCCGCCGACCTATTCGACGCTCGAGCTGACGGAAGAGCTTGCCGAGCCCGCGTCGCCCGCACCGGCTCCGGTCGAGGTGCCGAATGCGCCCGCGCTGTTCCGCTGGGAGACCGGCACTTCGCTGGCGATCGACTGGGTCGATTGCGAGCCGCGCGGCGCGCTGATCGGGCAGCTGCTGGCGCAGCCCGGCGACACTGGCGAGGCAGCGCGGGCACTGGCCGCCCGGCTGCCGTTCCGAGACGTCGAGCTGCAGCTGAGCGAAGTGCCCGCGCTGGGCGGGCGGTGGCGGGTGAGCGGCGTTCCCGCCTTCGAGCCGGGGACCGGCCGCTTCGCCGGCTACCGCGGCATCGCCCGGCGCGAGGGCTCGGTGCTGCCGCCGGCCGCGACCGCGCTCCGCACCCCGCCCGCACTGCCGCGCGACAGCGACAGCCTCCGCGAGCTGGTTCACGAGATCCGCACGCCGCTGAATGCGATCATTGGCTTCGCCGAGATCATCGACGGCCAATATCTCGGGCCGGCCCACCGCGGTTATCGCGAGCGGGCGTCCGAAATCGTCCGCCAGGCCCGTCGCCTGCTCGACGCGGTCGACGACCTTGACCTCGCCGCCAAGCTCCAGTCGGGGCGGGCGACGCAGGAACATGCGCGCTGGTCGGCGATCGAGCCCGAGTTGCGCCGCATCGCGCAGCAAGACCCGGCGCTGGTGATCGGCGCACCGTCCGCCGACCCGCTGCTCGGCCTCGATGGCGAGCTGGCGCGGCGGCTGGTCGGCCGCTTCGCCGAGGCGGTTCTGGCGACAGCCACGCCGGGCGAGCAGATCGCGGTGTCGGCCAACCCGGAAGCGGGCCGGTTCCTCGTCGTCCTGACCCGGCCGCGGCAGACGTTGTTCGCGGGGGAAACCGAGCTGCTCGACCCGAGCTTTGCCATCGTCTCGGACCAGGACGGGTCGCTCGGCTTCGGCTTCTCGCTCCGCCTGCTCCGCGGCCTCGCCGGGCTCGCCGGCGGCGCGCTGGCGATCGAGCCGCAGCGCTTCGTGCTCAGCCTGCCGCTCGCCTAGCCGCATCGGCGAGGGTGGTGGGCCCGGAGGGATTCGAACCCCCAACCTGGCCGTTATGAGCGGCTGGCTCTACCATTGAGCTACAGGCCCCGGCAGCCCGGTTAGCGGTGGCGGGGCGGGTCCGCAATGCGGCTGCGGGAAGAAGGGTCAGCGGCGCCGCGCCACGCGCTGGGTTCGATCCGCCACGAACGCCCACCCGGACGTTCACAACAGGCGGATCGATGGTCGGGGAGACAGGATTCGAACCTGCGACCCTCTGCTCCCAAAGCAGATGCGCTACCAGACTGCGCTACTCCCCGAGGCTGGTGCGCCTAGCAGGGGAGCAGCGCGTCCGCCAGCCTACTGCTTGTTGGTGGTGGTGGTCGTCGTGGTCGTGGTGCTGTGACGCGTGTCGCTGTCGCGATCATTGGTGTGGACGTCGACGCTCACGTTCTTGGTCCGGTCGGCGGCATTGCTGATCGAATCGCCCGCCTTGTCGGCCGCGTTGGAAATGGCGTTGCCGGCATCCTTGAGGGCCGGGCCGGCGCGGTTGGCGGCCTCGTTGGCGGCGTTGGTCGCCGCGTCGCCGAGCTTGTCCGCCTCGTTCGCCGCCTTGTCCTGGTTGAAGGAGACGGTGGTGGTGCCGTTGCCCTCGTCCTTTTCGACGCTGCAGGCCGACAGGGTGCCGGCGAGGACGACGGTAGCAATGATGAGCTTGCGCATGGCTTGTTCCTCCTGGTTTTCCGCGCTCAACGCCGCCGACGGGCAGTTGGTGCCTCGATCGGTCCGGCGAGCACCGCCAGCATCGCCGTCCAGGCCGCGACATTCTGCCGCAGCTGCTCCGGATCGATCTTGTCCAGCGTGTCGTCGGGCGTGTGATGGATGTCGAAGTAGCGGGTGCCGTCCTGGCTCAGTCCGACCCCGGGCTGGCCGGCATCGATCATCCCGCCGATGTCCGAGCCTTCCGCCTCGTCGAGCTTGCCGGGAACGATCCCGAGCGGCGCGAGCGCCTCCTGCAGCAGCTGGGCTTCCGCCTTGCGCGCCGGGCCGAGCTTGCTGTTGAGCTTCCAAATGCGATCGGCGCCGAAGTCGCTCTCGGCCATGACGTAGTGCGGCTCGGTGCCATGCGCCTTCTGGTAGGCGGTGCCGCCAAACAGGCCGGGCTCCTCCGCGCCGAACCAGACGATCCGGATCGTCCGCAGCGGCCGCCCGGCATCCATGATCCGCTTGGCCGAGGCCGCCGCGATCGCCACGCCGGAGGCGTCGTCGATCGCCCCGGTGCCGAGATCCCAACTGTCGAGATGGCCGCCGACCAGCACCGGCGGAAGCCGGGGATCGCGCCCAGGCACCTCGGCGATGACATTGCCCGACTGGTCCTGCAGCTGCTGCGAGACGAGGGTCAGGTGCATCGTCACCGGCTTGCCGCGGGCCAGCACCCGCTTCAACTGCTCGGCGTCGGGAACGGTCAGCGCGCCGGCCGGGATCGGGCGGACCCCGGCGACGAAGCTCTGGGTGCCGACGTGCGGGTTGCGGTGGTGGTCGGTGCCGATCGAGCGGATGACGATCGCGATGGCGCCCTTGGCTGAGGCGACGCTCGGCCCCTGGCGCCGCGGGCCGCCGAAATAGCCGTAGCCCGAGCCGTCCTGGTTGGCGGGCATGTCGTGCCGGACGAACACGATCTTGCCCCGCACCGCGCTGGCCGGGGCCTGCTCGAGCTCGGACAGCGAATTGAAGCCGACCACCTCGCCGGTGATCCCGTCGGGCTCGGTCGAGCCGCTGTTGCCGAGCGCGGCGACGACCAGCCGCTGGGGGTAAGGAGCGAGGATCTCGGCGCTTTCCTGGCCGCGGACCCAGACGGGCATGGAAAAGGGCTCGACCCGGATGTTGGCGAAGCCCATCGCGCGGAGCTTGGCGACCGCCCAGTCGCGGGCGCGGGCTTCCGCCGCCGTTCCGGCCTGGCGCTGGCCGATCTCGGTCGTCAGACCCTCGGTGATGTCCCAGGCATAATGGTCCTGCAGCGCCGCGTCGCGTAGCGCGGCGACCTGCGGCGGCACCACCGGCGGGGTCGGCGGCAGGGTCGGAGCGGGCTGGGCGGCAAGCGGCGCGGCGATTGCGGCGGCGAGCAGGAGGGCAAGGCTGATACGCATGGGGCAGGGGGCGTAAAGACCGGTCCGCGCGCTGTCATCTCCCGTTCGTCGATTTTCACAGCAGCCGCATCTGGGCTCCGTCGGGCGGGCTGAACAGGTCGCGGCGGAGCACCGGCTTCTCCGCCCGGAGCCGGTAGCGCGCCGCCGCCTTCTCGAACCGGGTCTTCAGCAGGTCGGCCCAGGGGCCCTGGCCGCGCATCCGGCTGAAGAAGCCCGGATCATTGTCGCGCCCGCCACGCATCTGCTGGATGACGCTCATCACCTTGCCGGCGCGGTCGGGGTAATGTTCGTCGAGCCAGGCGCGGAACAGCGGCGCGACCTCGTGCGGGAGGCGGACCGGCAGATAGAAGCCGCCGCGCACATTGGCCTCCACCCCGGCGGCGACAATCGCCTCCAGCTCATGGTCGGTGATCTGCGGAATGACCGGCGCGATCGCGATCAGGGTCGGCACGCCGGCCTCGCCGAGGATCTTCAGCGCCTCCAGCCGCTTGCGCGCGGCGGGCGCGCGCGGCTCAAGCGTGCGCGACACGGCGGGGTCGAGCGAAGTGACCGAGATCGCGACCGCCGCGAGCCCCTGATGGGCGGCCGGGGCGATGAGGTCGAGGTCGCGCAGCACGCGGCTGCTCTTGGTCGTGATGGTGAACGGGTGCCTGGTCTCGACCAGCACTTCGAGGATCGAGCGGGTGATCGACCAGCGTTCCTCGATCGGCTGATAGGGATCGGTATTGGTCCCGAGCGCGATCGGCGCGACGTCGTAGCCCGGGCGCGAGAGGGTCGAGTGGAGCAGCTTTGCGGCGTCAGGCTTGGCGAACAGCCGGCTTTCGAAGTCCAGCCCGGGCGAGAGGTCGTGATAGGCGTGCGTCGGCCGTGCGAAGCAGTAGATGCAGCCATGCTCGCAGCCCCGGTAGGGGTTCACCGAGCGGTCGAAGCCGATGTCGGGCGAGGCGTTGCGGGTGAGAATCGAGCGCGGCTTCTCGATCGTCACCGTGGTCCGCCGCGGCGCCACCCCGTCGAGGGCCTCGACGCTGTCGAGCCAGTCGCCCTCGATCAGCTTCTGCTGGAGGTTGAAGCGGGTCGGCCCGCCATTGCGCGTGGCTCCCCGTCCCGATCTCGACTCGACGGCCATCGAGCAAAGCTAGAACAAACAGGGAACATTCTCAACCGGATCTTCACCGATGGTTGGGGAAGTCCGGCCACTTGTGTTCGGCGACGGCGGTCAGGCTCGGGGTCGGCGATCCCTCGAGACCCTGGTAGACCCACATGTTCCGCATCACCGCGGGAACATAGTAGCGGGTCTCCCAGTAGGGCACGCTCTCCATCCACAGCAGCGGGTCGCCCTTGTCGTTGACCGCCCAGCGCGCCACCGGGAGCGGCCCGGCATTGTAGCTGGCGATGACCTTGGGCAGCTGCCCGCCGGTCGCCGAGTGGGTCCGCATATATTCGATCCAGCTCTGCCCGAACTCGATGTTGGTGGCGGGATCGTAGAGATTGCCGACGCTCCCGCCGCGCCGCCGGGCGAGCAGCGCCGCGGTGCTCGGCAGCACCTGCATCAGGCCGACCGCGTTGGCCGGGCTCACCGCGTCGTAGCGGAAGTTGGTCTCCTGCCGGGCGTGGGCGAAGGCGAGCGCCGGATCGATCCGCCAGCCGCCGGCGGGCGACCAGTTCGGCACCGGGAAGCGGTCGGCGGGCGAGACCTGCGCGCCCGGGATGCCGAAATGGGCAAGCCAGAACTGCGCACCGGGGAGGTTGAGCCGCTTGGCGACGGCGATCAGCGCCGGCTGGTCGGCCGGGCTGCCGATCATCGCCTGGTGGCGGAGATGGGCCTCGGCCAGCGAATATTCGCCCATGCCCGCGAGCAGCACGGCGCGCTGAACGTTGGGCAGGTTGTCGACCCGGGCGTTCGACTGGCTAGTCGAGGGCGAGAGATTCGTCGCCATGCCGAGCGTGCGCCGGGCGACGAGGCCGTAAAAGCTCTCGCTGCTCGCTGCCGCGCTCTTCAGCAGTCCTTCGACCGCCTGCGGCCGGCGGCACGCCATCTCGCTGCGGGACGCCCAGTAGCTGCCCGCCGCCGCCATCTCGCGGTCGGTCGAGAGCCTGGCGACGTCGCGGAAGGCGAGGCTCGCGCTGTTGCAGTCGTTCTGACGCCATGACGCCAGTCCGGACACCCAGGCCGCCTGCACGCCCCACTCGCCGGTCGCCCCGTAGCGCCCGGCGTCGGCGACGCGCTTGGCCTGCGCATCCTGACCGATGACATAGTAGATCCAGGCGATCCGCTGCGACGCCTCGGCCCGAGCCTCGTAGCTGAGCGTCGGCATCGCCGCGTTGTAGGCCTGCTCGGCGTTGTAATAGTCGTCAACCTTGACCAGCGGGTCGAGCAGCAGCCGGAGCGCGTCGGCAGCAGGCTCGCCGATCACGCCCTTGGCGCGGGTCCGCTTGGGCGCGGAGCCGAGCAGCACCGGGCGATACTCGGCCTGGATCGGCGGCAGGTCGTCGGCGCCCCGAAGCTGCGCGAGCTTTGCCACCTGCGCTGCCTGCGGCATCTCCGGACCTTGCAGCAGCAGGTCCATCAGCGGCCCGAGCTCCGTCCGCGGCGAGTTCTTGGCGAGCGCGAGTTCCGCCCTGGCGGTCAGGGTGAGCGGGGAGGGTGGAAGCGCGGCGATGCCCGCCTGTGCGCTCGCCCAGTCGCCCTGGCGGAGCGCGACGAACACGCCCTTCCAGTCCTTCGGCACGACCACCACCCGAACAGGGGGCGGCGGCGGCACCGGCGCCACCACCTGCGGCGGGGCCGACGACAGCTGCGCGTCGATGCCGGCGGGCGCGTCGGCGGGCGGGGTGGACTCCGCCGGCGGCAGCGCCGCGGGCTTGCGGACGACGGGCACGGCGCGGAGTGGCTTGTGGAGGATCGGCGGAGTCGTCGGCGCGGCTTTCGCGGCCGGGGGCGTCTCCGGCAGCGGCGCCAGCGGATCCGACTGGAGGACGGTGGCGGCGAGCAACAGGCTGATCAAGTCGGTTCACCCATGAGCAGAAGGAGGTCGGCCCAGGCCCGCGCCTTGTCCGCCGGCCGCTTGAGCAGCCATCGCGGGTGGAAGGTAACAACGGCCTGAACGCCCTTGATTCGGTGGATCTTGCCCCGCGCCTGCGCTACCGGGGCGCCGGTCAGGGCCCGCGCCGGCCCGTCGCCGAACAGGATCAGCCGCTTCGGGCCGACCAGTTCGACCTGGTGGAGGATGAGGTCGCGGCAGCGCGCGGCGGCGCCGGTGTCGAGCTTGCGCCCGACCAGCGGATAGCAGGAGAGGGCGGCGACATAGGCGTCCTCGGCACTGACTCCGATCGCCTTCAGCATGCGGGTCATCAGCGCGAAGCTGTCGCCGGTCACCGGCCGACTCTCGTCGCCGTCGTCGGGGGCGTCGGCGACGATCATGATCTCCGCCTGCGCGGGCCCGTGCGGAAGCGCACGCCGTGCTCCCGGGCTGGCGAGCGGCAGGTCCTCGGTTGCGCCGATCCAGGCGTGGAATGCCTCGAGTGTTGGCGGGAGCGGGTCGGTCGCGGCGGGCGGGGGCGGGCTGGCTAGGGCCGGCCGCGCCGGAGTGGGTTGCTCGACGTTGGTCGCCGGCACGCGCGCCGGCGCCTTCAACCACTGCCGCGGCGCCTCGTCGACCAGACAGTCGACGCCCGCCTCCAGCCACCAGCCCAGCAGGCTGGCCGCCTCGTCGCGCGACAGCGTCAATCCTTCCCCACCCATGCCCCGGAATCTCTCTCACCATTGACGGCTGGGTCAAGTCGTTGAATGGCCGCACTTAAGACGAAGTGAGGGGATGAGAGGCATGAGCGACCGCGAGTCGATGGAATATGACGTGGTCATCGTCGGCGGCGGTCCGGCGGGTCTGGCGGCGTCGATCCGGCTGAAACAGCTCGCCGCCGAGGCGGGCCGCGAAATCTCGGTCTGCATCCTCGAGAAGGGCAGCGAGATCGGCGCGCACATCCTGTCCGGCGCGGTGGTCGATCCCAAGGCGCTCGACGAGCTGCTCCCTGATTGGCGCGAGGACGGCAGCTGCCTGCTCGCCCGCGTGCCCGTCACCAGCAACCACCACTGGGTTCTGACCAAGGGGAAGAAGTTCAACCTTCCCCACATCATGATGCCCAAGTTCCTCGAGAACAAAGGCAATTTCACCGGCAGCCTGGGCAATCTGTGCCGCTGGCTGGCGGGCAAGGCGGAGGAGCTGGGGGTCGAGATCTTCCCCGGCTTCCCGGCCGCCGAGGTGCTCTACCACGAGGACGGGTCGGTGAAGGGCGTCGCGACCGGCGCGATGGGCATCGCCCGCGACGGCTCGCACCGCGACGACTACCAGCCCGGGATGGAGCTGCACGCCAAGTACACACTGTTCGCGGAAGGCGCGCGCGGCTCGCTGACCAAGCAGCTCAAGCGCCAGTTCGACCTCGAGGCGAACTGCCAGCCGCAGGTCTACGGCCTTGGCGTCAAGGAGTTGTGGGACATCGATCCGGCCAAGCACGAGCCGGGCAAGGTCATCCACACCCAGGGCTGGCCGCTCGACGATGCGTGGGGCGGCGGGTGGATCTACCACCAGGACAATGGCCAGGTGTCGATCGGCTTTGTCGTCGCCTTGTCCTACGCCAACCCGCACCTCTCCCCGTTCGAGGAGATGCAGCGGTGGAAGCAGCACCCCGCGATCCGGCCGCTGCTCGAGGGCGGACGGCGCGTGTCCTACGGGGCGCGGGCGATCAACGAGGGCGGCTGGCAGTCCATTCCGACGCTCGCCTTCCCGGGCGGCGCGCTGATCGGCTGCTCGGCGGGCTTCGTCAACGTGCCGCGGATCAAGGGCAGCCATACCGCGATGAAGAGCGGGATGCTGGCGGCCGAGAGCATCGCGGCGGCGCTCGCGGCGAACCGGCAGAGCGACGTGCTGGCCGACTATGAGCCGGCGGTGCGCAACGGCTGGATCGGCGACGAATTGAAGCTGGTCAAGAACGCCGAGCCGGCGGTCAGCAAGTTCGGCGCGACGCTCGGCACGCTGGTCGCAGGCACCGACATGTGGATGCGCAGCCTCAAGATCGGCCTGCCGTTCGAGCTCAGGCATCATGCCGATCACACGACGCTCACCCGCCGCGACCATGCGGCGCTGATCGCCTATCCGAAGCCCGACGGGGTGATCAGCTTCGACCGGCTGTCCTCGGTGTTCCTGTCCAACACCAATCACGAGGAGGACCAGCCGGTCCACCTCGTGCTCAAGGACCCGACCGTCCCGACCCGGATTAACTTGCCGCAATTCGACGGACCCGAGCAGCGCTACTGCCCGGCGGGCGTTTACGAATATGTGGAGGAGAATGGCGCTCCCCGGCTGCAGATCAACGCGCAGAACTGCGTGCACTGCAAGACGTGCGACATCAAGGATCCCACCCAGAACATCGACTGGGTGACGCCGGAAGGCGGGGGAGGACCGAATTATCCCAACATGTAAGCGCCTCTTCCTCGCATTGCTTCTGAGCGGCGCGGCCGCCTCGCCGGCCACCGCGCGGACTCTCGTCCGCCCGCCGCTCGGGAGCGCGCTGTCGGGCTATGTCGCCGCTCGGGCAGCGAGCCTGACCGGCGATCATGGCGAGGCCGCGCGGCGCTACGTGGCGCTGCTCGCACTGGATCCGGGCAACGCGATGCTCGCGCGCGATGCGATCAGCGAAAACATTCGCGCCGGAATGCCCGAGCAGGCGCTCCGCCTGGCGGCCCAGCGTCCGCTGGCGAGCCTCGGAGCGGACGCCCGGTTGCTGCTGGTCACCGACGCTCTGAAGCGCGGCGACGGCGCACGCGCGCTCGAGCTTCTCCGTTACAAGGATGGCGAGATCGAGCTGGGCTTCCTGGCGCCCCTGATCGGAGCCTGGCAGCAGGCCGAGCGGGGTGATGCAGGCGCCATCCAGACCCTCGCCGCGGTGCCACCCGCAAGCGCTGCCGCGCCGCTGCTCGCCGAACACCGCGCGCTCATTCTCCTGAAGCTCGGGCGGGGGGGCGAGGCCGACCCCTTTGCCCGCCGCGCGATCGCCGCCGGCGGTGGGCGCGAGGACCGGGTCCGGCTGGCGATGGCGCAAGGCTTCGCCCGTCTTCGCGACCAGCCGCGCGCGCAGGAGATGCTGGGCGGGAACGACCAACTGCTCGCCCGTGCCCGTGCCCAGCTTGCCTCGGGGCGGCTCGACAGCGTCGCGGTCCACACGTCCGCGCGGGGCTTCGCGCAGATCCTCGCCGCCCTTTCGCTGGCGCTGAACGGGGGCGAGAGCCGCAGCCTGGCGCTGTCGCTGGCGCAACTCGCGCGATTCGCCGACCCGGCCGATGGTGAGCTTCCGGTGCTGACCGGATTGCTGCTCGACGCGGACGGCCAGACCGACGCGGCGCTGGCGGCGTTCCGCGCGGTCCCCGCTTCCGACCTGTTCGCCAGCGAGGCGCGCGACGCGGCGGTCCGTAGCCTGATTCGCTCGGACCGGACCCGGGAGGCGCTGGCCCTGGCCGACCCCGCCGCGCGAGCCCGCGACGCCAGCGCCGACGACTGGTCGCGGCTCGGCGACGTCTATGCGGCGATGAACCGGAACGGCGACGCGGCGGGGGCCTACGGCCGCGCGGTGGCGCTGGTCGCGGCGGGCGGCCCAGGACCGGCGGAGTGGCAGCTTCGGCTGCTGCAGGGAAGCTCGCTCGACCAGGCAGGGCAATGGCCCGCGGGGCGCGCCACGCTCGAGCAGGCGCTCCGCCAGTCGCCCGACCAGCCGTTGCTGCTCAACTATCTCGGCTATGCCAAGCTGGAGAAGGGCGAGCAGCTCGAGGAAGCGGAAAGCCTGATCCGTCGCGCCAGCACGCTCGCCCCGCAGGACGCCTCGATCACCGACTCGCTCGGCTGGATGCAGTTCAAGCGTGGGCGGGTGAACGAGGCGATCGCCACGCTGGAGAAGGCGGCCGCGGCCGATCCGTCGCAGTCGGAGATCCGCGAGCATCTCGGCGACGCGCTGTTCACCGCCGGCCGCCGCTACGAGGCGCGTTATGCCTGGGCGGCGGCGCTGGTCACCGCGGAGTCCAAGGACGCGGGGCGGATCCGGGCCAAGCTCGACGCCGGGCTGACCGGGGCCACCGTCGCCCCTTGAGGAAGCCCGCTGTCGACATCGCCGCCGCCAAGCTCAACCTCGCGCTTCATGTGCGGGGCCGGTTGGCCGACGGCCGGCACCGGCTCGAGACGCTGTTCGCCTTTTGCACCGACGGCGACCGGCTCAGCGCGGCGCCCGCGGACGATCTGTTGCTGACCGTCACCGGGCCATTCGCCGCCGCGCTCGACGACGGGGAGGACAATCTCGTGCTCCGCGCCGCCCGGGCGCTGCGCAAGCGGTCCGGGACGAGCGCAGGCGCCGCGCTTCAGCTCGACAAGAGGCTGCCGGTCGCCTCGGGGATCGGCGGCGGCTCGGCCGACGCGGCGGCGGCGCTGCGGCTTTTAACGGCCTTGTGGCGGATCGATCCCGCCCACGCCACCGCGGTCGCGCCCGGGCTGGGAAGCGATGTGCCCGCCTGCCTGCTCAGCCTGACCGCGCGCGGCGAGGGGGGAGGGGACGAGCTTCGCCCGGTTCAGCTCGACGGCCTGGCCGGCACCCCCGTCCTGCTGGTCAACCCGCGCGTCCCGCTCGCCACCGGCCCGGTGTTCGCCGGCTGGGACGGGGTCGACCGCGGCCCGCTCGGCGACTGGCGCGCCGGGCGCAACGATCTCGAGCCGTCCGCGCACAGGCTGGTGCCCGAGATCGGCACGGTGCTCGACTGGCTGCTGGAGCAGGACGGCGTCGATCTCGCGCGCATGTCGGGCTCGGGCGCGACCTGCTTCGGGCTGTTCGCGGACGAGGCGGCGCGCGACCGGGCCGCCGCGGCCTGCCCGCCCCAATGGTGGCACCTCGCGACCTTCCTGCGCTAAGGGCCGCGCGATGACGAGACCGATCCTCACCGCCGCCGCGATGCGCGCGGCCGAAGCGCAGGCGATCGCTTCCGGCACCAGCGTCGACACGCTGATGGAGCGGGCCGGCGCCAGCCTCGCCGAGGCAGCGATCCGCTTCGCCGGGCGGACGCCCACGCTGCTGGTCTGCGGTCCGGGCAACAATGGCGGGGACGGCTATGTCGCCGCTCGCCATCTCGCGGAACGCGGCCTCGCGGTCCGGGTCGCGGCGCTGGCCGAGCCGGCGACCGAGGCGGCGCGACGCGCGCGGGCGCGCTGGGATGGGCCGGTTGAACCCTTCGCCACGGCGGAGCCGGCTCCGTTGCTGATCGATTGCCTGTTCGGGACCGGCCTCAAGCGCGGGCTTGAACCAGCTGTATTCGAACGGCTTCTTGCCCTGTCGGGTGCTGCCCAACTCACCGTGGCGGCGGACCTTCCGAGCGGGGTGGCGGCCGACAGCGGCGAGTGCCTGTCATCGGTGCCGGCAGCGGATCTGACATTGGCTTTCGGGGCGCTGAAACCGGCCCACCGGCTGATGCCGTCGCTCGCGCGGATGGGCCGCGTCGTGCTGGCCGACATCGGCGTCGAGGCGGACCACCGCTGGCACGAGATCGGCCGTCCCGCGCTGCCGCCGCTCGACCCCGCCGGCCACAAGTTCAGCCGGGGGCTGGTCCATGCGCTCGCCGGCAAGATGCCGGGGGCGATCGCGCTATCCTGCACCGCCGCCGCTCGCGCCGGCGCCGGCTATGTCCGGGTCTCGACCTCGCTCCGGATCGACCATCTGCCCGCGGCGGTGGTGCAGACCGACACGGCGACGCTCGCCGACCCGCGGATCGGCTGCATCCTGGTCGGCCCCGGCATGGGCGACCTGCCGCAGATCCTCACCCTCGCGCTGACCGCCCACGCGCCCAAGGTCATCGACGCGGACGCGATCCGGGCGATCGGCGAGCCGGAGCGTCTCAAGGGTCAGGACGCGATCGTCACCCCGCACGAGGGCGAGTTCGAGGCGCTGTTCGGCAAACTCGAGGGGAACAAGGCGGAGCGCGCGCTCGCGGCGGCGCGGCGGTCGGGCGCGGTGGTCGTCTACAAGGGTCCCGACACGCTCGTCGCGGCGCCCGACGGGCGGCTCGGCTTCGCCCCGCCGAGCCCCGCCTGGCTGGCCAGCGCCGGCACCGGCGACGTGCTCGCCGGGATCTGCGCCGCGATGCGCGCGCGCGGGCTGGAGGCCTTCGACGCGGCCTGTGCGGCGGTATGGATCCATGGCCGCGCCGCCGAGCAGGCCGGCCCGGGGATGATCGCCGACGATCTCGCCGCCGCCATCCCGCTCGTCCTGTGAGCGACTCCGAGACGATCCTGCGCATCGCGGCGCGGGGCGACGGCGTGACCGCAACCGGCCGCCACGCGGCGCTCGCCGCGCCGGGCGACCGCCTGCTGGCCGACGGATCGGTCGAGCCCGGCCCGCACCACCAGACGCCGCCGTGCCGCCACTTCCCGGCCTGCGGGGGGTGCCAGCTCCAGCATGTCGACGACGAAGCCTATCGTTCCTACCTCGTCGCGCGGATCGAAGGGGCGCTTGCGCAACAGGGGATGGCGGCGACCGTCCGCGATCCGCACCTGTCGCCGCCACGCACCCGGCGCCGGGCATCGCTTCGGGCGCTCCGCACGGGCCAGGGTGTCGCGATCGGCTTCAACGAGGAGCGTTCGCACCGCATCGTCGACATGCGCGAATGCCACGTCCTCGCGCCCGAGCTGTTCGCGCTGGTCGCGCCGCTGCGCCGCCTGCTGGCGACGCTGCTCGCGCCTCGCCGCGGGGCGGAGGTGCGGATGACGCTCGCCGACCAGGGTATCGACCTGCTGATCGCCGGGGTCGAGGCGGAAGGCCTCGCCGCCGCCGAGGCGCTCACCGCCTTTGCCGAGGCCAACGGGCTTGCCCGGCTGGCGCTCGACGGTGGGCTCGGTCCTGAGGTCCGCTACGAGCCGGGTCCCACAACGGTCAGCCTGTCGGGCCGACCGGTCCCGCTGCCGCCTGGCGCCTTCCTCCAGGCGACGCGCGACGGCGAGGCCGCGCTGGTCGCCGCGGTGCGCGAGGCGGTTGGCGACCCGCGCCGGACCGCCGACCTGTTCGCCGGGCTGGGCACCTTCGCGCTGTCCCTGCCGGGGCAGGTCTATGCCGCCGAGGCGGGGCGCGACGCCGTCCTGGCGCTGAAGCGCGCCGATGGTGCGATTGCCGCCGACCACCGCGACCTCTACCGCCGCCCGCTCGGCCCGGAGGAGCTCGACCGGTTCGACGCGGTCGTGCTCGACCCGCCGCGGGCCGGGGCGGCCGAGCAGGTCGCCGCGCTGGCCCGCTCGGCGGTGCCGGCGATCGCCTATGTGAGTTGCAATCCCGCAACCTTCGCCCGCGACGCGGCGACCCTGGTGGCGGGCGGCTATCGGCTCGACTGGATACGTCCGGTCGGCCAGTTCCGCTGGTCGACCCACGTCGAGCTGGCGGCCCGGCTGTCGCGGCCGCCGGCCTGACGCAAAGCTGACAAGAGCTTCACTGGCCGGGAGGGCGGCAGGCGCATAAGCGGGCGCAATGGCCGACAGCCCGATCTTCTACGACCCGTCGGGTCGGCGCCGGAAGCGATTCCGCCTCGCCATGCTGCTGTTCGCGCTGCTGCTGGTGCTGGTCGCGACCGGGCTGTTCGCGACGATCCGGGTGGTGCCCTATGCGCCGCCGCTGCCGGTCAATGCCGAGCGTGGCCGCCCGCTCCCGCCGCCGCGGACCAGCCTGCTCGCGCGGACCGAGCGCAACCTCAACCACGCGATCGAGCGGCTGCTCGGCACGCGTCCGCCGAGCGCGCGGCAGGTCGGCGCGGTCCGCGCGACCCAGGCGCGCCAGTCGCTCGGCAAGCCGCTGAGCGTCGGCTTCTACACGCCGTGGGACCCAAGCAGCTCGGCCTCGCTGCAGCGGCACATCGGCGATCTCGACTGGCTGGCGCCGGTCTGGGTCACGGTGACCGGTCCGAAGCACGACTTCCAGGTGGTGCCCGACCGCGACGGACGGAACATCATCAACCAGGCGCGCGAGCGGCCGCTGATCCTGCCCGTCATCCAGAACTTCACCAACGGGGCGGTCGATCCCGCCGGGGCGCAGGCGCTGCTCGCCAGCACCGCTGCCCGGCGCCGGCTGATCCAGCAGACCGAGGCCTTCCTGCTCCAGAACCGCGCCTCGGGCGCGGTGTTCGACTTCGAGGACCTGAACGGTCCCGGTCAGCTCCATTATCTCCAGCTGCTGCAGGAGGCCCACGCCGTCTTCGCCAAGCATGGCTGGCTGGTCACCGTGGCGGTGCCGGTCGATGCCGGCTGGAACCTCCGCCGCTTCGCCGCCGTCGCCGACAAGCTGTTCGTCATGGCCTATGACGAGCATACCAACGACGGCGAGCCGGGGCCGATCGCCTCCAACGGCTGGTGGGCCAGCAGCGTCGCCACCGCGCTGCGCCAGATCCCGCGCGGCAAGGCGATCGTCACCATCGGCAACTACAGCTACGACTGGCACGACGGCGGCGGCGAGCCGCTGAACGTCGAGGAAGCCTGGAACCGCGCGCTCGACAATGACGCCAAGCCGGTGTTCGACGCCGCCTCAGGCAATTCGAGCTTCGCCTATGACGACGAGAAGGGCCATCCCCATACCGTCTGGATCCTAGATGCGGCGAGCGCCTTCAACGAGCTCAGCCTGCTGCAGCGGATCGGCATTGGCGACGTGGCGGTCTGGCGAATGGGCGCGGAAGACCCGGCGCTGTGGAGCCTGTTCGGCCGCAACGCGGCGCGCCCGCTGCAGGCGAGCGGGCTGGAACGACTTCCGGTGGGCACCAACGTCGACATCGAGGGCAATGGAGAGATCCTCAAGATCAGCTCGCTCCCGACCGAGGGGCGCCGTCGGATCGCGATGTCTCGCGACGGGCTGATCGGCGGGGTGGACTTCCTGACCCTGCCGCGACCGTTCACCGTCACCCGCTCGATGGGCAAGCCCGGGCTGGTGGCGCTCACCTTCGATGACGGTCCCGACCCGCGCTGGACCCCGAAGATCCTCGACATCCTCAAGGCCAAGCAGGTCCCCGCGACCTTCTTCATCGTCGGCGAGAACGCGCTGACCGAGCGGTCGCTGCTCAACCGGATGGTGGACGAGGGCCACGAGGTGGGAAGCCATACCTATACCCACCCAAACCTCGCGACGACCGGCCAGACCCAGACCTTGTTCGAGCTGAACGCAACCCAGCGCCTGTTCCAGGCCTATACCGGGCGCACGCTCAAGCTGTTCCGGGCGCCGTATTTCGGGGACGCCGAGCCGACCACCGCGGACGAGCTGCTGCCCGCGCTCGACGCGCAGAACCGCGGCTACATCTCGGTCGGCCTCCACGTCGACGGCGAGGACTGGCAGCGGCCTGGCGTCCCGGCGATCGTCGCCAATGTGGTGAACGGGGTGGTCGGGCTGCGCGACAATCCCGACAAGGCGGGCAATGTCGTCCTTCTCCACGACAGCGGCGGCGACCGCCAGCAGACCATCGACGCGCTGCCCATCCTGATCGACCAGCTCCGCGCCAAGGGCTACCGCTTCGTGCCGGTCTCGGAGCTGGCCGGGCTCAGCCGCGATCAGGTGATGCCGCAGCTGTCCGCCGCCGACGCGGCCGCGGTGCGGCTCGACCTCGGCCTGTTCGAGATCCTCGGCCTCGTCGTCCGGGCGCTCGCCGCGCTGTTCGCGTTCGCGCTGACGCTCGGCATCCTGCGCGCGCTGTTCCTCAGCGGGCTGGCCCTCAACGCCGCCCGAAGGGAGGCGCAGCGCGCCCGGCCGCCGGTCGACCCCGATACCTTCGTCACGGTGCTCATCCCGGCCTTCAACGAGGAACGGGTGATCGAGCGGTCGGTCCGCACCGTGCTCGCGAGCGAGAATGTTCGGCTCGAGGTGATCGTTATCGACGACGGGTCGAAGGACCGCACCGGCGCGATCGTCCACGAGGTCTTCGACGGCGACCCCCGGGTGCAGCTGCTGACCCTGGCAAACGGCGGCAAGGCGCGCGCGCTCAACGAGGGGTTGGCGCTGGCGTCGGGCGAGATCGTCATCGCGCTCGACGCCGATACCCAGTTCGAGCCGGGGACGATCGCCCGGCTCGCGCGCTGGTTCGCCGCCGACGAAAAGCTCGGCGCGGTGGCTGGCAACGCCAAGGTCGGCAACCGGATCAATCTCGTCACCAAGTGGCAGGCGCTCGAATATGTGACCGCGCAGAACCTCGAGCGGCGCGCGTTGGCCCGGCTCGGCGCGATGATGGTCGTGCCCGGCGCGGTCGGTGCCTGGCGGAAGGCCGCGATCGAGGCGGTCGGCGGCTACCCGCCGGACACGCTCGCCGAAGACCAAGACCTCACCATCGCAGTTCAGCGCGCGGGCTGGCACGTGACCTACGACCAGAGCGCGATCGCCTGGACCGAGGCGCCGCAGACGCTCCGCCAGCTTGCCCGGCAGCGGTTCCGCTGGGCCTATGGCACCATCCAGTGCATCTGGAAGCACAAGCGCGTGCTCGGCACCGGGCGGCCGGCGGGCCTCGCCTTCATCGGACTGCCGCAGGCGATCATGTTCCAGCTGCTGTTCGCGCTGGTCTCGCCGATCATCGACCTTGCGCTGCTGGTCAGCATTGTTTCGACCGCCGTGTCGATCCACGCGCACGGCTACGAGATGGTGAAGGGCGACCTTCACCACATGGCCACCTTCTGGCTCCTGTTCGCCGCGATCGACCTTACCGCCGGGCTGATCGCCTTCGCGCTGGAACGGCGCGAGCGGTGGGGGCTGATGCTGTGGCTGGTCCCCGCCCGCTTCGTCTACCGCCAGGTCATGTACTATGTCGTGGTCAAGGCGGTGATCCAGGCGCTGCGCGGACCGCGCGTGGGCTGGGCCTCGATTGCGCGGTCCGGTCAGGTGCAGCTTGGTGTCAGGCGGTCAGCCTCGGTGGAACAAGGCGATGGCCGCGTGAAGCGTGAGGCCGAGCAAGCATAGGGTCGCGAGGACGAAGATCAGCCCGCGGACGCGTCCGACGTTCACCGTCGACTGGTAGAGGCTGTGGACGACCCGCAGGGCGACATAGGCCCAGGCCAGCCAGAGATTGATGGCGAAGCGGTCGCCCATCGCCACCAGCGCGAGCAGGATCGCGTAGAAGAGCGTCGGCTGCTCGAGCAGATGCTCGTAGTTCTGGCGCGGCCAAGAAGCCTTGGCCGGGATCACCCCCTCGAGGTCGCGGAGGCGGGTGCCTTCGGCCGGGATGCGGTCCGGATCGGCCTGCCGGGCGGCCCCGACGCTGCTCGCGACGGCCCAGAACAGCATGACGATTGTCCAGGCGACCAGCGCGACGAGCGGTCCCAGCAGCGGCGAGATGTGGTTCATCGATGTTTCCCCCCAAGCGGGCGGCACTCCCCTGGCACGCCCGCCACACCATCCTATCTCCGCCCAAAGCGAGAAGGAAAGGCATCAAGCATGAAGACCAGTGGCAACACGATCCTGATCACCGGCGGCGGATCGGGGATCGGGCGGGCGCTCGCCCGGCGCTTCCACGACCGTGGCGACCGGGTGATCGTCGCCGGGCGCCGGCGCGAGGCGCTGGAGGAGACCGCCGCCGGGCGCGACGGGATCGCCGTCATGACGCTGGACGTGGGCCAGTCCGGTGCAGTCGACAGGTTCGCGCGCGCGCTTCTTGCGGAACATCCGGAGGTCAACGTGCTGATCAACAATGCCGGGATCATGCCGCTGGAGAAGGTCGGGTCGAAGCGCGATCTCAAGGATGTCGAGCGGGTGGTCGAGACCAACCTCCTCGGCCCGATCCGGCTAATCGACGCTTTGGTCGACCATCTCGCCGGGCGGCCGGACTCCGCGATCGTCAACGTGACCTCGGGGCTTGCCTATGTCCCGCTGATCGCCGCGCCGACCTACTCGGCGACCAAGGCGGCGATCCACAGCTATACGGTCGCGCTCCGCCAGGCGCTCAAGGAAAGGGTCGAGGTGATCGAGCTGGTGCCACCGGGCGTGCAGACGGGCCTCACTCCCGGGCAGGAGCAGCGGCCCGGTTACATGCCGCTCGACGAGTTCGCCGACGAAGTGATGAGCTTGTTCGGTCGGCAGCCGACCCCCGGCGAGATCCTGGTCGAGCGGGTCAAGTTCCAGCGCGATGCGGAGGCGGAGGGACGGTTCGACCGGACCCTGATCGAGATGAACCAGCGCGCCGAGGCGGCCCGGGCGGCGCAGCCCGAGCCGGTTGGTTGACCCTGCACGTCACCCCCGCGAAAGCGGGGGTCCAGCTCCTGGGCTGGCAGCCGAAAGCTGGATCCCCGCTTTCGCGGGGATGACGGCTATGGAAAGGCCGAGCTTCGGGTTGCTCTAGTCGTTGAACAGCTTGGCGAAGGCGCGCTTGGCGCGGTTCTTCCAGGCGCCCTTGTGGTAGGCAGCCGAGGCGAGCAGCGGGAGGACCGAGGTGGCCTCGGCGAACACCATTTGCTCGAGCGCGGTCGAGACCTTGCCCCAGCTCGCCGCCTCCTGGAGGGTCGAGGAAGAGCACGCGCCGTCGCGCACGTCGGCGACGGTGATCTGCACGGCGTACTTGTGCACCTCGACGTCGTCATGGCCGAGGATCTCGGCGCAGACGACCGTGTCCTGCGTGAAGTTCTTGGGGACGCCGCCGCCGATCATCAGCAGCCCCGTGGTGCCCGCCTTGATCTTGATGTCGGTCAGCTCGCGGAAGTCGGCGATGGCGTCGAGGACGAGATAGGGCTTGCCCTGCTTCATCCGGTCGACCTGGTGCTTGACGAGGCCGAAGCCGGCCGAGCTGTCGACGAAGGCCGGGCAGAAGATCGGCACGTCATGCTCGTAGGCGAGCTTGACGAGGCTGTTCTCCTTCTTGCCGTTGCCCTCGCTCAGCCACTTGCCCATCTCGCGGATGAACGCGCGCGACGAATAGGGCTTGGGCTCCAGGCTGTCGGCGAGGCGGCCGATGGTGAAGTCGCAGTCCTGAAGCTGCTCCTCGTCGATGTACGTGTCGTAGATCCGGTCGATGTAGAGGGAGCGCAGCGTGTCGTCGTCCGGGATCTCGAGCGCCTGGTAATGCTTGTGGCCGAGCGCCTCGAAGAAATCCATGTCGACGATTGATGCGCCGGTGGCGACGATCGCGTCGACCATGTTGGAGCGGACCAGCTCGGCATAGAGGTCCATGCAGCCGCCGGCCGAGGTCGAGCCGGCGATGACCAGAATTATCGAGCAGTCGGGGTCCTCCAGCATCTGGTTGTAGATGCCGGTGGCGCGGGCGAGGTCGCGGCTGGTGAAGCTCATCTTCCCCATCGCGTCGACGATCGGGCGCGCGTCGAAGCTGGTGATGTCGATATGCTCGACGGTCGACGACAGGAGCTCCGCCTTGCGGGTGTCGTTGATCTTGGACTCGGTGTTCATGTCTTCGCTCCAATAGCGCTGCTCCCCCTCCCGCGGACGGGAGGGGGCTGAGGATGGGCGTTCGAGCCCGCTATTGGCCGTCGTTGCGATAACAGGGGGACAGGCCCACCCCCGACCCCTCCCGCGAGCGGGAGGGGAGCATGGCTCTACAGCGTCACCACGTTGGAACGCGCCGGCGCTGCCGCCGCTCCGTAGAGGCTGGCCATCGGCTCGTCTTCGACGAAGATCCGGGCCTCAGGCCCGAAGCCGTTGAAGCCGGTCCGCATCGCGCAGCCATAGGCGCCGAGCATTCCGATCTCGATATAGTCGCCGGCCTGGACGTCGCCGGGAAGCTCGAACGGCCCGGTCATGTGGTCGAGGTCGTCGCAGGTGGGTCCGTAGAAGCTGAAGCCCATCGGCCGGGCGCGGCTCGGCTCGGCGCGAACCAGCGCGACGGGGAAGCGCCAGCCGATGTGCGCGGCGTCGAACAGAGCGCCGTAGGCGCCGTCGTTGATGTACAGCTCGTCGCCGCGGCGCTTCTCGACCCGCACCAGCACGCTGGCATATTCGGCGCACAGCGCTCGGCCCGGCTCGCACCAGAGCTCGGCCGAATAGCTGATCGGCAGCTTCTCGAACGCTTCGTGGATCACCGCGAAATAATTCTCAAGCGGCGGCGGCTCCATGCCCGGGTACGAGGAGGGGAAGCCGCCGCCGACGTCGACGATATCGACGGTGACCGCCGCCTCGACGATCGCGTCGCGCACGCGCGCCATCGCCTCGGCATAGGCCGCCGGGGTCATCGCCTGGCTGCCGACGTGGAAGCAGATGCCGAGCGCGTCGGCGGCCTGCCGCGCGGCGAACAGCAGCGGCTTCACCTCGTGCGGCTCGGCGCCGAACTTGGCGGCGAGGCTGAGCTTCGAATGCTCCGAGCTCACCCGCAGGCGCACCAGCAGGTTGAGGTCGCTCGCGGCGACGCCGTCGGTGGCGGTCGCCTCGACGATCTTCTCCAGCTCGTCGAGCGAATCGAGGCTGAAGGTGCGCACGCCATAGGCGTGATAGGCTTCGGCGATCGATTCCGGCGCCTTGACCGGGTGCATAAAGCAGAGCGTCGCCTGCGGCAGCGTCTCGGCGACGAGGCGCACCTCGCCGAGCGAGGCGACGTCATAGTGAGTGACGCCACTGTCCCACAGCACCCGCAGCAGCTCGGGCGACGGGTTCGACTTTACCGCGTAAAGCGACCGGCCCGGGAACTTCTCGGCGAAGAAGCGGGCGGCGCGCCGGGCGGCGTGCGGGCGAAGCAGGGTCACCGGCTGAACCGGGCGATCCTTGGCGATGTCGGCAGCACCGGAAACGACGGCGGTGCCGATCGGGGCGGTCGCTAGCCCCAGCGCGCGATGATGCTTGTGCAACTCAAGGGACCTCCAAGTGCCTGACGGCGAACGTTGACGAAAGCTGCCTTGCGGTTGGAAGTCCCATGGGGCAGCGGAGGCGCGATATATGGGCGGGAGACCCCCCATGCAAGATTTTTTGGACCGCTTGCGACGGCATTCCAACGGCTCGTCTCAACCCCGAACCGGCCCGCCCAAGCTGTTGCGTCGCAAGGAGATTATCGAAGGTGCCAAGGCTCGATCGGAGCGAGGTGGAAGCGGCCGCGGAACGGATCGGCGATGCGGTCATCCGGACGCCGCTGCGCGAAGCGGAGATTCGCGGCCGCCGAGTCTGGCTCAAATGCGAATCCGAACAGACCGGCGGCGCGTTCAAGCTGCGCGGCGCGACCAACCGGCTGCTCCAGCTGTCGGACGAGGAACGGCAGCGCGGAGTCGTCGCCTTCTCCTCAGGCAACCATGCGCAGGGGGTGGCCATCGCGGCCAGGCGGCTCGGCATCCCGGCGCTGATCGTCATGCCGGCAGACGCGCCCAAGGTGAAGGCCGACGCGACCGCGGCGGCCGGGGCCGAGATCGTCTTCTACGACCGGCGCAGCGAAAGCCGAGAGGAGATTGCCGCGCGCATCGCCGGCGAGCGCGGCGCGACAGTCGTGCCGAGCTTCGACGATCCGGCCATTATTGCCGGGCAGGGGACGGCGGGGCTGGAGATCCTCGAGCAATGCCCCGAACCGGTTCGGACGATCGTCGTGCCGGTCGGCGGCGGCGGGCTGGCGGGCGGGATTGCCCTGGCCTGTCCCGACGCGACCATCGTCGGGGTCGAGCCGGCAGGCTGGGACGACATGAACCGCTCGCTCGAGCTGGGCGAGATCGTGCCGGTCGAGCCCGACGCGCCGGCTACCCTGTGCGATTCGCTACAGACCCCGCGGGTCTCGCCGCTGACCTTCGCCATCCTGCGCGAGCGCGAAGCGCGCATGCTGAGCGTCAGCGAGGAGGAAGTGCGCGCCGCGGTGCGCTGGGCCGCTGAGACGCTCGACCTGGTGGTCGAACCCGGCGGCTCGGTCGCACTGGCGGCAGTCCTGGCGGGTAAGGTCGAGCCGGAGCCCGGGACGGTCATCCTCTTGTCGGGCGGCAACATCGACCCGGCGCTGCACGCCGAGATCGTGGCGGGTCAGCCGTGAGACGCGACCCGATACTGGCCGGGACCGACATGCGCGGGGCTGCTCAGCTCGACCATCCGGGTCAGCCCTTCCAGCTCCGCGGCGAGCGTCTGGAGCTCGGCGGCGAGCGCCTTCGGATCCGTTTCGGCCAGATTGGCGGACGCGTCGAGCAGCGTGTCGAGCATCATGGCGATGCACGGAAGGATGGTCTCTTCGATCCGCTCGAACGCCTCGGCGAGGCGCTGCTCCCGTTCGTGGTGCATGCACATGCCGCTGCCGTTAGCGCCGGATCGGTTAAGAAGAGGTCAAGGCAGGGATGAGCGAGTGGGGGTCGACGCTGCTGGCGCTGGCGATGATCGGCGCCGTGATCCTGCTGCTGGGCGGCATCCGCGCAGCGCGCTCTGCCGCGAGCCGCCAGCAGGGTCTCCTGATGATCGCCGCCGCCATCGTGATCATCGGCAACGTGCTGATCTGGACGTTGTAGCGATGGCCGTCCCGGCCTACGCAGCGCGAGTGAGCGCCGAAGCCTAGCGCGTCGTTCCCAGCCGCATGTCGAGATAGCCGTCGACGCTCTTCATCAAGAGGTCGAGCTCGTTGGCGAAGAAGTGGTTCGCGCCCGGGATCAGGTCGTGGTGGATGGTGATGTGCTTCTGGGTGCGCAGCTTGTCGACCAGCTTCTGCACCGCGCTCGGGGTCACCACCTCGTCGGCCTCGCCCTGGATGATGATGCCCGACGAGGGGCAGGGGGCAAGGAAGCTGAAGTCGTACATGTTGGCCGGCGGCGCGATCGAGATGAAGCCCTTGATCTCCGGCCGGCGCATCAGCAGCTGCATGCCGATCCAGGCGCCGAAGCTGACTCCGGCGACCCAGGTCTGCTCAGCCTCGGGATGGATCTGCTGGACCCAGTCGAGCGCGCTCGCCGCGTCGGACAGCTCGCCCACGCCATTGTCAAACAGGCCCTGGCTCTTGCCGACCCCGCGGAAGTTGAAGCGGAGAGTCGCGAAGCCGCGGCCGACGAAGTCCTTGTGGAGCAGCTGGACGATCTTGTTGTTCATCGTCCCGCCCGCCTGCGGGTGGCTGTGCAGGATCAATGCGACCGGCGCCCGCGGCCGCGGTCCTGGCGTGAAGCGCCCTTCGAGACGACCCTCGGGTCCGGGAAAGATCACTTCAGGCATAAGGGTTCGCGCTCACAAGACGGTGACGAGGACAGGGCGGCGCCTATATAGGCAGGCGTAACATTATCGCAATCGGCGGATTACGGGGCCAAATTGAGCGCGCGAATTTATCTCGACCATGCCGCGACGACGCCGGTCTTGCCGGCGGCACGGGCGGCGGTGGCCGAGGCGTTCGAGCGTTGGGCCAATCCGAGCAGTCCGTACGCCGAGGGGCGCGCCGCAAGGGCCGCGCTCGAGCAGGCGCGCGAGCGGGTCAAGGCCGCGCTCGACTGGCGGCATGACGTCATCTTCACCTCCGGCGCGAGCGAGGCGCTGGCGATCGCACTGCGCGGCGAGCAGCGTCCGACGCTCATTTCGGCGGTTGAGCATGACGCGGTGTTCCGCGCCGCGCCGGGCGCCGAGCTGCTGGCGATCGGAGAGAAGGGGGCGATTGACCGCGACCGGCTCGCGGCATGGCTGGGCGCGAACACTGGCGGGATCGTCGCCATCCAGCATGTGAATTCCGAAACGGGCGTGGTGCAGCCCGTGGACGATCTTGCCCGCGAGGTGCGCGAGGCTGGCGGGATCCTCCTCTCCGACTGCTCGCAGAGCGCAGGCAAAATCCCGTTGCCCGACGCCGACCTGATCGCGCTGTCGGCGCACAAGTTCGGCGGGCCGCCGGGCATCGGAGCGCTGCTGGTCCGCGACCTTGCTTCGCTCCGCCCGACCGGCGGGCAGGAGCGGGGCTATCGGGCGGGGACGCAGAACCTGCCCGGCATCGCTGGAATGGTGGCGGCGCTGGAAGCGGGTGCGACCGACGATTGGCTCGGGCTGCTGCGCCAGCCACTTCGCGACATAAACCATCGTCTCCAGGCAGCCGGCGCGACCATTCAACCGCCGGACGCCTTCACCTCCGGACACATCATAGCCATCACCATGCCAGGGGTCAGCGCGGAGGCGCAGGTCGTCCAGCTCGATCTGGCCGGGATCGCCGTCTCGGCCGGGAGCGCCTGCTCCAGCGGGAGCATGAAGCCGAGCCGCACGCTAAAGGCGTTCGGCGTGCCCGACCAGGACGCCGCCTGTACCATCCGGGTCAGCGTCGGCTGGACGACGACTCCAGCGGACCTGGAGCGGTTCGTCGAGGCCTGGACCTCTATCGCCCGGCGGAGCGCCAGGGAGGCATGATCTACCTCGACTATCAGGCGACCACGCCGCTCGCGCCCGAGGCCAAGGCGGCGATGCTTCCCTGGCTCGCCCAGTTCGCCAATCCGCACAGCTCGAGCCGTGCCGGGCGCGAGGCGGCGGCAGCGATCGAGGTGGCGCGCGGGCAGGTCGCGGCATTGCTCCCGCCGGGCGGAACGACGGTCTTCACCTCCGGCGCCACCGAGGCGCTCAACTGGGCGCTCAAGGGAGTGGCGGCGAACGCTGCGGCGGGGCGGAAGCGGATCGTCACGCTGGCAACGGAGCATGCCGCGGTGCTCGACAGCGTCGGCTGGTTGGCCGGCCAAGGCCTGGAGGTGATCGTGCTTCCTGTCGAACCGGACGGGCTGGTCGACCTCGACGACGTGCGCGCGGCGGTCGACGAGCGAACCGCGCTGGTCGCGGCGATGCTGGTCAACAACGAGATCGGGGTGATCCAGCCGATCGCCGAGATCGCCACGATCGCGCACGAGACGGGCGCGCTGATGCTGTGCGACGCGGTCCAGGGGTTCGGGCGGCTCAAGCTGCCGCCGGGACCCGACCTGTTCGCCGTGTCCGCACACAAGGTCCATGGCCCGAAGGGCATCGGCGCGCTGTGGATCGGTCCCGGCGTGACGGCGCCCGAGCCGCTGCTCCACGGCGGCGGGCAGGAGCAAGGACTACGCTCGGGCACGCTCTCGCCGATGCTGTGCGCCGGCTTCGGGGCGGCGGCGAAGCTTGCCGCGCGTTGCCGGGCGGACGATCTCGCCCTTGTGGACCGGCTGTGGGCCGCGGCGCGAGAGGCACTCGGGCCGGGCTGGATCGTCAACGGCAGCAGCGAGGCCCGCCACCGGGGCAACCTCAACCTGCGTCGCGACGGGCTCGACACCGCCCGCCTCCTGTCGGAGCTGCGCGGAATCGCATTCAGCCTCGGAAGCGCCTGCGCGAGCGGCTCGGGACGCCCCAGCCATGTGCTGCGCGCGCTCGGGCTCAGCGATCGGGAGGCGCGATCGAGCATCCGGCTCGGCTTCGGCCGCTACACGATGGAAGCCGAGCTGGTTTCGGCCTGTCGTTCCATCGCGCAAGCCGCCGAAGTCCAGTCGCCGCTGAGCGTGCGGGCATGAGCGTGACGGTCACCTTCCTGCGCGCCGACGGCAGCTTCGATCGCGAGGTCACCGTCGAGCCGGACCGCAGCTTGCTGGAGATTGCGCAGGCCGCCGGGCAGCCGCTCGAAGGGACTTGCGAGGGGCAGATGGCCTGCTCGACCTGCCATGTTCATGTCGCCGCGGCTGATTTCGACCGCCTTCCGCCGGCGAGCGACGAGGAGGACGACCTGCTCGACCTCGCGGCGGACGTGAGGCGGACCAGCCGGCTTGCTTGCCAGATCAGGCTCACGCCAGAACTGGGCTCGCTGACCGTTCGCATTCCGAACGCGGTGACCGACTGGAACCGCTGATCCGAGTGGCACCGGCAACGCTTCGACCCAGTGCTCGCTTCGTGGGGTAAGTGGCGGAATTTCGTCGCCAATCCGCTTCCGCCCATCGTCCGCCAGTGCAACAGCCGGAGGTCATGATCGTTCTTCCCGAGGGCTAGTCACAGCCTCACCGGAAGGAATTGCCATGATCAAGCGAGCCTTGTTTGCCGTCGCTCTGGGAGGTCTCGTCGCATCCGCCGCCTCTGCACAGCAGAACATGCCGAGTGGAAGTAGCAGTTCGCAGCCGACCACCACCACCGTTCCGCCGCCGATCACCACGCCCAGTAGCCCGTCGACCAGCGCGCCGGACCCGAGCATGCCGCCGGACATGGGCAACATGAACAGCTCCACGCCGGACATGAATACCCCGGGCGCCGGAATGTCGAGCAGCCCGACCATGTCCAGCCACCGGATGATGGCCAGAAGCCATCGCAGTTCGTCGCGCCACTGCACGACCCACATGCGGCACGGCAAGAAGGTGCGGAGCTGCAGCACCCGCCACCGCTAGACTGGCGATCAGACCGTCGGCGGCGGGAGGTTGAACCCGCCGCCGCTCTCCGCCATATGCGCGTCCGGGAGTCGGGCGGACGGGCTTGTCGCCAACCTGGTCAGGTCCGGAAGGAAGCAGCCACAACGATTTCGGTCCGGGTCGTTCCGGCTCCCACCCTCCACGATAATGACGGCCCGCCGTTACGCTGGAACGGCCCGCGTTCAGCGCTTACATCCGAGCCGATGAACGACGAATCGCCCGGGCTCGGGCTTGATCTTCCGGAACCTGCCGCACCGGCCGCCGCGTCGCCCTACCGGGTGCTCGCCCGCAAATATCGTCCGCAGAACTTCCACGAGCTGATCGGCCAGGATGCCATGGTCCGGACGCTGGGCAACGCGATCGCCTCGGGGCGGATCGCCCATGCCTTCCTGCTGACCGGCGTCCGCGGGGTAGGCAAGACCTCGACCGCGCGGCTGGTCGCCAAGGCGCTCAACTGCATCGGCCCGGACGGGCAGGGTGGGCCGACGATCGATCCCTGCGGGGTCTGCGAGCCGTGCCGGGCGATCACGGAGGGCCGCTTCATCGACGTCATCGAGATGGACGCCGCCTCCAACACCGGGGTCGACGACGTCCGCGAGATCATCGAGAGCGTGCGCTACGCGGCGGTCTCGGCGCGCTACAAGATCTACATCATCGACGAAGTGCACATGCTCACCAAGAACGCCTTCAACGCGCTGTTGAAGACGCTTGAGGAGCCGCCGCCGCACGTGAAGTTCCTGTTCGCCACCACCGAGGTCGCCAAGGTGCCGGTGACGGTCCTCTCGCGCTGCCAGCGCTTCGACCTTCGGCGAATCCCCGCCGAGGCCCTCGCGGCCCATTTCGCGCGGGTCGCCGCGGCCGAGCAGATCGACGTCGAGCCCGAGGCACTCGCCGTGGTCGCCCGCGCGGCCGAGGGATCCGCCCGCGACGGCCTGTCGATACTCGACCAGGCAATCGCGCACGGCTCGGGAACGATCACGGCGACCGAGGTTAGGCAGATGCTCGGCCTCGCCGACCGAGGCCGGGTGCGTGACCTGTTCGCCGCCTTGCTCGCGGGCGACGCAGGCGCGGTGCTCGGCCAGCTGGACGAAGCCTATTCGCTGGGGATCGACCCGGCCTCGCTGATGCGAGGGTTGATGGAGACGGTTCACACGGTGACCCGCGCCAAGGCGGGCGGCGCCGGTGACGTGCTCCAGTCGGCCGAGGAGCGCGAGGCCGCGGGCGAGTGGGCCGGGCGGCTCGGATGGGCCGTGCTGCACCGGCTCTGGCAGATGATGCTCAAGGGCCTTTCCGACATCGGCCAGGCGCCCGACCCGCACGAGGCCGCCGCGATGGCGCTGCTGCGCCTGGTCCATGCCGCCGAGCTGCCCGATCCTGCGGCCGTTCTCGGCCGACTGCAGAACGGAGAAGCGGTCGCGGCGGTGCTCTCGCGACAGGCTTCCGCCCCGGCGTCGGCGCCGGTCGCCGAGGTTCGTCCCGCCGCCCCTCCGCCGGTCGAGCCGGCCCAGCCACGAAACCTCCGCGAAGTCATCGAACTGGTCGAGAAAGAGGGACGGGCGCTGTTAGCGCAGCAGCTCCACGACCAGGTCGGGCTGGTGAGGCTCGCGCCGGGCGAGCTGGTCGTCCACCCCCAGCGGCCGCTCGGCTCGGACTGGGCGCGCGATCTCGCCGCGGTGCTGAAGGCGGCCAGCGGCTCCACCTGGGCCGTCAGCCTATCGGACGATGCCGCCGAGCCCTCGCTGCTCGACCAAGATCGGATCGCCGAACAGCGCGCCCGGGATGCCGTGCTGGCGGAACCAATGGTGGCAGCAGTGTTTGCATCTTTTCCGGACGCCACGCTAACGTCCATCATCGCCAAAGAGGCCTGACGACCATGCCTGAAATGCCAGACTTCAACGCCATCATGGAAATGGCCCAGAACGCCCAGGCTGAGTTGCAGAAGGCTCAGGACAATCTCGACAAGATCGAGGTCGAGGGAAGCGCCGGTGGCGGACTGGTCAAGGTGCGCGCGAGTGCCAAGGGACGCATCATCGCGGTCGACATCGACGAGAGCCTGCTGCAACCGTCCGAGAAGACGATGGTCGAGGACCTCGTTGCGGCCGCGCTGAACGACGCTCGTTCCAAGGCGGACGCCGCCGCCGGCGACGAGATGCAGAAGATCAGCGCGGGCATCCCGGTACCCCCCGGGTTTAAACTGCCGTTCTAAACTTTCCGGCTGAAATCAGCCAATTTTCTTCTTGCTTGTGCGGTGATCCCGCTCCAATTTGAACCCGCTTGGGTTCAAAATTGGGAGAGAAACCGTGCTGCGCCTCGGGGCGATGCAGGAATGGCCGCTGCGCCTGATGCGGCTGGTCGATCATGCCGAGCGTGCCAACGCCCGCCAAGAGATCGTGTCTTCCTGGCCGGATGGACGGGTGACCCGCACCAGCTGGGGGCAAGTCGCGCACGATGCCCGGCGGATGGCGCAGGCACTCCAGCGGCTGGGCATGCGCAAGGGCGACCGGATCGCGACCCTGGCGATGAACCATGATCGCCACCTCGTCGGCTGGTACGGCGCGGCCGGGATGGGCGGCGTCCTTCACACCCTCAATCCTCGCCTCTCGGACGAGCACCTCGTCTTCATCGCCAACCATGCCGAGGACCGGGTCCTCGTGTACGACCGCAGCTTCGCGCCGCTCGTGTCGCGGCTGAAGCCGTTCTGGCGGACGATCGAGCATTACATCTGCTTCGATGACGAGTTCCCGGCCTGGCTCGACGCCGAGACGGGCGATTACGCCTGGGTGGGCGGCGACGAGCGCGACCCCTGCGGCCTCTGCTACACCAGCGGGACGACCGGCGAGCCCAAGGGCGTGCTCTACGAGCACCGCTCGACCGTCCTCCACGCGCTGGCCGAGATCCAGCCCGACTGCTTCGACCTGTCGGCCCGCTCCGTGGTGGCGCCGATCGTTCCCATGTTCCACGCCAATGCGTGGGGCATTCCGTGGGCGGCGCCGCTGACCGGCTGCAAGCTCGTCCTTTCGGCGGACTTCGATCCCGGCCGGATCGCCGAGCTGTTCCGGGAGGAGGCCGTCACACACAGCGCCGCGGTCCCGACCGTCTGGCTCGAGATGATCAAGCATGTCGAGGAAACGGGGGCCAGCCTCGGATCGCTGGAGAAGGTCACAATCGGCGGTTCGGCAGCGCCGCGCGCGATGATCGACTGGTTCCGCCGCCGCGGGATCACGGTCGGCCATGCCTGGGGAATGACCGAGCTGTCGCCAATTGGCACGCTCGCCGGGCCGCCTGCCGAATGGGACATGATGACCGATATCGAGCAGCTCGACTATGCCGCCCGGCAGGGGCGGACGCTGTTCGGGGTCGAGCTCCGCACCGTCGATGACCAGGGCCGCGAACTGCCGCGTGACGGGGTCAGCAGCGGCATGCTTCAGGCGCGCGGCGCCTGGGTGGTCCAGCGCTACTTTAAGGCTCCGGCCGACGCTATCGACGCGGACGGCTGGTTCGACACCGGCGACGTCGCCACGCTCCACCCCGACGGCTCGATGCAGATCACCGACCGGGCCAAGGACGTCATTAAGTCCGGGGGCGAGTGGATCAGCTCGATCGAGCTGGAGAATGCGGCGGTGGGCTGCCCGGGCGTGGCCGAGGCCGCCGCGATCGGTCTTCCGCATCCCAAGTGGGACGAGCGCCCCTTGCTCTGCATCGTCCGTCAGCCGGAGAGCCGGCTGTCCGAGGCGCAGGTCCGCGCGCATCTCGTCGGCCGGATCCCGCGCTGGTGGCTGCCCGACGCGATCGAGTTCGTCGACTCGCTGCCGCACACCGCCACGGGGAAGCTCAGCAAGAAGGATCTTCGCGAGCAGTTCGCCGACTATGTGTTCCCCGGCGCCGAGCGGATGATCGGGCGCGCCTAGGCGCAGCCGCATGGAACTGGAAAAAGCGCTTCGCATCTCCTAAGTGCGGCGGCGAAATCCCACATCATCCAAGGATCATGCGACCCCATGGCCGCCCAATACAGCTATGTGATGAAGGGTCTCACCAAGACCTTCCCCGGCGCTCCCAAGCCGGTGCTCAACGGCATCCACCTGCAATTTTATCCCGATGCCAAGATCGGGATCGTCGGCCCGAACGGCACCGGCAAGTCGACCCTGATGAAGATCATGGCCGGCCGCGACACCGAATTCTCGGGCGAGGCATGGCCGGGCACGAACATCACCGTCGGCTATCTCGAGCAGGAGCCTCAGCTCGACGAGACGAAGACGGTCATGGAGAATGTTCGCGAGGGTGTGAAGCCGATCGTGACCATGATGGATCGCTTCAACGAAATCTCGATGCTGATGGCCGATCCGCCGGCGGACGCGGATTTCGACGCGCTGATGGGCGAAATGGGCGAGCTTCAGGAGAAGATCGACGCGGTCGACGGCTGGACCCTCGACAACCAGCTCGAGATCGCGATGGACGCGCTCCGCTGTCCGCCGGGCGACAGTCAGGTCACCAATCTGTCGGGCGGTGAGAAGCGCCGCGTCGCGCTCACCCGCCTGCTGCTCGAGAAGCCGGACATCCTGCTGCTCGACGAGCCGACCAACCATCTCGACGCCGAGAGCGTTCAGTGGCTCGAGAAGCATCTGGTCGACTACAAGGGCAACGTCATCCTCGTCACCCACGACCGCTACTTCCTCGACAATGTGGTGAACTGGATCCTCGAGCTCGATCGCGGAAAATACTTCATCTACGAAGGCAACTACTCCACCTACCTCGACAAGAAGGCCAAGCGCCTCGAGCAGGAGGAGCGCGAGGACGAGGGACGCCAGAAGGCGATCAAGGAAGAGCTCGAATGGATCCGGCAGAGCCCCAAAGCGCGTCAGACCAAGTCCAAGGCCCGCATCAAGGCGTTCGACGCGCTGGTCGAAGCGTCGGAGAAGCGCGTCGTCGGCAAGGCGCAGATCGTTATCCAGACGCCCGAGCGGCTGGGCGGCAAGGTCATCGAGGCCTCGGGACTCAGCAAGGCTTATGGCGACAAGCTGCTGTTCGAGGACCTGAGCTTCAACCTGCCGCCGGGCGGGATCGTCGGGGTGATCGGGCCGAACGGCGCCGGCAAATCGACCCTGTTCAAGCTGATCACCGGCCAGGAGCAGCCCGACAACGGCTCGATCGCCGTCGGTGAGACGGTCCACCTCGGCTATGTCGACCAGAGCCGCGACGCGCTCGATCCCAAGAAAAACGTGTGGGAGGAGATCTCCGGCGGGCACGACCTGATGACGGTCGGCAAGCACGAGATGCAGACCCGCGCCTATGTCGGGGCGTTCAACTTCAAGGGCGTCGACCAGCAGAAGAAGGTCGGCCAGCTGTCGGGTGGCGAACGCAACCGCGTCCATATCGCCAAGATGCTGAAGGAGGGCGGCAACGTCCTCCTGCTCGACGAGCCGACCAACGACCTTGACGTCGAGACTCTGCGCGCGCTTGAGGACGCTTTGGAGAATTTCGCCGGCTGCGCCGTGGTGATCAGCCACGACCGCTTCTTCCTCGACCGGCTGGCGACGCACATCCTCGCCTTCGAGGGCGACAGCCATGTCGAGTGGTTCGAAGGCAATTTCGAGGCCTATGAGGAGGACAAGCGCCGCCGCATGGGTCCTGAGGCCGACCGCCCCCACCGCATGAGCTACAAGAAGCTCACCCGCTGACGACAGCGGCGGGGCCGGGTGTCACCGGTTCCGCCGTGCCCATTCAGGCCGCTCCGGCGCGTCCGTGGTGGACGCTCTCCCAATAGCCCTCGTTCCCCTCGGCGGCCCAGCGGCGGGTCAGCCAGGCGTCGACGCTCCACGGGCCGGGCCCCGCGAAGGCGATGTAGAGGAAGGCAAAGCAGAACAGCACCGCGGCCTCGCCGCCGTTGACGACGGGAAAGACCGAGTGCGGCGCGTGCACCGCCCAGTAGCCGATCGCCATCTCGCCCGACAGCAGCAGCGCCACCGGCCGCGACAGCAGGCCGACCAGGAGGAACAGGCCGCCGACAAGCTCGATGATGCCGGCGATCCAGTAGAGCGACCAGGGATCGGGCCCGCTCATCGAGGTCAGGGGGAACATCAGCATCTTGCTGGTGCCATGTTCCAGGAACAGAAGCGCGGTCACGATCCGCAGAACGCTCAGCAACGGTCTGGCCCAGCGATCGGTCTGACCGCCGTCGTCGAAGAGTTGATTGATCATCGCTGCCCTCCTTGCGCGTGGAGCTCAGGGACGATGCCAGCATAGCAGAGTCGCGACCTGTTTTCGACCGGCAACTGCCTCGGTCGGCGCTTTTCATCGGCATTCAACCCGGCCATGAGCCCTCGCATGCCGAGCCTTGCCTCCGACATGCCCGCGACGGACGTCGTCGCCCGAGGCATTCTCTGCCGCCTGGGCGCGGTCGTCGGCTTCTCCTTCATGTCGGCGATGCTCAAACTGGCCTCGCTGCGCGGGATGAACGCGCCCGAACTGGTGTTCTGGCGATCGACATTCAGCCTGCCGGTCGTGCTGGCCTGGGTGCTTCGCCGCTACAGCCTCGAAATCCTCCGCCCGAACAATGTCATGGCCCACGTCAGCCGGAGCGCAATCGGACTGGCGTCGATGACGGCCACCTTCCAGGCGCTGATCCTGCTTCCGCTGGGTGACGCGACGACCATCAACTTCACCGCTCCGCTGTTCGCGACGATCCTCTCCTTCGTTCTTCTCAAGGAGCCTGTCGGTCGGCATCGCTGGGCAGCGGTGCTGGTCGGCTTTGTCGGGGTCATCATCGTCGCCCACCCGAGTGGCGCGGGGCTGCCGCTGCTCGGGGTCGCCATCGCGCTCGCCGCGGCGGTTGGCCAGGCGAGCGTCACCATCACGCTACGCCGGCTGCAGCGGAGCGAGCATGTCGGCGCCATCGTCTTCTGGTTCGCGGTCGCCGGGATCCTTGTCGGCGGCCTGCTCATGCCGGTGTTCGGGCATGCCCATGAAACGACGGCGTTCGTTCTGGTGGCGCTCGGCGGGCTGGCTGGCGGGACGGCGCAGCTGCTGATGACCGCGTCGCTCCGCGCGCCGGTCTCGGCCGTCACCCCGTTCGACTATCTGCAGATGGTCGGCGCATTGCTGTTCGGCTGGCTGTTCTTCGCGACGATGCCGACCGCCGCGACCCTTGGCGGGGCGGCGCTGATCGCCGGCAGCGGCCTCTACACCGCCGTGCGAGAGCACCGGCTGCGGCGGCGCTCCGCCCCGGCCGTCTTGCCCGCCGCCTAGGCGGTCCTGCCGCTCAGGCGCCGCTGGCGGATCGCCTCGTCGACGCTCCACGGCCCGCTTCCGGCGGTGCTGAGGAAGAGGAAGACGAAGCAGAAGAGGATCGCGGCATCGCCCATGTTGATCGCCGGGAAGGTCGACTGCGGTGCGTGGAAGGTCCAGTAGGCGACCGCCATCTCGCCCGCGAGAATAAAGGCGACGGGACGGGTGAACAGGCCGACCAGCACCAGCAGCCCGCCCACCAGTTCGAGCACCCCGCCGATCCACAGGAGCGAGCCGACCGTGGGGGCCGGGTGGCCAGGCGCCGATGGCGGGAAGCCGAGCAGCTTCTGCGTGCCGTGCTCGATGAACAGCAGCCCGGCGACAATCCGCAGCAGCGCGTGGGTGATCGGTGTGAGGCGGCTCGTGTCCATGAGGTCTCCTAGTCGGCGTAGCTGAGCTTGGGATACCACTCCGAACCACGTCCGGCGGGAGTGATGTCGAGCATGTTCCACAAGGGCGCCATGTCGGGTGCGCCGCGCGGGTCCTGCCCGGGATCGGCCATGTCCATGTTGAACTCGCCCGACCAAAACAGCCGAACCTGGTCGCCGTCTTTGCGGAACACCACCAGGGAGGGCACCTCCCATTCCTCGCCCGAGCCGTCCCAGGCGGGTACGAGGCTGCGGAAATCATGCGGGAACGCGTCGTCCTTCGCCTGCACGAAGCGCAGGTGCCGCCAGCCGCGCTCCTGCGCGAAGGCCTTCTGTCGCTCCACGGTCGAGCGGCCGACCACCACCAGCGCCGCCTTCTCCTCGATGTCCCGGGCGTTCTGATCCAACGGCCCGAGAAAGTTGGTGCACATCGGGCAGGGACGAGCCCTGTCGGGCCCATACATCCAGCTGTAGCTGATTAGCGTGTCGTGCTGGCCGAATAGCTCGGCGAGTCCGACCTCGGACCCGTTCTCGTCGAGAAACCGATAATTCTTAAATATGGCTGGACCCGGGGGCAGGTGGCGGCGCTGCTCGGCAACGCGCTCGAGGTGGCGGCGGAGTTCGATTTCTTCTCGGAGAAGTGCCGCCCGGGCAGCCGCATAATCGTCGCTCTCCCCGGGCCAGGGCTGGCGGTGCTCGTTCGCCAGTCGCTCGGCGGGTACAAGGGACGCGTCCATCGGTCGATCTCCTTCAAACCTTGGCAACGCAGTGGGCGGCGGAAGTCTCCAGACGGCCATTCAGCTGTGGATAAGCGGAGGCTTGCCACTTTTCTGCCTCCTGTCGCAACGCCATAGTTCACCAATGCCGCACCCTTTCGTTCCGCTTCGCGTCTTTTCCAGCTTCTCGATGCTGGAGGGCGCGATCGAGCCGAAGGCGATCGCCAAGCAGGCAAAGAAGCTCGGCTTCCCGGCGATCGCTGTGACCGATCGCAACGGTCTCTACGCGGCGATGGCCTTCTCCGAGGCGTGCCAGGGCGAGGGCGTCCAGCCGATCATCGGGACGCTGCTCGGGATCGCCCGCCCGGCCGAGCTGCCGGGGGAGAAGGGCGTCATCGACTGGCTGGCACTGCTCGCCAAGGACGAGGCCGGCTACAACCATCTCTGCCGGCTCGTCTCCGCCGCGCACATGGGCCGTCCCGCCGACCAGCCGCCGCACGTCGACCTCGCGACGCTGGAGTCGATGAGCGCCGGGCTGATTGCGCTGAGTGCTGGCGGGGAGGGGGCGCTCGCCCGGCTGGTCGCGGACGGGGCGGTTGCGGCAGCGCGCAGCCACGCGACGGAACTCCAGCGGATCTTCGCCGACCGCTTCTACATCGAACTGTCGCGGCGCGGCCATGCTATCGAGCAGGCGGCGGAAGAGGGGCTGATCGACCTCGCCTACGCGCTCGACCTGCCGCTCGTCGCCACCAACCCGGCGAGCTATGCCGAGCCGAACTTCCACGCCGCGCACGACGCCATGCTGTGCATCGCCAGCTCGAGCCAGATCGACAATGCCGACCGGATCACCTCGTCGCCGGACGCCTGGCTGAAATCCTCGTCGATGATGGCGGAGATCTTCGCCGATCTGCCCGAGGCGCTCGTCAACACGGCGGTGGTGGCGCAGCGCTGTGCGGTGGCGGCGCCCAAGCGCAAGCCGATCCTCCCGCGTCTCAGCAACGACGAGGACGAGCAGCTTCGCCGCGACGCGCACGCCGGGCTGGAGCGGCGGATCGCCGAGCGTCCCGCCGAGGACCGCGCCCGCTATGTCGAGCGGCTCGACTTCGAGATCGACGTCATCCAGCGGATGGGCTTCTCCGGCTACTTCCTGATCGTCGCCGACTTCATCAAATGGGCCAAGGCCAACGACATCCCGGTCGGCCCGGGGCGCGGTTCGGGCGCGGGCTCGGCGGTCGCCTGGGCGCTCACCATTACCGACCTCGACCCGCTCGAGCTGAAGCTCCTCTTCGAGCGCTTCCTCAACCCCGAGCGCGTGTCGATGCCCGACTTTGATATCGATTTCTGCGAAACCCACCGCGACAAGGTCATCACCTACGTCCAGCAGAAATATGGCTCGGACAAGGTCGCGCAGATCATCACCTTCGGGCGGCTGAAGGCGCGCGCGGTGCTGAAGGATACCGGCCGCGTGCTGCAGATGAGCTACGGCCATGTCGACCGGCTGGCCAAGCTGGTCCCCAACCATCCGACCGATCCCTGGACGCTCGACCGCAGCCTGGAGGGCGTGCCCGAGCTTCGCCGCGAATATGAGAACGAGGCGGAGGTGAAGCGCCTGTTCGACCTCGCGATGAAGCTCGAAGGCCTGCCGCGCCACTCCTCGACCCACGCGGCGGGCGTGGTGATCGGCGACCGGCCGCTCGACCAGCTCGTCCCGCTCCATCGCGACCCGCGCTCGACCATGCCGGTCACCCAGTTCGACATGAAATATGTCGAGGCGGCGGGGCTGGTGAAGTTCGACTTCCTCGGCCTGAAGACCCTGTCGGTGCTCAAGGAAGCGCAGCGGCTGCTGAAGCTGCGCGGGGTCGAGGTCGATTACGAGACTCTGCCGTGGGACGATCCCGCGGTCTACGAGCTCCTCCAACGCGGCGACACCGTCGGCGTGTTCCAGCTGGAATCGGAGGGCATGCGGCGGACCCTGTCGGCGGTCCGGCCGACCAATTTCGGCGACATCATCGCGCTGGTCTCGCTCTACCGACCGGGCCCGATGGACAATATTCCACTGTTCGGCGACCGCAAGAACGGCCGCGCGGCGATTGAATATCCGCACGCGATGCTGACCGAGGTGCTGGCCGAGACCTACGGCATCTTCGTCTACCAGGAGCAGGTGATGCAGGCGGCGCAGGTGCTGGCCGGCTACAGCCTCGGCGACGCCGACCTGCTGCGGCGCGCGATGGGCAAGAAGATCAAGGCGGAGATGGACGCCCAGCGTGCCCGCTTCGTCGAGGGCGCGGCGCGCAACGACATCCGGCCCGAGAAGGCCAACGAGCTGTTCGACCTCATCGACAAGTTCGCCGGCTACGGCTTCAACAAGAGCCACGCCGCCGCCTATGCGCTGGTCGCCTATCACACCGCCTGGCTGAAGGCGCATCACCCGGCCGAGTTCTTCGCCGCCTCGATGAGCTACGACATGGCGCAGACCGACAAGCTCGGCCTGTTCATCGAGGATGTCCGGCGCTCGGGGCTCGAGTGCCTCGGGGTCGACGTCAACGCCAGCGAGGCCGCCTTCTCGGTCGAGCAGGGGCAGGTCCGCTACGCACTGGGTGCGCTGAAGGGTGTCGGCGAGAAGGCGATGGAGAGCCTGGTCGAGGAGCGCAGCGCCTCGGGCAAGTTCAAGAGCCTCGACGACTTCGCCGATCGGATCGACCCGCGCCTGCTCAATCGCCGCCAGCTCGAGAGCCTCGCAGCGGCGGGTGCGTTCGACAGCCTCGAGCCGGACCGAGCCAAGGTCTTCGCCGCTGCCGAGACGATCCTCGCCCACGCCGCCAGCGCGCACGAGCAGCGCAACAGTGGGCAGGGCGGCCTGTTCGGCGGCCCCGCCGATAGCGGGGTCCCGCCGATCCGGCTGCCCCGCGACGCGAGCTGGACGCTGGCCGAGCGGATGGCCAGCGAGCGGGACAGCTTTGGCTTCTACTTCTCCGCCCACCCGGTCGATCACCACAAGCATCTGCTCGGCGCGCATAAGGTCCGCCACTTCGCGGACATCGGCCAGGTGCCGGTGCCCGCCGAGGGCCGCGCCGGAGCGACGATGGCCGGCCTGGTCGAGGGAATCCGCTGGCGGGTCTCGCAGCGGGGCCGCCGCTTCATGATGGCCAGCTTCAGCGATCCCAGCGGCCAGTTCGAGGCGACGGTGTTCGACGACGATGCCGCCGCCGCGCTCGAGGAAGCGGCCAAGCTCGGCCAGTGCGGGCTGCTCGGGGTCGAGCTGGACAGGAAACCCGGCGATGATCTGCCGCGGATCTCGATCAAGAGCTTCAAGCCGCTCGACCAGCTCGCCAAGGCGACCCGGCTCGAGATGACGATCGCTCTCAGCGACATCGGGCAAGTCGCTCATGTCGCTTCGGAAATGTCCCGCGCGCGGGGCGGCACGGGGTGTTTGTCGTTCCGCATCCCGGTGAGCGGCGAGCGCGAGGCGGCGGTCCTTGCCGGGCGCGACTTCACGCTCGACGCGGAGCTTCAGATGCGGCTGGAACGGATCGTCGGCGAAGGTGCGGTGACGCTTTCGGCGAAGGAGCCGCCGCGGCTGGCGCTGGTCGGCTGACCCAGACCCTCCCCTGAACCGGGTTCGGGGGAGGGCCGGAAGGGCTCAGGCCTGCAGCAGCCCGTCGATGTTCACCAGCTTGGTGATCTTGGCGTTCTGCTCGGGGGTGAGCCGCGCCTTGAACAGCGGGAAGACCTGTTCCTCCTCCATCTTGGCATGCTCGGCGACCAGCTCGCGGAACTGCCGGACCTTGGTGAGGAACTCGGGGTTGCCCTTCTCCATGTTGTTCAGTTCGTAGAGGTAGGTCTTCACATAGCCGTGCTCGCCCTCGAGCTTGTCGGCGTCGCCGGCCTGGTCCGCCTCGCGAAGCGCCGGGTAGACCACCATCTCCTCTTCGTGGGCATGCTTGTCGAGCGCGTGGGTCAGCTGCTTGATCATCAGCCCGCGCTTGAAGGTCTGGCTGTCGTCGGTCGCCAGCAGCTTGTCGAAGATCGCCAGCGCCATCTTGTGCTCGGCCTTGAGCACCTCGTCCCAGTCGCCCGCGATCCCGCTGACGCCCTGCACGATCAGCTTGCGGCCGTAATTGGCCGCTAGTCCGAGCACCGCACCGGCGGCGGCGGCCCCGAGGATGGTGGCGGTGTCGGCCGAGCCCCAGCTGAACGCCGAGCGGCCGTTGCTCCGGTTTGCGCGATTGCTGCGGCTGCGATCCTCGCCGCTGGTCCGATCGTCCGTCCGAGTGTCGTTACGCGTCGCCATTACTGCCTCCTTCGGTTCGGTCGCAAAACCGATGGGCAAGGGCGCGCGTTCCGCCGTTCGGCTCAGCCCGGCGGAGTAGCGCTGTTGTCCGGCGCAGGTGGCGGGGCCTGGTCGGGCTCGGTCTGCTCCTCGGACGGGGGCTGCGCTTCGGGAACGGGAGGCGGCGAGGGCTCGGTCACGTCCTCGTCGGCCGGCGCACGGGCCTGCTCGGCGGGCGGGAGCGGCGGGAGCGGCCGGGTCGTCTCATATTCCTCGCCGGGCTGCGGTCGCCGCGCTGGCGCGCTCTTCGGAGGCGCCTTGTTCGCCGGCACCGGGAGGCCCCGGTAGACGCAAGAGTCGAGACCGTCGTGGCCGACCACCCCGAGCCGGGCCAGGATCGAATTGCCGTAGCGGCGGGTGAAGCCTTTCGGAGCGATGGCGCCGCGCTTCTTGGGGAGAGGCAGGATGGCGGCCAGCCGCGCGGCCTCGGACCCGCTCATCGCGCTGGCATCATGACCGTAGTAGCGCTCCGACCCGGCGTTGACGCCGTAGGTCCCGATCCCGGTCTCGGCGAGGTTGAGGTAGACCTCCATGATCCGCCGCTTGCCCCAGAGATTCTCGATGAGGAAGGTGAACCAGGCTTCGAGCCCTTTGCGGACATAGCCGCCGCCCTGCCACAGGAAGGCGTTCTTGGCGGTCTGCTGGCTGATGGTCGAACCGCCGCGGATCCGTCCGCCCGAGGCGTTGCGCTTCATCGCATCCTCCATCGCCTCGAAGTCGAAGCCGTGATGCGCGCAGAACTTGCTGTCCTCCGCGCCGATCGCGGCGCGGACCATGTCGCGGTCGATGGTCGAGATCGGCATCCACGCCCGCTCGGCGCCGCGGCCCGCAATCATGTCGCCGAGCATGGTGAAGGTGATCGGCGGATTGACGAAGCGATATGCGGCTACCCACAGCACCGAGCCGACCACTGCCGCGAACAGGGTGATGACAAGAAATCGCAGCAGCCTACCGAGGAACGAACCGCCGCCGCCTCGGCGGCCCCGCTTATACTTGGGGATCGACCTGCTTGTGCTGCTTCGCGCCATGCAGCCGGCGTAGCGGGCCTGGGCGGGCCTCTCAAGATCGGTCCATCGTCGCCTTGCCGCGGTGCAGCGAGGGATTTACATCGCGCTCATCATGACCTCGACCAACGACGTTCGCCGCAGCTTCCTCGACTATTTCGAGAAGGCCGGCCATGCCCGGGTGCCCTCCGCCCCGCTGGTGCCGCACAACGACCCGACGCTGATGTTCGTCAATGCCGGGATGGTGCCGTTCAAGAACGTCTTCACCGGGCTCGAAACCCGGCCCTATTCGACCGCGTCCAGCTCGCAGAAGTGTGTTCGTGCTGGCGGCAAGCACAACGACCTCGACAATGTCGGCTACACCGCGAGGCATCACACCTTCTTCGAGATGCTGGGGAATTTCTCCTTCGGCGATTATTTCAAGGAACAGGCGATCCACCACGCCTGGACCCTGATCACCAAGGAATGGGGCCTGTCGCCGGATCGGCTGACCGCCACCGTCTATCACACCGACGACGAGGCGTTCGGCCTGTGGCAGAAGATCGCCGGGCTGCCCGAACATCGCATCATCCGCATCCCGACCAAGGATAATTTCTGGGCGATGGGCGACGACGGGCCGTGTGGGCCGTGCTCGGAGATCTTCTTCGACCATGGCGAGCATATCCCCGGTGGGCCGCCCGGAAGCCCGGACGAGGACGGCGACCGCTTCGTCGAGATCTGGAACCTCGTCTTCATGCAGTATGAGCAGGCGGCGGGGGAAATCGTCTCCGAGCTTCCGAAGAAGTCGATCGACACCGGCATGGGCCTCGAGCGGATCGCCGCCGTGCTGCAGGGCGTGCCGGACAATTATGACACCGACACGTTCAAGGCGCTGATCCACGCCTCGGAGGAATTGACCCGGACCCGCGCCGAGGGCGAGCAGAAGGCGAGCCACCGGGTGATCGCCGACCATCTCCGCGCCTCGGGCTTCCTCGTCGCGGATGGCGTGCTGCCGGCCAACGAAGGGCGAGGCTATGTGCTGCGCCGGATCATGCGGCGGGCGATGCGCCATGCCCACCTGCTCGGCGCGAAGGAGCCGCTGATGCACCGGCTGGTGCCCGCGCTGGTTGCCGAGATGGGCGCCCCCTATCCCGAGTTGGTCCGCGCCCAGCCGCTGATCGAAGCGACGCTGGCGCAGGAGGAAACGCGCTTCCGCCAGACGCTGGCGAACGGGCTCAAGCTGCTCGACGAAGCGACCGGCGGGATGGACAAGGGCGGCACGCTGCCCGGCGAGACCGCCTTCAAGCTCTACGACACGTTCGGCTTTCCATACGACCTTACCGAGGACGCGCTGCGCGCCCGCGGGCTGCGGGTCGAGCGCGGGGGGTTCGACGCGGCCATGGCGCGGCAGAAGGCCGCGGCCCGGGCGGCCTGGAAGGGCTCGGGCGACAAGGCCAGCGACGAGCTGTGGTTCGACTTCGCCGAGGAGCAGGGGCCGACCGAGTTCATCGGTTATTCGGGGACCGAGGGCGAGGGCGTGGTCCTCGCGCTCGTCAGGGACGGCCAGCGGGTCGAGCGTGCCGAAGTCGGCGAAACGGTCGACGTGCTGCTCAACCAGACGCCCTTCTATGGGGAGAGCGGCGGACAGGTCGGCGATGCCGGGAAACTGACCAGTCTCAAGCGCTTCGAAGGCGCTGTCGAGGACACGTCGAAGCCGCTCGGCCGGCTCCACGCGCTTCGCACCCGGGTCGTCGCGGGTGAGCTCGCCGTGGGCGACACGCTGCACCAGTCGGTCGATGTCGAACGACGCGACGCGACCCGGGCGAACCATAGCGCCACCCACCTGCTCCACGCCGCGCTGCGGCACCGGCTCGGGACGCACGTCACGCAGAAGGGCAGCCTGGTCGCGCCCGACCGGCTCCGCTTCGACTTCTCGCACCCGAATGCGCTCACGGGCGACGACATCGCCGCGATCGAGACCGAGGTGAACCGGCACATCCGCGACAACCAGCCGGTCGGAACCCGGCTGATGACCCCCGACGAGGCGATCGCCGAGGGCGCGATGGCGCTGTTCGGGGAAAAATACGGCGACGAGGTGCGGGTGCTGTCGATGGGCCGCAACCCGGACGCGACCTATTCGGTGGAGCTGTGCGGCGGGACCCATGTCACGGCGCTGGGCGACATTGCGATCTTCAAGATCGTGTCGGAAAGCGCGGTCAGTTCGGGCGTGCGGCGGATCGAGGCGCTGACCGGCGAGGCGGCGCGGCAATGGCTGCTGCAGCGCGACCAGCGGCTGCGTGAGATCGCCGCCAGCCTCAAGAGCGCGCCCGACGAGGCACCGGCCCGCGTCGCCGCGCTGGTCGAGAGTGCCCGCCGGCTCGAGCGCGAACTGGCTGAAGCGAGAAAGCAGCTCGCCATGGGCGGCGGCGGCAAGGCCGAGGCAGCCGGTCCGGAGCAGGTCGCGGGGCTGAGCTTCCTCGGGCAGAGCGTCGAGGGGCTCGACCCCAAGGCGCTGCGCGGCGAGATCGATGCGCTGAAGCAGCGGCTCGGCTCGGGCGTGGCGGCGCTGATCGCGGTCAACGAGGGCCGGGCCAGCGTCGCGGTCGGGGTCACTGGAGACCTCGCCGGCCAGGTCAGCGCGGTCGACCTCGTCAAGGCGGCGGTCGCGGCGCTCGGCGGGCAGGGCGGCGGCGGCCGTCCCGACATGGCGCAGGGCGGCGGTCCGGACGGCAGCAAGGCCAACGAGGCGCTATCGGCGATCCGCGATGCGCTGGAGAAGGCGGCGGCTTAAGCCGGACCTTCGGCTGTCCGGAGCATGGCCGCTTGCTCAATCGTCGTGCCTGTGTTTGTTTCGGCAAACGGATGATTGGGGAGCATTCCAATGCGTCGACTTCTGTTTACCGCCGGACTGTTAGTCGGCACCAGCCACGCGATCGCCTACGGGCAGTCCGCAGGCGCTCCATCCGGTCCGACACCAGACATCAGCAAGTCGGACATGGCTGCGCATGATACCGCAACCCAGCCCAGCAATCTCGATGCCCTCCGCAACGGCGTCCGTTCCAACGATTTCGATCGGACTGCGGAGCGCATGCGGGAGAAGCTCGGACCCGCTCGGCCCGCGACGGCCAAGGAACTGATTGCGGGCGCGCCGATCAACGACAACACCGGGGTGGGAATTGCCACCGTGGTCTCGGTCGATGCTGACGGAGTGACCGTCGGCATGGGCTCGTCGAAGGTCAAGGTCCCAGCGAACGCGTTCGGTCACAATCGGGTCGGGCTCATGCTCGACATGACGAAGGCGGCCTTCGAGAAGCTGGTCGCCGGGGCAAGCTAGCAGCCCTACCGCTCCGTTGTCGCGACCGTTGGCAGCAGGTCTCGCGCGCGGCGTCGACCCAGGCTCGGTTCCTCGGCCAATTCGCCCGCAGCCATGATCTCCGACCGGAGCTGGGCGCGCTTTTCGTGGATCGAGGCGATCACCGGGCCCATCGCCAGTCCGACGTCGACCAGCACCGCCTCCGACAGCTGGAGCGAGGCTTCGAGCGTTTCCGGAACCGCGTCGGTCACTCCGGCGCGGTAGAGCTGGGCGGCATGGGCGGTGTCGCGGGCCCGGGCGATGATCGGGAGGTCGGGGGCGGCCGAGCGGAGCTGCCGCGCCAGCCGGACGACCTGGACCGGGTCGTCCATCGTCAGGACCAGGGCGCGGGCGTCGGCGACGTGCAGATGCTCGACCAGCTCGCGGCGCGAGGCATCGCCGAACAGGACGTTGAACCCGTCCTGGCGCGCGCTCTTCACCGCATCGATGTCGCTCTCGACCGCCAGATAGGGCCGGCCATGTTCCTGCAGCATGGTGGCGACCAGCCGGCCGACCCGGCCAAAGCCGAACAGCAGCACCCGGCCCTCGCTCTTCTCCTCGGTCGGCAAGGCGGCGCGGTCGACCCGGCGGGCCAGCGCGCGTCCGACGATCCCGAGCAGGGGGGTCACCGTTAGCCCCAGCGCCGTGACCGCCTGCCAGAAGGTCGCCGCGTCGGGCCGGATCACCCCGGCGGCGGTGCCCGCGCCGAGCAGGATCAGAGTCGTTTCCGACGGGCTCGACATGAGCAGCCCGGTCTCGGCGGCAATCCCCTTTCCGGCACCGCTCGCCCGCAGCAGCAGACCGGTGACCAGCGCCTTCGCCACCAGGACCAGCAGCAGCGCAAACAGCAGCTCGTGCCAGCGGTCGAGCAGCATGCGAAGGTCGAGCCGCATCCCGACGCTGATGAGGAAGACGCCGAGCGCCAAGCCCTTGAACGGCGCGGTGATCGCTTCGACCTCGCCGCCATATTCCGTCTCGGCGATCAGGACGCCCGCCAGTAGCGCTCCCATCAGGGCGGACAGGCCGACCGCGCCCGTCGCCAGTGCCGAGACGATGACCACGAGCAGCGAGATGGAGAGGAAGAGCTCCGGGCTTTTGGTGCGAGCCGCCTGCGCGAACAGCGGCGGGAGCAGGTAGCGCCCAGCGATGAGCATGGTCGCGATCACCGCGGCGCCCTGCCACGCCACCTTCCACAGTGCCGCCAGATCGCTGCCGCCGCCCAGCGTCCCGAACAGGAAGAGGAGCGGGACCAGCGCGATATCTTCGAACAGCAGCATGGCGAAGGCGGCACGACCGACCGGGCTTTCGGTCCCGGCGATCGGCAGCACCAGCGCGGTCGAGGACATGGCGAGCGCCACGCCGAGCACCAGCGCGGCGGCGAAGCTGTTGCCCATCGCCATCAGCCCGCCGCCGACGAGCAGGGCCGACCCGAACAGCTCGGCCGGACCGATCCGGAAGATCTGCCGCCGCATCGCCTTCAGGCGGCGGAAGCTCAGCTCCAGCCCGATCGAAAAGAGCAGCATGATGATCCCGAACTCGGCGAAGGGTTCGACGGCGTGCGGGTCCGAGATGCTGACGGCATGAAGCCACGGATAGCGGGTGTTGAGCGCGCCGAGGGCGAACGGGCCCGCGATGATCCCGACCAGGATGAAGCCGAGCACGGGGTTGATCCGCAGCCGGGCGAACGCCGGGATCACGATCCCCGCCGCGCCGAGGATGGTCAGCGCGTCCGAGAGCGCAGGGGTGACGGTCACTGCTTCTCCGGCCATGCGTCCATTAAGCAGGATGGGCCGGGCATGTCACGGCGGCACCGCGCGCCGCCATCGTGCGTTGCACGGTGCAACTGGACACGAGGAGAAGCGCGATGGCGAACGACCTGAAGAGCGGCGACAAGGTAAGCTGGAAAAGTCACGGCGGCACGGCCCACGGCAAGGTCGTGAAGAAGGTCACCAGCGAGATGGAGATCAAGGGCCACCACGTCGCTGCGTCCAAGGACAATCCCGAATATCTCGTCGAGACGGACGAGGGAAAGCAGGCCGCGCACAAGAAAGAGGCGCTGACCAAGACCACGAAGTGACGCATTGCCGCCGCGGGCCGGACTGGAGCCGGCCCGACCTCCTGATCGTCGGCGGCGGCCCGTGCGGGATCATGGCCGGCCTGCTCTTCGCGCGCGTCGGCGTGCGGGTGCAGGTCGTGGAAAAGCACGGCGATTTCCTGCACGATTTCCGCGGCGACACCGTCCACCCGTCGACCATGGCGGTGCTTGGCCAACTCGGGCTGCTCGACGCCTTCCTGGCTCGCCCGCACCAGCGGCTGAGCCGGGCCGAGCTCCGCATCGCGGGACAGGACATGATCGTCGGCGATCTGAGCCGGGTGCCTGGTCCGACGCCGTTCGTCGCCATGGTGCCGCAGTGGGAGTTTCTCGACTTCCTGCGCCGCGAAGCCTCTCGGCTTGACACCTTCCGGATGGACATGGCCTGCCCGGTCGAGCGACTGATCGAGGAAGACGGGCGAATTGCCGGGGCACGGCTGGCGGGCGGCGACGAGATCCGGGCCGGGCTGACGATCGCCGCCGACGGGCGTCGAAGCATTGTCCGGCGCGACTCCCTGCTCCCGGTCAAGGACCTGGGTTCGCCAATCGACGTCTTCTGGTTCGAACTTCCGAAGCGGAACGGCCGGGCCGCGGGGCTCAAGATCGCGGTGGATGGCGGCCGAATCCTGGTTCGGGTGGATCGGGGGAGCTACTGGCAATGCGCGCTCGTCTTCCCGAAGGGTCGGGCGGATAAACTGAAGGCCCGCGGGATCGCTGCGATCCGAACCGAGATCGAGGCCGTCGACTCGCGGCTGGGCAGGCTGTCGGCCGACCTCGCCAGCCTTGACGACCTCCACCTGCTCGAAGTGTCGCTCGACCGGCTCACCCGCTGGCACCGACCCGGACTGCTGGCGATCGGCGACGCGGCCCACGCGATGAGCCCGATGGGCGGGATCGGGATCAATCTCGCGATCCAGGATGCGGTCGCGGCCGCGAACCTGCTGGCGCCTGCGCTGGCCGGCGGCGCGGACGTCGATGCGCTGCTGCACAAGGTGCAGCGTCGCCGTCATGGCAGCACGCGGCTCATCCAGCTGGTCCAGAAGATCGCCCAGGACTGGGTGCTCGCGCCCATGCTCGGCCGTGGCAAGCCGATCAGCGGGCCGCCATTGCCATTGCTGCTCCTCCAGCGCTTCCCGGCGCTCCGGCGCATCCCCGGTCGCGCGATCGCGCTCGGGATCCGGCAGGAGCGCGTCGCCGCCTAGGCGCGCGGTTCGCCCGGCGCTATGCTGGGTGGCATGAACGACCGCGATCTCCTGATCGTCGGCGGGGGCCCGGCCGGGGTGATGGCCGGCTATCTGTTCGCCCGTGCCGGCGTCCAAGTCACCATCTTCGAAAAGCACCAGGACTTCTTCCGCGATTTCCGCGGCGACACCGTCCATCCCTCGACGATGGAGATCCTGTCCGAGCTTGGCCTGCTCGACCGCTTCCTTCAGCGTCCGCACAACCGGCTCGATCGGGCCGAGATTCGGATTGCCGGGCACGATTGGCTGGTCGCCGACCTGTCGCACCTCGACACGCCCGCGCCGTTTGTCGCGATGATGCCGCAGTGGGAGTTCCTCGACTTCCTCCGCGACGAAGGGAGCCGCTTCCCGGGGTTCGAGCTGGAGATGGAGAAGGAGGTCAGCGGCTTCCTCGAAGCGGAGGGCCGGATCGTCGGGGTTCGCCTCGCCGACGGCAGCGAGCGGAGGGCGCGGCTGGTGATCGCCGCCGACGGCCGCTCGTCGCTGGTCCGAAAGGAGTCCATGCTCCCGTTGCAGGCGCTCGGCGCGCCGATGGACATCCTGTGGTTCCGCATTCCCAAGGGTCACGCCGGCAACGCCCTGCGCGGCTCGGTCGAGCAGGGACGGATGCTCGTGCTGATCGACCGCGGCGACTATTGGCAGTGCGCCTTCGTCATTCCCAAGGGCAAGGCCGCGGAGATCCTCGGGCGCGGCATGGAGGCGTTCCGGGCCACGATCCGCGAAGCCGCGGCGGACCTCGATGTGGACGCGCTGAAATCACCCGAGGACATCAGGCTGCTGAGCGTCGCGCTGGACCGGCTGACCTGCTGGCATCGGCCGGGACTGTTGGCGATCGGCGACGCGGCGCATGCGATGAGTCCGATCGGCGGGATCGGCATCAACCTCGCGATCCAGGATGCCGTGGCCGCGGCCAATTTCCTCGCCGGGCCGATGGCGGCCGGGGAGGACCCCGACCCACTTTTGCACAAGGTACAGGACAAGCGGCTGCTGCCGACACGACTCGTGCAGGGCGCTCAGAAGCTCGCGCAGGACCGGGTCGTCGGCAAGCTGATCCAGCCGGGACCGCCGCTGAACGATGCCCCGTGGCTGCTCAAGCTGCTGAACCGGTCAGCCCCGCTGCGCCGGATCCCGGGGCGACTGATCGGGCTGGGGGTGGGCCGCGAGCGGGTGCGGAGCCCGGCTGCCGTTCAGTAGGCGCCGTGCGCGGCGAACAGTCGCTCCACCGACCCGCCGTTGGCCCTGAGCTCGGCCTCGACCTGCTTGCGGCCACGCCAGTAGAGTAGGGCGGGGCGGTCCTGGCCCGACCGGACGAGCTGTTCCGCTTCGTCGTCCGACAGGCTGCCGCCGCCGGCTACCTCGTCGCAATAGCCTTCGCGCAGCCAGGCGGGAAAGCGCCAGTCGGCGAGCAGCCCGAAGCGGGCGCGGATGGCGGTGTGGGTCATCTCGTGCGCCAGCACGCCCGAGAGCGAGCGATGCGCCCCGGCGATAAGCGTGCTGCTGACCTCGTCGCGTACGACGTCGGAGCGGTTGACCACGATGCTCTCGGCGAGCGGGCGGGTGAAGGCGAAGGCGCCGTGCGCGACGTTGGCGAGGTAGAGCCAGCGCCAGCCGCCCGCGGTCAGGAAGATGGGCTGGGTGAGCTCGAGCGAGCGGCTGAGGGGAGAGCGCCGGACCTTGTCGTCCGCCAAGTGTACCAGCGTCGGCAGACGCGGGTCGATCGGTGCCTCGCTATAGATCGCATGTCCCGCCACCTGCGCCCGGTAGGGGAACGCCAGCAGCGGCGGGACGGCGAGCGGCGACAGGAGAAGCAGCGCGAGCGCCGCGTACAACCCCCGCCGCCGCCACGTCATCAGGCGGGCTGCGCGATGCCGGTTTCCGCCATCGCCGTCTCGAGGTTCGCGCGGATCGCTTCGAAGAACTGCTCGGTGGTCATCCAGCTCTGCTCGGGGCCGACCAGCAGCGCGAGATCCTTCGTCATCTTGCCGCTCTCGACGGTCTCGATGCAGACCCGCTCGAGCGTCTCGGCGAAGGTGACCACGTCCGGCGTGTTGTCGAACCGGCCGCGATAGATGAGCCCGCGGGTCCAGGCGAAGATCGACGCGATCGGGTTGGTCGAGGTCGCCTTGCCCTGCTGGTGCATGCGGTAGTGCCGGGTGACGGTGCCGTGCGCCGCCTCCGCCTCGACGGTCTTGCCGTCGGGGGTCATCAGCACGCTGGTCATCAGGCCCAATGAGCCGAAGCCCTGCGCCACCTGGTCCGACTGGACGTCGCCGTCATAGTTCTTGCAGGCCCAGACGAACTTGCCGCTCCACTTGAGCGCGCTCGCCACCATGTCGTCGATCAGGCGGTGCTGGTACTCGATCCCAGCCTTCTCGAACTGCGCCTTGAACTCGCTGTCGTAGACTTCCTGGAAGATGTCCTTGAAGCGGCCGTCATAGGCCTTGAGGATGGTGTTCTTGGTCGACAGATAGACCGGCCAGCCGCGCTGCAGGCCGTAGTTGAGGCAGGCTTTGGCGAAGTCGCGGATCGATTCGTCGAGGTTGTACATGCCCATGGCGACGCCGGCCGATGGGAAATCGAACACCTCGTATTCGAGCTCCTCGCCGTTGGTCCCGGTCCACTTCATGGTCAGCTTGCCCGCGCCCGGGACCTTGAAGTCGGTGGCCTTGTACTGGTCGCCGAAGGCATGGCGACCGACGACGATCGGGTCGGTCCAGCCGGGGATCAGCCGCGGGACGTTGGCGATGACGATCGGCTCGCGAAAAACGACGCCGCCAAGGATGTTGCGGATCGTGCCGTTGGGGGACTTCCACATCTTCTTGAGGTGGAATTCCTCGACGCGCGCCTCGTCGGGCGTGATCGTCGCGCACTTCACGCCGACGCCGTACTGCTGGATCGCCTTGGCACTGTCGACCGTGACCTGGTCGTCGGTCGCATCGCGGTTCTCGACCGAGAGGTCATAATATTTGAGGTCGATGTCGAGATAGGGCTGGATCAGCTTCTCGCGAATCCACTGCCAGATGATGCGGGTCATCTCGTCGCCGTCGATCTCGACGAGCGGGGTCTGCACCTTGATCTTCGCCATTACGCTTGCTTCCATGGTCTGAACGGGATTGTGCGCGCCTCTAGGACCGGAGGCGTTCCAAGGCAACTTGGGTTGTCGCCGAAAGGGACCACGTCTAGGAACGGCGAATGGCCGAAATCCAAAAACCCGACAGCCAGCTGACCGCCGTCAAGTGGCGCTTTCCCGATGTCCACCCGGAAGGCCGCAAGTTCACCCTGATCGCGCTCGCCGCGACGCTCATCGCCTATTTCGGGCTGAGCCATTTCATCGGCGTACTGCTGATCGGCGTGACGATCTGGGTCGCCGCCTTCTTCCGCGATCCCGTGCGCACCACGCCGCAGGACCCGCGCTTCGTCGTGTCGCCCGCGGACGGGATGGTGACGATGATCAAGCGGGTGCCTGCACCACCCGAGCTGCGCGCCGACATGGGGGAGGGCGAGTTCACCCGCGTGTCGATCTTCATGTCGGTCTTCGACGTCCACATCAACCGCACGCCGATTGCCGGGCGCATCCGGCGCATGGCCTATGTCCCGGGCAAGTTCGTCAATGCCGACCTCGACAAGGCGAGCGAGGACAATGAGCGGCAGCATTTCCTCGTCGAGCGCGAGGACGGCACCCGGATCGCCTTCACGCAGATCGCCGGCCTCGTCGCGCGTCGGATCCTCGCCTTCGTTCGGGAGGGCGACCAGGTCCAGGCCGGCGAGCGGATCGGGCTGATCCGCTTCGGCAGCCGGGTCGACGTGTTCCTTCCGGAGGGGACCGGGGCCAAGGTGCTGCTCGGCCAGCGGGCGATCGCCGGGGAGACGATCCTCGCGGAACTCGGCACCGACGAGACGCTGCGCGGTATCGCCCAGTGATCGAGCCGGGCGACGCCCCGCGTCGCATCCCGTTCCGGGCGATGATCCCCAACGCGGTCACCGCGCTGGCGCTGTGCTTCGGGCTGACCGGGGTCAGCATGGCGATCGGCGGCAAGTGGGATCAGGCGCTCGCCTGCATCATCATCGCCGGGGTGCTCGACGGGATGGACGGGCGGATCGCGCGACTGCTCCGGGCGCAGAGCAAGTTCGGGGCCGAGCTCGATTCGCTCAGCGACAATATCGCGTTCGGCACCGCGCCGGCGCTGATCCTGTTCCTCTGGTCGCTCAAGGCCGAGCCGCGGTTCGGCTGGCTGGCGGCGTTGGCCCTAGCGGTCTGCTGTGCGCTCCGCCTTGCCCGCTTCAACGCCCGGCTCGACGCCGCCGAGCAGCCGCACAAGTCGGCCGGCTTCAACACCGGCGTTCCGGCTCCGGCGGGGGCCGGGCTGGCCTTCGTTCCGATCTTCCTCTGGCTGATCAGCGGCAGCGAGTGGACCCGCGTCTGGTACGTGGTAATGCCGTGGACCCTGTTCATCGCCGCGCTAATGATCTCGGCCATTCCGACCTACAGCTGGGCGTCGATCCGGATCCGTCGCGACTGGCGGCTGTTCGCGCTCGCCGGTGTCGGCCTGCTCGGCGCCGCGCTGATCGTCGCGCCATGGCACACGCTGCTGGTGGTCGCGCTCCTCTACCTCGGCTCGCTGCCGCTCGGGCTCGCGAGCTATGCCCGCGTCAGGCGGCGGCGCGCCAGCCTGCTTGCGCCCGCACCGGAACCCGCTGCACCGGCCCACGGCCACTGAACCGCACTGTCACCGGGCGGGTCGCCAGCACCGGCTCGGCTGCCCAGCTGCGGCCCTTCAGCGCCGCCACGATCTTCGCGCCTTCCTGCTGCCAGGTGTCGATCGCGAACAGGGCAAGCATGGTGACGGTGACGAGGAAGGGGAGGATGGCAACGGCTGCGAGCATTGGCTGAACCTCTCTGAATTGTATCCCGTAACGGGTTCCGATTCGTTCTGTTCCGAAACGGGAACAGATTTCCTTGGAATGACGCCAATGTTCCCCTTCTGTTCCCGTCTGTCAAGCCTCCGCTTTGCGCCGAGCCCAAGCGCTTGAAAGATCAGCGCTCCTCCGCTAGGGGGCGCACCTCAACCCGCATGGGAAGCAACATAGCCCGGTGCGCGGGCGGCCTGGCCGCTGGCGTTCCCGCTTCCCAGAGGAACAACCGGAAGGAGATATCCTATGGCGACCAATGTCGTCACGCTGCAGCAATTGCTCGAGGCTGGCGCCCACTTCGGCCACCAGACCCATCGCTGGAATCCGCGGATGAAGCCGTATATCTTCGGCGACCGCAACGGCGTCCACATCATCGATCTCTCGCAGACCGTGCCGCTGTTCGCGCGCGCGCTCGACTTCGTCCAGCAGACCGTCGCCCGCGGCGGCAAGGTCCTGTTCGTCGGCACCAAGCGCCAGGCCCAGGATGCGGTGGCCGAGGCCGCCCGCACGTCGGGCCAGCATTTCGTCAACCATCGCTGGCTCGGCGGCATGCTGACCAACTGGAAGACCGTGTCCAACTCGATCAAGCGGCTCAAGAGCCTCGAGGAGCAGCTCGCCGGCGACACTGCGGGGCTGACCAAAAAGGAAGTGCTGCAGAACACCCGTGAGCGCGACAAGCTCGAGAAGAGCCTCGGCGGCATCCGCGACATGGGCGGCCTGCCCGACATCATGTTCGTGATCGACACCAACAAGGAAGAGCTGGCGATCAAGGAAGCCAACGTCCTCGGCATCCCGGTCGTGGCGATCCTCGACTCCAATTCGGATCCGAACGGCATCGCCTTCCCGGTTCCGGGCAACGACGACGCGAGCCGCGCCATCCGTCTCTATGCCGAGGCAATCGCGAGCGCTGCCAACAGCGGCAAGTCGGGCGGCGCCCAGTCGCGCGGCGAGGACCTCGGCGCGATGGCCGAGCCGCCGGCGGAAGCCGCGCTCGCCTAAGCTGCTGTGCCCCTGCGAAGGCGGGGGCCAGTCTTGTTCATCGAGACCCCCCGCCTTCGCCGGGGCACTAAAAGGATATTCTGATGGCTGAGATCACGGCCGCCAGCGTCAAGGAGCTGCGTGAGCGCACCGGCGCGGGCATGATGGACTGCAAGAAGGCGCTCGCCGAGAACAATGGCGAGATGGAAGCGTCGATCGACTGGCTGCGCGCCAAGGGCCTCGCTGCTGCCGCCAAGAAGGCCGGCCGCACCGCCGCCGAGGGTCTCGTCGGCGTGGCCGTCGAGGGCACCCGGGGCGCGGTCGTGGAGGTCAACTCCGAGACCGACTTCGTCGCCAAGAACGAGCAGTTCCAGGCGTTCGTCCGCGACGTCGCGAGCCTCGCGCTGCAGGCGAACGGTGACGTCGAGGCCTTGTCCAACGCGGCCTATCCGGGCGGCGGCACGGTCGCCGAGAAGCTGACCGCCAACATCGCCACCATCGGCGAGAACCAGTCGCTTCGCCGCACCGCGGTGCTCGACGTCAGCCAGGGCGCGGTCGTGAGCTACGTGCACAACGCCGTCGTTCCGGGTCTCGGCAAGATCGGCGTGCTCGTCGCGCTCGAGAGCGCGGCCCCGGCGGAAGCGCTGAACGGCCTCGGCAAGCAGCTCGCCATGCACATCGCCGCGGCCAATCCGCAGGCGCTCAACGCGGACGACCTTGACCCGGCGCTGATCGATCGCGAGCGCGCGATCGCCCAGGAGAAGGCGAACGAGAGCGGCAAGCCTGCCAACATCGTCGAGAAGATGGTCGAGGGCTCGATGGCCAAGTTCCGCAAGGAAAATGCGCTCGTCAGCCAGCTGTTCGTGATGGACAACAAGACTCCGGTCGCCGACGTCGTCGCCGCCGCCGGCAAGGAGGCCGGCGCGCCGGTCACGCTCAAGGCGTTCGTCCGCTTCCAGCTGGGCGAGGGCATCGCGAAGGAGCAGAGCGACTTCGCCGCCGAGGTCGCGGCTGCCGCCGGGACCAACAAGGCCGAGCCGGTCGCCTGATCCCGATCCGGTCCGGGACGCCCGGGCCGGAGATTGTGAGTTGGCAACGGGGCGGGTGCGCCATAGAAGCGCGCTCGCCCCGTTTGCTTATCCAGTTCGCCAAGGAATATCGCGCCGCATGACCCGCCCCCGCTTCAACCGCATTCTCTTGAAGCTGTCGGGCGAGGCGCTGATGGGACCGGGGCAGTTCGGCATCGACCCGGCGACGGTCGCCGGGATGGCGGCGGAAATCGCCGACGCCAAGCAGCGCGGCCACGAGTTGTGCCTGGTTGTCGGTGGCGGCAACATCTTCCGCGGCGTGGCCGGTGCCGCGGCCGGGTTCGAGCGCGCCAGCGCCGATTATATGGGCATGCTGGCGACCGTGATGAACGCGCTCGCGGTTCAGAACGCGCTCGAGAAGCTGGGGGTCGAGACCCGGGTCCAGTCGGCGATCCCGATGGACAATGTATGCGAGCGCTACATCCGCCGCCGCGCCGTCCGCCACATGGAGAAGGGCCGGATCGTCATCTTCGCCGCCGGCACCGGCAATCCCTATTTCACGACCGACACCGCCGCCGCGCTGCGCGCTGCCGAGATGAGCTGCGACGCGCTTTTCAAGGGCACCAGCGTCGACGGCGTCTACACCGCCGACCCCAAGAAGGTGCCCGACGCCAAGCGTTACGAGACCCTCGGCTTCAGCCGGGTCCTGGCCGACGACCTGCGCGTGATGGACGCCGCCGCCGTCGCCCTGTGCCGCGACAACAATATCCCGATCGTCGTCTTCAACATCCGCCAGCCGGGCAACCTCGCCCATGTGCTGGCCGGGGAGGGCACCGCGACGATCGTCCAGAACGAGGAGATCTGACCCATGCCCGCCTACAACAAGGCCGACATCCAGCGCCGCATGACCGGTGCCGTCGACGCGCTCAAGCACGATCTCGGCGGCCTGCGCACCGGGCGCGCCTCGACCGCGCTGCTCGACCCCATCCAGGTCGAGGTCTACGGCGCCAACATGCCGCTCAACCAGGTCGCGACCATCTCGGCTCCCGAGCCGCGGATGCTCAGCGTGCAGGTGTGGGACAAGTCCAACCTGTCGGCGGTCGAGAAGGCGATCCGCAACGCGGGGCTCGGCATCAACCCGATCACCGACGGGCCGAACATCCGCCTGCCGATCCCGGACCTCACCGAGGAGCGCCGCAAGGAGCTTGCCAAGCTCGCCAGCCAATATGCCGAGAAGGCGCGGATCGCGGTCCGCAACGTCCGCCGCGACGGGATGGACGCGCTCAAGACCGACGAGAAGAAGAAGGAAATCAGCGAGGACGAGCACAAGCGGCTCGACACCGAGGTGCAGAAGCTGACCGACGACACGATCAAGGAGATCGACACCGCGGCCGCCGCCAAGGAAAAGGAAATCCTCGGCAAGTGAAGATCGGGAAGGTCGAACGGCTCGGCGGTTCGCCGCTGCCGGGCGACTCCCCGGTGGCGGTCCCGCGCCACGTCGCGATCATCATGGACGGCAACGGCCGCTGGGCACAGCGGCGCCACCTGCCGCGGGTCGCCGGCCACCGTGCCGGCGCCGAGGCGGTCCGCCGCGCGATGACCGCGGCGCGCGACGCGGGCGTCGAGGTGCTGACCATCTACGCCTTCTCGAGCGAGAACTGGCGCCGCTCCGAGGAGGAGGTCAGCGCGCTCAAGGGCCTGCTCGGCTACTACGTCGACAAGGAACTGAAGACGCTCGAGAAGGAGGGCGTGCGCCTCCGGCTGATCGGCGAGCATGAAGCGTTCGGACCCGACCTCGCGCGGCGGCTCGAGACCGCGATGGCGCGGACTGCCGGGAACGACCGGCTGACCTTGGTGGTCGCGCTCAACTATGGCGGCCGCGCCGAGATCTGCGCCGCGACCCGCGAGCTGGCGCGGCGGGCCGCGGCGGGCGAGATGGCGCCGGAGGACATTGACGAGGCGGCGATCGGCGGGCTGCTCCAGACCCGCGAGCTGCCCGAGCTCGACCTCCTCATCCGCACCTCTGGCGAGCAGCGCCTGTCCAACTTCCTCCTCTGGCAGGCAGCTTATTCTGAGCTGGTCTTTACCGACACGCTGTGGCCGGACTTCGACGAGCAATGCTTCAACGATGCGCTGCATCAGTACGCGTCGCGGCAGCGCCGGTTCGGCGGGCGATGAGCGAACAGCAGGGCGCCAGCGAACTTACCAAGCGTGTTGTTGCCGGGGTGGCGATGGTCGTCGTCGCGCTTGCCGCGGCCTGGGCCGGCGGCACCGTCTTCGCGATTCTCTGCGCCGCCGCGGCGACCCTGATGTTCTACGAGTGGAGCCGCATGGTGCGGGGCTGGGGCTTCGCCTGGCAGGCCGCGGGGTTCGTCTATGCGCTGATCCCGGCACTGTCGCTGCTGTGGATCCGCGAACGCGCGCATGACGGGTTTGCGCAGCTCATGTGGGTGTTCCTTGTGACTTGGTCGGCCGACATCGGCGCCTACTTCACCGGCCGGGCGCTGGGCGGTCCCAAGCTGGCGCCGAGCATCAGTCCCAACAAGACCGTATCGGGCTTGGTCGGCGGGCTGGTCGCCGCCACCCTCGTCGCCGGCCTGTGGGTCGCAGCCAACCACCTTCAGGCGCGTTGGTACCTGCTGGCGCCGCTGTTCGCGTTCGCCAGCGCGATGGGCGACCTGTTCGAAAGCGGACTGAAGCGGAAGGCCGGCGTGAAGGATTCAGGAACGATCTTGCCTGGGCATGGCGGCGTTCTCGACCGTTTGGACGGGCTGGTCCCGGTGGCGGCGCTGGCCGGACTGACCGTGCTGCTGGGAGCGGCGGCCTGATGAAGCGGATTGCCATCCTCGGCGCCACCGGATCGATCGGCAAGTCGACGCTCGACCTCGTCGAGGCCAGCCCGGACGACTATCGGGTCACCGCGCTCACCGCCGCGACCGATGTCGACGGGCTCGCCGCGGCTGCGCGCCGGACCCGCGCCGGCCTGGCGGTGATCGCCGACGAGCGCCGGCTCGACGACCTTCGATCGGCATTGGCGGGCACCTCGACCCGGGTCGCGGCCGGACGCGCCGCGCTGTCCGAGGCCGCCGTAGCCGACGCCGACTGGGTGATGGCCGCGATCGTCGGCTGCGCGGGGCTCGAGCCGGTCATGGCCGCCGTCGACGCGGGCCTCTCGGTTGCGCTCGCCAACAAGGAGGCACTGGTTACCGCCGGCACGCTGATGACCCGCGCGGCCGAGCGATCGGACGCAACCATCCTGCCGGTCGACAGCGAACATAACGCCATTTTTCAATGCCTTGCCGGGCAGAACCAAGATGCCGTCGCAAGGCTTGTGCTGACCTCCAGCGGCGGGCCGTTCCGAACCTGGACGGCGGAGCGGATGGCCGGCGCCTCGCCCGAGCAGGCGGTCGCCCACCCCAATTGGTCGATGGGCGCCAAGATCAGCGTCGACAGCGCGACGATGATGAACAAGGGGCTCGAGCTGATCGAGGCCCATCACCTCTTCGCGATGCCGTCGGCGCAGATCGACATTCTCGTCCACCCGCAGTCGGTGATCCACTCGCTGGTCGAGTTCACCGACGGTTCAATGCTCGCTCAGCTAGGATCGCCCGACATGCGGATCCCGATCGCCCACACGCTGGCCTGGCCGCAACGGATGCAGACCCGGGCCCAGCGGCTCGACCTTGCCGCCGTCGCGCAGTTGAGCTTCGAAAGTCCCGATCCCGTCCGCTTCCCCGCGCTCCGGCTGGCCCGCGCGGCGCTCGAGGGTGGCGGCGCGGCGCCGATCGTCCTCAACGCCGCCAACGAGATCGCAGTCGCCGCCTTCCTCGACCGGCGGCTCCCGTTCGGACGCATCGCGGCCCTGGTCGAGGATGCCTTGGACCGATCCACCGCGACGGCGCCGACCTCGATTGGCGACGTGCTCGAGATCGACCGCACAACCCGGCGCGCCGCCGACGCGCTCCTGCCCGCGATGGCCGCCTGATGCTTCCGCAGCCGCCGGTCTGGTTCATCGCAATCGCCTTCATCGCGGCGCTCGGCCCGTTGGTCTTCTTCCACGAGCTCGGCCATTACCTCGTCGCGCGCTGGTTCGGAATCGGGGCCGAGACCTTCTCGATAGGGTTCGGGCGCGAGATCGCCGGCTGGAGCGACCGCCGCGGCACCCGCTGGCAGATCGGCTGGCTGCCGTTCGGCGGTTACGTGAAATTCACCGGCGACATGGATCCGGCCAGCCAGGGTGCGCGTAAGGACCTTCCCCCGGAGGTCGCCGTGCGGAGCTTCCACACCAAGCCTTGGTGGCAGCGCTTCCTGGTAGTGCTGGCCGGCCCGATGGCCAATTTCCTGCTCGCGATCCTCATTGTCGCCGGGCTGTTCGCCATTCAAGGCGAGCCGCGCACTCCGCCGGTCGTCAACATGGTCCAGCCCGGCAGCGCGGCCGCCCAGGCCGGCTTCCGGCCGGGCGACCGCATCGTCGCCGCCAACGGGCGCGGGATCGACGATTTCAGCCAGCTGAGCGAGTTCGTGATGCTTCGGCCGGGTGCCGACGTGACGATCCAGTTCGTTCGCGGCGGTCAGACGTTCTCCACTACCGCGCACGTCCGGCGCGAGGTGCAGCGCGATCGCTTCGGCCAGACCTTCCAGATCGGCCGGCTCGGCATCTATGCGACCGGTCGCGACTACCAGCGGGTCTCGCCGCTGCGGCTGCTCCCCGATGCCGCCGGCTTCACGGTGCGGATGACGCGCTCGATGGTCGACGGCATCTGGCAGATCGTCACCGGCCGGCTGTCCGCCGACCAGATCGGCGGCCCCTTGAAGATGGCTCAGATCGCGGGCCAGCAGGCGTCGCTCGGCCTTGTCGACTTCGTCTGGCTGCTGGCGCTCTTCTCCATAAACCTCGGGTTCATCAACCTCTTGCCAGTTCCCATGCTCGACGGTGGACATCTGGCTTTCTACCTGGCCGAGGCGGTTCGCCGCCGACCGGTCAGCGAGCGGGCTCAGGAGTGGGCGTTTCGGGGAGGGTTTGCGGCATTGCTGACGCTGCTCCTCTTCACCACCGTTAACGATCTTGGCTCGCTGGGGCTGTGGGAAAGGCTCGAGCGCTTGATTGGCTGACCGGCTTGGGGCAGGGGGCTGACGGGCAGATTGAACGAGGCGGCGCCGCGGACAGGGGCAGCGCCACCTTAAGCTTTAGGCGGGGACCGCGTGATTTCGACCAAGGCCATGACTTATCGGCAGCGTGCTGGCGCCGCCCTGCTTATCAGCACGGCGCTGACCTCCTGGTCGGCACCGCTCCTGGCGCAGGCGGCCCCGGCGCCGGCCCAGACCACCCCGCAGCAGGCTCCGGCCGCGGAGCCGCAGGCGCCCGCCGCCGCGCCGGCACCCGTCGTCGCCGCGCCGACGCAGGGCACGATCCGCTCGGTCCGGGTGGTCGGTACCGAGCGCCTCGAGGCGGAGACGGTGCGTCAGTATGCGAACCTCTCGCCCGGCCAGACCTACACCGCCGAGACGCTCGACCAGGCGATCAAGGATCTCTACGCGACCGAGCTGTTCGCCGACGCCCAGATCGGCGGCGGCAACACCGGCGACATCGTCATCACGGTGCGCGAGAACCCGGTCATCAACCGCATCGTGCTCGAGGGCAACAAGCGGCTCAAGAGCGACAAGATCAACCCCGAGATCAAGCTCGCGCCGCGGCAGATCTTCACCCGTTCCAAGGTCCGCGCCGACGTCGATCGGATCATCGAACTGTACAAGCGGCAGGGCCGCTTCGCCGCGACGGTCGAGCCGAAGGTCGTCCAGCTCGACCAGAACCGCGTCGACCTCATCTTCGAGATCAACGAGGGTGACCTCTCCAAGGTCCGCGCGATCAACATCATCGGCAACAAGAGCTTCGGCCACGACCGCCTGGTGAAGGAGATGTACACCAAGCAGGCGGGCGGGTTCCTCGGCTTTTTGAAGTCGAACGACACCTATGACCCGGACCGGCTCGCGGCCGACCAGCAGAAGCTCCGCGCCTTCTACCTGACCCAAGGCTATGCCGACTTCCGGGTCGTCCAGGCGCTCGCCGAGCTGACCCCGGACCGCCGCGACTTCATCATCACCTACGTCGTCGAGGAAGGTCCGCGCTACAAGTTCGGGAAGATCGACGCCGACAGCCAGCTGCGCGACTTCGCAAACGCCGAGGTGCTTAAGACCGCCAACATCAAGACGGGCACCTGGTTCAACGCCAAGCAGATCGAGGATTCGGTCACCGCTTTGAACGAGAAGGCGGGCGGCCTCGGCTACGCCTTCGCGGACATCGATCCCGACTACAACCGCAACGTCGAAACCAAGACGATGGACGTGACCTTCAAGGTCAACGAGACGCCGCGCGTCTACGTCGAGCGGATCGAGATCACTGGCAACACCAACACGCGCGACAAGGTCATCCGCCGCGAGTTCCGCATCAACGAGGGCGACGCCTTCAACGCGCAGCGGATCAAGCGCACCCAGGACCGCATCCAGAGCCTCGGCTATTTCCAGGACAAGCTGGAGGTCAAGCAGGCGCAGGGCTCCGCGGCCGACCGGGTGGTGCTCAGCACCGACGTCCAGGAAAAGTCGACCGGCCAGCTCCAGGTGTCCGCCGGCTACTCCAGCCTCGAGAAGTTCATCGTCGCCTTGTCGGTCGAGCAGAACAACTTCCGCGGCATGGGCCAGTCGCTCAGCGCCGGGGTCAACTACAGCCGCTACTCGAAGTCGGTGCAGCTGGGCTTCACCGAGCCCTATCTGTTCGACAAGCAGGTGCTGCTCGGCGGCGAAATCTACCGCCGCGACCTCAACAGCTTCAACTACATCGGGAACGAGCGCAACACGACCTATTCGCAGACGACCACGGGCGGCGGGCTCCGGCTAGGCTTCCCGGTCAACGAATATCTGACGATCGGCACGCGCTACAGCCTGAACTTCGACAAGATCTCGCTTGATCAGAGCACCTTCTATACCAACGGCGTCTGCGATCCGCTGAAGGCCGGCACCTACCTGTGTGACGAGCTCGGCAAGCGGACGACCTCGTCGATCGGCTACAGCTTCGCCTACGACAACACCAACGGCATTCGCGCGACCCGAGGGCAGCGGGCGGTGTTCAGCCAGGACTTCGCGGGCCTCGGCGGCGACGTGCGCTACCTGCGGACCCAGGCCAATGGCACGAAATACTGGGGCCTGCCGCGCGGCTTCATCCTCTCGGCCCATGCCGAGGGCGGCTACATCAAGGCGCTCAAGAGCTCGTCGGATCCGACCAAGGATCCGATCCGCCTGAACGACCGCTTCTTCGGGCAGGACCTCCGCGGCTTCGACATCCGCGGCATTGGTCCGCGGGTCATCCGCACGCCGTACGACATCACCACCGGCAACCTGGTGGCGGTGGACAAGAACAACCGCATCACCGATGCGCTGGGCGGCCGAGCCTACTACATGGGCCGGCTCGAGCTCGAGATCCCGTTGTCGTCGGCGGCCCGCAACCTCGGCCTCCGCCCGTCGGCGTTCGTTGACGTCGGCTCGGTCTTCGGGCTGCGGACCCCGGCCCTCCAGAACTTTCTGGCGCGCTGCATCGACTCGACAACCGGCAATACGGTTTCGACGATCGCGCCTGGCTCGACTGTCCCGGTGACCTGCCCGACCGGCCAGACCGCGGTGGCGGGCTACCAAGAAGTCTTCTCTGGCAACTCGCCCAAGCCGCGTGTCTCGGTCGGCATCGGCGTCAACTGGACCTCGCCGTTCGGCCCGCTGCGCATCGATCTCGCTAAGGCGCTGGTCAAGCAGCCGGGCGACGAAACCAAGCTCTTCTCCTTCAACGTAGGAACGTCCTTCTGATGAACAGCAAGCTTCTTCTTGCCGCGGTCGCGGCGACCCTCGTCACGGCGCCGGGTGCCGCGCTGGCGCAGCGCGCGCCTGCCGCCACGATCGTCGTCGTCGACACGGCGCGGGTCTATCGCGACTGCAACGCCTGCCGCACCGCCGCCACCAACCTGCAGGGCCAGCTGACCAGCGCGCAGCAGCGCGCGCAGACGCTCGGCCAGCAGCTGCAGACCGAGCAGGCGTCGCTGCAGACCGCGGTCGCGGCGCTCAAGGGCAAGGATCCGGATGCCGCGCTCAAGGGTCGCATCACCGCCTTCCAGCAGCGCCAGCAGAACGCCCAGCAGGAGCTGGCGCGGCTGCAGACGAACATCCAGTCGACCCAGGCGAACGTGACTCGCCAGATCGACGCCAAGATCGGCCCGATCTACCAGCAGGTGATGACCACGCGCGGCGCCAACATGGCCGTCGACGTTGGCGCCACGCTGGCCAGCGCGGCCGGTCTGGACGTCACCAACGACGTTCTCGCTGCGCTCAACAGCCAGCTTCCGAGCGTCAGCGTCACCCCGCTGCCGCAGCAGGCGCAGCCGCAGGGCCGCTAGTCGGGTGGCGGACACGGACGCCGGCGCCGCGCTCGGCCCGCTCGACGTGACGCGGGTCATGGCGGCGCTGCCGCACCGCTACCCGATGCTGCTCGTCGATCGGGTCGAGGAGCTGGTCCGGGACCAGCGGATCCGCGCCGTCAAGGCGGTGACGATCAACGAGGGCTTCTTCCAGGGGCATTTCCCCGGACGGCCGATCATGCCGGGCGTGCTGATCGTCGAGGCGCTGGCGCAGGCCGCCGGCGTGCTCGCGGTCGAAAGCCTTGGGCTCGCCGGCTCGGGCAAGCTCGTCTATTTCATGGCGATTGACGGCGCGAAGTTCCGCGTCCCGGTCGAGCCGGGCGTGCTGCTCCACCTCGAGGTGGAATTCGTCCAGAAGCGCTCGAGCGTGTGCAAGTTCGCGGGCCGCGCGCTGGTCGACGGCAAGCTCGCCGCCGAGGCGAACTTCACGGCGATGATCGCGGATCCGCCGAAGGCCTGAGGCCGAGTTCGACGGCGTCGAGTCGGAAGGCTTCGGCGAAGCTTGCGGAATCAAGGACGTGGGCCGGGTCGCCGTCGGCGGTGACCCGGCCTTCGTGCATCAGCAGCAACCGTTCGAAGCGTGGCGCCTGCGCAAGGTCGTGCAGCGCGACCAGCACCGCGGCGCCGCGCCCCGCCTCGGCTCCCAGCAGCTCGAGCGTTCGCAGCACCCACCAGGGATCCAGATTGGCGAGCGGCTCGTCGAGCAGCAGCACGCGCGGCCGACCGGCCAGGGCCCGCGCGAGGAGCACGCGGGCGCGCTCTCCGGTCGAAAGCCGGTCGAGCGGCCGCTCGGCGAAGCGCGAAACCTCCAGCGCGGCCATCAACTCCTCGACGCGGGCGGGATCGGGGCGATCGAGGCCCAGCGCGATCACGTCCTGCGCGGCGATCGGCCAATGCGCGTCGCGCGACGCTGGGAGGTAGGCGAGCAGCTGGCGGCGGCGCGCCGGGGCGACCCGGCCCAGCTCCTCGCCGGCAACGCGCACCGTCCCGCTCGCCTCGGGATCGATGCCGGCCAGCGCACGGAGCAGGCTCGTCTTGCCGCCGCCGTTCGGCCCGATCACTGCTGCCAGCGCTCCGGCCGACAGGGTCAGCCCCGTCGGCTGCAGCCGGCCGGCAACCTCGAGGCGGTCGGCGGCGAGCAGCGCCGTCATGGCGTCAGCCTCCAGCGCATCTGCACCAGCAGCCATAGGAACAGCGGCGTGCCGAGCAGCGCGGTGATCGCGCCCGGCGGGATCGAGCGGCCGAGCGGCGCCAGCCGGCTCAGCAGGTCGGCCAGCCCGAGCAGCAGCGCCCCGAGCAGCCCGGCGGGGAGCAGGGCGCGGCCGGGATGCCCGCGGGTCAGGCGCCGCGCGAGCACGGGGGCGACCAGGCCGATGAAGCCGACCGCGCCGCCCACGGCCACGCAGGCGCCGACGGCCACCGCGACCAGCACCACCACTTCCCGGCGCAGCCGTCCGGTGCGCACCCCGAGCGAGGCGGCGACGTCCTCGCCGAGCGCCAGCCGGTCGAGCGCGCGGCTTCGCGCCAGGAGCAGGGCGCAGGCCCCCGCCGCGGGGAGCAGCACCGCCGCCTGCGCCAGGCTGCGATCGGCGAAGTCGCCGAGCAGCCAGGAAAAGGCTTCGTAGAAGGCGAAGGGCGAGGGCGCGAGCGCCAGTGCCAGCGTGGTCGCGGCGCCCGCGGCGAGGCTAATCGCGAGCCCGGCCAGCAGCATGGTCAGCGGATCGGCGCGGCGTCCGGCCAGCGCGAGAAGCAGGAGCAAGGCCAGCAGGGCGCCCGTCGCCGCGCCGAAGCCCAGCGCCAGCGGGCCGGTGAGGCCGAGCCAGGCGCTTGCAGCCACCGCCCCCAGCGCCGCGCCGCTGGAGGAGCCGGTCAGGTCGGGTGACGCTAGGGGATTGGCGAACAACGCCTGCAGCGCCGCGCCGCAGATGCCGAGGACGGCCCCGTAGCCGAGCGCAAGCAAGGCCCGCGGGAGCCGAAGCTCGACGAAGATCTCGCGGGCGAGGGCCGGGTCGAGCCGGGCGAGCGCCCGCAACGGCGCGAGCGGCACGCAAAGCTCCAGCACCGCCACCAGCAGGAGCGACGCCAGGCCGAGCAGGACGGCGGTGCGGCTCAGCCTCGCCTCCGCAATCGCTCGACCTCGTCGATCATGGTCGGTCCGGCACAGGTCCAGCGGCGGCCGTCGGCAACGAGCCTGCGGCTGGCCGCGCGCTGCACCAGCGGATGCCGTAGCCAGTCCCGCCCGCGCGACTGCTGGTCGGAGCGATAATTGCTGACGATCAGCCACTTGGGCGGGTTGGCGGCGAGCGTCTCGAGGCTCAGCCGATTGCCGGGGAGGGAGCGCTGCCGAAAACCGGCAAGGCGCAGCCATCGCGCGCCGAGACTGTCCGGCGCCAGCGACTGGCCCGCGTTGGCGACGAAAATGGCGTCCTCGGCGCGCGGCGGCGGGCTCCGCTGAAGCATGGCGAGGCGGGCGATCTGGCTACTGGCGCGGGCCGGTTCACCGAGCGCGGATGCGACCTGCCGGAGGTTGGCGGCCACGTCCGCCAGGCTGGCCGGACTGCGCAGGTCGAGGACCCGCAGTCCCAGCCGCCGGGCGATCAGCCCGGTCGCACGGCCACCGCCACCCATGGTGAGCACGAGATCGGGACGGCTCGCCAGCGCCGTCTCGAGCGTGCCGGCGTTGCGAGGAAACGGCCGTGCCTGCCGCCACAGCGCCGACTCCGCGGGATCACTGCTGAGGTAGGACAGGCTGGCGATCTCCGGCGGACGCGCCAGCAGCAGCAGATATTCGTCGGCGCAAAGGTTGAGCGAAGCGACCCTAGCGGTCCAGAGCAAGGCGGATGCCAGCATCGATGCTCCTCCCCTCGGTGCGGTAGCCGACCACGTCCTGGTAGCGCGCGTCGAAGGCGTTGGCGACGCGGACGAAGGCATTGAGCCGACTGTTCAGGGCATAGGCGGCCCGTGCTCCGACGAGCGCATAGCCGTGGAGCCGCACCCGCTGGGCCGGGGAGACGTCGAAGTCGGTGTCGAAGCGCACGCCGACATAGGCGAGCGAGGCGCCATAGCTGAACTTGCCGGTCGCGCCGTCGAGCAGGACCGCGCCGCTGTGCCGCGGCCGCCGCTCCTCACGGGTGGCGGTGTCGGTGGGCTCGACCTGCTGGGTGGCGTGGAGCCAGGCATAGTTGGCGCTCAGCCGAAGCGCGGATGAGGGAGACCAGCCGAGGGTCAGTTCGGCGCCCTCGCGCCGGCTCCGCCCCGTGGCATTGGCCGTGGTGGAGAGGAAGGTCGCACCATCGAAGCGGGTGACGATCTCGTCCTTCAGATGCTGGCGATAGAGGGTCGCGGAGGCGTCCCAGGCCCGCCGCTTCCAGCGCAGCGAAACCTCGCCCCCGCGGGAGCGCTCCGGGAGTATGTTCGGATTGCCGACGAAACTGCCGGGAAAGAAGCCGTAGAGATCGGTGAAAGTGGGCTGCGCAATTCCCTCGCTATACGAAGCGGTTAGCGCCAGTGCCTCGGACAGCTTTAGAAGCGCCGAGGCGCGCAGGCTGGTGGCGTCGTGGAAGCGGTTGAAGGCGTCCCGGCGGAGCGCGAGGTCGGTGACAAGCCGCCCCGTCCAGTCGGCCCGCCACTCGCCCGTGACCGAGCGATGGCGCCGGGTGCGTCGCTGGTCGGTGAAGCCGCCGTAGACCGCGTCGGAGGCGGTGTAGCGCTCGTTCTCCTGCTCGACTGCGGCGGTGAGCTGCTGCTTGACCGATCCGGTGGCGAAGCGGCGCGAGACCTGCGCGGCATAGGTGGCACGCCGGGCGTCGGTGCGGTTGAGATAGGTGTCGCCGAGATCGTTGCGGTTGGTCGAACCGAGCAGCGAGGCGGAGAGGCTGGCGCTCCAGTCCTGGTCCTGGTGCGACAGCCAGGCCCGCCCGGCGCTCAGCCGGTTGTGGCTGTTGTCGAGCGTGTCGGCGTGAAGGAAAGTGACGGGATTATAGCCGTCGAAGTCGCTTCGGGCGCGGATCGCGAAACCACTCAGGCCCGCCTCGTTGCCGCCGCCCAAGGTCAGTGCGGCGCGGCCGCGGAAACTGGCGTTCCAGTAGCCGTCCTTGTCCCCGCCGGGCCCGCCGAAACTGTCGATCCCGGTGGCGCGCTGGTAGCCGCCCCCGAGCGCCACGCTGAGCGGCCCCTGCGCGAAGCCGGTGCCGGCGGAGACACGGGCGAAGCCGAACGAACCGGCCTCAACCGTTGCCGCGGTCACCGCCTTGCGATCGCTGTCGACGGCGACCACTCCGCCGATCGCTTCCGAGCCCCACAGCGCCGACTGCGGCCCGCGGACCACCTCGATCCGTGAGGCGAGGTCGGTCGAGAGCAGTTCGAACCGGGGTTCGTTGCCGGCGGCGGGGTCGTTGGCGCGGATCCCGTCGATGAACAGCAAGGTGTGGTTCGCCTCGGCGCCGCGGATCCGGAGCTGGGCCTGCGACCCCGCCGAACCGCTGGTCGCCAGCGAGGCCGACGGGGTCAGCCGGAGCAGGCTGTCGGCGAGCGGCTCGCCGAGACGCTGGATCGTATCCGCGTCGAGGACGGTGGCGCTGGCAGCGCTGTCCGACTGCGGCTCGGGCGTCCGCGACGCGGTGACGACAATGGCGGTGGCGGGCGGGGCAGGGGGAAGGTCGGCGAACATACGGTCTCTCCGTGGCAACGACATGAAGTCGTCACGGAGGGCACGAACCGGCCCACGCCCCGCCGCTGGTCCCGGCAACGAAGACGGACGACGGACCGGGCCAGCGATCTGGCTTCTCCCGCGCCTCGTCGGAGGCGAAGGATCACAGTTGCGGGCACAGCGCCGGTCTTGCACCGGACTTCCCTGGGTCCCGATCCTGGCCGGGCCGCTATGAGCCTGCCCGAGCCTTGTCAATCCGCGGCCCGTCCGCTAGGGCGCGCTCCGCATCCGGGCTGGTCGGAAACCAGCCGAGCTCAAGGACAAGAGATCATGAAGAACGGGAGCCACCCCGACTATCACTTCATCACCGTCGAGATGACCGACGGGACGAAGTTCCAGACCCGCTCCACCTACGGCAAGGAGGGCGACACCCTCCACCTCGACATCGATCCGACGGTGCATCCGGCCTGGACCGGCGGCAATGCCCGCGTGCTCGACAGCGGCGGCCAGGTGGCGCGCTTCAACAAGCGCTTCGGCGGGCTGACGCTCGGCAAGAAGTAAGGTGCAGCGCTCGGCTCCACGGCTGGAGACCGGGCGCCTCATCCTCCGCGAATTTCGCCGCGACGACCTCGCCGCCTACGCAGCAACGCTGGGCGATGCAGTCATCATGCGCCATCTCGGCGGCCAGCCGGTCAGCCGCGAGGACAGCTGGCGCAAGCTGATGATGATCGTCGGTCAGTGGCCGCTGCTCGGTTATGGCTATTGGGCGGTGGAGCGGAGGGACGACGGGCGGATGGTCGGCCATGTCGGCTTCTGCGATTTCGAGCGTGCGGTCGAGCCGCCGCTCGCGCCCGGGCCCGAGATGGGCTGGATCTTCGATGCGAGCGTCCACGGCGAGGGCATGGCCGGCGAGGCGTGCCGGGCGGCGCTGGCGTGGATCGATTCGACCCTCGCCCCGGCCACCATCCCGGCCATCATCAATCCCGACAACCAGGCGTCGATCCGGCTGGCCGAGCGGCTCGGCTTCGAGCGCCGGCCCGACGCCGTCTATCATGGCGGCCCGATCACCGTCTTCGAGCGCCGCCGACCGGCGGCCGCGCCCGTCGCCGCCTAGAAGGCTGCCAGCCCGGTAATCGCGCGGCCCATGATCAGCGCGTGGACGTCGTGGGTGCCCTCGTAGGTGTTGACCGTCTCGAGGTTCGCCGCGTGGCGCATCACGCCGAACTCGGCGCTGATCCCGTTGCCGCCGTGCATGTCGCGGGCGACCCGGGCGATGTCGAGCGCCTTGCCGACATTGTTGCGCTTGATGAGGCTGATCGTCTCGGGGACCAGCTCACCCGCCTCGAGCCGGCGCCCGACGCGAAGCGCGGCCTGCAGCCCGAGCGCGATCTCGGTCGCCATGTTGGCGAGCTTGAGCTGGACGAGCTGGGTGGCGGCGAGCGGACGGCCGAACTGCTTGCGGTCGAGCGTGTACTGGCGCGCGGCGTGGAAGCAGGCCTCTGCCGCACCCATCGAGCCCCAGCCGATCCCGTAGCGGGCGCGGTTGAGGCAGCCGAACGGACCCTTCAGCCCCTCGACGTTGGGCAGCAGCGCGTCCTCGCCGACCTCAACCCCGTCCATCACCACCTCGCCGGTGATCGAGGCGCGAAGCGAGAGCTTCTCCTTCACCTGCGGCGCGGACAGGCCCTTCATGCCCTTGTCGAGGACGAAGCCGCGGATTTTGCCGCCGTGCGCGTCCGACTTGGCCCAGATCACGAAGACGTCGGCGATCGGCGAGTTGCTGATCCACATCTTGGTGCCGGAGATGCGATAGCCGCCGTCGACCTTCTCGGCGCGGGTCCGCATGCCGCCAGGGTCGGATCCGGCGTCCGGCTCGGTCAGCCCGAAGCAGCCGACCAGCTCGCCGCGCGCGAGACCCGGGAGATACTTCCGCCGCTGCTCGTCCGAGCCATAGGCGTGGATCGGGTACATGACGAGCGAGCTCTGGACGCTCATCGCCGAGCGATAGCCGCTGTCGACCCGCTCGACCGCGCGAGCGATCAGGCCATAGGCGACATAGCCGAGCCCGGCGCCGCCGAACTCCTCGGGGATGGTCGGGCCGAGCAGGCCGAGCTCGCCCATCTCGCTCATGATCTCGCGGTCGAACCGCTCGTGCAGATAGGCGTCCTTGACGCGCGGAAGCAGCTTCTCCTGCGCATAGCCCTCGGCGGTGTCGCGGACGAGCCGTTCCTCGTCGGTCAGCTGATGCTCGAGATCGAACGGGTCGGCCCAGTTGAACGGCAGGATGGCGGGTTCGGCCACGGCGAAAGGCTCCGGCAAGGGGTGAAGATTTCGCCGCTGCCCTTAGCGGGCCGGAGCCGGCTTCGCCACCCCGCCGCCGCCCAGGCTCCGCCGCAGCGACAGGGTGAAGCTCGGGTGGATGTTGCGCTGCGCGAACTCGTCGACCCCCGACAGCGGCACCGCTCGATTGGGAAAGTAGAAGTTTCTCAGTCGATGGACCTTGCTGTCGAGCAGATTGTCGACGTCCAGCCGCACCGTGGTGAGCGGGTCGGGGCGGTACTCGACGAACGCGGTGGCATAGGGGCCGACATTCCACACCCGCTCGATCATGTCGGTGCGGAACAGCGTGGTGCCCTGGCGATCGGCGAGGGTCCCGCCATACGCCCAACGGCCGCGATCGCGGCGCAGCTCGAGGCTCCACTGCCAGTCGGGCCAGAAGCCGCTGAAGCGGCGCGGGTCGCCGCTGATGGGGTCGTCGACGCGGGTTCGCTGGAAGGTGGCGTTGGCCTTGCCGCGCAGCCCCTTCCACCAGCGGCCGAGCGGCGCGTCGAGCGTCAGGTCGACGAAGCTCCGCGTTCCTCTGCCCAGGTTGCCGGGCGCGTCGAAGCCGTCTTCGGTGAGGATCCGGTCCTGGACCTTGCTGATCCGGTCGTGGCCAACCTCGACGCGCAGTTGCCCGTCGCCGAGCAGCTTGTGGTCTGCGGTGGCGCGGAACTCCCAGGCGCGTTGCGGCTCGAGGTCGGCATTACCGCCGTTGACCCGGCCTGCGGCGAGGTCGGCGCTCGACACGAAGTCGTAGAAGTCGAGCTGCGCGACGGTACGGCGGGCGATCAGCTGCGCGTGCCAGCCGCCGCCGGGCTGCAGGTCGAGGGTGAGGCTGGGCTTGAGGAAGCCGAGCGAACGCCGCGCCTCGGCATCGCCCGACACCGTCAGCCGCGAGGTCTCATAGGCGAGCCGGGCATCGACCCGGACCGCGCGCGAGACCTGGCGGCCGGCGTTGACGAAGCTCTCGGTCCGCACCTCCTTCACCACCGCGTTGCTGAGCGGCAGCTCGACGATGGTGCGGTTGCCAACCTCGTCGAAGGCGGCCAGGCTCGTGCCGTAGGTGAGCTTGTTGAGCGCCACTTCGCTGCCCAGCTCGACCGCCATGCCGGCGAGATTCGACCGGGTCCAGCCGAGCCTCGCCAGACTCTCGTCGTAGCGCGAGCGGCTGTTCTGCTCGAACCCGCCGACGATCCGCTCGTCGATCCGATTGTAGTAGGCGTCCAGCGCGGTCTTGCGCCGCCGCGTGGCGAGGCCGACCAGCTTGATCGTCCCGCCGGCCAGCGGCTGGCTGACATCGCCGCCAAGCTCATAGGCGGGGACCTTGTACTGCTCGATCAGCCGGTCGTCGCGCTCGGGGCCGGCGACCGGCACGACATGGTTGGTCTGAAGCAGGTCGAACTTGCCCGGCTGGGCGCGCAGGTTGACGTGGGCCGCCCGGTTGCCGCCCGGTTCGAAGCTCCAGCTCGCCGCGAGGAAGGGAGCGGGCTGCTTGTAGCGGTTGACCTTGCGCCGATACTCGATCGGCTCGCCGCTGCCCGCGACCGTGACCCGGTCGTAGCCTTCCTCCTGCGTCGTGTTGGTGCCGGTACCGGCGGCGACGCTGAAGCTGTGCTTGCCGCGCCGCCACAGGGCATTTCCCTCGAGGTCGGGCACCAGGCGGCCGTCGTAGAGGCGGGTGAGCTTGCCCTTGACGCTGCCGTCGAGCCCGCCCTCGGCCGCAAGGATGATGTTGAGCACCTGCGTCTTGGAGGAATAGTCCGAGCCGTAGAGATCGCCGGGCCCGACCTCGACTTTCTGCACCCGGCGCGCCGGGATGCGGGCGAGCAGGGCGTCGAGCGTCTCCGACTTGGACGAGGGACGGGCGCCGTTGACGACGACGTTGCCCGCCGCGCCGGCGAAGCCACGCACGTCGGTGCTGCCGGTCTCGAGCACGAAGCCGGGAACGCGGGTGACGATGTCGAGCGCGGTGGAGGGAGCATAGGGGGCGAAGAACTCCGGGCCGTAGACCGACGTCCTCGCGCTGCCCGCGCTATGGGCCGGGCGGTCCCCTGCCGGCGCCTGCTGGGCGAAGGCCTGAGCCGCGCCCGAGAACGCCACCAACGCCAATGACAGGCCGGTGCGCGGCCACGGCCGCTCCGGCGATTTCCCCTGTTTCATTCGGGCCGTTGTGGAGCCGAAAGGGCCTTCGGCCGAGACGTCATCGACCAATGGCCGGGCGTTTCTGCCAATGACCAGCAGACGAGGGCAGACGAATGGACCGTTCGGTGCGGTTGCGGATTCGACCCGCTTCTGTATCGCCTTCGCACGCGGGTGCAGGAAGAGGCGTAGCATGCGACTAGCTGGGAAGTCCGTCGGCGTCGTCTACGTCTCCGACCGCAACTATCACGAGCTGACCCTCTTCTCGATCGCCTCGCTCGCGCTGTTCCTCAAGGAGCGGGTGTCGATCACCCTGTTCCAGGTCGGCTACGAACAGCCGCTCGACCCGGCGCTCGCGGCCTATCTCGCCAAGGTCGGGCACAGGATCGAGGTCGTTCCGCTCGCCAGCCGCGATCCCAGCCACGAGGAGGTCCAGCTCCACGAGCATATCAGCCCGGCCTCGCTGCTGAAGGCCGACGCGATCGACGCGGTGGCACCCCGCCATGACCTCGTCGTGTTCCTCGACGGCGACACGCTGTTCATGCGCCCCTGTTCGTTCGAGAGCCTGCCGGAATTCACCACCAGCTTCGCCGGGGTCTACAACTTCCTCTCCTACATGCCGTTCTGGGAGCAGGACCTGATCGGCCACACCGAGCGGACCGGCGTGTCGTCCGACTATTTTAACTCCGGCGTCATCTTCATCCGCAGCGAGCGGTGGATCGCGCTGGGGCTGCGCGAGCGCTACCGCCGCAACCTCGTCGCGCACGAGGCGCGCTGCCCCTACCGCCACGACGCCGAAGGCAATGATCCGCGCGACTGCGTCGGCTCGGACCAGTGCGCCTTCAACATGTCGGTCGAGCATGACTGGACGCCGCTCGATTTCCGCTGGAACATGCAGAAGACGACGCGGCACATGGCCGGGTGGCGGCATGCCTTGATCCGCCACTACACCGGGCATCGCAAGTTCCTGACCACCAGCAACCGCCACCGCGACGCGGCCGAATACCGGGTGCTCAGCGCGATCCGGGAGCAGGTCGGGCTGCGGCCGGCCAGGCCGATCCACTATCGCGACCGCGGCCTCGTCTACGCGCTCGACTATGCGGCCAACTTCAAACTGATGCTGGGCTATGGCCGGCTGCTGCGGAAGCTGAGCGCCAAGATGGCCGGCGGGCGAGCAACCGAACGCGCGGCGGGCTGATCTAAACGGATCAGCCGTCCGGTGCGTCGCGGCCGCGGCGGCGGGCGATGGAAACCAGCCGCTTCATCTCGGGATAGCCGAGCAGCGTCACAGTGACGGCGAACACCGCAAGCAGCAGCGGCGGGAGCAGCAGCAGCCGCAGCAGCGGCGCCGCGTGGAAGGGCAGAAGGAGATAGGCCGCAGTCATCGCCCCGGCGCCGGCAGCGGGGAGTGCCAGCGCCTTCAGCATCGCCAGCACCGAGCGACCCTCGCGCGCCGCCGCGGCGATGCAGAGCGCGACGAGCGAGCTCCAGGTGATCGCCGCCACGCCGAAGGCGACCCCGCGCGCGCTGACATGGGCCAGCAGCGGCAGCACGCAGACGGTCGCGACGGCCCCGCCCAGCACCACCGCGGTGAACTGGCGGTCGGCGCGCGCGGCGATGAGGTAGTTGGTCACCAGCGAGGCCATGCCCTGGCCGAGCGTGGACAGGGCGAGGATGGAGAGGATCGCGCCCGAGGCCAGCCACTTCTTGTTGAGCAGCAGGGCGATGACGTCAGTGCCGAGCAGCGACAGGCCGACGAAGACGGGGAAGAAGACCAGCCCGACCACCAGCAGCGAGTTCAGCAGCCGCTGGTAGGCGGCGGGGTTCTCGCTGCCGCGCGAGAAGAGGGCGAGGATCACGCTGCCGGTCGAGCTGACGATGATCAGGTTGGCGGCCAGCATCAGCCGCTTGGCCGCGCTGTAGATGCCCGCCGCGGTCGACCCGAGATAATAGGTGATGAAGAAGACGTCGGCCTCGTAGCCGACGAAGTTGAGCACGTTGATCAGCGCGAGGTGGCGGGCCGAGCCGAGGTGCCGCCGCGTGTGGCCGAGGTGGAAGCGCAGGCGCGGCCGCCACGGGCTGAGAAAGACGAGCAGCACCACCGTCACCGCCGTGCTGACGAGCTGCTGAGCAACGAGGCTCCAGACGCCGAAACCGGCCAGCGCCATGCCGATCCCGGTCGCGCCGCCGAACGCCGAGGCGATCGACGAGCGCACCGCCAGCGCATGATATTCGAAGCGCTTGGAATACCAGATCTCGTGCGAGCGCCACAGACCGGTGCCGAACAGCACCACCGCGATCAGCTCGACGACCGGGGCCAGCGGCGGCTCGCGAAGGATCCAGGCGATCGGATAGGCGAGGAGGAAGATCGCCGCCGACCCGAGCCCGGAGAGGAGCACGATCGAGGAGAAGAACTCGTTATACTCGTCCTCGCTCGGGTCGGGGAGCGACATCAGGCGGATCGCCAGCGGCTCGACCACCAGTCGCTTCGAGACCTCGACAATCAGCGTGGCGATGGCGACGAGGCCGAAGGCGGCCGGGCTGATGATCCGTGCGGTGATGAGAAAGGCGAGCAGCGACAGGCCCTGCGAGGTGGCGGCATTGCCGACCGACCACAGCGCGGCCTTGCCCACCGCCCAGGCGCTGAGGCGCGCCGCCGGCGCAGCCGGGGGCGGGGCGGCCGGCGGGTCGAGCTCGCTCAGCCGACCAGCCCTTCGGTCACGGACCGGGTCCCAGAGGGGTGGAGAGCGGACAGCGGGTGGTTCCTTCGGCACGAGCGACGGTCACGAACCGTCAGGATGGATTTGCGGTAGCAGCTGGTCGGACCCGGCGCAGCCGCCATTCCTTCCTGTCCCGCCGTGGCACGATGGCGGTCGGCTTCCAAGCGCGTCCGTCGTCCTTGCCGCGCGTGGGCAAGGGCTCGACCGGAGATGCGCAGAGCGGGTCGGCCTTCGTGTCGTGCCGGACCGCAGGACGATCGCGCGGATGTCGGAAATGGCCTTTATGCGCCATCGCCGTGGCGGAGAGGGTGGGATTCGAACCCACGGTGAGCGTGAACCCACGGCGGTTTTCAAGACCGCTGCCTTAAACCACTCGGCCACCTCTCCGCTGCCGTTCGCCGCATAAGCGGAGCGTTCAGCTTGCCTCGCCTATCGGTTAGGGCAGGAAGAAAGGCAACCGTCCGCCGCAACGAGGGGACGGGGCGGGGCGTTCGGAAAAGGGAGTAGGTACGGGGTGAAGCGCGTGACGAGGCGAGTGATCAAGGGCGCAGCCGTGGCGGTTGCGGCCTCGCTCGCGCTGACCCAGGCCGTCGCCCAGGTCGATCCGCTGGCGCCGCTGCCGGAAGCCCAGCCACGCCCGGCGAGCGCTATTCCCGCCACTCCGACCGCCTCGGCCGGGTTCGGCTATCCCGGCGGGTTTGCCGCCTATCGCAACCGGCTGGGCGCGCTGGCCCGCTCGGCGGGGGTGCGCGAGGCGACGATCCAGGCGGTCGTGCCGACGCTGCAGCTCAACAGCCGGGTCATCCAGCTCGACCGCGGCCAGCCGGGGCAGGTCGGCAATCCCAACTCGACGCCGCCGTTCGCGCCCTATCGCCGCGAGCATGTCACCGCCGACCTCATCAGCCGCGGGCAGGCCCGCTACTCGGCGCTGTGGCCGCAGCTCTCGCGCATCCAGACCCGCTACGGGGTCGAGCCGCAGGTGCTGATGGCGATCTTCGGGCACGAGACCAGCTACGGCCGGGTGACCGGCGGGTTCGACCTGCTCCAGTCGCTTGCCAGTCTCGCCTACGACGGGCGCCGCCGCGGCTTTTTCGAGGACGAGTTCGTCGCCGCCATGCGCCTGCTCGACCAGGGCGTCGCGCGCGACCGGCTGAAGGGCAGCTGGGCCGGAGCGACCGGCTATCCGCAGTTCATGCCGACCATCGTCCAGCGGCTGCGGGTGGACGGCGACGGCGACGGCTATGCCAACATCTGGACCAACGAGGCCGACGCGCTCGCCTCGATCGCCAACTATTTCCGCGATGCCGGATGGAAGCCCAACGTCCACTGGGGCGTGGCGGCGCGGGTTCCGGCCGGGTTCAACCGCTCGGCGGTGGCGACGCGGCTGAAGTCGCCGCGGTGCGAGCGCGTCTATGCTCGGCACAGCCGCTGGATGACCATGCGCGAATGGCGCGCGCTCGGCGTGGTGCCGACCGGGCGCACACTTCCCGACAGCGAGATGGCGAGCCTGATCGAGCCCGACGGGCCGGGGTCGACGGCCTATCTGCTCAGCCAGAACTACCGTGTCATCCTCGACTACAACTGCTCGAATTTTTACGCGCTTTCGGTCGGGCTGCTGGCGGACGCCATCGCGCGCGGCTAAGCTTCGCTGGTCCAGTCCAGCCGAGGATTCATCACCCGATCATGCGTGCCCACCTGCTCAGCACCGCCGTCCTGCCGTTCCTGCTCGCCTCCGCTGCCCCGGCGGCCGCCCCGGCCGCGCCGCCGTTCGACACGCCCGCGCGGGTCGCCTTCCTGATCGACCTGTCGTCGGGCGCGGTGCTCCTCGACAAGGGAGCGGACGTCCGCATGCCCCCGGCCTCGATGGCCAAGATGATGACCACCGACGTCGCCTTCGAGCTGATCGACAAGGGCGAGCTGCCGCTGAACAAGATGTGCACCGTGCGGCCGGAAACCTGGGCCAAGTGGCACGGCCCGCAGGCCGGCTCGACCATGTTCCTCTCGCCTAACGAGCAGGTCAGCGTCGAGAACCTCCTGCACGGCATCGTCACGCTGTCGGGCAACGACGCCTCGGTCGTGCTGGCCGAGTGCATCGCCGGGACGGAGCCCGCCTTCGTCAACCAGATGAACGACTGGGCCGGGCGCCTCGGCCTCAAGAACAGCCATTTCGGAACCGCCAACGGCTGGCCCGACAATGGCGTCACCTACGTCACCGCGCGCGACCTCGCGACCCTCGCCCGCGCCGAGATCGAGCATCATCCCAAGCTCTACAAGCAGTTCTACGCGCAGCCGAGCTTCACCTGGGGCAAGACGCTCGGATCGGGCGCGGACATCAAGCAGGACAACCGCAACCCGATCCTCGGCAAGGTCGCCGGCGCCGACGGGCTCAAGACCGGCCATACCGAGGAGGCGGGCTACGGCTTCACCGGGTCGGCCGAGCAGAACGGGCGGCGGCTGATCATGGTCGTCGCCGGGCTCAACAGCTTCAACCAGCGGATCGAGGAGTCGGTCAGGCTGATGCAGTGGGGCTTCAACGCCTGGCAGTCCAAGCCGCTGTTCGACAAGGGCGCCAATGTCGGCGACGCGCAGGTCCAGCTGGGCAGCGCCGCGAGCGTGCCGCTGGTCGCCGAGAACAAGATCGCGCTGACCCTGCCGGCCGGGCTGGGGGGCGGCGTCAAGAACATGAAGATCCGCTACAACGGGCCGCTGGTGGCGCCGATCGCCAAGGGGGCACACGTCGCCGACCTGGTGGTGACGACCGACACCAGCACCGCCAGCGTGCCGCTGGTGGCCGGGGACGAGGTCGGCCGCGCCGGCTTCTTCGGCCGCCTGTGGCTCGGCTTCAAGCAGCTCGTCGGCATGGCCTGACGCCCCTGGCGGTGCGCGGCAGCTTCATCACGCTCGAGGGCGGGGAGGGGGTCGGCAAGTCGACTCAGGCCCGCGCCCTCGCCGAGGCGCTGCGCGCCCTCGGGCTGGAAGTCGTGACCACCCGCGAGCCGGGCGGGAGCGAGGGCGCGGAGATGATCCGCGCGCTGCTGCTCGGCGGCCCGGAGGAGCGCTGGACGGCGGAGGCCGAGGCGCTGCTGTTCGCCGCCGCCCGCGCCGACCATGTCGCCAAGACGATCCGCCCGGCGCTGGAGCGCGGCGCCTGGGTGCTGTGCGACCGCTTCCTCGACAGCTCGCTCGCCTACCAGGGCGGGGCGGGCGGGCTCGGCACCGACCGGGTGCGGGCGATCAACCTGTTCGGGCTGGGCGGCACGCTGCCCGACCGGACGCTGGTGCTGGCGCTCAGCGACGGAGCCGAGCGGGCGCGGGCGCGCGACAATGACGCGCCGGACAGGATTGGTGGCCGCCCCGCGGACTATCATGACGCCGTCGCCGCAGCCTTCCGCGGCCTCGCCGGGGAAGAGCCGGAGCGGATCCGCTGCATCGACGCGCACGGCGCGCCGGAGGCGGTGACCGAGCGGCTGATGACCGCGCTCGCCGACCTGCTCCCGGCCCAGCAGATTACGCCAGGCTGACGACCGAGCGACGGCTCGGAACCCCATGCCTCCGCGCGGCTTTGATGGTCCGTGCCCGGTCTTCCTCACAACGCCATTCGGATCCGCCGTTGCTAGCCACTCGGGCGAGGCGACGCGGACTGCCGTGGTGGGGATGGGGTCTGCTCCTCATCGCCCTGCTGTTCGTGGTCTTCCTGGTCTGGGCGCACCGGCCCGCGATCGCGGCCGAGGCACCCCCGCCGGCGGCGAGCTTCGCCCCGGCCGAGGTCGCTTACGGCAAGGACCTCGCGGCGGTCGGCAACTGCATCAGCTGCCACCAGGCGCCGGGCGGCGGCAAGCCATTCGCCGGCGGCTATGGCGTCGTTTCGCCGTTCGGGACGATTTACGGGACCAACATCACCCCCGATCCGGACACCGGGATCGGCCGCTGGTCCTATCTCGCCTTCGCCCGGGCGATGCGCGAGGGCGTCGCCCGCAACGGCTCGCACCTTTACCCGGCCTTTCCCTACGACCATTTCAGCGCGCTCCAGGATCGCGAGCTTCGCGCGCTCTACGCCTATCTAATGACCCGGACGCCGGTCCGCGCCGAGAACCGCACCAACGGGCTGTTCCTGCCGCTGCGCTTCCGGCCGTTCATCGCCGGGTGGAAGCTGCTCTTCTTCCGCCCCGCGCACTGGAGCCCCGACGCCGGCCAGTCGGCGGCGTGGAACCGCGGCGCCTACCTCGGCGAGGCGCTGGCGCACTGCGGCGGCTGCCACACTCCGCGTGGGCGCCTCGGCCAGGAACTCAAGAACAAACCCTTTGCCGGCGCCTTCGTCGAGGGCTGGTACGCGCCGCCGCTCGGCTCGACCTCGCCCGCGGTGCGCGCCTGGACCCAGCCGCGGCTCGCCGAATATCTCGCCACCGGGCTCAGCCGCAGCCACGCGGCGGCCGCCGGGCCGATGAACGCCGTCCCGCACAACCTCGCCACCGCCGACCCGCGCGAGGTCGCCGCGCTCGCCACCTACTACGCCCGGACGCTCCGCGACGCGCGGGCGAGCAGGGCCGAGCCGCAGCTCCCCGACCGCGCCGAGGCGGCCGCCCGCGCCCACCCGCTCGGCGCCGCCACCTTCGCCGGCGCCTGCGCCGCCTGTCACGGCGAAGGCGCGCCGATGATGGTTCAGGACGGCCGCCCCGCGCTGCCGCTCGGCAGTCCGCTCCACGAGGACAACCCGGCCGACACGATCCAGATCATCCTCAAGGGGCTGGCGCCGCCGCTCGGCCGGACCGGGCCGATCATGCCGTCCTTCGCCGCCTCGCTGACCGATGCGCAGGTGGCGGAGCTGGTCGGCTACATGAAGGCGCGGTGGGGCACGGGACCCGACTGGCCGAACCTCGAGCGGGCGGTCGGCCGCGCCCGGAAGGGCAAGGCGCCATGATCCACCTCAACGTCAACGGCGCCGAGCGGCAGGTCGATGTCGATCCCTCGACGCCCCTGCTCTACGTGCTTCGCGACGACCTCAAGCTCCATGCCGCCAAGTTCGGCTGCGGGCTGGGCCAGTGCGGCGCCTGCACCGTGCTGGTCGACGGCGAGGCGGCCTTCTCCTGCATCACCCCGGTGGCGCTGCTCGCCGGTCGCCGGGTGACGACGGTCGAGGGTCTCGGCACCGCGGAAACGCCCGGGGTGGTACAGCAGGCCTTCATCGCCGAGCAGGCGGCGCAGTGCGGCTACTGCATCCCCGGCATGATCGCGCGCGCCGAGGCGCTGCTCCGCCAGACCACGACGCCCAGCGAGGCGCTGCTGCGGACGGCGATGCAGCCCTCGCTCTGCCGCTGCGGCACCCACATGCGGATCCTGCGCGCGGTCCGGCGCGCGGCCAAGGCGATGGGCGGCGGCGTCACCGACCCGGCGGAGCCGACGTCATGACGGCGGCAACCCGGCGCGAGGTGCTGGCCGGCGCCGGCATCACCGTTCTCTTCTCCCTCGCCGGACCCGCGCTGGCGCAGCAGGCGGGGAGCGGCGGCGGCGAGCAGCAGGGCGGGGGCGAGCCCCAGAAGGTCCGCCCCGACCTGCCCGGCGACCTCGCCAAGTTCCCCGCGCTCGACAGCTGGATCCGGATCGACGGGGAGGGGCGGGCGACCGTCTTCACCGGCAAGGCCGAGTTGGGCCAGGGCATGAAGACTGCGCTGACCCAGCTCGCCGCCGACGAGCTGGACATCCCTCTCGAGCAGGTCACGCTGGTCACCGCCGATACCGCGCGCACCCCCAACGAGGGGGTGACCGCGGGCAGCCACACGCTGCAGGACAGCGGCACCGCCATCGCCAACGCCGCGGCCAACGTCCGCTACCTGCTCGCCGAACAGGCGGCGCAGCGCTGGAACCTCCCGATCACCGCGGTCAGGACCCGGCGCGGGACGGTGCTCGACGGCGGTTCGCGCTCGGTCAGCTATGCCGAGCTGGCCCGGAGCGTCTCGCTTCACGTTCCCGCCCGGCCAGGGGTGCCGCGCAAGCGGATGGAAGGGCGGCACTTCATCGGCCGCGACGTGCCGCGGGTCGACATTCCCGGCAAGCTCACCGGCGCGCCGGCCTATGTCCACGACCTCAGCTTCCCCGACATGCTCCACGCCCGGGTGGTGCGCGGGCCGCATTCGGGCACCCGGCTCTTTCCCAATGTCGACGCGCTGCGCCGGCTCCCCGGGGTCGAGCAGGTCGTCACCCGCGGCCGCTTCGTCGCCATGCTGGGCCCGCGCGAATGGCCGCTGGTGCGGGCGCTCCGCCTTGCCGGGCAGATCCGCTCGGCGCCGACGGGCCGGGTCCCGTCGGGGTCGCTGTCGCAAATACTGACCGGACTTCGCGACCAGCCCTCGACCATCCTCGACCGTCATGCCGATCCGGCGCTGGTTCCCACCCGCAGCCTCGCCGCCGACTACAGCCGGCCGTGGCTGATGCATGGCTCGATCGGGCCGTCCTGCGCGCTCGCACTGTTCCGCGACGGGCAACTCACCGTCTGGACCCACACCCAGGGCGTCGAGCCCCTGCGCGGCGCGCTGGCCGAGCTGACCTCCCTCCCCAAGGAGCGAATCCGCTGCATCCATGCCGAGGGGGCGGGCTGCTACGGGCACAACGGCGCGGACGACGTTGCCGCCGACGCCGCGCTCGCCGCCATCGGCGTTCCCGGTCGCCCGGTCCGCCTCCAGTGGAGCCGCGAGCAGGAACATGGGTGGGAGCCGATGGGCCCGGCCCAGCTCGTCCGGATGCGCGGCGGGGTCGATGCCACCGGCCGCATTGCCGCCTGGGAGCATCAGGTGTGGAGCAACACCCACAGCACGCGGCCGGCGAAGGCCGGGGACCTGCTGGCGGGCCAGGAGGTCGACCAAGGGTTCCAGCCAACCCCGGTCAAGCCGATCCCGCAGCCCGAGGGCGGCGGTGACCGCAACTCGGTCCCGCTCTATGCCTTCCCCAATGCCCGGGTCGTCTCGCACTTCCTCCCCGACATGCCGATGCGGGTCTCGGCGCTGCGCTCGCTCGGCGCGCACATGAACGTGTTCGCGATCGAGAGCTTCATCGACGAGCTGGCGCACGGGACCGGCCACGATCCCGTTGCCTACCGGCTCGCCCACCTGACCGACGCGCGCGGCCGGGCGGTGATCGAGAAGGCGGCGCAGCGCTTCGGCTGGTCCGCCAACCGCCGCGCCCCCAACCGCGGCGCCGGCTTCGCCTTCGCCCGCTACAAGAACCTCGGCGCCTATTGCGCGATCGCGATGGACGTGGAGGTCGAACGCGAGACGGGGCGCCTGACCGTCCACCGGGCGGTCGCCGCGGTCGACAGCGGGGAGGCGGTCAACCCCGACGGCATCCGCAACCAGATCGAGGGCGGGATCGTCCAATCGCTGAGCTGGTCGAGCGTCGAGCAGGCGCCCTATACCGCCGCCGGGCGCACCGCCTTCGACTGGAGCAGCTACCCGATCCTCCGCTTCGACGGCGTTCCGCGCGCGGTCACGGTCGAGGTCATCGACCGTCCCGGCCAGCCCTTCCTCGGCACCGGTGAGGCGGCGCAGGGACCGACCGCCGCGGCGCTTGCCAATGCGGTGTTCGCCGCCTGCGGTCAGCGGCTCCGCTCGATGCCGCTGCGCCCGGCGAAGAACTGACCGCGCGGGGGCTTGCCAGCCGCCGCCGCGCACCTATCAACCGGAAACCATGTCCGGGGACACGCCCTCCATCATCATCGGCCAGGACCGCGCGGTCGAAAGCTTCGTCGCCGCGCGGGAAAGCGGCGCGCTCCATCACGCCTGGCTGCTGTCGGGGCCGCGCGGGGTCGGCAAGGCGCTGTTCGCGGTGCAGGCGGCGACCCGGCTGCTGGCCGACGCGGCCGGCCCGCCGGTTGGCCTCCCGGGCCTCGCCACGCCCCCCGAGCACCGCATCGCCCGGCTGATGGCAGCCGGCAGCCATCCCGATTTCCGCCTGCTCGAGCGGCTGGAGAACAAGAGCGGCACTGGGCTGGCCCGCAACATCACGGTCGACCAGGTGCGCGAGCTCGCCGGGCTGTTCGCGGCCACCCCGGCGCTGTCCGAGTGGCGCGCGGTGGTGATCGACAGCGCCGACGATCTAGAGCGCTCGGCCGCCAACGCCCTGCTGAAGATGCTTGAGGAGCCGCCGGCCAGGAGCGTCTTCTTCCTCGTCAGCCATGCCGCCGGCCGGCTTCTTCCCACCATCCGCTCGCGCTGCCGCCGGCTGGAGTTCCAGACGCTCGACGATGACGCCATGGCGGCAGCGCTGGCCCAGGCCCTGCCGGAGGCGAGCGCCGCCGAGCGGGCCGGGCTGGTGCCGCTGGCCGGCGGATCGGTCGGCCGCGCGCTCAACTATCACGAACTCGACCTCGCCCCGCTGGAAGCGCAGGCGCTCGACATCCTCCGCACCGGCGACGCGACCAATCTCAAGCGGAGCAAGCTGGCCACGGCGCTCGGCGGCCGGGGTGCGGCACCGCGCTACGCCGCCTTCCTGGAGCTGCTGCCCGCCCTCGTCGCTCGGGAAGCGCGCAGCCTGAGCGGAAACGGGCAGGGGCGCGCCCTCGATGCCTACGCCCGCGTGCGCGAGACCTGCGCGCTGGCGCCGCGCCTCTCGCTCGATGCGGCCGCCACCGGCTTCCAGCTCGGGACCATCCTCGCCTCCGTTGCCGGGGAGCCGACCCGCCGCTAGGGCAGGCGCGCCATGTCCGAGCCTTATTACATCACCACCGCGATCAGCTATCCCAACGGCGCACCGCACATCGGCCACGCCTACGAGGCGATCGCCGCCGACGCGATCGCGCGCTTCCAGCGGTCGCAGGGGCGCGACGTCCGGTTCCAGACCGGCACCGACGAGCATGGCCTCAAGATGGCCCAGGCTGCCCGCAAGGAGGGCGTCGAGCCCGCGGCCTATGCGGACAAGATGTCGGCCCTGTTCAAGGACATGTGCGACGGATTGAACATCAGCTATGATCGCTTCATCCGCACCTCCGAGCCGGCGCACCATCGCGCCAGCCAGGCGATCTGGAGCGCGATGGCGGAGCGCGGCGATCTCTACCTCGACCGCTACGAGGGCTGGTATTCGGTCCGCGACGAGGCCTTCTACGACGAGAGCGAGCTGACCGACGGGAAGGGCGGCGAGAAGCTGTCCCCGCAGGGCACGCCGGTCGAGTGGACCGCCGAGGAGAGCTGGTTCTTCCGCCTCTCCGCCTATCAGCAGAAGCTGCTCGACCATTATGCGGCCCATCCCGACTTCATCCGTCCGGAGAGCCGCCGCAACGAGGTGCTGCGCTTCGTCGAGGGCGGGCTGCAGGACCTCAGCGTCTCGCGGACCAGCTTCGACTGGGGGATCAAGGTGCCGGGAGCGCCGGCCCACGTCATGTATGTCTGGCTCGACGCGCTCACCAACTACATCACCGGGCTCGGCTATCCGGACGACACGCCTGAGTGGGACAAATGGTGGCCGGCGAACGTCCACCTCATCGGCAAGGACGTGGTCCGCTTTCACGCAGTTTATTGGCCCGCCTTCCTGATGAGCGCCGGCATCGCGCTGCCGAAGCAGGTTTACGGGCACGGCTTCCTGCTCAGCCGCGGCGAGAAGATGTCGAAGAGCGTCGGCAACGTCGTCGACCCGAACAGCCTCGCCGAGCGCTACGGGGTCGACGCGCTGCGCTATTTCCTGCTGCGCGAGGTCACCTTCGGGCAGGACGGGAGCTACAGCCACGAGGCGATCGTCAACCGCGTCAACGCCGAGCTGGCGAACAGCTTCGGCAATCTGGCGCAGCGCAGTTTCTCGATGATCTTCAAGAACATGGACGGCGTCGTTTCCGCGCCGGGCGAGCATCAGGACGACCAAGCGCTACTGGCGGCGGTCGACGAGGCCAAAGCCCGGCTGGCGGCGGAGTTCGAGCAGTTCGCCTTCGCCGCCGGCCTAGAGGCATGGATGGCCGCGGTGTTCGCCGCCAACGCCTATGTCGATGCCCAGGCGCCGTGGGCGCTGCGAAAGACCGATCCGGCCCGGATGGCGGCGGTGCTGGGCACGCTGGCCGCCGTGGTGGAGCGGCTCGCGGCGATGGTCGCGCCGGTGGTGCCCGCCGCCGCGGCAACGATCGCCGACTATCTCGCCGCCGGCCGCGCCGCCGGAAAACTCGCCGCGCCGACCCCCGTCTTCCCGCGCCTGGAGCTGCCCGAGGACGAGCCCGCGTGACCCTGATCGACAGCCACTGTCACCTCAACTACGCCGGGCTGGCCGAGCGGGAGGAGGAGGTGCTCGCCGCCGCCCGGGCGCGCGGCGTGGCCGGCTTCCTCAACATCTCGACCCGCCGCTCGGAATGGGGTGCGGTGGTCGGCGCCGCCGAGCGCCACCCCGACGTCTGGGCCTCGATCGGGGTCCACCCGCACGAAGCCGACGCGCACCCGGACCTCGGCGCGCAGGCGCTGGTCGAGGCGGCGGACCATCCGCGTGTCGTCGGAATCGGCGAATGCGGGCTCGACTATTTCTACGACAAGAGCGACCGCGACGCGCAGAAGGAGCGCTTTCGCGCCCATATCGCCGCCGCGCGCGAGACCGGGCTGCCGGTCATCATCCACACCCGCGAGGCGGAGGAAGATACCGCCGCGATCCTCGCCGAGGAGATGGGGAAGGGGACCTTCAAGGCCGTTCTCCATTGCTTCACGAGCAGCGCGTGGCTGGCCGAGAAGGCGCTCGACCTTGGCCTGTTCATCTCGCTGTCCGGCATCGTCACCTTCAAGAATGCCAAGGACTTGCAGGAGGTCGCTCGCACGATCCCGGAGGATCGGCTGCTGGTCGAGACCGACGCTCCTTTCCTCGCGCCGGTGCCCAACCGCGGCAAGACCTGCGAACCCGCCTTCGTCGCTGACACCGCCGCCTTCGTCGCTCGGCTCCGCGGCGAGCCGGTCGAGCAGCTGGCCGAACGCACCACCGCCAACTTCTTCCGCCTGTTCGACCGGGCCGCCGCATGAAGGTCCGCATCCTCGGCTGCGGCACCTCGTCGGGTGTGCCGCGGATCGGGGAGGGGGGCTGGGGCCGCTGCGATCCCGCCGAGGCGCGCAACCGGCGGCTGCGGTCGTCGATCCTGGTCGAAACGGCCGGGGAAAGCATCCTCGTCGATGCCGGTCCCGACATGCGCGAGCAGCTGATCGCCGCCGGCACCGCGACCATCGACCGCGTCGTCATCACCCACGACCATGCCGATCACTGCCATGGCATCGACGACCTGCGCCAGCTTGCCCACAACCGCGACGAGCCAGTCACCGTCTACGCGCGTGCCGATGTGCTGCAGCGGCTCGAGGACCGCTTCCGCTACCTGTTCCACGGCACTGCGCTCTATCCGCCCGTGGCCGGGGCCGCGGTGCTGGAGGGCGAGTGGCAGTGCGGCGGGGTGCGGGTCCGCTTCGTCGACCAGCCCCACGGCCGCATCACCTCGGTCGGCATGCGCTTCGACGAAGGTGGCCGGAGTCTCGGCTACGCGATCGACTTCCATGACGTCACGCCTGCCATGGCCGATCTCTACGTTGGGGTCGATGTGTGGATCGCCGACGCGCTCCGCCGGACCCCGCACCCGACCCATGCGCATCTCGACGCGACGATCGGCTGGGCCCGTGAAATCGGCGTCAAGCAACTCTATCTAAGTCACATGGACAACAGCATGGACTGGGCCACGCTGGCGAAGGAGCTGCCGAGCTGGGCGGCGCCCGCCTTCGACGGCCAGGAGATCCTCCTTTGAACGACGACGCCGCGCCGCGCGCCGTCTACCTGCTGATCATCATCGTCATGATCGCCTCGTCGCTGGCCGCCCGCCGCCTCCCGCTGCGCGAGACGGCGAAGATGGCGCTCGCCTGGGTCGCCATCTTCGGGGTGGTTTTCGCGCTTTTCGTATTTAGGGACGATTTTTCCACCCTCGGCGCCCGCCTCCGCGCCGAGGTGACGGGAGCGCCGGTCGAGTGCGCCGGCACGCTCCGCATTCCGCGCAGCGAGGACGGACATTATTGGGTCGAGGCGAGCGTCAACGGCGAGCGCGGTCGCTTCCTCGTCGACAGCGGTGCAACCATCACCACGATCAGCCCGCAGCTGGCGCGCTCCGCAGGGATCGCCCGCAGCGGTCCGGGATCGATGGTCGAAACCGCCAACGGCGCGGCGATGGTCGACCAGGCGACCGCCGACCGCTTTGCGCTCGGCTCGATCGAACGAACCGACTTTCCCGTGAACGTCAGCCGGTCGGACGGCGTCAACGTGGTCGGGATGAACTTCCTGACGCGGCTTTCGGGCTGGGGGGTCGAGGGAACCACGCTGGTGCTCCGCCCATGAACGACCTGATGGTCGGCACCGTCTACTGGGTCATGGCCGGCATGCTGCTGCTCGGCATGCTGCTGAGCCGCCGCGGGCGGTTCACCCGAGTCCTGCTGGCGACCTTCGGCTGGGCCAGCGTGTTCGCGGCCTGCTTCGTGCTCCTCACCTTTCGCGACAACCTCGGCTATGTCGCGGCGCGGCTGAAAACCGAGGCGACCGGGGAACCGCTCGCAGTCGGGCGCGAGACCCGGATCCCGATGGCGATCGACGGCCATTTCTGGGTCGATGCTGAGGTCAACGGCCAGCCCGTCAAGTTCCTGATCGACAGCGGCGCGACCATGACGACCGTGGGCGCCGACACCGCGCGGCGCACCCACGTCAGCATCGACCCCGACCGCACCGCCATGGTCCGCACCGGCAACGGGATCATTCGCGTCGCCCTCGGCAACGCCGACGAACTCCGCTTCGGCTCGCTCGTCCGCCACGACGTTCCGATGCACGTCAGCGAGGAAGGGGACCTCAACGTCCTCGGCATGAGCTTCCTTTCGGGGCTCCAGCGCTGGGGCGTCGAAGGACGCTGGCTGATCCTCCAGAGCTGAGGCCAGCGGACCGGCACCTTCGTGCGCGCGCTTCGTTGGGTCGCTCGGATCAGCGAATAAGAGGTGCGTCAGTGTTGATGGTCGCTACCGAGTTGAAGCCCAGTTCAATCCATGGAATCGGCGTTTTCCTCACCGAGCCGGTCAGCAGGGGCCAGCTGATCTGGCGCTTCGACAGCCGGATCGACCGGGTCTACTCCGACCATGAAATCGCGGAAATGCCGGCCGAACTCCGCGCTTTCCTGCGCACCTATTCGACTTTCCACGAGGGCCAGAAGCTATGGGTGCTGTGTGGCGACAATGGCCGCCATTTCAACCATAGCGACGATCCCAACACGGCCTCGCTGGGAATCGCCTTCGGTGACGACGTGGCGATGGTCGAACTTCCCGCCGGGACCGAGCTCACCAGCGACTACCGAACGATCTGCGACGCGATCCGCCGCAACGGCGCAGACTACAGCCAACCCCACGAGCTCAGTTCTCTGAGCTCGCCGGCGATCAGCCTGTCGCCGATGTCCTGACGGTAGCGCAGGCTGGGGATCCGGACCGAACCGACGCGGCGGTAGGCGGCCGCCTGCGCCTCGGCGACGCTGTCGCCCGTTCCGGTGATCACGGCCGTCCAGCCGTAGAGACCGCTGGTGACCAGCCGTCCGTTCGCCAGCCCGACCTCGCCCCAATGGAGATGCTCGGGCGACGCCGGGCCGACCTGCACCGGCAGGCCAATGGGGCTATCAATCTCGTGCCGCGACCAGGGGAAGGGCGGTGTCGTCAAGACGACCCCGAGCGAGAAGCCGGGCGACGTGGGAAAGTTCGTGCTCGCGGGGTCGGCGACGCGGGCCAGCAGCTCCGCCCAGTCGAGGCGCTGCAGCGGCTCGAGCACGGCATAGCCGGGATAGCCGAAGCGGCAGGTGAACTCGAGCGGCCAAATCCCTCGTGCGTTGACGATGCAGTTGAGGTTGACCCAGCCGACATGCCCTGCCGCGGCGAGCTCGGGTGCGATCCGAGCGAGGGTCAAATCGAACAGCGCGTCCGCTCGCTCATAGGTGACGACCGTCCCCATCTCTCCGGTCAGTTCGCCAAGATCGCCGGGGAAGAAGCGCTTGTGCTCCCAGTCAAGGCAGGCGGGCCGAAGGAAGCGGCGGCCGTTGAACCAGGCGCCGATGCCCGTCTCGACCCCGTCGACATGGTCCTGCAGCACGAACGCGCCCGCGTCGTCCGAGCGGCTCTCGATCAGGGCCGCGACGTCGCTGCCATCGGCGAAGCTGCCAACGAAGGTCTCGCCATCCGAGGCGCTCCGCTTGAAGACGCAGCGGCGGGGTCGGGCGGCAAGGTCGGCGAGCGCGTCTGCGCGGCTCTCGAAGCTGAGCACCGGCGCGATCCGCAGGCCCTTGTCCGCCAACATCTGCTGCGCGAACGCCCGATCGCCTTCGAGCCGGTCGCCCAGGGCGCTCCCGCCGATCACCCGATATCCTTCCTGCCGGAGCCGATCCTGAAGCGCGCCGAAGCCGACCGCCTCGAAGAGGATGAGGCCCTGATCATCGGCGTCGCGAACCCAGCGGAGCTCGGCGGTCCAATCCTCGACCCGCGGGACCATGCCGAGCATCGTACCCGCCGCAAGCGGTTCGCCGACCGTAATCCGCACCTCATGGCCAACCTCGATCAACCGCAGGTAAAGCGAGCCGAGGTCGCAAGTTTCCGTGATCCCGAGGATACGCATCATCATGGCAGCAAACGCTCGGAACCCGCTGACGGCCAAGGCGCTTTGCATCAAGATGTCGACCCAGCCGGATCTGCCGCCGCCCGACGACGAGGTCCGCCGGGAAGGGGCGCTGGCCCTGCTCCGGCATCTGCGCGCCAGCGACTACCGCTTCACCGCCGTCACGCCCGCGACCCACGCCCGGGTTCTCGCACGACCCGCGCCCGCAAGGCCGTCGCTGCGGGACATCTTCGGCTGGAACAGGTCGTTCGCGCCGGACGATCTTCCACCAGGGTTGCTGGCGACGCTCCGTAACGCCGAACTCGTCGAGCAGACGGTTGACGGGCTGCGCAGCCGATTGCGGGTCGCGACGCTGGAGAATCTTTCTTTCGTCCACTCGGCTTACCCGACGACCGCGCCCGATTCCGTCTTCTTCGGGCCCGACACCTATCGCTTCATCCGCTTCGTCGAGCAGCATGCCCCGGCGCTGCGCCCTCGACGAATCCTCGACATGGGGACCGGCTGCGGCGCTGGCGGGATCGTGGCGGCGCGGCTGTTTCCGGACAGCGACACCGTGTTGGCGGACGTCAACGAGGGCGCGCTGCAGCTTGCCTCGGTGAACGCCGAAGCCGCCGGCGTCTCGGTAGGGATGGCAAGCACGGATCGGGTGCTTTCCGGTTTCGACCTCATCATCGCCAATCCGCCGTACATCGCGGACAGTGGCGCGCGGACCTACCGAAACGGCGGTGGGCTGATCGGCGGTGCGCTGTCGCTCGACTGGGCCAGGCATGCACTCAATGCGTTGACGCCGGGCGGCACGCTGCTGCTCTATACCGGCGCAGCCTTCGTCGGCGGCCGAGCGCCTTTGCTTGATGCGCTCGCGCCGCTCGGTCGAAACCTGACGGTCGACGAACTAGATCCCGACGTGTTCGGCGAGCAGCTGGACGAAGAAAGCTATGAAAGTGTCGAGCGCATCGCAGCTGTAGGTATCGTGCTCAGACGCCTCTGACATCCCGACAACACGCCTTTCCTTTACATAATGTATATTATCATACTTGCCGATGAAAGCGTTGGCGCTCGCTTTGCGGCTGACATCCAAGCCCTGCTCCGGCAAAGCTCGCAGCATGACTCTCGACCGTCTCGTCACCATCATGAAGCGCCTGCGCGATCCCGTCCGGGGGTGCGAGTGGGACAGCGTGCAGACCTTCGCGACCATCGCTCCGTACACGATCGAGGAAGCCTATGAAGTTGCCGACGCGATCCAGCGCGACGACATGACGGCACTCGCCGACGAGCTCGGCGACCTGCAGCTCCAGGTGGTTTTCCATGCCGAGATGGCCGAAGAACTGGGGCTATTCACGCTCGACGACGTCGTGACCCGCATCAGCGACAAGCTCGAACGCCGCCATCCGCACATTTTCGGCGACGCCGAGAATGGCGGTCATCATCTGTGGGAGCAGATCAAGGCCGAAGAACGCGCCGCCGATCCCGACCAGAGTGCGCTCGCCGGGGTGGCGCTAGCTCTTCCGGCGCTCGAACGCGCCGCCAAGCTGCAGAAGCGCGCCGCCCGGGTCGGTTTCGACTGGCCCGATGCCAGCGGCCCGCGCGCCAAGATCGACGAGGAACTGGCCGAGCTGGAGGCCGAGACCAGCCACGAACGGCGAACGGATGAGCTGGGGGACCTGCTGTTCGCGGTCGTGAACCTCGCACGCCATCTGAAGGTCGATCCCGAAGAGGCGCTCCGGCAGGCCAATCGCAAGTTCGAGCAGCGCTTCCGTTCGATCGAGACCGCCCCCGACTTCGCCGATCTCAGCCTGGATGAGAAGGAAGCGCTGTGGCAGGCAGCCAAGCGCTGAGCATCACTCGGCGGCGAGCTTCTGCCCGGCCTGGAAGCGGGTCCAGTTCTCGGGGCTGAGCCGCACCCGCAACCGCATGACATGCTCGTCGACGTCGCTATCCAGCACCTCGCCGCGGGCATGAAGCCACGCGATCCGCTCGCCGTCGCTGACCGGAAGCTGGATCTCGTGGATCTCCGCCCCCTCGCGCAGCCGTTCGGCGATCCGCTCGCGCAGCGCATCGGTCCCCTCCCCGCCGAGCGCGGAAAGCGGCACGACATCGTCGCGCCGGGCGGCTTCGGCGAGCACCGCGGCGCGCTCGTCGCCGTCGAGCAGGTCGAGCTTGTTCCACGCCTCCAGCCTTGGCGGCGAGTCCGGCTCGTCGAGCCCCAGCGACGCCAGCACGTCCTCGACATCGCTCTTCTGCGCGTCCGTATCGGGATGCGAGATGTCGCGGACATGGACGATGAGGTCGGCCGAGGCGACCTCCTCCAGGGTTGCGCGGAACGCGGCGATCAGCTCGGTCGGGAGGTTGGAAACGAACCCGACTGTGTCGGACAGGATCGCCTTGTCGAACCCGGGCAAACGCACGTCGCGCATCGTCGGGTCGAGCGTCGCGAACAGCAGGTTCTCGGCGAAGACATGGGCCTGCGTCAGCCGGTTGAAGAGCGTCGACTTGCCGGCGTTGGTATAGCCTACCAGCGCGATCACCGGCCAAGGTGCGCGCTGGCGCCGGTCTCGATGGAGGCTGCGGGTGCGCTTCACCTGCTCCAGCTCGCGGCGGATCTTGGCCATGCGATCGCGGATCAGCCGGCGGTCGGCCTCGATCTGGGTTTCGCCCGGCCCGCCAAGGAAGCCGAAACCACCGCGCTGCCGTTCGAGGTGGGTCCAGCTGCGGACCAGCCGCCCCGCCTGGTAGTCGAGATGCGCCAGTTCGACCTGCAGCCGTCCCTCGGCGGTCGCCGCGCGCTCGCCGAAGATCTCGAGGATCAATCCGGTACGGTCGATGACCTTGGCCTTGGTGCCGTCTTCCAGGCTCTTCTGCTGCACCGGCGTGAGGCTGGCATCCACGACCAGCAGCCCGGCCTCCTCCGTCTCGACCTGCCCGGCGATCTCCTCCACCTGCCCCTTGCCGAACAGGGTCGCGGGGCGCGGCTGGCGGATGCGAAAGGCGCGGCGGCCGACCACGTTGATTCCGATCGCCTCGGCCAGTCCGGCGGCTTCGTCGAGCCGCGCGTCCTGGCTGCGCGCCGAGCCTTGCCCGTCACGGTCCGGCAGAACGAGGATCGCCCGCTCGCCCCGCCCGATCCCCGCGTCGGATTCGCGGTTGAAGACGCTCATTCTTCCTCGGCCGGCTCGCTCGGTCCGAGGTTCAGATGTCCCATCGGCTGAAGCGTCGAGATAGCATGCTTGTAGACCAGCTGGGTCTGGCGATGCCGCTCTAGGAGCAGCGAGAATTGGTCGAAACCGGCCACCTCGCCCTGCAGCATCACTCCGTTCACCAGGTAGAGCACCATCGGCTCCTGCTCGCGCCGGGCGGCGGTCAGGAAGATGTCCTGGAGCCCCTTCCCCTCGCCTTCGGGCGGCGGCAGCTCGAGGCCGTCGACGGGGGCCGCCGGCATGATGGTCGAGATCGCATGCTTGTAGACGAGCTGCGCCGTGCCTTCGCGGCGAAGGAGAAGCGAGAAGGTGTCGAACCAGGTGACGATCCCCTGGAGCTTGACCCCCTTGATCAGGAAAACGGTCGCCGGAATCTTCTGCCGGCGCATGCTGTTGAGGAAATGATCCTGAAGGTTGAAGGGTTTATTGCTCATCCTTCGAATTATTCCTCTCCGTTGCGGGTCTCGCCGAGCCCGAGCGCCTTGAGCTTCCGGTGGAGCGCCGAGCGCTCCATCCCGATGAACGAGGCCGTCCGCGAGATGTTGCCGGAAAAGCGGCGGATCTGAACGCGGAGATATTCACGCTCGAAGCTCTCGCGCGCCTCGCGGAGTGGCGAGCCCATGATCGACATGGTGGACGAATTGACCCCGGGCGTCCCTTGGGTCTCGATCACCTCGCCCGGCAGCATGTCGACCTCGATGCTGGTCAGCCGGTCGCCCGGGGCGAGAATCACGGTGCGCTCGATGATGTTGCGAAGCTGGCGGACGTTGCCCGGCCAGTCATGCGCCTGCAGCGCGGCCATGGCCTCGTCGCTGAACACCGGGCTCTTGATCCGCCGCTCGGACGCGTAGCGGGCGAGAAAGTGCCCGGCGATCTCGGGAATGTCTTCGCGCCGCTCGCGAAGCGGCGGAATCCGCACCGGGACGACGTTCAGGCGGTAATAGAGATCCTCGCGGAACTTGCCCGCCGCGATCAGCTCGCCGAGGTCGCGGGAAGTCGCCGAGAGCACCCGCACGTCGACCTTGACCGGTCGCTGCCCGCCGACCCGCGTATAGCTCTGGTCGGTCAGCACGCGAAGGATCTTGCCCTGGGTGGTGATCGGCATGTCGGCGATCTCGTCGAGGAACAGCGTGCCCCCGTGCGCCTGCTCGAGCAGGCCCGGACGGGCAACCCCGTCCTGCTCGCTGCCGAACAGCTCCTCCTCGACCCGCTCCGGCGCCATCATTGCCGCCGAGACGACGATGAAGGGCCCGCTCGCCCGGGTGCTCCAGTTGTGGATGGTCCGCGCGGCGATCTCCTTGCCCACGCCCGCGGGCCCGGTGATCATCACCCGGCTGCCGGTCGGCGCGACCCGCTTCAGCGTGGCGCGTACCGTGTTGATCGCGACCGAGCTGCCGTCGAGCTGCTCGTCCGCCCCGGCGCTCCGGCGCAGCGTCGCCACCTCGCGCTTCAGCCGGTCGGTCTCTGTCGCACGGTCGACCAGGTGGAGCAGCCGGTTCGCCTCGAACGGCTTCTCGATGAAGTCGACGGCGCCCTCGCGGATCGCGGCCACCGCGGTGTCGAGGTTGCCGTGGCCCGAGATCATGATCACCGGCAAAGTCGGATCCCGCCGCTTGACCTGCTCGAGCAGTTGCAGCCCGTCGAGCCGCGAGCCCTGCAGCCATACGTCGAGCAGCAGCAGGCTCGGGCGCCGGCTCTCGATCGCGTCGAGCGCCTCGGTCGAGTTGGCCGCGGTGCGCACGGCATAGCCTTCGTCTTCGAGGACGCCCGACACGAGTTCGCGAATGTCGGCCTCATCGTCGACCACCAGCACTTCCAACGCCATGGGTTTATCGCTCCTCGCTCTCGTCGGTCCGGCGCCGGGGCGTCGCGTCGCCGTCGGTTGCCGAACCATTGTCTTGCCTGTCGTCGGCGCCTTCGTCGGCCTGGGCCAGCGCCGCCAGACGCTGCCGGTCGAAGGCGATGCGGACGTGGGTGCCGCCGCCGCGCCGGTCGAGGAAGGCGATCTCGCCGCCATGTTCCTCGACGATCTTCTTGACGATCGCCAGCCCGAGCCCGGTGCCACGCACGCGGGTGGTCATGTAGGGCTCGGTCAGCCGTTCGCGGTCCTCGGGCAGCCCGACGCCCGTGTCGGTGACATCGATGACGATGTTTTCGTCGCTCTCGCGCAGCGCGAGCGCCACCCGGTCGCCTTCGAGGCTCTGGTCGCCCCGGCTGCGGCGGGCGTCGATCGCCTCCACCGCGTTTTTGACCACGTTGGTCAGCGCCTGGCCGAGCTGGCGCCGGTCGCACACCATCCGCAGCGCGCCGGTCGGCGGATCGAGGGTGAAGCTGATCCCGGGGTGCGCGACCTCGTGGAGGAACAGCGCGGTCCGCGCGATGTCGTGGAGGTTCTCCTCGCGGAACACCGGCTTGGGCATGCGCGCGAAATTGCTGAACTCGTCGACCATCCGCCGGAGGTCGCCGACCTGCCGGACGATCGTCTCGGTCAGCCGCTGGAAAGTGTCGGGATCGGTCTTGATCTCGCCGCCGTAGCGCCGCTGCAGCCGCTCCGCCGCGAGCTGGATCGGGGTCAGCGGGTTCTTGATCTCGTGCGCGATGCGCCGCGCGATGTCGGACCAGGCGGCGCGACGCTGGTCGCTGAGCTGGTCGGTGATGTCGTCGAAGGTCAGGACGAAACCGTCCTGGGTGCGCGAGCGCTTGACCGCAAGCGTTCGCTGCCCGCTCTCCGCCGCCGCGACCTGGACCTGCGCCTCGCGCTGCTCGGTACGGAGGAATTCGTCGAGCTCCTCCGACAACTCGGCCAGCGGCTGTCCCTCGGGCTCGCCCGAACCGCGGCGGAGCAGCTCTTCGGCCGAGCGATTGATCAGCGACACGCGGCGATCCCGGTCGATCGCGACCACCCCCGCGGTCACGCTCGACAGCACCGCCTCGATGAAGGCGCGGCGCAGGTCGAGCTGGGTGTTGGCGGACTTGAGGTCGCCGGTCTGCTCCTCCAGCCGCCCGGTCATCCGGTTGAACGCCGCGGCGAGCAGCCCGATCTCGTCGTCCGACTTGTCCTCGACCACCCGGGTCGAGAAGTCGCCTTCCTCGATCCGCCCGGCCGCGCCGACCAGCTGCCCGAGCGGCCGCACCAGCCGATCCGCGATGCTGAGCGCGAAGAAGATCGCCAGCCCGACGATCAGCAGCGATCCCAGCAGCAGCGCCGCGTTGAACTTCAGCTGGTTGTTGCGGGATCGGACGAGCAGCGTCCGATAGTCGGCGAGCACGTCGTTCGCCTGCCGCATCTGGCTGCGGAAGGCGGGATCGTAGATCTGCGCCGCGTAGAGGTAAGGCGCCGGCGAATAGTCGACCTTTATCAGCGCCCCGATCCGGTCCTTGGAACTCACCTCGACGAAGGTCCGGTTGGCCAGCTGCTTCACCATCGCGGCGTTCACGGCCTTGTCGAGCTGCCGCTCGTAGGGGCTGACGATGGCGAAGGTGCGGATCTGGCCGTCCTTGCCGATGTTGAACAGCATCGCCTCCGACAGGCCGCGCTGGTAGACCTGCGTCCGCGCGAAATAGTCGGCGAAGCGCGGGTCCTCGATCGGCAGCGCGTGGAGGAAGGCCGCCAGGTCGGTGCTCATCGCGAGCGTGTTCCCGGCGACGTCATTGACCTCGCGCTCGTAGGTCGAACGGGCAAGCTGGACCGTGTTCTCCAGCATTCCGCGGGCCTTGTTGGAGAACCAGAACTCGAGACCCGACTGGAGCAGCAGCGAGGCGAAGATGGCGACCAGCACGGTCGGCACCGCGGCGATGACCGAGAAGAGCGCGACCAGCCTGACGTGGAGCCGCCCGCTGCCGAGCCCGCTCCGCTCCGCCCGGCGAAGCGCGAGCCGGCGGGAGAAGAGAACCATCAGCGCGATGGCAGGGATGAGATTGACGACCAGCAGCAACGCCATCAGCGGCGGCGGGACCATCTTTCCCGGTGCCGACACGCCCCGCAGGAAGGCGTAGCTGGCCGCGAGCACGACCAGCAGAAGCAGGGCCGTCCCTGCCTCCAGCGCCGCGTAGAAGCGGCCGCCGGCGCGGTCCTGTTCAAGCCAGCGGGCGATGCGCCGCGGGCTGTTGGTCAGGGGAGAGGCAGCGGCCGGCGCATCCATCGACGCAGGCTTAGCACGCCCGCGTTGCATGAAAAACACAGTTGTGACGAACGATCGAAGAATTTGTCAGGCGGCGGCGCGGCTCAGGAAAGGCGCGTAGAATTCGCGCAGCATGGCGACGACCGTCACCGGATCGTCGACGAAATTGACCTTGTTCCGGAACTCGGCCGAACCCGGCAACCCCTTGGTGTACCAGCCGAGATGCTTGCGGGCGAGGTTCACGCCCGTCTGCCGCCCGTACAATGACTGCATGGCGTCATATTGCTCAAGCATGGTCGCCAGCTGCTCGTCGAGGCTGGGGTCGGGCCGCGTGCCGCCGCCGGACAGGTCGGCCATGACCTGACCCAGAAGCCACGGCCGCCCGTACGCCCCGCGCCCGATCATCACCCCGTCCGCGCCCGACTGCTCGAGCGCGGTCCGCGCCTCCTCCCGGGTGCAGATGTCGCCGTTGACGATCACCGGCAGGCTGACCGCCTGCTTGACCCGCCGGACGAACGCCCAGTCGGCGCTGCCCTTGTACATCTGGTTGCGGGTCCGCCCGTGGACCGTGATCATCCGCGCGCCGAGATCCTCCGCGATGCGCGCGAGCTCGGGCGCGTTCAGGCTGTCGTGGCACCAGCCCATCCGCATCTTCACGGTGACCGGGATCGACACCGCCTTGACCGTCGCCTTGATCAGGCTCGCGGCGAGCGGCAGGTCGCGCATCAGCGCGGACCCAGCATCGCCGTTCACCACCTTGCGGACCGGACAGCCCATGTTGATGTCGATGATCGCCGCGCCGCGCTGCTCGTTCAGCTTGGCGGCCTCGGCCATCTCGATAGGCGAGCAACCGGCGAGCTGGAGCGAGACTGGCTCCTCGCTCGGGTCCCACAGCGCCTTCTGCAGCGACTGGCGCGTCTCGCGGATCGCGGCCGCGCTCGCGATCATCTCGCTGACCGTCAGCCCCGCCCCGAACCGCTTGACGATCTTGCGGAACGGCAGGTCGGTGACGCCGGTCATCGGCGCCAGGATGACCGGCGCGTCGATGCGGACCGGGCCGATCGAGATGGGTTTGACGAGGCTCATGGGAAGGCGCGCCTTTACAGGAAGGGGGTGGAAGCGGCAAGGCGCGCTCGCCCATGACCGTCATCGCCCTCATCGTCGCCGCCGGCAGCGGCCAGCGCCTCGGCGGCGGCCTGCCCAAGCAGTATCGCTTGCTCGGCTCCCGGTCGCTCCTTCGCCGCGCGGTCGAGGCGCTGATAGGCCATCCGCGGATCGACGCCGTCCGGGTGGTGATCGGCCCCGGGCAGGACGCGCGGGCAGCCGAGGCGCTCGCCGGACTGGACGTGGGCGAGCCGATCGTCGGCGGCGCCGAGCGCGCCGAGAGCGTGGCCAACGGCCTGGCTGCCATCCCCGACGGGATCGTCCTCGTCCATGACGCCGCCCGCCCCTTCTGCCCGCCCTCGGTGGTCGACCGGCTGCTCGATGCCCTGCAGAGCCATGACGGCGCGGTGCCGGTGCTGCCGGTGGCGGACACGCTGGCGAAGGGCGACCGGGTGCTGACCGGCACCGTCGAGCGCGACCGCCTGTACCGGGTGCAGACCCCGCAGGCCTTCCACGTCGAGGACCTCCGGTTCGCGCTGGAGGAGGCGGGGAGCCGCCGGGCGACCGACGAAAGCTCGGTCCTGATCGCCGCCGGGCTGCGGGTCGCGACGGTCGAGGGCGATGAGAACCTGCACAAGCTGACCACTTCAAGCGACTGGGAACGCGCGGAAATGTTGATTGCGGCACAGATGGTCTCCCGCACCGGCATGGGCTTCGATGTCCACGCCTTCGAGGGTCCCGGCCCGATCATGCTTGGGGGGATCGAGGTGGCGCACGATCGGGGTCTCGCCGGACACAGCGACGCCGACGTCGTGCTCCACGCCATCACCGATGCGCTGCTCGGCGCGGCGTCGCTGGGCGACATCGGCCAGCACTTCCCGCCCAGCGATCCCCAGTGGAAGGGCGCCGCCTCCGCCCTGTTCCTCGACCATGCCGCCGGCCTGATCCGAAATCGCGGCGGGATCATCGACCATGTCGACTGCACCGTCATCTGCGAGGCTCCGAAGGTCGGCCCGCACCGGGACGCGATCCGCGCCCGGGTGGCGGACATCCTCGGCCTTTCGGGCGAAGCGGTGAGCATCAAGGCAACCACCACCGAGAAGCTGGGTTTCACCGGACGACGCGAAGGGATTGCCGCGCAGGCGGTGGCCACCATTCGCATGGAACAGGCGCGATGACCGACCTTCTCTCCCCTGAACTCGTCGACAAGGCCCGCCAGGTCATCGAGGCCAACCGCGCCGCCGGTCGTCGCATCGCGCTGGCCGAAAGCTGCACCGGCGGGCTCGTCTCGGCGGCGCTGACCGAGATCCCGGGTTCTTCCGACGTGTTCGAAGTCGGCTTCGTAACCTATTCGAACGAGGCGAAGAGTTCGGCACTGCGCATCAGCGAAGACATCATCTCGACATTTGGCGCGGTCAGCGTCGCGACTGCCTGGCAGATGGCCCGTGGCGCGCTCGAAAAGTCGGGCGCGGACGTGGCGGTGGCAATCACCGGGATCGCGGGACCGGGCGGCGGGTCGGCGACCAAGCCGGTCGGCACCGTCGTCTTCGCCCGCGCCGAGAAGGACGCCGACCCGGCCAAGATCGTCGCCGACAGTCACTTGTTCGACCCGTCGGAAGGCCGCGCCGGGATCCGCCGTCAGGCGGCGCTCTGCGCGCTCGACCTGTTGCTGCCGTAGAGTTCGGCGGCGCGGGTCTCGAACGCGCCCGTCATGCGCCGCAGCGCGCGGTCGAATACCTGCCCTGCCACCGCCTCGAACAACCGCGACTTGAAGGCGAAGTCGACCGAGAAGAAGACGTCCGTCCCGCCGTCCTCGGCCGGACTGAACTTCCACTCGTTATGCAAATATTTGAGCGGCCCCTCGATATAGTCGACGCAGATCCGCCCGGGCCGCTCCTTGTGGACCTTGCTGGTGAACCGCTCCTTGAACGCGCTGAACCCGACGACGAGGTCGGCGATCGTCTCGACCTCGCTCGACGAGCGGACCCGCACCGCGGTCACCCACGGCAGGAACTTGTCGTAATTCTTCACGTCCGCGACCAGCTCGAACAGCTGCTCGGGCGTGTAGGGCAGATGCTTGGTCTCGCTGTGGCGGGGCATCAGATCCCGGCGCGCGCGACCTGCGCCTGACGCGCCGCCTGCATCTTCCGGAAATCGTCCCCGGCATGGTAGCTCGACCGGGTCAGCGGCGAGGCGGCGACCAGCAGGAAACCCTTGGCCCGGGCGATCGAGGCATAGGCATCGAACGCCTTGGGCGTGACGAACTCCTCGACCTTGGCGTGGCGCGGGGTCGGCTGGAGATACTGGCCCATGGTCAGGAAATCGATCCCGGCCGAGCGCATGTCGTCCATCACCTGGTGGACCTCGAGCCGCTGCTCGCCGAGCCCGACCATCACGCCCGACTTGGTGAAGATGGTGGGATCGAGCCTCTTGACCTGCTCCAGCAGCCGCAGCGAAGCATAGTAGCGCGCGCCCGGGCGGATCGTCGGGTAGAGCCTCGGCACCGTCTCGAGGTTGTGATTGTAGACGTCCGGCCGCGCGGCGACGATCGCCTCGACCGCCGCCTCATGCTTGTTGCGGAAGTCGGGGGTGAGAATCTCGATGGTGGTCGACGGCGTGGTCCGGCGAAGCGCCTCGATGACCTTGACGAACTGGCTCGCGCCGCCGTCCGGCAAATCGTCGCGGTCGACGCTGGTGACGACGATATGCTCGAGCCCGAGCGCCGCCGCCGCGTCCGCCGTGTGCTGCGGCTCGAGCGGGTCGACGCTGCGCGGCATGCCCGTCTTGACGTTGCAGAAGGCGCACGCCCGTGTGCAGGTGTCGCCCAGGATCATCACCGTCGCGTGCTTCTTGGTCCAGCACTCGCCGATGTTCGGGCAGGCCGCCTCCTCGCACACGGTAGCGAGATTGAGGTCGCGCATCAGCTTGCGGGTCTCGGCATAGCCGTGGCTGGTCGGCGCCTTGACCCGGATCCAGTCGGGCTTGCGCTGGCGCGGGGGGATGGGGAGCGGGGCGTTCATCGTGGGGCGCAGATAGCGACTGCGCGAGCGGCTTGCCACCCCTCCCCACCCGCTTTACCCGCCCTCCGCGAGAGGAGAGACGATGAAGGGTTTCGGCAACCTGCTGGAAGGCTACCACCGCTTCCGCACCAACGACTATGCGCCGCGCAAGGAGATGTGGCGCGACCTGGCGGACGGGCAGAGCCCGCGCGCCTGCATCATCGCCTGTTCCGACAGCCGCGCCGAGCCCGCGATCGTGTTCGACGTCGATCCGGGCGAGATCTTCGTCGTCCGCAACGTCGCCAACCTCGTTCCGCCGTTCGAGAAGAACGGCGGTCGTCACGGCGTTTCCGCTGCGCTGGAGTTCGCGGTCACCCAGCTCGAGGTGCCCGAGATCGTCGTCATGGGCCACGAGCGCTGCGGCGGCATCAGCGCCGCGCTGACCGGCATCTTCCACGGCAAGCCAGCCGGCGAGGGCGGGTTCGTCGACCGCTGGATGGAGCAGGTCGATGCCCGCGCCCAGGCCATCGCGGCCGAGCATGGCACCGGCGAGGACGCCGCTCGCCTGCTCGAGGAGGACGGCATCCGCCAGAGCCTCGCCAACCTGCGCAGCTTTCCCTTCGTCAAGGAGCGCGAGGACGCGGGGAAGCTCATCCTGCTCGGCTGCCACTTCTCGATCGGCGAGGGCTGCCTCTACCTGCTCGACGAGCAGAGTGACCGCTTCGAGCCGGTAAGGTAAGGCAATCTCATGCCCGAGCGTCTCGACGAACCCAATATCGCCCTGCTGATCGACGCCGACAACGCGTCCCCGGACCATCTCGACGAGGTGCTGCTGGTGCTGGGCGAACTGGGCACGATCAACATCCGCCGCGCCTACGGCAACTGGCAGAAGGCCGCGCTCAAGGGCTGGGGCGGGCTGACCAACAGCCATTCGATCATCCCGGTCCAGCAGTTCGACGTCGTGAAAGGCAAGTCCGCGACCGACATGCGGATGACGATCGACGCGATGGACCTCCTCTTTCGCGGCCATGTCGACGGGTTCGGGATCATGTCGAGCGACAGCGACTTCCTCCCGCTTGCCCAGCGGCTGCGCGAGGACGGGCTGCAGGTCTACGGCTTCGGCACCGCCAAGACCCCGATCAGCTTCCAGAACAGCTGCACCCGCTTTTTCGACGTCGCCGCGCTGGACGGCGCCAAGCAGAGCGACGAGAGCGCCCCTGCTCCCGCCGCGCGCCCCGTGGACGAGGAGCTGATCTCGACCCTCGGCGCCGCCTACAAAGCCTCCAAGCGCGATGACGAGGGATTCGCCTCGCTGTCGGAGATGGGACAGCGCGCCAAGGCGGTCTCCAGCTTCGCCGCGCGCAACTATGGTTTCACCCGCCTCAGCGAAATGGTCCGGGCGCTTCCCAATTTCGAGGTGAAGAGCGGTCCCGACGGAACGCTGCTGGTTCGCCGCCTCCGCTAGGGGAACCCGCCTGTGCCCTGCCCGTTCGACGTCGAAACCGACGCGAAGGAGCAGTCAGAATGGCCGAAGACCCCAACCGGGATCAGGAAATCCGCGAGAAGTTCTGGAAGGAACTGGATTCCTCTCCCTTCATGATGCTCGGCCTCGAAGGGGTCGAGGACGATCGCACGCGGCCGATGACCGCGCAGGTCGACCAGTCCGACGATGCCGCCACCAAGGACGGCGGGACCATCTACTTCTTCGGTTCGAAGAGCGACGGTGTTGGCCGTGACCTGACCGGCTCGCACCGGGCGGTCGCCACCTACACGGCCAAGGGCCACGACCTGTTCGCGCACATTCACGGACGGCTGGTGCCGGTCCAGGACCGCGCGATCGTCGAAAAGCTGTGGAACCCGATGATCGCCGCCTGGTACAAGGACGGCAAGGATGATCCCGATCTCCAGCTGATGCGGTTCGACACCGAGAAGGCGCAGATCTGGGAAGCGCACACCGGCACCTCGCTGGTTGCCGCCGCCCTCCGCTTCGTCGGCCGCGGCGATCCGGGCAAGGAGCTCAGCAAGCAGACGGTGACCGAAGTCGCCCTCTAGTCCCTTGGTGATCTGACGCGAGGCGGCGGTACCCGGTGGTGCCGCCGCCTTTTGCTTGTCCTCAGCGCGGCGGGGTCCAATCGCCGTTCATGATGTCGCGGATCTCGCTGATGCGGTCGCGGTAGGCGCCAGCGATGCACGCCGCGCTGCCGCAATTATCGCGGAAGGCGTAGAAGCGCCGGGCGGTCTGGCGGAGGATGTAGCGCTGGCTGTCGTCGGCATCGGCGACGGCGCTGCCGTAGACCGACGCCATCTGCCGGTCGAGCGCCGCGAGCCCATCGTCGCGGCACACCGCCTGCTCGCCCTGGGTACGCGCCGAGGCGCACGGATAGCTCGGGTTGCTGGTCCGGGGACGGGTGGCGGCCGGGGCCGGAACGGGCCTGGCCGGGGGTGCCGCGACCGGCGGCCGGGCCGGAGCGCTCGGTGCGACCGGCGCAGTCGGCGTCACCGGCTGGCTCGGCGCGACCGGCTGCCCGAGCGGCGATGCCGGCGGCGCCTGCGGGAGCGTGTTGGCGGGCGCCCCGGCGGCTCGGGCCAGCGTTGCGAGGGGCACGGTGATCGCGTCCGCGTTCTGGACCATCAGCACGTCACCGGTCTGGTCGGCCGCGGCCTGAAGCGAATATTGGATGGCGGCGGCCAGGCTGGTCCGGCCGCCCGCGACCTGCAGTCCGGGCGGGAGCTCGAGCGTCGCCTGGCCGGCGCAGCGGACCAGCCCCAGTCCCTGGTCCTCGCTCTCGAGCACCGGATTGTCGACCCGCAGCACCGCGACGTCGGCGAGGCGAGCGAAGGTGTCTCCGTCGCTTCCGCGGGTACGCGCCGCCTGGTCGAACAGCTGGCGCTTGATCTTGTCGTAGTTGGCCTGGCCGGCGCAGCGGCGGGCCGGGTTGTCGGCCTTGACCGGCTCCTGCGTGTTGCTCGCGTCCGCGACCTGGTTGTCGTTCAGCCGGTCGGGGTTGCCGGCGCCTCCGCCGGTCATCCGCACGGCGAACAGGCCGACGAGGATCAGCAGGAAGACGGCGCCGGCGACGAGGGCGATGGTTCGGGTGCGGTCGGTCATCAGCCTTGCTGAACGCGCCGCGCCCGGTTCCGCCGCATCAGGCGAGTACGCCCTCGTGCAGCCGCACCACCCGGTCCATCCGGCTGGCGAGCCGCTCGTTGTGGGTGGCGACCAGTGCCGCGCTGCCTTCGCCGCGAACCAGCGACAGGAACTCCGCCAGCACCACGTCGGCCGTCGCCTCGTCGAGATTGCCAGTCGGCTCGTCGGCGAGCACCAGCGGCGGCCGGTTGGCGAGCGCGCGCGCCACTGCCACCCGCTGCTGCTCGCCGCCCGACAGCTTGGACGGGCGATGGTCGAGCCGCTTGCCGAGCCCCAGCGCGGTCAGCAGCGATTCTGCCCGCTCGCGCGCCGCCTCCGGTTCCGCACCGTGGATCAGCTGCGGAAGCACGACATTCTCGACCGCGTTGAAGTCGGGCAGCAGGTGGTGGAACTGGTAGACGAATCCCAGCGCGTCGCGGCGCAGTTCGGTCCGCCCGTCATTGTCGAGGTTGGCCGCCTCGCGCCCGGCGATCCGGATCGAGCCCTCGAATCCGCCTTCGAGCAGCCCGACCGCCTGGAGCAGCGTCGACTTGCCCGACCCGGAGGGGCCGAGCAGCGCGACGATCTCGCCCGCCCCGACCGCAAGGTCGACCCCGCGTAGCACCTCGATGGTGACGTCGCCCTGGGTGAAGCGCCGGCGCAGGTCGCGGGTCTGGAGGACCGCCTCACTCATAGCGGAGCACCTGCACCGGGTCGGTGCTCGCGGCCTTGAAAGCGGGATAGAGGGTGGCGAGGAAGCTCAGCACCAGCGCGGTGACGATGATCACCGTCACCTCGATGGGATCAGTCTTGCTCGGCAGGTCGGTGAGGATCCGCACGGTCGGGTCCCACAAATTCTGCCCGGTAAGCGCCTGGATGGCGTCGACGACGCCCTGGCGGAAGAAGAGGAATACCGCGCCCAGGATGATGCCGAGGGCGATGCCGAGCACGCCGATGGTCACCCCGACGGTCATGAAGATCCGGATCAGGCCGCGCCGGCTCGCGCCCATGGTGCGCAAAATGGCGATGTCGCGGGTCTTCGCGCGCACCAGCATGATCAGCGAGGAGAGGATGTTGAACACCGCCACCAGCACGATCAGCGAGAGCACCACGAACATGGCGATGCGCTCCACCTCCAGCGCCTGGAACAGCGCCGAGTTCATCTGCCGCCAGTCGACGATCTGCCCATGCCCGCGAACCACGTCCTGCAGCGGAGCGAGAAACTGGTCGACCTTGTCGGGGTCGGTGGTCTGGATCTCCACCATGCCGACCTGGTCGCCCATCATCAGCAGGTTCTGCGCCTCCTCGAGCGGCATGACGACATAGCTGTTGTCATAGTCGTAGACGCCGACCTCGAAGGTCGCCCCGACGGTGTAGCTGACGATCCGCGGCACCGTGCCGATCGGGGTCGAACGGCCCTCGGGGCTGATCAGGCTGATCTGCGATCCGGGAAAGGCGCCGATCGCCTCCGCCAGCCGCGAGCCGATCGCCACCGTGTTGCTGCCCGGCCTGAGGTTGGCCAGGCTGCCCGACTTGATGTGGCTGGCGATGGTCTTGTTGTGGACGATGTCCTCGAAGCGCATCGCATGGACCAGCACGCCCTCGACTCGCCCGTTGGCGCTCGCCATCAGCGGCTGGTCGATCAGCGGCAACGCCGAAGTCACGCCCGGCGACTTGCGCGCGGCGGCCGCGATCTGCTGCCAGTTGCTGAGCCGGCCCTCGTAGCCCTGCACCACCGCATGGCCGTTCAGGCCGACGATCTTGTCGAACAGCTCCGCCCGGAACCCGTTCATCACGCTCATGACGATGATCAGCGCGGCGACGCCCAGCGCCACCGCGGCGAGGCTGATCCCGGCGACGAGGAAGATGAACCCCTCCCCCTTGCCCGGGAGCAGGTAGCGCTTGGCGATGACCCGTTCGTAGCGGGAGAGGATCACGCGGTCAGCCGGTTGAGCACCGCCTCGGCACTCAGCTCCTCGCGCTCGCCGGTGCGGCGGTTCTTGAGCTCGACCACCCCGTTGGCGATCCCGCGCGGTCCGACGATCACCTGCCAGGGGAGGCCCAGCAGGTCCATCGAGCCGAGCTTCACCCCGCCCCGCTCGTCACGGTCGTCGTACAGCGTGTCGACGCCCACCGCGTTGAGCTTGGCGTAGAGGTCGTCGGCCGCCGCCGAGCTCGGGCCGTCGTCGGCGCGCATCGTCACCAGCCCGACCGTCCACGGCGCCACCGCCTCGGGCCAGACGATGCCGCTGTCGTCGTGGCTCGCCTCGATGATCGCGCCGACCAGCCGCGACACGCCGATCCCGTAGCTGCCCATCATCGGGGTGAGCGGGCGACCGTCCGGGCCAGAGACCTTGAGCCCCATCGCCTTCGAATATTTGTCGCCGAAGTAGAAGATGTGCCCGACCTCGATCCCGCGCCCGGTCCGCTGCTTCTCGGCCGGGACCTGCGACCAGCGCGCCGCGTCATGGGTCTCGTCGGTCGCCGCGTAGGTGCCGCTGACCTGCTCGAACAGCCGGGTGAGCCCCTCGGCATCGCCGTAGGCCACGTCCGCTTGATTCCAGTCGAACCCCTCGAACGCGGCGTCGTAGAAGACTTCGCTCTCGCCGGTCGGCGCCAGCACGATGAACTCGTGGCTGAGGTCGCCGCCGATCGGTCCCGAGGCCGCCTTCATCGGGACCGCGCGGATGCCGAGCCGCTGGAAGGTCCTGAGATAGGCCAGCAGCTGAGTGTAGTAGCTCTGCCGCGCGCCCGCCTCGTCGAGATCGAAGCTATAGGCGTCCTTCATCAGGAACTCGCGCCCGCGCATCACCCCGAACCGCGGCCGCACCTCGTCGCGGAACTTCCACTGGATATGGTAGAGCGTGCGCGGCAGATCGCGGTAGCTGGAGACATCGTCGCGGAACAGCGCGGTGATCATCTCCTCGTTGGTCGGCCCGAACAGCATCTCGCGCTCGTGCCGGTCGCGAATCCGCAGCATCTCGGGCCCGTAGGCATCGTAGCGCCCGCTCTCGCGCCACAGCTCGGCCGACTGCATCGTCGGCATCAGCAGCTCCTGCGCGCCCGCGCGGTCCTGCTCCTCGCGGACGATCTGCTCGATCTTCCTGAGCACCCGCCAGCCGACCGGCAGCCAGGCATAGATGCCGGCGGCCGTCTGCCGGACGAGGCCGGCGCGGAGCATCAGCTTGTGGCTGACGATCTGGGCGTCGGCGGGGCTTTCCTTGAGAACGGGCAAGAAGGCGGAGGACCAGCGCATGGCAGCGCGCTCTAGGGAAGCGAAGCTGAACTGGCAATGCGAGGAGGCCTGTGTCCCGCCCGCCACATGTTCACGGCAAATCGTGGCTGTACCGAGTTAGGGAGTGACAAGAAGCTGACATTGGGCCAGCTTCTCCAAGTCATCGGTATTCGGACGCAAGAGCCGAGGTCCGGGAGGACACTCCAAGGGGGCTGACGAGGCAATCGTCACGCAGGACGCCCGGGTTGCCCAGTGCAGCCCGGGCGTTTGCTTTATGCCGGATCAACCTTTTCTTAGCGCCATTTCGGATAACAGGGCGCGTGACGACCCCCGGCCTGCCCCTCGTCTCGCGCTGATCGCCGGAATTGGCAGGCACTGGCGATCGGCAAGCCCGACCGGGACGCCCCCTACGCCCTGCTCGCACTGGTTCTGACCTACGGCTCGGCCATGATGCTGCTCAGCGACGTGCGCATGCCGGCGTTGCTCGGCGTCGTCGATGTGTTCGGCGTGGTCGCCAGCAACACCGCCGTGCTCATCCTGTGCGCCTTCACCGCGGCCGCGCTGTGGCGTCCGGCGCTGATCGGCGAGTGGAAGGACCGCCTCTTCTGGGTCTGGTGGGCGCTGGCTGTTCGGCCAGTCGACCTGGGTCTTCACCCATCGCTATTTCGGCAGCCTCGCCGCGACGCGCCTGCTCGACCAGGCCGATACGCTGTGGATGGTGCTGATGTTCGCCTATCCGCTGTCGACCTCCCTTCTCTTTCATGACCGGGTGACCCGCTTCCGGCTGATGGCGAGTTGGCTGCTCGGCTGGATCCTCATCGGCAGCCTCCCGCCTGGTTCTTCGCCTCCGCCGGGCCCTGCTTCTACAACCAGTTCGTCGGCCACGATCCGAGCTATGCCGAGCTCGCCCGACACCTCGCCGCGCTCTAGCAGGCAGCCGGGGCACAGGGCTATGAGCTGCGGGCGCTCGACTATCAGCCCGCCCTGCTCCACTTCTACCACTCGCGCGAGCTGGTTCCCGCAGCGGGCACCTCGGGCATGCCCCCCATGCACGTCGCCTTCGCCACCCCGCTGGCGATCGCCGGATGGCGGCTGAATCGCGTCTCCGGCCTGCTGCTCACCGGCTATGCGCTGGTGATCTGGATCGGCTCGATCCACTTCGGCTGGCACTATTGCGTCGATGGCCTCGTCGCGGCGACCCTGATGCTCGGCATCTGGTCGCTGAGCAGGCTCCTCGCCCGGCCCTTCTATGGCATTGGCGAACAGGACGACTCGGCGGCGCGTTCAGTCGAACAGGATGACCGAGCGGGCGATCTGCCCAGTCTTCATCTCCTCGAACGCCTCGTCGATGTCGCCAAGCCCGACGCGACGCGAGATCATCTCGTCCAGCCGGAGCTTGCCCGACTGGTAGAACGACACCAGGCGCGGGACGTCGACCGGGAAATGGTTTGATCCCATCAGCGAGCCCTGCAGCTTCTTCTCGGCGAGGAACTGCCAGCCGTCGATCGACAGCTTCTGCCCGACCGGGATCATCCCCACGATCGTCGCCGTCCCGCCGCGGCGGAGCATCGCAAAGGCGTCCTGCGCGGTCGTCGCCAGCCCGATCGCCTCGATCGCGTGGTGGACCCCGCCGCGCGTGAGCTCGACGACCGTCGCTACCGAATCGCCGTCCGACGCTTCGATGAAGTCGGTCGCCCCGAACGCCCGGGCGAGCGATTCCTTGCCGGCGACCCGGTCGACCGCGATGATCCGTCCGGCCCCGGCGATGGCCGCGCCGTTGATCGCCGCCAGCCCGACCCCGCCGCAGCCGATCACCGCGACCGTCTCGCCCGGACGCACCTTCGCGGTGTGCGACACCACGCCGTAGCCGGTCAGCACCGCGCAACCGATGATGGCGGCGCGGTCGAACGGCATGTCGCGGTCGATCGCCACGCAGGCATGTTCGTGAACCAGCATCTGCTCGGCGAAGGCGGAGAGATTGAGGAACTGGTTCATCGGCCGGTCTGCGTCGCCGAGCCGCGCCGGCTGGTCGGCGGGGCGCTGCAGCTCGGGTTCGACGCACAGGCTCATGTGCCCGGTCAGGCAATGCTCGCAATGGCCGCAGAAGGCCGACAGGCAGGTCACCACATGGTCGCCGGGCCGCACCGTCCGCACCTCGCTGCCGACCGCCTCGACGATCCCGGCGCTCTCGTGCCCGAGGATGGTCGGCAGGCGGGTCGGGTAATGGCCCTCGCGGAAGTGGAGGTCGGAATGGCAGACCCCGCAGGCCGCGGTGCGGATCAGCACCTCGTGCGGCCCCGGCTTGCTGATCGGAACCTCCTGGATCTCCAGCGGAGCCCCGACCGCGGTCAGTACGGCAGCCTTCATCCTCTCACTCCCTCGAAACCATGGTTTGCTGCACTCTGCCCGAGTTCGCCCCCATCTCCAAGTCGGCAGTGCAGCGGGCGATTGGCAAAATCAGAAAACTGCGTATGGAGTTTGCAAGGCTGGCGACAAAGCCTGCAAGCTTGTCTGGAGGAGCGACTCGATGGACTTCGAACTCAGCGATCGGCAGCGTCACTTCCGCGACCGGGTGCGAAGCTTCATCGACACCCGCATCCGCCCGCGCCACTCCGACTATCTGCGCCAGTCGCACGAGGGCGACCGGTGGAAGGTCATCCCCGTGATCGAGGAGCTGAAGCCGGTCGCGCGCGCCGAGGGACTGTGGAATCTGTTTATGCCGCCGCGCGGCGCGCTCACCCATGTCGACGACAGCTTCGCCTTCGAGGGCGAGCAGCTGACCAACCTCGAATATGCGCTGTGCGCCGAGGAGATGGGGCGGATCGGCTGGGCGAGCGAGGTGTTCAACTGCTCCGCTCCCGACACCGGCAACATGGAGGTGCTGCTGCGCTACGGCACGCGCGAGCAGAAGGACGAGTGGCTCACCCCGCTGATGAACGGCGAGATCCGCTCCGCCTTCCTGATGACCGAGCCGGCGGTCGCCTCGTCCGATGCGACCAACATCGAATGCTCCATCATCCGCGACGGCGACGACTATGTGATCAACGGTCGCAAATGGTGGTCGTCGGGCGTCGGCGATCCGCGTTGCAAGCTGGCGATCGTCATGGGCAAGTCGGACCCGGAAGGCTCCCGTCACGGCAGCCAGTCGATGATCCTGATGCCGATGGACGCCCCAGGCGTGACGATCGAGCGGATGCTGTCGGTCTACGGCTACGACCATGCGCCGCACGGTCATGGCGAGGTGGTGCTCGACAACGTCCGGGTGCCCGCTTCCAACATGCTGCTCGGCGAGGGTCGCGGGTTCGAGATCGCGCAGGGACGCCTCGGGCCGGGCCGAATCCACCACTGCATGCGCACCATCGGCGTTGCCGAGAACGCGCTCGAGGCGATGGCCCGGCGCCTGACCAGCCGGGTCGCGTTCGGCAAGCGCATCTCCGACCATAGCGTGTGGGAGCAGCGGGTCGCCCGCGCTCGCATCGACATCGAGATGAGCCGGCTGCTTTGCCTCAAGGCGGCGGACGTGATGGACCGTGCCGGCAACAAGGCCGCCAAGCTGGAGATTGCGATGATCAAGGTCCAGGCGCCGACCATGGCGCTGCAGATCCTCGACGACGCGGTGCAGGCGCATGGCGGCGGCGGCGTGTCGGGCGACTTCCCGCTGGCGCACGACTGGGCCGCGGTGCGGACGCTCCGCTTCGCCGACGGTCCGGACGAGGTGCATGCGCGCGCCATCGCCCGTGAGGAGTTCGGCCGCTACGCCGATCTCAAGACCCGCCCGACCACGGCTCCCTGAGGACGACACCGCCATGGATCTCAGCTTCACCCCCGAGGAGGAGGCCTTCCGCGAGGAGGTCCGCCAGTTCCTCCGCGACCAGTTGCCGGCGCGGCTGTCGGACAAGGTCCGCAAGGGCCAGCACCTGACCAAGAGCGACATGGAGGAATGGCACGCCATCCTCAACGCGCGCGGCTGGCTCGCCAACCACTGGCCGGTCGAGTGGGGCGGTACCGGCTGGACGGTCATGCAGCGCTTCATCTTCGAGACCGAAACCGCGCTTGCCCATGCGCCGCGGGTGGTGCCGTTCGGCCTGTCGATGCTGGCCCCGGTGCTGATCCGGTTCGGCTCGGAGGAGCAGAAGCGCCACTGGCTCCCGCGGATCCTCGACGGCAGCGACTGGTGGTGCCAGGGTTATTCCGAACCCGGCGCCGGCTCCGACCTCGCGAGCCTCAAGACCAGCGCGGTCCGCGACGGCGACCACTACATCGTCAACGGCCAGAAAACCTGGACCACGCTCGGCCAGTTCGCCGACATGATCTTCTGCCTTGTCCGCACCTCGAACGAGGGCAAGAAGCAGGAGGGCATCAGCTTTCTCCTGATCGACATGAAGTCGCCCGGGATTGAGGTTCGTCCGATCAAGCTGCTCGACGGCGACCATGAGGTGAACGAGGTCTTCTTCACTGATGTGAAGGTGCCGGTCGAAAACCTCGTCGGGGAAGAGAACAAGGGCTGGACCTACGCCAAATATCTCCTGACCTACGAGCGGACCAACATCGCCGGTGTCGGCGCCTCGATGGCGGCGTTCGAGCGGCTGAAGCAGGTCGCTCGGAGCCAGCGCCGGAACGGCCGCCCGCTCGCCGACGACCCGCTGTTCGCCGCCCGCCTCGCCCGTCTCGAGATCGACCTCGAGAACATGAAGACGACCAACCTGCGGGTCCTCGCCGCCGCCGGGGCGGGGCATGCGCCCACGGCCGAAAGCTCGATGCTCAAGATCCGCGGGACCGAGATCCGCCAGCAGATCACCGACCTGATGCGCCGCGCCGCCGGACCCTATGCGCAGCCGTTCGTCGCGGAGGCGCTGGACGCCGGCTTCAACGGCGAGCCGGTCGGGCCCGAGTGGGCGGCGCCGGTGTCCGCGCAATATCTCAACAATCGCAAGCTCTCGATCTTCGGCGGGTCCAACGAGGTCCAGCGGGAGATCATCACCAAGTCGATCCTGGAGCTGTAACGTGGACTTCTCGCTCGGCGACGACCGCCAGATGCTCTCGGACACGCTGCGGCGCTTCCTCGCTGACACCGCCGGCTGGAAGGAACGCGAGGCCGCCGCCGAGAGCCCGGAAGGCTTCTCGCGCAGCGTCTGGCGCGGGCTGGCCGAACTGGGTGCCCTCGGCGCGCTCTTCCCGGAGGAACAGGGCGGCTATGGCGGGTCGCCGTTCGACGTCGGCGTGCTCTTCGCGGAACTCGGCCGAGCGCTCGTCACCGGTCCCTTCCGCTCCGCTCTCGTCGCCGGGCGCCTGCTCGGCGCGAGCGGCGAGACGGACGAACTCGCCGCGCTGATCGCGGGTGAACGGCTGATCGGCTTCGCCCACGACGAGCCGACGAGCGCCGATGATCCCCTGGCGATTGGCACCTGCGCCGAGCAGCGGGACGGCGGCTGGACGCTGACCGGCGACAAGGCGGTCGTGCCCTACGCCGCGGCGCTCGACGCTCTGCTGGTGGTCGCGCGTGCCGGAAGCGAGCCGGGCGACGAGGAGAGCCTGTCGCTCTTCCTGGTGGAACGCGGCGCCCCCGGTCTGGAGATCCGCGACTATCCGCTGATCGACGGCGGAAGCGGCGGTGAGGTCGCGCTGCGCTCCACGCCCGCCCGGCTGGTCGGCACCGCGGGCGGCGCCTGGCCGCTGCTCGAGGAAGCCCGCGCGCTCGGCGTTGTCGCGCTCGCCTGGGAAGCGGTCGCGATAATGGACGTGCTGCGCGACTCGACACTCGACTATCTGCGCACCCGCAAGCAGTTCGGGGTTCCGATCGGCAAGTTCCAGGCGCTGCAGCACCGCATGGCGACCGTCGCGCTGGAGATCGAGCAGGCGCGCTCGGCCGCGATCAATGCCGCCGACCGCTTCACCCACGGCCGGATCGAACGCGAACGCGCCGCCGCCGCGGCGAAGGTGACGATCGGCCGGGCGGGGATGCTCGCCGCCGAGGAAGCGATCCAGCTCCACGGTGGCATCGGCATGACCTGGGAACTGCCGCTGTCGCATTATGCCAAGCGGTTGGTGATGCTCGCGCAGGAAGACGGCGACGAGGACGTCCACCTTTCGCGCTACATCGCGCTGGGAACGGCCGCCTAGCCCGCGAGGTAGCGGTCGCGCAGCTCGCGCTTCAGCACCTTGCCGATCGCGCTGCGCGGAAGCTCGTCGATCGGCAGCAGCTCACGAATGCGCTGGGTCGAGCCGAGCCGCTGGTTGACGCTCGCCAGGATGGCGTCGGGCGCCGCGCCGGGCTCCAGCACCACATAGGCGACGGGCGTCTCGCCCCACTGCTCCGACGGCACGCCGATCACCGCCGCGTCGAGGACCCCTGGCTCTCTCCGCAGCTCGCCCTCGAGGTCGGAGGGATAGATGTTGAACCCGCCCGAGATGATCAGGTCCTTGGCCCGGTCCATCAGGATCAGGAAGCCGTCCTCGTCGAACCGCCCGATGTCGCCGTGCCGGATGAAGCGCCGCCCCTCGGGATCGAACCACTCGGCCTCGCGCGTCTTGGCCGGCTGGTTGCGGTAGCCGTCCATCATCGTCTCCGAGCGGCCGACCACCTCGCCCATCCCGCCGGGCGGGACCTCCCTCCCCTCCTCGTCGATCAGGCGGATGTCGTGCCCGGGCGCGGGCGGACCGACCGTGTGCAGCTTGTCGGGATGCTCGTGGGCGCGAAGGATGCAGCTGCCGCCGCCTTCGGTCATGCCGTAGAACTCGGTCAAGCCACCCGGCCAGCGCGCCAGCACCTCGGCCTTGAGCGCTGCCGAAAACGGTGCCGAGGTGCAGGTCTTCGAGATGAAGCGCGACAGGTTGAAGCGATCGAAGTCAGGGAGCGCCATGATCCGCTGGTACTGCACCGGCACCAGCATGGCGTGGGTGACGCCGTACGCCGCTGCCAGCTCGAGGAAGCGGCGCGCGTCGAAGCGCGGCATGAAGATGACCTCGCCGCCGCCGACCAGCGCCGGCAGGAAGCTGACCAGCGTCGTGTTGGAGTAGAGCGGCGTGGAGACGAAGGTCACGCTGTCGGCATCGAACCGCGATTCGGCGATCCGTCGGAAATGGCCGACGCGCATCGCATGGCTCTGGACGATGCCCTTGGGCGTGCCGGTCGTCCCCGACGAATAGATGATGTTGAAGGCGTCGGCCGGACGGATCTCGACCGGCCTCGGTCGAGCACCCTCGGGCGGAATCCACGCCGACAGCGGCTCGCCCACGCCGCTGTCGTCGAAGGCAATCCGGGACACGCCTGCGGGTAGCGCAGTCCCCGTCAGCCGATCGCCGGCGCTCCGGTCGAGGAACAGGTGGCGAGCGCCGCTGTCCGCCAGCATCGCGGCGATTGCCTCGGGCGGCGCGGAGGTCGTCAGCGGCGCGGCCGCGGCGCCGATCCGGACGGCGGCGCAGAAGGCCAGTGCATAGCCGATGGCGTTGTAGCCGAGGATCGCGACCGTTGCGCCGCGCCCGACTCCCTCGGCCTGCAGCCGCGCTCCGATGCGGTCGAGCCGGGCGTCGAACTCGGCCCAGTTCAGCGTGCCCCCGTCCGCGTCGCGCAGCGCGACCGCAGCGGGATGCTCGAGCGCGCGACGGCGAAGGATGTCGCCGAACGCCAGGAAGTCGCCTGCCGCCAGCTCCTCGGCGATGCTCATCCGGTCATCCTTGCTGCTGCTCGTGCTGGAGCCGCAGCCCCGCCCGCGGCCAGTCGGCGGCGAGCAGCCGGCCGGTTCCCGACGCCGTGACATAGGCCGTCCGCCGGTCCGCCCCGCCCCAGGCTATGTTGGTCGTGTAGATGTCGTCGGTGGCCACGAACTCGGCCAGGCCGCCCGCCGGCTCGACGACGCTGATGCCGCAGTCGCCGATGGTGGCGACGCAGATTCGGCCATTGTCCTCGACACCCAGGCTGTCGAACCAGCGCTGCCCGGCGGGACGGTACAGCATTCGGCGGCTGTGCGGCGCGATTCGCCCGGGCGCCTCGACCGTGAAGGCCAGCAGCATGCAGCTGGTCGTGTCCGCGACGTAGAGGGTGGTCCCGTCGGGCGACAGGCCGATGCCGTTCGGATCGCCGAACGGCGCGATCACTTCCTCGATGAAGCTGCCGTCGGTTCGGGCGTAGAAGACGCCGCAGCGATCGCGACTGCGGGCGAAGGTCTTGCCATGATCGGTGAACCAGAATCCGCCATGGGCGTCGAACACCAGATCATTGGGGCCGCGCAGCGGCACCTCGGGCGTGCTGGCGTACAGGGTCAGCACGTCGCCCGTCGCGGGATCGACGGTCTGGATCGAGCCGCCGGCATAGTCGTCCGGCGTTCCGACCGGGGCCAGGCGACCGGCCTCGTCCTCGTGCCAGCGCATCCCGCCATTGTTGCAGCAGTAGAGCAGCCCGCCCGGCCCCCACGCCAGTCCGTTGGGGCCGCCGCCGGTCTCGGCGATCATCTGCCGGTCGCCGTTCGAGCTGACTCGGGTCACCCGCCCGGCGGCGATCTCCACCAGAATGACGCTGCCGTCGGCGCAGGCGACGGGTCCCTCGGGGAAGCGCAAGCCCTCGGCGATGCAGCGCCACTCCATCTCAGTAGCCCGAAAGCTGCGCCACCCGGTTCGCGTGGAAGCGTTCGTCTCCGAACAGCGCGCCGAGAACCGCCTCGCGCTTCATGTAAAAGCCGATGTCGTGCTCGTCGGTCATGCCGATGCCGCCGTGCATCTGCACGCCCTCCTGCGCCGACAGCTTCGCGGCCCGCCCCGCCTTGGCCTTGGCGACGCTGACCATCAGCTCCGCCCGCTCGTCTCCCTTGTCGAGCAGTTCGGCCGCCTTCCAGGCGGCGGCGCGGGCGATCTCGATCTCGCTGAACAGGTGCGCGGCGCGATGCTGCAGCGCCTGGAACTCGCCGATCAGCCGGCCGAACTGCTTGCGCTGCTTGAGATAGTCGTTGGTCATGTCAGCAGCCCCCGCGGCCACCCCGACCAGCTCCGCCGCCGCCCCGGCCCGGCCCGCGCTGAGCGCGCGCGACAGGGGCGCCCAGCCACCGTCCACCTCGCCGATCACCGCGTCGGCGTCCACTTGCACATCGTCGAACCGCAGCCGCGCGGCCTTCGACGCATCGGCCAGCGCGACATTGTCGACCGCGAGCCCCTCGGCATCCTTCTCGACGGCGAACAGGGTGATCCCGTCCGTCTCCCCCGGCGCACCGGCAGTCCGCGCGGCGACCAGGATCAGGTCCGCCGAAGCGCCATGGACCACGAACTGCTTGGCACCGGACAGGGTGAAGCCGTTGCCCGAGCGCTTCGCCGCCAGCGCAGTGGCGGCGGGGGCATGGTGCCTTCCCTCGTCGACCGCGAGCGCCGCGACCGTGTCGCCGGCGGCGATACCGGGAAACCAGCGCTCCGCCAGGGCCGAGCCGTCCAGCGCGCGCACTGCGGCGACGGCCGTGGTCAGGAAGGGCGACGGCGTGAGGTTGCGCCCCACCTCCTCCAGCACCAGCGCCGTCTCGACCGCGCCAAGCCCGAGCCCGCCCTGCGCCTCGGGGACGGCGATCCCGGCAAGGCCCAGCTCGCCGAACTGTTTCCACAGGTCATGCCCGAACCCGTCCTTGCAGCCGATGTCGCGCCAGTGGCGGAGCTGCTTGGCGACAGTGCCTTCCCCGGCGAGGAAGCCCTTCGCCATCTCGTTGAGCTGCTTCTGTTCGTCGGTGAGGATGGTCATGTCAGGCGCCCGGAAGACGGAGGATGTGCTTGGCGACAATGTTCAGCTGGATCTCGCTGGTGCCGCCCTCGATTGAGTTGGCCTTGGTACGCAGCCAGTCGCGCGGGGCCTTGCCGCCCTTGGACCGCTCGCTGTCCCATTCCAGCGCGTCGCTGCCGCCCGCCGCCATGATCAACTCGTGCCGCCGCTTGTTGAGCTCGGTCCCGGCATATTTCATCATGCTCGGCATGGCGGGGTGCGCTTCCCCGGCCTTGAGCTGATCGATGAAATGCTCGCTCATCGCGGTGAAGGCGAGCGAGTCGACGTCGAACTCGGCAATCTCCGCGCGCAGCAGCGGATCGTCGATCGGCCCGACCCCCGCGCCCAGCGCCTTGCGCTCACCGCCCAGCCCCATGCCGCTGATCATCTCGCGCTCGTGGCCGAGCAGATATTTGGCGACGTCCCAGCCGCGGTTGATCTCGCCGACCACATTGGCCTTAGGGACCGAGACGTCGTCGAAGAAGGTTTCGCAGAACGGCGAGTAGCCGCTGATCAGCAGGATCGGCTTGGTCGAGACGCCGGAGCTCTCCATGTCGAACAGGACGAAGCTGATCCCGCCCTGCTTCGACTCGGTCGAGGTGCGCACCAGGCAGAAGATCCAGTCCGCCTTGTCGGCGTAGCTGGTCCACACCTTCTGCCCGTTGACGATGAAATGGTCGCCCCGGTCCTCGGCGCGGGTCGCGAGGCTGGCAAGATCGGACCCGGCATTGGGTTCGGAATAGCCTTGGCACCAGCGGATCTCGCCGCGCGCGATCGGGGGCAGATACTCGAGCTTCTGCTCCTCGGTGCCGAATTTCAGCAGCGCCGGGCCGAGCATCGAGATGCCGAAGCTGTTCAGCGGGCTGCGGCAGCCGAGCGCCGCCATCTCCTGGCGCAGGATCTTGGTCTCGGCCGGCGACAGCCCGCCGCCGCCATAGGCTTTCGGCCAGTCCGGCACCGTCCAGCCGCGTGACGTCATGGCGTCGAGCCACTGCTTCTGCGCCGGGCTGGTGAAGACGGCATTGCGGCCGCCCCAGCAGACGTCCGACTCCGACCGGATCGGCTCGCGCATCTCGGGCGGGCAGTTCGCGCTCAGCCAGCCGCGCACCTCGGCCCGGAAGGAGTCCAGATCCTGTTCCGCCGTCATTCCATCCTCCTCGCACGCTCCGCCGAACCCGCCGCGCGTCTATCCTCAGCCGACATCGGCCACTCCGCAAGAGAGGCCTCGCCGGGGCAATTGGTCGTCCATACCGTCATTTTGAATTTCGCACCGCCGCCTTGCTGTCAAGAGGCGAGCTCAAGGCGGAGCCGGTTCGGACCGCCTTTTTAGAACAGCATTGCCATCAGGCTTGCCGGCCGCTTAGGATCGACGCCGATGAGCGATGCTGTCACTCCCCGCGGGATGCCCGAGCCGCTACTCCAGGGCGCGCCCAACTTCCGCGACTTCGGCGGCTATCCCAGCGCGGATGGCCGGCGGATCCGTCGGTCGGTCCTGTTCCGCTCGAGCCATCTCGCCGATCTCACCGACCGCGATCGAGCCTGGCTCGACGAAATCGGGCTGCGCACCATCTTCGACCTACGCTCGCGCGGCGAACGCGATCTCGATCCCAGCGCCTGCGATCACCCCTCGCGCACCACCCATGTCTTCCGCCCGGGCCACAAGCGCCGGCTGGTCGACATGGCGCTCGACTATCCCGCCACCGAGGCGGGTGTCGAACGGCTGATGCTCGATTTCTACGCCGAGCTGCCGCGCACCATGGCGCATGTGTTCGGCGAGATCCTCGTCCGCCTCGCCGACGACCCCTCGCCGTGCATCATCCACTGCTCGGCCGGCAAGGACCGGACCGGCATGGCGGTCGCGCTCGTCCAGGCGGCGCTCGGGGCGTCGCGGGCGGACATGCTTCACGACTATGCGCTGACCAACCATGTTCCGCGCTCGCAGAAGGACATGGCGCGATCGGTGCAGCGGCAGGGAAGCGACACCTCGCTCAAGGCCGCCTACCCGCCGGAAGCGATCGCCCGGATGATGGCTGCCGATCCCGCCTATCTCGCCGCCGCGCTCGACGCGATCGTATCGGAGCATGGCGGAATGGACGCCTATCTCGAGACGATCGGCCTGACCGCCGCCCACCGTGAGCGGCTCCGCGACCACCTGCTCGAACCCGCCTGATCGAAAGGACGACTGCCCATGAAAGCCCTCATCTCGGCCGCGCCGGGCGGTCCCGAAACCCTTCAGCTGAGCGACCTGCCGGAACCCGCGCCCGGGCCGGGCGAGCTGCTGGTGAAGGTGCTCGCCTGCGGCATCAACTACCCCGACGTGCTGATCATCGAGGACAAGTACCAGTTCAAGCCGCCGCGGCCCTTCGCCCCCGGCAGCGAGATCTGCGGCGAGGTAATCGGGCTCGGCGAGGGCGTCGCTGGCTGGCAGGTCGGCGACCGGCTGGTCGCGGTCACCGGCCATGGCGGACTGGCGGAGCAGCTGACCCTTCCCGCCGCGCGCGCCTTCCCCCTGCCGGCAGGTCACGACCCGGTCGAGGCGGCGGGTCTGCTGATGACCTATGCGACCACCATCCACGCGCTGGTGGACCGCGGGCAGCTGCAGGCGGGCGAGACCTTGCTGGTGCTCGGCGCTGCGGGCGGCGTCGGCCTCGCCGCGATCGAGATCGGCAAGGCGCTCGGCGCGCGGGTGATCGCCGCCGTCTCCAGCGAGGAGAAGGCGACCGCCGCACGCGATGCCGGCGCCGACGACACGCTGGTCTACGGCCGCGCCCCGTTCGACCGCGACCAGTCCAAGGCGCTGGCGCAGGCGTTCAAGGCGGCGGTCGGCGAGCATGGCGCGGACGTCATCTACGACCCGGTCGGCGGCGACTACTGCGAGCCCGCGCTGCGCTCGATCGCGTGGGAGGGCCGCTATCTCGTCGTCGGCTTCCCGGCGGGCATCCCCAAGCTCCCGCTCAACCTGACGCTGCTCAAGAGCTGCGATGTCCGGGGCGTCTTCTGGGGTGCCTTCGCCGGCCGCGAGCCGAAGCGCAACGCCGCCCACGTCGAGCAGCTGTTCGCCTGGTGGCGCGAGGGCCGCATCCGGCCGCGGATCGCCAGGCGCTTCGCGCTGGAGCAGGGCGGCGACGCGATCCGCTGGCTGGCCGACCGCAAGGCCGTCGGCAAGGTCATCGTCGACGTCGCGGCTTCCTAGGCCTCGCCGAACATGCCCCGGCCGACCAGCCGGAGCATGCCCCCGACCGCCTCCTCCAGCGGACGTCCCGCCGCCCAGCCGCGGAGGTCCGACGCGGCATTGATCGCGGCGAGCACGGCGTGCCCGGCCAGCACCGCGTCGATCGGGCGCAGCGAACCGTCGATCATCCCATCGCTGATCGTCCCCGCGATGTGCCGCGTGACCTGCCCCGTCCGGTGCAGCATCTGCAGCCGCAGCTCGACCGGAAGCGCCTGGTAGGCGTTGATCCGAAGCAGGGGGCTTTCCCCCGCGAACTGCAGCGCGAGCAGGCTGGCCAGGGTCCGCGCCAGCTGCTCCCCCTGCGCCCCGCCCTGTGCCGCCGATGCCTGCTGCGCCCGCTTGATGAGCGCGAAGCTGCGCTGGAAGCAGGCGATCACCAGGTCGTCCTTGTTGTCGAGGTGGTGGTAGAAGCTGCCGGTCGACACCCCGAGTTCGGCGGCGATCTTCTCCACGCTCGCGCCGAGATAGCCCTCGCGGTTGATGAGGTTGGTGGCGGCGAGCAGGAAGCGGCCCTGGGCCGAACGGTCGACCTCCTCCAGCGGCTCGATCGCCGGCTGCCACCGTCCGCCGACCTGCAGCCCGTCGAACAGGATGTCGCACAGCCGTTGCTCGATCCGCTCGAAGTCGCCGACCATGTAGCGGTCGATCCACGCCGGCAGCCACAGGATGGTCGCGAGCAGGTAGCTGGTGCACAGCAGGCGATGGTCGCGCTCTTCCGTGGTCGCGTCGAAGAAGCCGCGGACGATCCGGAACACGTCGCGATACTGCGCCTCGAGCCTGGAGCGCACCGGCTCGGGCAGGGTCGGCAGGTCGGACAGCAGCGCCAGCCGCGGTTCGGCGGGATCGCGCTGGCGACGGTGAAGCGCGAGATGCTCGTGGACGAAGCGGCGGACGCGATGGCGCGGACTCGGCTCCTCCGCCGCCATCCGCGCCGACTCGTGAAGCCAGTGCATCGTCCGCGCCAGGCAGGCGCCGACCAGATCATCCTTGCGCTTGAAATAATAAGTCACGCTCGACGTATCGAGCGAGAGCTGCTTGGCGACCGCCGTCAGGGTCATGGCCCGCGCGCCCTGGTCGTTGATCTGGCGCGAGGCGAGGTCGAGCAGTTGCTCGCGGCGACGGGCGAACTTCTTCGTGCGCGGCGCGGTGGTGGCCATGACGCGTGCTTAATCGCACCGGGCGCCGGTTGGAAGCAGCCGTCGCAACCGCGGCGAAGCCCCCCAACTTTGCATTTTTCGAAACGATGGTATTCTCGCGCGAAAACAGGTTGGCGGGGTGATCGGGAATGGACGGAACGGGCGCAGTCGGCGCGGAAGGCCAGGACGAGACGCCCGAGGCGCGCCGGGTTCGCCATCTCTGCCGGTTGCTCGAGCTAGCCGAGCTGGGTGGCGACCGGTTCCGCGGAATGGCCGTCCCGGGCGCGAGCGGACGGGTGTTCGGCGGCCAGGTGATCGCGCAGGCGCTGATGGCGGCCGGCGCAACGACCGGCGAGCGCCTGCCCCACTCGCTCCATGCCTATTTCCTCCGCGCGGGCGATGCCGCGCAACCGGTCAGCTACCAGGTCGAGCGCGACTTCGATGGCGGGCGGTTCAGCAATCGCCGGGTCATCGCGCGCCAGGGGTGACGAGCCGATCCTCACCATGATTGTCGGCTTCCATCTCGGCGATCGCGGCTTTGACCATGCCGAGCGGATGCCCGACGTCCCGCCGCCGGATGCGCTGGAGCCCCAGTCGCGCTGGGCTCAGCGCAACACCGATCGACTCTCGCCCGAGATGGTCCGCCGGCTGAGCGGCCCCCGGCCGATCGACATCCGGCGGATCGATCCCGACGTGCCGGACGGAACCGGGAAGGACAGTCGCCACGGCCTGTGGATGCGAGCCGCCGCGCCGCTTCCTGCCAGCCCCCTCCTCCACGCCGCAATCCTCGCCTTCATGAGCGACATGGGTCTGCTGTCGAGCGGGCTCCGGCCGCACGGGCTCGACTGGGGCAGCCCGGGACTGCAGGGCGCCAGCCTGGACCACGCGCTGTGGTTCCACGAGCCGGTCGCCGCCGACCAATGGCTGCTCTACGCGATGGAAAGCCCATGGGGTGGCCATGGTCGGAGCATGAACCAGGGCCGCTTCTTCAGCCGCGACGGCCGGCTCATCGCCTCGGTCGCACAGGAAGGGCTGATGCGCCTGCGCACGTAGCATGGCCACTCTCCCTGCCGGACCCCCGCGAGGCGCTGGCGGCTACCGCCTTGCCGTTTTTCCAAGCAGAGGTATGTTCAACCGAGTCGACCGGCGGGAATGAGGCAAGCGATGGCTCGGGTCACCGGAATAGAAATGAGGCGTCTCCGCCCCGTCCACACGGGTGTCGAGCGGCGATGACGGCGTCCCGCCCACTCGCCGTTCCGGACGCCTGGCCCGCCTGTTCGCTCGAGGATGCCAGCGCCCTCCTGTGCGCGCCCGGCGCCAAATTCGAGATCGACACGCTGTCCATCCGGGGCATCCCGACCCGCGTGTGGAAGCAGGCGCTGCCGTCGCTCGCTGCCCTCGTCGCCGTCGGGCGCAGCCACGGCCCGGCGGAGTTCCTCGTCTACGAGGACGAGCGCGCCACCTTCGACGAATGGCACAGGGCGGTGGCAGCGCTGGCCGGGGCGCTGCGGGCGCGCGGCGTCGGCAAGGGCGACCGCGTCGCGCTCGCCATGCGCAACCTGCCCGAATGGCCGGTCGCCTTCTTTGCCGTCACCATCCTCGGCGCGATCTGCGTCCCGCTGAACGCCTGGTGGACCGGTCCGGAGCTCGCCTACGGCCTCTCGGACTCGGGTGCGTCGGTCCTGATCGCCGATGCCGAGCGGCTCGCGCGCATCCTCCCCCACCGCGACGATCTGCCGGCATGGCGGCACATGATCGCCAGCCGGGTCGAGGAAGCTCGGCCGGCGGGGGTCGAGCGGCTGGAGGCGCTGATCGGCGCGACCGCGGACTGGGGCCAGCTTCCCGACGCCGAGTTGCCGGTCGCGGACCTGAGCCCCGACGACCACGCCACCATCTTCTACACCAGCGGCACGACCGGGCAGCCCAAGGGCGCGCTCGGGACCCACCGCAACCTCATCACCAACATCTACTCCGCCTCCTTTGCCGCCGCCCGCGCCGCCCTCCGCCGCGGCGAGGCGCCGCCGGAGCCCGAGCCCAAGACGATCCTGCTCGCCATCCCGCTGTTCCACGTCACCGCGTGCAGCGCGACGCTGATGGGAGCGGTCGCGGCAGGTCACAAGCTGGTCTTCATGCATCGCTGGGACACGCTGCGCGCGCTGGCCCTGATCGAGCGCGAGAAGGTCAACGCGACCGGCGGCGTTCCGACCATCGCTTGGCAGCTGATCGAGCATCCCGAGCGGGAGCGCTTCGACCTCTCCAGCCTCGAGCTGATCAGCTACGGGGGCGCCCCCAGCGCGCCCGAGCTCGTCCGCAAGGTTCACGAGCTCTTCGGCGCCCTGCCCGGCAACGGCTGGGGCATGACCGAGACGATGGCGACGGTCACCAGCCATTCGGCCGAGGATTATCTCAACCGGCCGGACAGCTGCGGACCGCCCGTCCCGGTCGCCGACCTCAGGATCATGGACCCGGACGGCGAGCGCGAGCTTCCCGTCGGCGCGGTCGGCGAGCTGTGGGCGCGCGGCCCGATGGTGGTCGCCGGCTACTGGGGCAAGCCCGACGCGACCGCCGCGACCTTCGTCGATGGCTGGGTGCGCACCGGCGACCTCGCCCGGCTCGACCCGGAAGGCTTTTGCTTCATCGTCGACCGGGCGAAGGACATGGTGATCCGCGGCGGCGAGAACATCTATTCGTCCGAGGTCGAGAACGCGCTCTACGAGCATCCCGCGGTCACCGACGCGGCGGTGATCGGCCGGCCTCACCGGACGCTCGGCGAGGAACCCGTCGCCGTGGTGCATCTCGCCCCCGGTGCCGAGGCGGGCGAGGAGGAGCTGCGCGCGTTCGTCCGCGACCGGCTCGCCGCCTTCAAGGTGCCGGTCCGCATCCTCTTCCTCGACGACCATCTGCCGCGCAACGCCAACGGCAAGATCCTCAAGAAGGACCTCGCCCCGCTGTTCGCCGCCACCTGACCCTGCAAGGAGAACCGCATGAGCCTCTTCGATCTGACCGGCAAGGTTGCGATCATCACCGGCAGCTCGCGCGGGATCGGCCGCGCCATTGCCGAGGCGATGGCCGAGCAGGGTGCGCGCGTCGTCATCTCCAGCCGCAAGCAGGATGCCTGCGAGGAGGTCGCCGCCGCGATCAACGCGCGTCACGGTGCCGGGCGCGCTACCGCGATCGCTGCCAGCATCTCGAGCAAGGAGGCTCTGCATCAACTCGTCGTCCGCACCGAGGCGGAGGTCGGGCCGATCGACATCCTCGTCTGCAACGCCGCCTCCAACCCCTACTACGGGCCGCTGGGCGGGATCAGCGACGACCAGTTCCGCAAGATCATGGACAATAATGTCCTCTCCAACCACTGGCTCATCCAGTTCTGCCTGCCGGGCATGATCGAGCGGCGCGACGGCGCGGTGATCGTCATCTCCTCGATTGGCGGGCTGCGCGGCTCGCCGACGATCGGCGCCTACAACATCTCCAAGGCCGCGGACTTCCAGCTCGTCCGCAACCTCGCGGTCGAGGTCGGCCAGCACAATGTGCGGGTGAACGCGATTGCGCCCGGGCTCATCCGGACCGATTTCGCCAAGGCGTTGTGGGACAATCCCGAGGCGCAGGCGGCCTACAACCGGAGCCATCCGATGCGCCGCATCGGCGAGCCGGAGGAGATCGCCGGCGCCGCGGTCTTCCTCGGCTCGCGCGCGGGAAGCTATGTCAACGGCCAGGCCATCGTCGTCGACGGCGGCAGCACGATCTGACCAGACCCCTCCGCGGAGAGCAGCCATGAAGTGTACCGCCACGGCAACCCCTGCCCAAGCCAAGCAACTCGGCTTCCACCCGGAGCGCCTCGATCGCATCGGTGCCTTTCTCGCCCGTCGCTACGTCGAACCCGGTCTGCTGCCGATGGCACAGCTGCTCGTCGCCCGGGAGGGACAGCCCGTCTACCACGCCAGCCTCGGCCAAGCGCGTGCGGACGGTTCTCCGCTCGGTGAGGACGCGATCTTTCGCATCGCCTCAATGACCAAGCCGATCACCTCGATCGCGTTCATGCAGATGATCGAGGAAGGTCTGGTCACGCTCGACACGCCGGTCGCGAAGGTCGTGCCTGAGCTGGCGGCGCTCGGCGTTTACACGGGCGGCGGCGGATCCTTCCCCTTCTTTCCGACACGACCCTGCGCGCCAATGCGGATGGTTGACCTCCTCACCCACATGAGCGGGCTTACCTACGGCTTTCAGAACCGCACCAGCGTCGACGCCGCTTATCGGACGCTGCTCAACGACGGCGATCGTGCCTGGGGCGACTACGACCGCTACCTCGCGGCGTTGGCCAAGATCCCGCTGGAGTTCGAACCCGGAACGGCCTGGAACTACTCCATCTCCACCGACCTCCTCGGCATCATCGTAGCGCGCCTGTCGGGCAAGAGCCTCGGCGAGACATTCCAAGAGCGGGTATTCGCACCGCTCGGAATGACCGACACTTTCTTCACGGTCCCGGAGGAGAAGCTCGGCCTTCTATGCGACCTGTGGACCTTCCAGCCGGGGACGAAGCCCAAGCTGGTCGGGCGTGCCGAGGACGGCACGGCGGTCCGGCCGGCCGCGTTCGAGGGCGGCGGTGGCGGACTCTTCTCGACAACGTCCGACTATGACCGCTTCTGCCGGATGCTGGTCGGTGGCGGAGCGCTCGACGGGGTCCGGATCGTCTCGCCGAAAACGCTGGCGCTGATGACCAGCAATCATCTGCCGGGCGGCGCTGACCTGACCCAGATGTCGCGATCGCTGTTCAGCGAAGCGCACAACGCGGGAACCGGGTTCGGCCTCGGCTTCGGAATCACGCTCGATCCGGTCAGGACCCTGATCCCGGGCAGTTCTGGCGAATATTTCTGGGGCGGAATTTACTCGACCGCCTTCTTCGTCGATCCGGTCGAACGCATCCACATGGTGTTCATGACCCAGCTGTCGCCCTCCAGTGCCTATCCGATCCGGCGCGAGCTAAAGACCCTGATCTACGCGGCACTGACCGACAGCTACGCCTGATCCGTACGCCACTGCAGTACCCGCGCGGGTCAGGCGAGCCGAGTCGCGCGTCGAACTGATCTGAATTCCTGATTCGGCTATGCTGCGTCGCACCTAGGCGACACGGCGCGATTGCGTGCTAGCATCTATGCTGCGCTCGCACACAAACCGCATCTTCGAAAAAGAATTGACAAGTGTTCTCGTTTTTCCAAACCTCGTTACGCAGAACAGCGAGGGAGAGGCAGTTGCGCTTCGCGGAGCAGGTCATTCTCGTCACGGGCGCCGGTTCGGGGATCGGCCGTGCCGCCGCATCGGCCTTCGCCCGTGAGGGCGGACGGGTATATGCCAACGACCGCGAAGCTGGGCGGATTGAAGCCCTCGCCGCGGATCAGCCCGGCCACATTATTCCCCTTCCGTTCGACGTCACCGACGACCAAGCATTTCAGGAAGCGTTCGCACGGATCGACGACGAGCAGGGCAAGCTCGACGTCCTCTTCAACAATGCCGGCGCAGCAGGCGCGCCGGCCCGTATCGACGAGATCGAGATGGCCGAGTGGGATCGCACTCTCGCGCTCCTCCTCCGCTCGGTGGCCGCAGGGATCCGCTTCGCCGCGCCGTTGATGGCGCGCGGTGGCGGCGGCGCGGTCGTCAACACGGCTTCGGTTGCCGCCTTCGGCTCGGGCTTTGCGCCCGTTGCTTACTCTGTTGCCAAGGCTGGCGTGCTCCACCTGACCAAGCTCGCAGGGGCGCAACTGGCGCGCCAGGGCGTTCGGGTGAACGCGGTTTGCCCGGGCCTCATTCTCACCGGCATCTTCACGGAGAGCTACCGCGATGCCGCGCCCGCGCTGGCGGCGGAGGTGGATGCCTATATGCAGCGCACCGCGGTCGACGCCCAGCCGCTGGCGCGCCCCGGTCTGCCTGAGGACGTCGCCGAGGCTGTGCTGTTCCTGGCTTCCGATGCCGCCCGCTTCGTCACCGGCACCCATCTGATGGTCGACGGCGGCATCACCGTCGGCGCCCGCCACAGCTGGGACCCGGCATTGCAGCGACCCGACGATCATCCGCTGAACAAGGTCGCGGTGGCCATGAAAGCCTGAGGGAATGAGCCGAACAATCATCCGCAACGGCGCGCACCACCACGTGCCGCACGAGGGGGAGAGTTGGAACATGAAGAGTGTCTATCGAGCGTCCGCCGCCAGCATTGCCATCCTGGCCTGCGCCGCCCCGGCTTGGGCCGAGGAGACTGCCCAGACCGCCACGCAAGCGCGCTCGGCACCCAGCCCCAAGGCTCCGGACGAGATCGTTGTCACAGCCCAGCGTCGCGAGGAAAATCTTCAAAAAGTGCCGGTGGCGGTGACCGCGTTCGACGACAAGAAGCGCGATCAGCTCGGCATTCGCACCATCCAGGACATGTCGAACGTTGCGCCCGGCCTTAGCTTCAACGCGCAACTCGACCGGCTGTCGATCCGCGGTGTGGGACGCCTCACCAATACCATCGGCTCGGACCCCGGAGTCGCCGTCTACAACGATGGCTTCTATACCTCGTCAAACGCCGAGGCGTCCAAAACGCCGATGTTCGTTCAGAGCGTGCAGGTGCTGCGCGGGCCGCAGGGAACGCTGTTCGGCCGCAACTCGGTCGGCGGCGCGATCATGGTCATTTCCAAGCGCCCCGCCGACCGCTTTGGCGGCGAGGTCCGGCTGTCGGGAGACGCCTACAATGGACTGATCGCCGAGGGCTATGTCACCGGACCGATCACCTCGGGGATCAAGTATCGTGCGTCGGTCCAATTCGGCCCGCGACCGGTCAAGGAGGCGTTCCACAACATCGGACCGGCCGGAGACCAGGGGTCGTCCAAGCGCTTCCTGCTCGAAGGCCAGCTGCAATGGGACTTCAGTCCCGATGTCCAGCTCTGGCTCAAGTACAGCCATGCCGAATGGGATCATGAGCGATACGGGATCACCAACTTCGTCTCGCCCTATGCGACCACGCCCTTCTTCCCGGCCGGCGCGCTCGTGCCAAATGCGGCCTACGGCTACGCCGTGCCAAATCCCGGCGCGACCGACACCCGCGAAACCAACCTCAACACGACCAACGAGGACACGCTCAAGAAGAACCACAACATCGTCGGGAACTTCCGCGCGGCGCTGTCCGACAATGTGCAACTGAAGTACGTCGCCGGCTACTCTCAGTACGTCTACGACCTGTTCACCGACCTCGACTATACGGCTGCTGGAAAACAGACTTCCAATCTCGGCTCACGCTACGGCGCCTTCAGCTTCAACCCGACCTACGTCCAGCGTTATGTCGAAGACAAGAAATACTACAGCAACGAGATAACGCTCTCCAACATCGGCAGCAATGACCGGCTGAACTGGGTCCTCGGTGCCTATCAGTATCACGAGCATTACTACCAGCCGATCAGCTGGTACGTGGGCGGCGATGGGACCGACAGCATGGCGACCGCGCTGACGAAGCCGATCTGCCTTAACGCGGCATTCGGGCTGGCTGCGACCTGCGCGCCGAACCCCGAACGCGACTTCTATCGCGGCACCGGCGACCTCAGGATCAACAGCCTCGCGGCGTTTGGCCAGGCAGACTATCGCTTCACCGACGCTCTGAAGGTGACCGCGGGCCTGCGCTACAGCAGCGATCGCAAGCGCGGAGTCGAGACCTACCGACTGGTCAGCTACAACCCGGTCGGCGCAGCCTATTGCGTGTTCGCGCCGTTCGGCGTAATCGGCTTCGGCAACTGCGGCCCGCTCACCGCGGCGCAGGACATCACAACGTACGTGTTGCAGATCGCCGGGTCGGGAGAGCAGACGAGAACACTGCGGAAGCGCTTCAGCGGCTGGTCGTGGCGGCTCGGCGCCGACTGGCAGCTTGGCCGCAACACGCTCGCCTATGTCAGCTACAACCGCGGGTTGAAGGCAGGCGGGTTCAATCTCGGCAGCTAGGCCGTCAATCCCGTGGTCGGAAACGAGAAGGTCGACGCGGTCGAAGTCGGCCTGAAGACGCAGCCCGCGCCCGGGGTGACGCTCAACGCCGCCGCCTTCTACGACTATCGCGACGCGCAGGTGCCGGTCATCGTCCCGCTCGGCAACGGAGCGCTCGGGCTCACCACCACCAACTTCTTCAACATCCCCAAGTCGCGCTCGGCAGGCTTTGAGCTGGAATCGACGTGGCGAGTCACCCCGCGGTTCGACATCACCGGCAGCTATTCCTACCTTGACGCGACGATCCGGCGCGGCCCCCGGCTGTTCGACGATCCCAACCAGCCCGGGACGGTGCTGATCGATCTTGCCGGCAAGCGCAGTCCGACGAGCTCGCGTCACAAATTCTACGTCGCCGGCCTCTACGACCTGCCGCTAGGCGCAGCACATCTCCTGTTCGCCGGCAGCTATGCCTACCGCTCGAGCGCCTATTACGACGTGTTCAACTCGCCCACCGGCCGCGCTCCGGGCTGGAGCCAGGTCGACGGGCGGATCACCTTCGTGTCGCCCAGCCAGCGGGTGACGGTGATCGGATATGTCCGCAACCTGTTCGACACGCGCGGCTATGTCGGCGCGGCCGGCAACAACGGGACCGGCGCGACCGGCTTCGGGCAGCTCTACGCCTACACGCCGCCGCGCCAGATCAGCGCCGAGATCCAGTTCCGCTTCTGACCGGAGATCGCAAGATGGCCACCGCACCGCAACTCCGCAAGCTCCCGCTCGCAACCAAGCTTGCCTATGGTTTCGGTTCGGTGGCCTACGGGATCAAGGACAACGGGTTCCAGACCCTGCTCCTGCTCTACTACAATCAGGTCGTCGGGGTGCCGGCGCACCTCGTCGGGCTGGCGATCATGGTCGCGCTGGTCATCGATGCGTTCGTGGATCCCATCGTCGGCCACCTCTCCGACCATCTCCGCTCGCGCTGGGGGCGGCGACACCCGTTCATGTACGCCGCGGCACTGCCGGTCGGACTGCTCTACCTGCTGCTGTGGAACCCGCCGACGAGCTCGCCTGGCGCAACCGTGGCCTGGCTGGCCGGAACAGCCATTCTCATCCGCACCGCGATCAGTTGCTACGAAGTGCCGTCTTCCGCCCTCGCGCCCGAGCTGACGGCGGATTATCACGAGCGCACCTCGGTGCTCGGCTACCGCTATCTCTTCGGCTGGATCGGGGGGATGACGATGCTCCTCCTGACTTTCAACGTCTTCCTCCAGCCTACCGCGCAATATCCGCTCGGTCAGCTCAACCCTGACGGCTACCATCGCTACGCGCTGGTCGCCGCGATCGCGATGACCCTGTCGATTGCCATCTCGGCGCTCGGCACCCACCGGGAAATCCGGCATCTGCCGCAGGGCCGCCCGGCACGCACGAGCATCGCCGGCACCTTCCGAGAGATCGCCGCGACCCTGCGCAACCGCGCCTTCCTGATCCTCATCGGCGCCGGCGTGTTCGCCTACACCAGCCAGGGCCTGAGCTTCGCCCTCTCGACCTATTTCAACACCTTCGTATGGGGCTTCCCCGCCGCCGCCCTGGGGCTGTTCACCATCGCCGTGCTGGTCGGGGTGGGGCTGGCGTTCCTGCTTGCCTCGCGTGTTTCGCGTCGGCTCGGCAAGCGGCGCACCGCGGTGCTGCTGTCGCTTTGCTACATCATCGTCTCGATCATCCCGCTCCTGCTGCGCCGCAACGGGCTGTTCTTCGTCAACGGCGACCCGGCGCTCATGCCGGTGCTGATGGGCTTCACCGCGCTCGGTACCGCGCTGGGCGTGGGCAACATGATCCTCGGCGCGTCGATGATGAGCGACGTCGTCGAAGAGGCGCAGGAACGCACCGGTGCTCGCAGCGAAGGCCTGTTCTTCGCCGGCTCCTTCTTCATGCAGAAATGCGTTTCAGGCCTCGGCCTGTTTCTGACCGGGATCATTCTGTCGGGAGTTGGCTTCCCGACCGGCGCACTGCCAGGGCAGGTGTCGCAACAGACCCTCTACCGGCTGATCGACACCTACTGCGTGCTGCACATCGTTCTCGGGCTCACCGGGCTGCTGATCCTCTCGCGCTTCCCGATCACCCGGGCGCAGCACGAGCAGCGCGTCGCACGCCTCGCCGAGACGGCCTCGCATGCCGCGCCGCTGCCGGGCAGCGAGCCCGAATACACCCTCCCCTCAAACGCGCAGGCTGCCCCACTATGACTCACTCTCCCGCTGCCGATCTCGGCTTCGATCCCAAGGCGCTGCGCGACAAGTACCGGGCCGAGCGCGACAAACGACTGCGCGCGGATGGGAACGATCAATATGTCGAGGTGGCGGATCGCTTCGCGCACTATCTCGACGACCCCTACATCGAGCAGCGGATCGAGCGTCCCCCGCTCGTCGACGAAGCGGAGGTGGTGGTTATCGGCGGCGGCTTCGGCGGCCTTCTCGCGGGTGCCCGCCTTCGACACGCCGGCGTTAAAGACATCCGCCTGATCGAGAAAGGCGCGGAGTTTGGGGGCACCTGGTACTGGAATCGCTATCCCGGAGCCGCCTGCGACATCGAAAGCTATGTTTACCTTCCGCTGCTGGAGGAGACCGGCTTCATCCCGGAGCGAAAATATTCGCGCGGGCCCGAGATCCGCGAGCACAGCCAGCGGATCGCCGACCGCTTCGACCTTCGCCGCGACGCCTTGCTCCAGACCGAAGTCACCGACCTCGCCTGGGACGAGGAAGCACGCCGCTGGACCGTATCCACCAACCGCGGCGATCGGCTCCGCGCGCGCTTCGTGGTCATGGCAAACGGTCCGCTCCACCGCCCCAAGCTGCCCGGCATCCCCGGCATCGAGAGCTTCGAGGGCCATACCTTCCACACGAGTCGCTGGGACTATGCCTACACCGGCGGCGATACCGATGGCGGGCTCACCGGGCTGAACGACAAGACGGTCGGGATCATCGGCACGGGCGCGACCGCGGTGCAGGTTGTCCCCCACCTCGGAGAATGGGCCAGGCAGCTCTACGTCTTCCAGCGCACCCCGTCTTCGATCGACGTCCGCAATGACCGGCTCACCGATCCCGACTGGGCCGCGGCGCTTGCGCCGGGCTGGCATCGACACCGGATGGAGAATTTCAACACGCTGGTCTCGGGCGGCTGGGCCGAGGAAGACCTCGTCAATGACGGCTGGACCGACATCATCCGCAACCTCGGCGTCCTTGCGCGCACTCGGGCAGCGAACGAGGATGGCGAGGGTGCGGTCGATCCGGCCGCGCTGGTCCAACTCGCGGACTTCCGGAAGATGGAGTCGCTCCGCGCGCGGGTAGATGAAGTAGTGACCGATCAGCAGACCGCCGAGGCGCTCAAGCCCTGGTACAACCAGTTCTGCAAGCGCCCGTGTTTCCACGACGACTATCTGGCGACCTTCAACCGGTCCAACGTCTCACTGGTCGATACCGAGGGCCGCGGGGTCGAGCGGATCACCCCGGCCGGGGTGGTCGCCAACGGCACCGAGTATCGCGTCGACTGCCTGATCTTTGCCACCGGCTTCGAGGTCGGGACGAGCTACGCCCGCCGGGCCGGCTACCAGATCCGCGGAGCAGGCGGCCGCACGCTCGAGGAGAAATGGGCGACCGGCGGCAAGTCGCTGCACGGAATGATGATCAACGGCTTTCCGAATTGCTTCATCTTCTCAACCATCCAGTCCGGCTTTACCGCCAACTACCCGCACGCGCTGGTCGAACAGGCCACCCACGCCGCCTACATCATCGGTGAGGGGCTTAAGCGGCAGAAGAGCCGAATCGAGCCGACCGAGGCCGCGGAGGACGGCTGGACCCGGGAGATCCTCGACGCTGTGCTCGACCGCCGCCAGTTCCTCGAGGAGTGCACGCCGGGATACTATAACGGCGAGGGCCAGATCAGCCCGCTTGCGGCGAGCTACGCCTCGTACGGCAAGGGTTCGAACGCCTTCTTCGCCATTCTCGCGCAATGGCGCGCGTCGGGCGAGATGCCGGGCATGACGCTGGACTGACGCGGTCGCGCGCTACCAGGCCGCACGACCCTTGCTGTCGCGCGGTCGGGTGCGACGAGGACAGGCCGCCGTCAACCGCGATCGTCTGTCCGTGCACGTAGCTCGCGGCGTCCGACACCAGGAACAGCGCGACGCTGGCGATTTCCCGGCCAATGCCGGACCCCGCCCCGGTGACGATCGCGACCTTGCCGGCAATCCCGTTTCCGTTCGGCATTGCTTCTCCCCTGTCGGTTCCGATCAGGCGCCCGCCTTCTCGGCGAAGGCCCAGGCCTGCTCGGCAAGCTGCGGCACCCGCGCCGAGGCGGCTTCCGCATCCGCGCTCGACGCATTGCCGTTGAGGAAGCGCTTGCGGATGCCCTGGACGATGCCGACCAGCCGAAACAGACTGTAGGCGAAATACCAGTTGAGGTCGGGCACCCCGTCGCGCCCGGTCGCTCGGCAGTAGCGCTCGACGATCCGGTCGAGCCCGGGAATGGAGCTGGCCGCAAGGTCGACATCACCGATCTGCGCCCGGCTGCCGTCGCCCGGAAGCGCCCAGTTCATCGCCAGATAGGCGAAGTCCGCCAGCGGATCGCCGAGGGTCGACAGCTCCCAGTCCAGCACGGCCGCAATCCGCGGGGCGGCGGGCGCGTAGACGAGATTGTCGATCCGGTAGTCACCATGGATGATTGCGGTTCGCGACTGGGCCGGAAGGCTTGCCGGCAGCCAGTCGATCAGCCGCTCGACCGCCGCGATCTCGTCGGTCTGGCTGGCCCGGTACTGTTTGGTCCAGCGCCGAACCTGCCGTTCGAAGTAGTTGCCGGGGGCACCATAGTCGGCGAGCCCGACCGCCTCCGGATTGACTGAGTGAAGCCGCGCGAGAACGTCCACCATGTCCTCGTAGGCCGCGAGCCGGTCGGCGGGCGCCAACTCGGGCAGGAGCCCGCTCCAGAAAATTCGCCCCTCGACCCGCTCCATCAGGTAGAAGGGCGCGCCGATGACCTCGGGATCCTCACACAGCGCATAAGGGCGCGCGACCGGGAAGCCGGTCGGATGGAGTGACTCGATCAGGCGGTACTCCCGCTCGATCGCGTGCGCCGAAGGAAGGATGTCCCCGAACGGCTTGCGGCGCAGCACGAGGCTGAGCCGCTCGCCATCGATCCGGTAGGTTGGGTTGGACTGGCCGCCGGGGAACTTCTCGACCTGCATCAGGCTCCCGAACTCGGGAACATGTTCGCCCAACCAGTCCGCCAGCGCCGCCCCGTCGAAGTCTGCGAACCTGCCGTCGGCTGCCGCTCCGTCCATCTGCCTCTCCCAAGTACGGCGATACCATATCTTCGAAAAAGCTCGGGTAAAGCCCTTGGCAGACCTGCTCGCCGGACAACGAAAGATTTGGATCGGGCCGAGCTCCGTTGCATAACACGGCCATGTCCGTCGTCGCCGAAGCCGAATCCGCTCCTTCCGCCGTCAAGCCGCGCAGCAAGGCTCGGTTCCAGCGCAAGCGCGAGGCGGTTCTCGACGCCGCGACCGATCTCATCAACCAGCATGGTGCGCGCGGCACCACCCTGCTCGAGGTCGCGCGGGCGGTCGGGCTGAACACGACCAGCGTCACCTATTATTTCCGCAAGAAGGAGCAGCTCGCCGCCGCGGTATTCGAACGTTCGCTCGAGCGGCTCCACGACATGGTCCGCGACGCCGCCGCGGCGGACACGCCGCAGCAGCGCGTCCGCGCCTTCGTCTGGCAGCATTTCGCGCTCCGCACCGCCGTCATTCGCGGCGAGGCCCGGCCGCTCGCTTCCCTCTCCGACGTGCGCACGCTCGATCCCGAACTGCGAACCCCGCTCGAAAAGCGCTACCAGGCCGTCTTCCGCGACGTCCGAACGCTATTCGGCGAGTGGCGCGACCCCGACCACAAGGCGCTGCTTACCGCCCGTGCGCACATGCTGCTCGAGGTGGTCTTCTGGCTCCCGGTCTGGCTGAGCCGCTTCGCCATCAACGATTTTGAGCGGGTCGCCGACCGGCTGCAGGACATTCTCGAACATGGGCTGGCAACGGGGGATCGCCGCTGGGCGCCGCGCCGCCTTGGCGACCAGGCGCTGCGTGACGAGCTCCCGCCGATGGATCCCGGCCAGGAGAATTTCCTGCGGGTGGCCACGCGTCTTATCAACGAGAGCGGCTACCGGGGCGCCTCGGTCGCCCGCATCGTCGACGAGCTCAACGTCACCAAGGGCAGCTTCTACCACCACCTCGATGCCAAGGACGACCTCGTCCTCCAGTGCTTCCGAACCAGCTACAAGCGGATCGCGGTCATTCAGTGGTGGGCGCATCGGGAAGGTCGAGACGAGTGGGACCGGCTGACCTCGGCGATCGCCGCCCTGCTCGACCTCCAGTTTTCCGGGGAGTGGCCGCTGACCCGGACGACCGCCATTCACGCGCTCCCGCCGGAACTGCGACGCGAAGTGGTCGAACGCTCCGATCGCACCGCGTTGCGCTTCTCCGGCACGCTCATCGATGGCGGGCGTGAGGGGAGCCTGCGGCTGGTCGACCCGGTGATCGCGAGCCAGCTGATCATGTCGACCTTCAATTCGGCTTACGACCTTCGGAGCTGGGCCTCGTCCCTCCCCCGCGAAACCGCGATCCGCCTCTATGCCTCGACCCTCGTGGACGGCTTGTTCGATGATCGATCACTGTCGCTGGCCGAGTGACGTTGGCCCTGGCTGGCCTATGGTCAAAAGGGTAATGGTAGCGGAGGAGGGACTTGAACCCCCGACACGCGGATTATGATTCCGCTGCTCTAACCAGCTGAGCTACTCCGCCCCAGATCGGGCGCCCCGCACCGCAGCGCGTTGGGCCCGGCGCATATAGGCAAGGCTTTTCACGCGGTCAACGCGTGGGAACCGCCGGTTTTCACCCTCGTTGGGCGAGCAGTGAGGAGGCTTGCCGAATGGATCCGTTGACGCCCTTGGAAACGCTGTGCCGCATTATCCTGCGAGCGCGCGAATTCGAGGCCCAGACCCCAAGCGATTATGACGGGGGCGAGGATCCCGACAATATCGACGATGAGGAGGAAGGCTCGCTCTCCGTTCTTGAGGACGAGGTGAACACCGGCGTCGAAGACGAACTCCGGACCGCGCTCGACGATCTCGGCGACGATCAGGTCGCCGAAGTGCTCGCCTTCTGCTGGGTTGGCCAAGGGACCTACGACGCTGGTGACTGGGCCGAAGCTATGGAAGAGGCCACCGACGAGGGCCGTGAAGGTGCGATCGACGAGCTGATGGACATGCCGATGCTCGCTTCGGTACTCGAGGCCGGACTGGCCGCCTTCGATCTCAGCTGCGACGGGATCGGCGACCTCAGCTAGGTCGCCGCCCTTCCATCAGCCCCGGAAGCGCCACTTCCCGATCGAGTCCCACGGGCCGCCGAGATAGCGGTGGAGCAGGAGGCCGCGGATCGCCAGCGGGCGCGGCTGGAAGCTGGCCTGCAGCTCGTCGAACAGCAACTTGGCCTGACGACTCGACACCTTGTTCTGGATGGTGACGTGCGGACGCCATCCCTGCCCGTCCTGCGCGGTCAGCAGGCCATGGAAATGGTGGGCGATCCGGGCCCGGATGCCGTCTAGCTCATCCGACACGACGCGGTAGGCGACCCCGCCGCCGAGGTTCATCAGCCCGGCGAGTGTTGCTCGCGGTGGCGGTCCGGCGGCTTCTCGCGCCAGCACCCTTTCCGCCTCCGGCTCACTCGAGGGCGGAAGTGCGTGGAACATGGTCAGGTGCGCGGCGAGCTGGTTACGCTCGGGCGGAAAATGGCGCGTGCGCTGGCCGTCGAGCCAGGCGGAATCCTCCGCGCCCATCTCGGCCGTGACGATCAAGGCGCCGCTCATCGGCCTGGCCACCGATCCTTCTCAAGCGTCGGCAGGCTGGCGAAGGTGGCTCGGTCGAGCCGAAGCCGGATCCGGTCGCCGTCTACCGCAGCCCGCTTCCAGTCGACCCGCCGCAATGTCTCGCCGACGCCCGCAACCCCGCCCTCCGAGGCGACCAGGTAGGCGAGCCGTCCGCTCTGGCACTGAGCCATCGCGTCGACGCAGCTGCCGACCTCGTCGCCATCGAGCGTTACCAGCCGACCCTTGCCCAGCAGCGATACCGGAAAAAGATCCTCGCCGGGCGCGGCGCTGCTCTCCTCGGCGGCCTTGCCGGCCCCTTTCTCCAGCCCGGCCTGCCGTCCCAGCCAGCGCCAGATGCCGAACAGGTTGAGCGCGGTCAGGATGGCATTCTGCCAGACGAGATTCGGCTGGCCGGTTGCCAGCCCAAGCGCGATCCAGGCGATCGATCCGATGGTGAACACGCCGAACCCCCAGCCGGTGACCCGGCTGCCGAGGTTGGAAGCAGTCATGAAAGCAGCGATGGTGGTGGCGATCGGCGCGACCCAGGTGGCGATGGACTCCATGCCGAGCCAACTGCCGAGCCGCGCGACGGTTGCCCGCTAGATCTCGACCTGGCTGCCGAGCTCGACCACCCGGTTGGGCGGCAGCTTGAAGAACTCCATCGCGCTTTCCGCGTTGCGCAGCATCCAGGCGAACAGCTTCTCGCGCCACAGCGCCATGCCCGGCCGAGCGGTCGAGATCAGGGTCTGGCGCGCCAGGAAGAAGCTCGTGTCCATCATCTTGCAGACCGCACCACAGCCCTTGAGCCGCATCAGCTCGGACGGGACGTCGATCTCCTCCATGAAGCCGTAGTGGAAGACCGCGCGGAAGAAGCCGCTGGAATAGTCGTGGGTTTCCGCCCGCTTGTGCTCGGGAACGTACGGCACGTCCTGGATCCGCACCGTCAGCAGGATGATCCGCTCGTGCAGCACCTTGTTGTGCTTGAGGTTGTGCAGCAGCGCATGCGGCACCCCCTCGGACGATGAGGTCATGTAGACCGCGGTCCCGGGCACCCGAGCGGCGCTCTGGCTGGCGGACTTGATGAACACCTCGATCGGCAGGCTCTCCTCGGCCATGCGGACCATCAGCAGCTGCCGTCCCCGCGCCCAGGTGGTCAGCATGGTGAAGGCGATCAGCCCGATCATCAGCGGGAACCAGCCTCCGACCGGCACCTTCAGCAGGTTGGCGCCGAAGTAGCTGACGTCGACGATGACGAAGAGCGCGATCAGCAGGCTGGCGCCGATCTTGTTCCACTTCCACAGCTGGAACAGCACGACCGAAATCAGCAGGCTGTCGATGAACATCGCGCCGGTCACCGCGATCCCGTAGGCGGCGGCGAGGTTGGACGAGGTGCGGAAGTTCAGCACCAGCAGCAGCACCATGATCATCAGCGCCCAGTTGATCGCCGGGATGTAGATCTGGCCCGCCGCCGTCTCGCTGGTGTGCTGGATTCGCAGTCGCGGAATGAATCCGAGCTGGATCGCCTGCTGGGTGACCGAGAAGGCCCCGGAGATCACCGCCTGGCTGGCGATGATCGTCGCGAACGTCGCCAGCAGCACCAGCGGCAGGCGCAGCATGTCGGGCGCCAGGAAGAAGAAGGGGTTGCGGATCGCCTCGAGCGCGGCGTGGCCCGGAAGCGACAGCAGCATCGCCCCCTGCCCCATGTAATTGAGGATCAGCGCCGGCAGGACGAAGAACATCCATGACACGCGGATCGGATTGCGGCCGAAGTGGCCCATGTCCGAGTAAAGCGCCTCGGCACCGGTCACCGACAGCACCACCGATCCCAGCGCGACGAAGGCGCGGACCGGGGCCTCGGCGAAGAAGCGGTAGGCGTTCAGCGGGTTAAGCGTGTGCCAAAGTACCGCCGGGTGATCCATGATGTGCATCAGCCCGAGAACGGCGAGCACCAGGAAGTAGACGATCATCACCGGCCCGAACAGCAGCCCGACCTTCGCCGTCCCGCGCGACTGGATCGCGAACAGCCCAATGAGGATCGCGATGGCGACCGGTACAACAAACGGCTCAAACCCCTGTTGTACCGTGGTCAGTCCCTCAACCGCCGACAGAACCGAGATAGCCGGCGTGATCATCGAATCGCCGTAGAACAGCGCGGTCGCGAACACCCCGAGCAGAACGATCCCGCTGGTCCATTTTCGCTTGCCGCCGACCGAGCGGTTGATCAGCGCGAGGAGCGCGAGGCTGCCGCCTTCCCCCTTGTTGTCGGCGCGCATGATGACGGTGACGTACTTCAGCGTCACGATGATCATCATCGACCAGAAGATGAGACTCAGCACCCCGTAGATGTGCAGCGCGTCGACCCGGAGCGTGTGATGGCCGGCGAATGTCTCGCGAAAGGCGTAGATCGGCGAGGTGCCGATGTCGCCAAAGACAATGCCGATCGCGCCAACCGCCAGCTTGACCAGCGGGCCGCGTGCGTCGCCATGAGCGGTGGGTTCGTCGAGGTTGGTCGCCGGCCCGGCCGGCACGGCCTGTCCGGTCGCGGTGATGTTCATTTCGGTCGCGTGTTAGCAGCGGCCGGCCGGAGCGGCAATCGGCCCGGCTTGCCCCTAATTAAGTTGCCCGCGGCAGCCGGACATTGCTCCCCCGCGGCGGCCCTCCTATAGGCGCGCGAAATCTTCACCATCGGAATGAGCGAACGAACCATGCGCGTCGGTGTGCCCAAGGAAATCAAGAACCATGAATATCGTGTCGGCCTAACCCCGGCGTCGGTTCGAGAGCTGGTCGCCGCCGGGCACCAGGTCGTCGTCGAGCACAACGCCGGGACTGGCATCGATTGTTCCGACACGGCTTACGAACGTGCCGGTGCGACGATCCTCGCGACGGCGGCGGACGTGTTTGCTGGTGCGGACATGATCGTGAAGGTCAAGGAGCCACAGCCGTCCGAGATCGCGATGCTCGAGGCCCGCCACCTCCTTTTCACCTATCTCCACCTCGCCGCCGACAAGCCGCAGGCCGAGGGGCTGATGAAGTCGGGCGCGACCTGCATCGCCTACGAGACGGTGACCAGCCGCTCGGGCGCGCTGCCGCTGCTGAAGCCGATGAGCGAGGTCGCGGGCCGCATGTCGGTTCAGGTCGGCGCCCACTACCTTGAGAAGGAACAAGGCGGCCGCGGCGTGCTGCTCGGCGGAGTTCCGGGCGTTTCTCCTGCCAAGGTTGCGATCCTTGGCGGCGGAGTCTCGGGCGTCAACGCGGCGCAGATGGCGACCGGCATGCGCGCCGATGTCACCATCTATGACATTTCCAACGACCGGCTGGCCGAGCTCGACATGTTCTTCTCCAGCCAGATTAAGACGGCCTACGCCAGCCGTGCCGCCATCGCGCAGGCCGTCTCCGAGGCGGAGCTGGTGATCGGCGCGGTGCTGGTCCCCGGCGCGGCCGCTCCCAAGCTTGTTACCCGCGAGATGCTCAAGACGATGAAGCGTGGCTCGGTCCTCGTTGACATCGCCATCGACCAGGGCGGCTGCTTCGAGACCAGCCACGCCACCACTCACGACGACCCTGTCTACGAGGTTGATGGGATCATCCACTACTGCGTAGCCAACATGCCCGGCGCCGTGGCGCGGACCAGCACCTTCGCGCTCAACAATGCGACCCTGCCCTTCGCCCTCAAGCTCGCTACGCTTGGCGCGGATGAGGCCATGCGGCAGGACCCACATCTCGCCAATGGGCTGAACGTGTCGGACGGCAAGATCCGCCATCAGGCGGTCGCCGACGCGCTCGACCTCCCGTTCGAACCGGTAGCGGCTTAACGGGAACAGAAGTGGAACGCGAGGCGTTGGGGCGGCAGACTAACTCTCTGGAAAGCCTTCCCAATGTCTACCCAGCCCATCGACGACAACCCCAAGGCCCATCCGACTGGCAACGCTGTCAAGGATCCGGACGATTGGACTACCGGCGGCGAGCCGATGACCGGCGCACAGGCGAGCTATCTCAAGACTCTCAGCGAGGAAGCGAACGAGGAATTCAATCCCGAGCTGAACAAGGCCGACGCGTCCAAAAAGATCGACGAACTCCAGGACAAAACCGGCCGCGGCGAGTGACCTGCACCCTCCCCTGAGCCGGGCTCAGGGAGATAATTACCGCCCCGGCTGTCCGCCCAGCGCCACGATCCCCCCCTCGACCATTGGCCGCCAGCTTACTCCGGGCGATTTCGCCAACATCCGGTTCCACAACTCAAGTGCACCCGCCCGATCTCCACTTCGCGCCCGCGCCAGACCTAGGAAGAAAAGCGGCGCCGGATGATCGGGTGCAAGCCGGAGCGCGCGATCGTAGGCGAACTGCGCCGGAGGCGTGAGCGCCCCGGCATGGTCGACCAGCGTGTTGCCGAGAACCGTCCACAATCCGACATCGTTCGGATGACTTCGGACTGCCGATTGCATGATCTGCGCTGCGCCCTGCGTGTCGCCCTTGCGGGCTAAGCTCTCGGCGATTGTCGCCCAGGTATCGGTCTGGTTGAATCGACCGAGCAACGCATGGCGCGGAACGGTCAGGGGTAGCGGCGGACGCGGCGGCGCGAACTCGCGCGGGTTGCCGTCATAGGAAGGGTTGGCCTGGACGGCATAGCCCGCGGCGCCAAACAGCAGCGCCGCCAGCGCCAGCTGCAGGCTGGTTCCACGCAGTCGACCGAGCAGCAGGAACCCCGCCCCTGCCATCGCGACCAGCAGCAGGAGGATCATCCACCCGTTCATGCCGTCCTCCGCTTCAGGCGCCGCACGACCAGCAGGCCGCCACCTACAAGCAGCAGCAATGGGGCGATCCACAGCGGCCAGGTCAGCGGTTCCATTGGCGGTGCAAGGCTGATCCAGTCGCCGTAGCGACCCACCAGCCATCGCCGCACCTGCGCGGGGCTTTCACCCGATGCAATCCGCCGCCGCACCATGTCGCGCATGTCCCCGGCCAGCTCCGCGTCGCTGTCGGCAATTGACTGGCCCTGGCAGACAAGACAGCGAATCTCCTCCATCAACGCCTTCGCGCGAGCTTCCTGTGTGGCGTCGGGGAGCTGGCGATAGGCGTAGGGCGCCGGCGCCATGCTGGAGTCCGCCCAAGCCAATCTGCTGGGCAGCGTCAGCAGCAGGACAAGGCCCACCGCCGGTCTCAGTCGCACTCGGCTCACCGCGCCCGCTCCAGCTCGGCGACGATGGTCGCTATATTGTCGTCGGTGATCGGGCCGGGCCATTGGTAGGTAATCAGGCCGCGCCCATCGACGACGAAGCTCTCCGGCACGCCCGACGAGCCCATCGCCAGCTGCACAGCGCTGCGCGGGTCGGCGCCGATCCGCGCATAAGGGTCACCATTGTCGCGCAGGAAGCGGGCGATGTCCTCAGGCCGATCGCGGATCGCGACGCCGTCGATCTCCACCCCCTGTGCCCTCAACCGCGCCAGCATCGGCGCCTCGGCGATGCAGGGCACGCACCAGCTGGCAAAGAAGTTGATCACGCGCGGCTTGCCCCGCAACTCGGCCGAAGCGAAACCCGGCTTGCTCGGGACCCCGGCTGCCAAGGTGAAGTCGGGGACCGGTTTGCCCACCATCTGGGAGCGGACGATCGTGCTCGGCGGGTTGTCGAGGCGCCAGATGAAGGCCGCGACCAGCAACGCCGCGACGACCAGCGGCAAGATGGCCCACCAGCGCCTCACCAGGCCGTCCGCCGCTTGCGCCACCAGCTCCGCCACTCGCGCCCGAGCAGTGCCAGGATCCCGCCAAACGCAATCAACGCGCCGCCGAGCCAGATCAGCGTCACCATCGGCTTCCACCACAGTCGCAGCTGCCAGCGCCCCTCCTCGTCGGTTTTGCCGAGCACTGTGTACAGCTGACCATCGAGACGGGTGCGGATGGCGGTCTCGTTCGTCTCGGTGAACGGCGTGGTGAAGAAGCGGCTCTCTGGGGTCAGCACCAGCGAGCTGCCGCCACGAAAAGCTTCCAGCCGAGCCTCCAGCGCCGTGAAGTTCTTGCCCGCGATCGGGCGGACGCCGGCCAGCCGAACCGCCCATGGGCCAACCTGACGGGTCTCTCCCACCCGCACCGCGGCGAGCGTCTCCTTGGTGAAGGCGGTGTCGAACGCCATCCCGGCGAGCGCAACTGCAATACCAAGATGCGCGACGACCATCCCCCAGGTGGCGAGCGGTGTACGCAGGAGGTTGCGCCCGACCAGCGGCATCAGGGACGCCGGCACCAGCCCCGCCGCCACTGCCAGGCCAAGCCGGGCCAGCCACGACATCGCCGGCACCGATATGAAGCTAACCAGCAGCGCGGCCAGCGCGACCGAAAGCGGCAGCGCTGCCCGGCGGAGCAGCGGCCGCCGGTCACGCCGCCAGTTGAGAAGCGGCCCGACGAACAGCAGCAACCCGAGGAGCAGCGTCAGCGGCCCCGCCACCGCGTTGAAATAGGGCGGCCCGACCGACATCTTCTCGCCCGTCGCGGCCTCCGCCATCAGCGGATAGAGGGTTCCGACGAACACCGTGCCGAGGATGGTCGCGAGCAGCAGATTGTTCATGACTAGCGCGCCTTCGCGGCTGACCACGTCGAACCGCGCCCCCTCACGAACCGTCCCGATCCTCGCCGCGAACAGGCTCAGCGCGCCGCCGACATACAGCGCGAGCAGCGCAAGAATGAAGGTGCCGCGCCGGGGGTCGACCGCGAAGCTGTGGACGCTGGTCAGGATGCCCGAGCGGACTAGGAACGTGCCGACCATCGACATCGAGAAGGCGATAAGCGCCAGCATGATCGTCCACGCCCGCAGGCCTCCGCGCGCGGACAGCACGTTGACGCTGTGGAGCAGCGCGGTGGCGGCGAGCCACGGCATCAGCGAGGCATTCTCGACCGGGTCCCAGAACCAGAAGCCGCCCCAACCCAGCTCGTAATAGGCCCAGTAGCTCCCGGCGGTGATCCCCAGTGTCAGGAGCACCCAGGCGCCGAGTACCCAGGGCCGCATTGCGCGGGCCAGCGCCGGTCCGACCTCGCGGGTCAACAGTGCCCCGACCGCCAGGCTGAAGGCGACCGAGAGGCCGACATAGCCAAGGTAAAGGGTTGGTGGATGGAAGGCGAGGCCGGGGTCCTGGAGCAACGGATTGAGCCCCTGCCCATCCGGCGGCGCCGGATAGAGGCGGGCGAAGGGATTGGAGGCGAACAGGAGAAAGGCGAAGAAGCCGAGCGCCAGCGCCGCCTGGCTGCCCAGCGCGGCGTTCAGCGTGTCCCGCGGCAGCCGCCGTTCGAGTAGCGCGACGGCTGCGCCGGCAACGGTCAGGATTGTCACCCACATCAGCATCGAGCCCTCGTGGTTCCCCCACGCGCCCGCGAACTTGTAGATCCACGGCTTGGCGCTGTGGCTGTTCTCCGCGACCAGCAGCACGGAGGTGTCGGTACGCAGGAAGACGGCGATCAGCGCACCGAAGGCGGCAAGGGTGAACAGCCCCTGCCCGACCGCGATGCTGGCGACGGTCCGCGGCTCAGCCTGGTCGCGCAAGGCAGGAACCAGGGTCAGCAATAGCTGCAGCAGCGACAGCGCTGCGGCGAGCCACAGCGCGGCGAGGCCGAACTCGGCGATCATTCGACCGTCTTCCGGGTCTGCTTCTCGGCAGCGATGTTGCCCATCTGCGGGGGCATATAGCGCTCGTCGTGCTTGGCGAGGATGTTGGAGGCGATGAAGACGCCGGCGGCGGTCATCTGCCCCTCGGCGACCACCCCGCTGCCCTCGCGAAACAGGTCGGGAAGGATGCCGCGGAAGGTCACCGGCACGCTGGCCGGTCCGTCGGTCACCCGGAAGTTGACGGTAACGCCGTCGGCGGCGCGCCGGAGCGAGCCCTTCTGGACCATCCCGCCAAGCCGCATTGCCTTGTTCGGAACCGCCTTGCCGGCAGCGATGTCGGCAGGGACGTAGAAGTAGGCGGCACGGTCTCTGAGGCCCCACATCGCGAGCAGCGCGGCACCGATGAGCGCCACCACCGCAGCCAGCGTCAGCGCCAGCCTCTGCTGCTTCGGCGCGGCCATCAGCGGTTGTGCTTGTGCCGGTCCGCAGCGGCTTCGGCCCGGCGCATCGCCACCAGCGTCCAGGCAAGCAGCCCGCCGGTGCCGCCGATCGCCACCGTGTAGGCAGCCCAGACGAATGCCCACTGGTTCATTCGGCAAGCGCTCGCTTGAGCCGTGCCTCGAGCTTGGCCTCGGCCAGTTCGGCGCGCATCCGCATCAGGACCACCGCCCCGAACAGGCAGGAGAAGCCCAGCATGGTGAACGGCAGCGGCCAGAGTAGGCTATTGTCGATCGTCGAACCCGACAGCGAGATGCTCTCGCCCTGGTGGAGCGTCCGCCACCACTGCACCGAGAAATGGATGATCGGCAGGTTGACCGCACCGACCAGCCCGAAGATGGCGGCGATCCGCCCGTCAGGCCCGCGCTCGCGCTCCGCAGAGGCAAGCGCGATGTAGCCGAGATAGAGGAAGAACATCAGCAACATGCTGGTAAGGCGCCCGTCCCATTCCCACCAGGTGCCCCAAGTCGGACGCCCCCAGATCGAGCCGGTCGCGAGGCAGATGGCGGCGAACAGCGCGCCGGGCACCGCGCAGGCTCGAGCGGCGATCCCCGCCAGTGGGTGACGCCACACGATCTGCATCAGCGACGCGACCGCGATCCCGCTCCAGCCGGCCATTCCGAGCCACGCCGCCGGAACATGGATGTACATGATCCGCACCGTCTCGCCTTGGATATAGTCGGGCGGAGTCAGAAATAGCCCGCCTGCCACCCCAGCAGCCGTCAGCACCAGCCCGACCGCAAGCAGCCAAGCCGAGGCCGGGCGGGCGATCGCGAGAAAACGAGTGGGATTGGCGAAGCGGTGCATGTCGGTTCGTGCTCCTACCGCATAGCGGCTCCGGAGCACCATGGGAAAGCCCCTAGGCGCGGCCAATCAGACGTTGGGCCATGAGGTCCGCGACCGCCGCCGGATTGGTCCCGCTCGATTGGCTCTCCGCCCAGATCTGCTCAAGCCGGACCGGAATGCCCGCAATCTTCTCGCGGACTTCGTCCTGCCCGCCGTCCTGCAGATACTCGGTGGCGACGTTGATGATGCCCCCGGCATTGATGACATAGTCGGGAGCGTAGAGGATCCCGCGTTCGTGGATCCGCTGGCCGTCCTCGCCCGTGGCGAGCTGATTATTGGCGCCTCCAGCGACGATCGGAGCCTTCAGTCGGGCGATGCTCTCCTCAGTCAGCACCGCACCAAGCGCATTGGGGCTCACCACGTCGGAGTCGAGGAAGAGAATGTCGGCCGGATCGATCACCGACCCGCCGACCTGCTCGGCGAGCTTGGATGCCTTGGCCGCGTCGACGTCGGCAATGCTGATGCGGGCACCTTCCGCGGCCGCGTGCATCGCGAGCCCGCTCGCAACGCTGCCCGCGCCCTGGATGGCAAGCCGGATGCCATCGAGACTCTCCTTGCCGAGCGCGCGCTTCACTGCGGCCTTGACCCCGAGGAACACGCCCAAGCTGGTGTGCGGGCCCGGGTCGCCGCCGACCGCGCCGGTGGCGACCGGAAGCCCGGACACGAACTTGGTCTGACGGCTGACCTCAGTCATGTCGGTGACGTTGATCCCGACATCCTCGGCGGTGACGTAGCGACCGCCCAAGCTGTTCACCGCCCGACCGAATGCCGCCATCAGCTCGGCCGGCTTGTCGCGGTCGGTCGGGGCAAGGATCACGCCCTTGCCGCCGCCCATGCGAAGCCCTGCCATCGCATTCTTGTAGCTCATCCCGCGCGACAGCCGCAGCGCGTCGGTGAGCGCCTCCGCCTCGTCGCCATAGTGCCAGAAGCGGCACCCGCCGCCGGCCGGACCAAGGTGGGTGGAGTGGATCGCGATGATGGCCTTGAGGCCGGTCTTCTCGTCGGTGAAGAAGTGCACGTCCTCGTGCGCATCGAAGTCGGGCAACGCCCACAGGCTGGTCATGCGGTTCCGGCTATCAAGAAGGAGAAAAATGGGGCGATCGACGGGACTTGAACCCGCGACCCTCGGTACCACAAACCGATGCTCTAACCAGCTGAGCTACGATCGCCATGATCCCGCGCGAGGGTATCGCGGCGGGACGCGCGCTCCTTAGGATCCGCCGCTTCCCTTGGCAAGCAGGACCCGGTCCGGAGTATTTTCCGCCCGTATTTCCCCGCAAGCGGGCCGTACGGTACTATAACGAGGTTGGCAAAATGCGTCGCAAACAGGATTTTGTGATCTGCTTGTGTTAGGGGTGCATTCGACACCGAATCGCGACCTGCGTGACGGTCGCGTGGCACTGGAGGACCAACGGAGGGCAGCGATGTCGAGCATCGCTGCATCGCCTTCCGTGGGAGTGCCGCGTAGCCCCTTGACCTGGCAGACGATGTGCCGGGGGGAGGAGTATCAATGGGAAGGCGAATGAATGTCGGGCCAACCGAGCTTGGACCGAGGTTGATTGAAGCAGGCCTGGATCCGCAGATTGCGGACATGCTGGAGGCAATGCCGCACCGCGTCGTCCAGGTGGACCCGCGTCGTCCGTTCCGCGATCCGGGCGTCGCACGGGACGAGGTGTTTTTCGTCCGGTCGGGCATCCTGTCCAAGTTCAAGACGGACGGCGCGGGCCGCCGCCAGATCGTTGCTCTTCGGTTCAGCGGCGACGGTATCCTCCCGCGCGAAGGGGCCGCCGACTATGGGCTGCAGGCTATCGTGCGCAGCGAAGTAATGGTCGGCCGCGCCGAGGACCTCAACGCCATCATCGACAATAATCTCGAACTCGCGCGCTTCTTCATGCGGCTCACCCAGCTGCATGCGGCGATCAGCTACGAATGGCTGGTCAATTGCGGTCGGCGCGATTCCACTGCTCGTGTCGCGCATCTCCTGTGCGAGACTGCCGAGCGGACGCCGGACCGACCCGCTGCCGACCGGCTCTACAATCCGTTCACGCAGCAGCAGATCGCCGACATCACTGGCCAGACCTCGGTCAACGTCAATCGGGTCTTCGCCGATCTCGAACGACAGGGTCTAATCACCCGCGACGGCCGCGAGATTATCTTCCGCGACTGGCAGGAGATCAGGCGGATCGCTAGCTTCCAGCCGGCTTACCTGCAGTAGGCACTTGTGCGGCTGGCGCTCGCCGCCGCGCAGGCTGTCCCACGACAGCCGAGTGCAACGGAGCTTACCGGATCGGTTGTCAGCGGAGCATGGTGGGCGCGGTAGGGATTGAACCTACGACCCCACCCGTGTGAAGGGTGTGCTCTACCACTGAGCTACGCGCCCATGCCCGCGATCGAGCCGCGCCTCTACGCAAGGCACGGCAGCATGTCCAGCCTACTGGACGGCGTCCTTGAGGATCTTGCCCGGACGAAATTTGGGGGTCGAGCTCGCCTTGATCGCCATCGGCTCGCCAGTCCGCGGATTGCGCCCGGTGCTCGCCTTGCGGCGGGTAACCGAAAAATTGCCGAACCCGACGAGACGAACCTCGTCGCCTCGCTTCAGGGTCAAAGTCACGACATCAAGCATGGTCTCAACCGCTCGTGACGCGTCGCCACGGCTCAGGCCGGCACGATCCGCCACGACCGAAATCAATTCCTGCTTGTTCATGCCTAACCTCCACGCGCGTCCCAGAAGACTCACCGGCACGCCTTTCGGGTCCGCTTAAAGCGATGAGCCGAACCGAAAACAAGAGGTCAGTGACGAACCGTGGGCGAGACCTGCCCCGAGCCGGGACCGGGCACGGGCTCGGTCGCATGCTCGTCGGCGTCGCTCCATTCGATCGGCTCGAGCTTCTGGGTCAGCGCGATCGACAGGACCTCGTCGACATGGGCGACCGGGATGATCTTGAGACCGTCCTTGACGCTCCTCGGAAGCTCGTCGAGATCCTTCTCGTTCTCGGCCGGAATGAGCACAGTGGTAATGCCGCCGCGAAGCGCCGCCAGCAGCTTTTCCTTGAGGCCGCCGATCGGCAGCACCCGCCCACGCAGCGTCACCTCGCCGGTCATCGCAACGTCGCGCCGAACCGGAACACCGGTGAGGGTCGAGATCATCGCCGTCACCATCCCGATGCCGGCGCTCGGGCCATCCTTCGGCGTAGCGCCCTCGGGAAGATGGACGTGGATGTCCTTGCGCGCGAATACCGAGGGCTTCACGCCATAGGCCGGTGCGCGCGCCTTGACGAAGCTCATCGCGGTCTGGATCGATTCCGTCATCACCTCGCCGAGCTTGCCGGTCGTGCGGATCTGTCCCTTGCCGAGGACGGTCACCGCCTCGATCGTCAGCAGCTCGCCGCCCACTTCGGTCCAAGCCAGGCCGGTCACCGCGCCGATCTGGTCTTCCTCCTCGCTGACGCCGAAGCGGAAGCGGCGGACGCCGAGGAACTCGCCGACATTCTCGCCGGTGAGTACCACCTTGTCGGTCTTGCCCTCGAGGATCTGGCGGAGCGACTTGCGCGCAACCTTGGCGAGTTCGCGCTCGAGCGTCCGAACGCCGGCCTCGCGGGTGTAGTGTCTAATGACCGAGCGCAGCCCCTCGTCGCTAAACTCAAGCTCCTCGCCCTTCAGCCCATGGGCCTCCATCTGCTTGGGGATGAGATGGCGGCGGCTGATCTCGACCTTCTCGTCCTCGGTGTAGCCCTCGAGCCGGATGATCTCCATCCGGTCCAGTAAGGGCTGCGGCATGTCGAGCGAGTTGGCGGTCGTGACGAACATGATGTCCGAAAGGTCGTAATCCAGCTCCAGATAATGGTCCTGGAACTTGCTGTTCTGCTCGGGGTCGAGCACCTCCAGCAGCGCCGAAGCCGGATCGCCGCGGAAATCCTGGCCGAGCTTGTCGATTTCGTCCAGCAGGAACAGCGGATTGTTGGTCCCAGCCTTCTTGAGGTTGGACACGATCTTGCCCGGAAGCGAGCCGATGTAGGTGCGGCGATGCCCGCGGATCTCCGCCTCGTCGCGCACGCCGCCAAGCGACTGACGAACGAACTCGCGGCCCGTGGCCCGAGCGATCGAACGACCCAGCGACGTCTTGCCGACGCCCGGCGGCCCGACAAGACAGAGAATCGGACCCTTCAGCCGGTTGGTCCGGGCCTGTACCGCCAGATACTCGACGATCCGGTCCTTGACCTTCTCCAGCCCGTAATGATCCTCGTCGAGCACCGCCTGCGCCTCGGCGATGTCCTTCTTAAGCTTGGACTTCTTGCCCCATGGTAGGCCGAGCAGCACGTCGAGATAATTGCGCGCGACCGTCGCCTCGGCGCTCATCGGCGCCATCGCCTTGAGCTTCTTCAACTCGGCGTTCGCACGATTGCGGGCTTCCTTGCTGAGGCGCGTCTTGCGGATTCGGGCCGCCAGTTCCTGCAGCTCGTCGCCGCCCTCCCCGTCGTCATTGCCTAGCTCGCGCTGGATCGCCTTCAGCTGCTCATTGAGGTAATATTCGCGCTGGGTCTTCTCCATCTGTCGCTTGACCCGGCTGCGGATCTTCTTTTCGACCTGAAGGACGCCGAGCTCGCCTTCCATGAAGGCGAACACCATTTCGAGCCGACGCGATGGATTGAGTTCGCCGAGCAGCGCCTGCTTGTCGCTGACCTTGATCGACAGGTTGGAGGCGACCGCATCGGCGAGGATCGACGGGCTGTCGATCTCGCTCAGCTGGACACTGGTCTCGGGCGGAAGCCGCTTGTTGAGCTTGGCATAATTTTCGAATTGGTCGACCACCGACCGCATCAGCGCTTGGATCTCGGGTCCGTCGACCTCCTCCTCCGGCACCTCCTCGACTTCGGCCACCATGTGGCCTTCGCCCTGCTCAAGCGAGACGAGGCGGGCACGACGAGCCCCTTCCACTAGCACACGGACGGTCCCGTCGGGCAGCTTCAGCAGCTGCATGGCCGTCGCAATCACGCCAAGGTCGTACAGCGCGTCCCGGTCGGGATCGTCCTCGCTCGGATCAAGCTGTGCGACCAGGAAGATTTCCCGGTTGGAGGCCATCGCTGCCTCGAGCGCCGCGACGCTCTTCTCTCGCCCGACGAACAGGGGAACGATCCGCTGCGGAAAGACGACGATGTCGCGCAGCGGCAGGATGGGATAATTGGCCAACTTCATCTCCGTTCGCGGCTCCGCCGAGCCGTGTTGCGCCTCATATGGGCCGACGCCCGGCGCTTATCAATTCTCGGGAACAATCGCCCGGCCACGCTCGCTCACCCGGCAGGAGAGCTGTCATGGACGAGCGTGAGAAGATCAGCACGGGCCCCAACGAGAGCCCGATCAACGAGACAATTGCCGGCACCGGCCCCGGCATCCCCGACGAGGCACTGGCACCGGGCGAAGGGATGCCGGAGCCGCCCAGGGACGAGGAAGTCGCCCGCATCGCAAAGAAGCTGGGCGCGCCCGACCCGGCTCAGTGACCGGTCAGCGCCAGCGCTGCGGGTAGAAGATTCTGCAGCCCATGGGTCAACGCGACCAGCCCTACCGCGACCCAGAAGCCGCGCTCGCGCCAGGTGACGAACGCGATCGAAAAGATCAGGAAAGGCCACCAGATCACCAAACCCCACGCCGGTGCGAAGGAGGAGTGGAAGGCGCCCCATGCCACGGCGCTGGCGACGACCGCTGTCGCCGGAGCGACCAGTCGCAGCAGCAGCAGGATGAACGCCGCCATCATCAGCGTCTCGATCAAGGGCGACAGGATGACCACCAGGAACATGAGGATGGCCGCAGGCTGCTTGCCGAAATCCGGCCCGGCGAGATCGGGCGAAACTGCGTGCACGAGGAATGATAGCAGCATGCTGCCCGCGAAGCTCAGCGCCCACGCGACCGCGATATAGCGGACCGGCCGCTCGGGCCGGAACAGCAGGTCGGGTAGTACGGCCAGCCACGAGGGGCGCCGTTGCAGGTCGGCGGGAGGCTCTACGTTCATGTCCGGACCCCGACCTGCGTCATGCTGCCTATTAGCCAGTGATCCATCGTCGCCCCGCCCCCCTGCTGTCATGAAGAAGGGCGAGCCCTTGCGGACCCGCCCCTACCGTCATTCTTCAGCGCGCGCTCAGGCAGCGTCGCCGGTCTTTTCCTTCTTGGCATAGACCCGCACCGGGTCCTTGCGTCCCTCGACCACGTCGCGGTCGACATGGACTTCGTCTACCCCATCCATCGACGGCAGGTCGAACATCGTGTCGAGCAGGATGCCCTCAAGGATCGAGCGCAATCCACGCGCGCCGGTTTTCCGCTCGATCGCCTTACGCGCGACCGAGTGAAGCGCATCGTCGGTGAAGTCGAGTTCGACTTCCTCCATGTCGAACAGCTTCTGGTACTGCTTGACCAGGGCGTTCTTCGGCTCGACCAGGATTTTGACCAGCGCGGTCTCGTCGAGGTCCTCGAGCGTGGCAATGACCGGAAGACGGCCGATGAACTCGGGGATCAGGCCGAACTTCAGCAGGTCCTCGGGTTCGCAATTCTTGAGCACTTCGCCGGTACGCCGCTCCTCGGGTGCCGCGACATGCGCGCCGAACCCGATCGACTTGCCCTGCAGGCGGTCGGCAATGATCTTGTCGAGCCCGGCGAAGGCGCCGCCGCAGATGAACAGGATGTTGGTCGTGTCGACCTGCAGGAACTCCTGCTGCGGATGCTTGCGACCACCTTGCGGCGGGACCGAGGCGGTGGTGCCCTCCATCAGCTTCAGCAACGCCTGCTGAACGCCCTCGCCCGACACGTCGCGGGTGATGGAGGGGTTATCCGATTTACGGCTGATTTTATCGATTTCGTCGATGTAGACGATTCCCCGCTGCGCCTTCTCGACATTGTAGTCGCTGGCCTGGAGCAGCTTGAGGATGATGTTCTCGACATCCTCGCCGACATAGCCCGCCTCAGTGAGGGTTGTGGCATCGGCCATGGTGAAGGGCACGTCGAGGATCCGCGCCAGCGTCTGCGCCAGCAGCGTCTTGCCGCAACCGGTCGGACCGATGAGCAGGATGTTAGACTTGGCTAGCTCGACCTCGGCGCCAGTCTTAGCGCCGTGATTGAGCCGCTTGTAGTGGTTGTGGACGGCGACCGAGAGAACCCGTTTGGCGCGGCTCTGGCCGATCACATAGTCATCAAGAACCTTGCAGATCTCCGCCGGAGTCGGAACGCCGTCGCGGGTCTTGACCAGCGCCGACTTCGATTCCTCGCGGATGATGTCGTTACACAGCTCGACACACTCGTCACAAATGAACACGGTCGGCCCGGCAATGAGCTTGCGAACCTCATGCTGCGACTTGCCGCAGAAGCTGCAGTAGAGGGTGCTCTTGCTGTCGCCGCCAGAAAGCTTAGTCATATTGATCCTTAGTCGAGGAGGGCGCACGCACCCCCCGATGCACGGCATGCTAGCCGCTCTTGTGGCACATTCAACCTCAGTAAGAGCTTAACGCCCGCGTTCCGGTTCGGTGCCTTCCGCTCGAATATGGAGAGATCGCCAACGGACAACAAGGGCGACGCCCTCGTAAGCCCCTGGATCAGCGGGTGAATAGCCGAGTGGCGAGAAAGAAAAGGGCGGCGACGCTGGCCGAGGCAGGAATGGTGATCAGCCAAGCGAGCACCACGTTGCGCGCGACGCCCCAACGCACGGCGGACGCGCGCCGGGCGACTCCGGCGCCGATGATCGAACCGGTAATCGTATGGGTGGTGGACACCGGAATCCCGAACCAGCTCGCGCCGAACAGCAGGACCGAGCCGCCAGTCGACGCCGCAAAACCTTGGTGCTGGTCGAGCTTGGTGATGCGGCTGCCCATCGTCTCGATGATCTTCCAGCCGCCGGTCATCGTTCCCAGTCCCATCGCCGTGTAGCAGCTGATCGCCACCCAGTGCGGCACCGCAAAGGCGCCATGAAGCCAGCCGGTCGAGTACAGGAGAACAGTGATGATTCCCATCGTCTTCTGGGCATCGTTGAGGCCGTGGCCGAGCGAGTAGGCGGCCGAGGAGACGAGATGGAGCAAACGGAAGCTTCGCTCTGCTCCGCGATTGGACGCCGTGCGAGCAAGCCAGCTGGTCAGCAGCATAATTGCCATCGAGATGGCCATGCCGATCAACGGGGCAAGCGGGATGAACAGCAGCGTCTTAGTGACCCCGTTCCACTGGATCGTACCAAGCCCCGCCGCGGCGACGCCCGCGCCGATGATCCCACCGACCAGCGCATGGCTGGATGAACTTGGTATCCCCTTGAGCCAAGTCACCACGTTCCAGAACATTGCCCCGACCAGCGCCGCGAAGACGGCCGCGGGAGTCACCATATCCTTGTCGATCAACCCCTTGCCGATCGTATCGGCGACCTTGTGCAGCTGCGGAAATTGCAGCGTCAGGAAATAGGCCGCGAAGTTGAAGAAGGCAGCGAAAGCGACCGCTTTGACTGGGCTCAGAAGCCGGGTCGCGACGACCGTTGCGATTGAGTTGGCGGCGTCGTGCAGTCCGTTGAGGAAGTCGAACGCCAGCGCCACCACGACGAGGGCGACCAGCAGTGGGAGGGCAAGTTCGTGCACGGCCGGGCGGCTCAGGCGTGATCGATGACGAGGCCGTCGATCTCGTTCGCAACGTCCTCGAACGCGTCGACGATCCGCTCGAGATGCTTGTAGATCTCGCGGCAGACCATGAAGCGGACGCTGTCGCTCTTGGCATAATCCTGGAAGGCGCGCTTCAGGCCAGCGGCATGAACCTCGTCGGCATGGCTCTCCATTCGGACCAGGCGGCCGGTCAACTCGTGCAGCCGGGCGCCGTTGCGCCCGACATCCCGCAGAAGCGGCATTGCCTCGGCAGTCAACCGCGCGGCGTCGACGATGATCCCGGCGATATCGCGCATCCCGGGCTCGAACTGGCCGACCTCGTAGATGTCGATCGCCCGCGCCGCCGACTGCATCTCGTCGATCGCGTTGTCCATCGACCCGATCAGCGAGGTGATCGCGCCACGATCGAACGGGGTCAGGAAGGTACGGCGCACGGTGGTCAGCACCTCCCTGATGACGTCGTCCGCCTCCCCTTCGCGCTCGTCGATCTCGCGGATGTTCTCGGCGAGCGCCGAGCCGCCCTCGAAGGCGCGCCCGATCGCGTTGGCTGCCGCGACCACCGCCACTGCATGCGCTTCGAACAAATCGAAGAAATTGCCCTGGCTGGGGAGCAGTCGCTGAAACCAGGCGAACATCGAGGTAACCCTTGTCTTGTCGGAGATGGCGGACAGCATCGTCTTGCGCCGTGCCGCGCGGTTGAATTCACTGGCTCCGAAGGAGCGGATGAGGTCGGCGAGATCGCTCTCCTCGACCGCCTTGGCGGCCTCATCGAGCGAAAACCAGCGCCGCTCCCGCTGCGAATCTTCTTTCCATTCGGGGAGCTCCTGCTGCACCGCTAACGGAAAAACGTCCACATCGAACATGAGCGAGGCGCCGGTCTTGCGGCGCTTGCGGTAGCGATAGGAGCCGAGCGGGACCGGGCAGACCGCTCCGCGCACCCCCGCCTCCTCCTCCGCCTCCAGCGCGGCGGCGAGATGCGGGGTCATGCCCGCCTCGGGGTTGCCCTTGGGAATGACCCAGCGCTTCGTCTCGCGCGAGGTGACCAGCAGCACGCTCACCGGCGCGCTGATCGCGCTTCCGCGGGTGCGGTACGGCAAGGCGGCAATCTGGCGAATGGTCCCGTCCCCTTTCCCGCCGCTCTAGCGGCGGCTTTGTGACGGTTCCATGACAGGCTCGGCGGAGAGTTCAAGCCTCTCCGCCGAGTTCAAGGCAATCGCGTCAGGCCGGGGTGACGTCCCCGGCGCGGGTCTCGCCGTCCTCGCCGGCGTCCGGCCGCTTGTCGAACACCTCGTCGATCAACCCGAACTCCTTGGCCTCGTCGGCCTCGAGGAACTTGTCGCGGTCCATCGCCGCCTCGATCTCCTCGATCGGCTTGCCGGTGTACTTGGCATAGAGCGCGTTCAGCCGGCTGCGCATCCGCAGGATCTCGCGCGCCTGGATCTCGATGTCGGCCGCCATGCCCTGCGCGCCGCCCGACGGCTGGTGGATCATGATCCGGCTGTTGGTCAGCGCGACCCGCATCCCCGGCTCGCCGGCGGAGAGGAGAAAGCTGCCCATCGACGCCGCCTGGCCGATGCACACCGTCCCGACCCGGGGACGGATGTACTGCATCGTGTCGTGGATCGCGAGACCGGCCGTCACGACGCCGCCCGGCGAGTTGATGTACATGAAGATGTCCTTCTTCGGGTTCTCGGACTCGAGGAAGAGCAGCTGGGCGGTGATCAGCGAGGCCATGTGGTCCTCGATCGGCCCGGTGACGAAGATAATCCGTTCCCGCAGCAGGCGCGAATAGATGTCGAAGCTGCGCTCGCCGCGGTTCGACTGCTCGATGACGATCGGAACGAGCTGCGAGACGATGTCGGGATATTCCATGGAGTTGTTCGCGTCCTCTGGTGGGTCGTTGCCAACCCTACATCGGACGGGTCGCGCCAAGGTTCAAGCCGGCGAAAAGGGGCGGCCGGCAGGCCCGACCGCCCCTTTCCAAGACAAGCTGCTGTCAGCTCAGAACATTTTCACGGTCGCGCGAAGATAGAAGTAGCGGCCGGGAATGTCGTAGGTGGTCGGATCATAGTTGTTGAGGCCGCAGCTGATGCAGCCCGGCGGGTCCTTGTCGAACAGATTGTTGACCCCGAACGCAAACCCGAACTGCTGGCCGAACGCCTCGGGTTCCCAGCGGAGTTGGGCGTCGGTGTAGAAGCGGTCGCCGAGGCGGTTGCCGTTCTGCGATTCGGTGACGTGGCGGATGTAGCGGCCGGTCAGCGAGGCGCCGAAGCCCTTGAGGTTCCAGTCGAGGATACCGATCCCCTTCCACTTCGGGAAGGCCTGGTCGGGCGAGCCCTGCTCGGTCCCTTCGCGCTTGATCGTGGTAGAGCCGCCAAGCGCCGGCACCGACACGCGATACTTGAACAGGAAGTTGTTGTTGAGCGTGACGCCGAAGCTGCCGAGCGGCCCCGGAGCGCTGCGATAGGTGAAGTTGACGTCGAGACCGTCGGTCTTCAGCCCCGCGATATTCTGCAGGAGACCCTGGATGTTGGCGATCTGACCGGACGCGGTGCGGGTGATGAGCGCGCAGGCGACCGGATCATTGCCGATGACGCACTGCTGGAGCGTCGTGTTGGCGTCGATTGCCTGGATCGCGCCCTTCACCTTCACATTGTAGTAGTTGACCTCGAGGCTGGTGCGGGCGAGCCAGCTCGGGCTGTACACGCCGCCGACCCCCCAGCTCTTCGAGGTTTCCGGCTTGAGCCCCTGGTTGCCGCCGGTGATCACCGAGATCTGCGGGTTGTTCTGGACGTAGCCGGCCGGAACGCCCTGAGCGCGGCAGTTGGCGAGGGTGCTTCCGGTCGGCGTGCCCGAGCAGGGATCGGTCAACTCCTGGTCGAAGCGCGACGGCGTGCCGAACAGCTCGCCGATGGTTGGAGCGCGGAAACCCTCGGCATAGTTGGCGCGGAAGCGAAGGTCGCGGACCGGCTTCCAGTTGACGTCACCCTTGAAGGTCGTGGTCGAGCCCGACGTCGAATAGTCCGAGAAGCGAACCGCGCCGCCGAGCTCGAGCAGGTCGGCGAAGGGAACGCCCTTGAGCAGCGGGGCGCTGAGCTCCGCATAGGCTTCCTTGACGTCGTAGCTGCCGCGGGTCGGCAGCGCCGGGATGTCGGAACCGAGCCCGGCGGCGACGGTCGCGTCGGGGTCGAAGCGGCCGCGATACTTGCGATACTCGGCGCCCACCGCGAGGCTGAGCGGTCCGCCCGGCAGCTCGAACAGCCCGCCGGTGAGGTTCGCGCTGGCGCCCCACAGCGACTGGCGCGAGCGGTCGCGCTGGGTAAAGGCCACGAAGTCCAGCATCTGCTGGGTGATCGAGCCGACACCCCCGAAGATGTTGAACGGCACGCAGGCGCCGGTGCAGGCGCCGATCGGTCCGAGCGCCTGGGCCAGATTGGCCGCGTTGACGTTGCCGTGGACCGTCTGGCGCGCCTTGTTGCGCCCGTAGAGCCCGTTCACGTCCCAGAACCAGTCATGGTTGAAGGCGGCGAACTTCCCGTCGAGGGTCGCGGTGCCGTAGGTCGTGTCGACCCGCTGCTCGTAGCGGCGCGGCCCGTTCTCGATCAGGCGACGGCCGATGAAGCTGTAGTTGGGGGTCGTGCCGTTCGCCACGCCGCCCAGCGTCACGCCCGACTGGAGCGTCACGCCGAACGGGTTGTAGGGATTGGTGGCCGAGATGGAGATGCGGTCGAGCAGGTTGCCGTTGCCGGCGTCCGGCCCCACGAAGAGCGGGAGCGGCGCCGCCTGGTTGGCCGAATTACGACGGTTCCACAGCAGCTTGGCCGAGAAGTTGAGATCCGGTCCGAACTCCTGCTTGAGGTTGGCGAAGGCGCCATAGCGCTCGAGCGGGATCTGGATGAGGTTGTAGGGCGCGAAGTTGAACCGGTCGGCGGTGGTGAACGCCTTAAAGTCGCTCGCCGGATCGGTCGGATTGGCCGGATTGTAGACCGGCCGGCGCCCGATGACGGGCCCGCGCAGGGTCAGGTTCTGGCCGAGGACGATGAAGCGGCCGAGCGGGGTGCCCGAGGAGCAGCCGCCGGCGAGGCAGCTGGTCGCGCCCGGTTCCGGGAACAGCGAGATGTCGCGGTCGCCCGAGCTGATCGAGCCCTGCTTCACATAATTGCCGCCGATGACGATCTGTGTCGGCCCGTTGCCGCCGTTGCCCCAGCTGATCTGGTAGTTCTGGCTGGTCCCGTCGCCCTGCTGATACTCGCCGACCTGGGCGCTGGCGATCAGGCCCTTCTGGCGGCTCTTGGTGATGATGTTCACCACGCCCGCGATCGCGTCCGAGCCGTAGATCGCCGACGCGCCGCCCTGCAACACCTCGACCCGCTCGATCATGCTCTCGGGAATGGCGTTGAGATCGACCGAGCCGGGCACGCCGGAGGCCGAGGCGCCGTTGACGAAGCGCAGCCCGTCGACCAGCACCAGGGTGCGCTTGGAGCCCAGGTAGCGGAGGTCGATCTCGGCCGCGCCGGCGCCGACGCCGCCGCCGTCGGGCGGGTTGCCGAAGTTGCCGCTGTTGTTGAACTTGCCGTTGAGGCCGCCGCCGCTGCTCGGCAGCCGCTGGAGGACGTCGGTGATCGAGTTGAGGCCGGTCCGCGCGATGTCCTGCTGGTCGACGAAGGTGATCGGAGCGTCCTGTGCGAGCGGATCGCGGCGGATGCGCGAGCCGGTGACGACGATCTCGCCGGTCGGGTCGGCCGTGGTCGACTGATTGCCGGCCGCGGTCGGCGGCGGCAGGTTGCTCTGCGCAGCCGCGGGCGCGGCGGCGAGCATGGTGGCAAGCGCAAGCACTCCGCTGGTCGCGCGGAAGCGGTCAAACCGGCTAATCATCCATTCCCCCTGTCGTTGACGCCACGCGGGGCGGCGCCAGCGCAACTTACGCCAATGTTACTGGAGCGTCAGCGGGAGATGCGGGAACGGGAGGATTCTGCGGAAAGCTGTTGCGGCAACGTTACAGTCGGCTGCGGCGCGGGCTGCGCCAGATAGGCCAGCCGGCGGACCTCGCGGCGTCCGCGGGTCACGGTGTCGAGGATCAGCCCGGCGAAGAAGCAGAGCACGGCGACGATCACCATCCCGGTGACGAGAATTGCGGTCGGGAAGCGCGGGACCAGCCCGGTGCTGGCGTAGGTGACGATCAGCGGCTCGGCGAGCAGCAGCGCCAGCAGGACGAGGATCGCGCCCAGCGTCCCGTAGAAGAGGGTCGGCCGCTCGACCCGGTAGAGGGTGCCGATGGTGGTGAGAATCCGCCAGCCGTCGCGATAGGTCGACAGCTTGCTGTGCGAGCCTTCCGGCCGCGCGGCGTAGCTGGTTGTCACCTCGCCGACCGGCATCCGCAGCTCGAGCGCGTGGACGCTGATCTCGGTCTCGATCTCGAAGCCGGAGGACAGGACGGGGAAGCTCTTCACGAAGCGGCGCGAGAAGGCGCGATAGCCGCTGAAGATGTCGGTGAAGCTGCGCCCGAACAGGCCGGCGAGCAGACCGGTAAAGACGCGGTTGCCGAGCACATGGCCGCCGCGATACGCTTCCGCCGCCTCGTGCCGGCGGGTGCCGACCACCATGTCGAGCTGCTCGGCGAGCAGCTGCTCGACCATCAGCGGGGCGGCAGCGGGATCATAGGTGAGGTCGCCGTCGGCCATGACATAGACCTCGGCGTCGATGTCGGCGAACATCCGGCGGACGACGTGGCCCTTGCCCTGCTGCCGCTCGGTCCGGACCACTGCCCCGGCGGCGCGCGCCAGCTCGACCGTCCGGTCGCGGCTGTTGTTGTCGTAGACATAGACGGTTGCGCCCGGCAGCGCGGCGCGGAAGCCGGCGACCGTCTGCGCGATCGCCGCTTCCTCGTTGTAGCAGGGGAGCAGGACCGCGACCCGTGGTTGCTGTTCGATCATCGCCCGCCCCCTGCTTCAGCTCAGTCCTCCCCGGCTATGGCCGGGGAGGAACGAGATCAAGCGGGCTTCTTCGGGGCGGCCTTCTTCTTGGCGGCGGGCTTGGCGGCGGCGCCGTCCTTGTCCGGCTCGCCCTGCGGCTGCGGAGTCGCCGGCTCGGCCTCGACCGCGCCCTTGACCGGCTTGGCCGCCTTCGGCTTCGCGGCCTTGGCCGGCTTGGCCTCGACCGCGGGGGTCGCCTCGGCGGCCGGAGCCGCCTCGCTCACCGAGGCCTCGTCGCCGCCAGCGGCAGGCTCGGCCTTCTTGGCCTTGGCCTTCTTCGCCGGCTTGGCGGGGGCGTGGTCATGGTCGTGATGGTCGTGCCCGCAGCCCGGGCCATGGACATGGCCTTCCTCGCTCTCGAGGTCCGCCTCGATCTCCGAGCGGCTGACGGTCCGGTCGGTCACGTCGGCCTTGGAGAAGAGGAAGTCGACGACCTTGTCCTCGTAGAGCGGCGCGCGCAGCTGGGCGGCGGCCATCGGCTCCTGCTGGACATACTGGATGAAGCGGTCGCGGTCGGCCGGCGGGTATTGCGACGCCGCCTGCGCGATCAGCCGGTTCATCTCCTGGCTGCTGATCTCCACCCCGTTGGCCTGGCCGATCTCGCTCAGCAGCAGCCCGAGGCGGACCCGCCGCTCGGCGATCTTGCGGTAATCGTCGGCCTCGGCCTCGATCTCCTTCAGGGTCGCGTCGGGATCGGCGTCATGGCTCGCCTCGTGGCGGAGCTGGGCCATGATGTTCTGATACTCGGCGTCGACCATCGAGGGGGGAACCGCGAAGTCGTGGCTCTCGGCGAGCTGGTCGAGCAGCTTGCGCTTCATGTGGGTGCGGGTGAGGCCGTTCAGCTCCTGCTGCGCCTGGTCGCGGAGCAGGCCCTTGAGCTGGTCGAGCGACTGGAGGCCGAGCGACTTGGCGAAGTCCTCGTCGATCTGCATCTCGCCGGCGGTCTTCACCGCCTTCACCGTGACGTCGAAGGTCGCCGGCTTGCCCTTGAGGTTCTCGGCCGGGTAGTCGTCCGGGAAGGTCACGTTGAGCTGGCGCTCGTCGCCGACCTTGGCGCCGACCAGCTGGTCCTCGAAGCCCGGGATCAGCGATCCGCTGCCGATCTCGACCGGCATGTCGGTCCCGGTGCCGCCCTCGAAGGCGACGTCGCCGGTCTTGCCGACGAAGTCGATGACGACCTGATCGCCGGTGGCCGCGGCATGGCCCTCGGCCGCGTCTTCCCAGCGCTTCTGCGAGCCGGCCAGCTCGGCGATCTTCTGGTCGACCTCGGACTCGTCGAGCTCGGCGCTCAGCCGCTCGAGCTTCAGCCCGTCGATCTTGGGCGCCTCGATGGTCGGCAGCGTCTCGAGCTTGACCTTGACCTCGGCGTCCTTGCCCGGCTCGTAGCCCTCGCCGAGCTCCACTTCCGGCTGCATCGCCGGGCGGATGTTCTGCTCGGTCATCAGCTGCTGGACGCTCTGCTGGACGGCGCTGTTCAGCGCGTCGGCCTGGATCGCGTCGCCGTGCATCTTGCGGATGAGGTTCGGCGGCACCTTGCCGGGACGGAAGCCGGGCATCCGCACCTGCGGCGCCAGGCGCTTGATCTCCTGATCGACCCGGGCATCGATCTCGTCGGCCCCGATGGTCAGCGTGTAGGCCCGCTTGAGGCCCTCATTCTCCGTCTCGACGGTCTTCATGTCTGCGGCAAAGCCCTAAATAAGTCGCACCAATCCGGCGTGCGCGATGCGTGAAAGGTGGTGCGGGCGAAGGGACTCGAACCCCCACATCTTGCGATGGCAGGACCTAAACCTGCTGCGTCTACCAATTCCGCCACGCCCGCGCGGACGCTCGAAGGCGCGCCCTATACCAGTCTCGTGGAGGCGGGCAACCCACGGCGGCGGCGTTCGTTCTTGGAGGCAAAGGAGATTTCGCGTGCAGCAGCTTCCCCCCTTCCCCGACCAGCAGCCCGGCCAGCCCGAATATACGCCCGAGCCCTCGCTGCCCGGCGGCCCCAGCCCGGCCCCGGCCGAGAACCCGCCGGGCGGCCCCGACATCGACGTGCCCTCGCCCTCGACGCCCGGCACCGCGCCCCCGACCACGCCCATCTCGCCGACCGCCTGATGGCCAGTCAGCCGCCCGAACCCGAGCCCGACCAGCCGCCGGACCTTCCCGGCGAGCCGGACGGGCCGCCGGACCCCGACCCGATCGCCGGTCAGCGGATCCGGGCCGACTCCACCATCGCTTCGAAGTCGGGCATCGCCGCGGCGAAATAGTGCGAGCGGGCGCCATCCAGCACCACCATGTAGAGGCGCCCGCCGACCACCGCCCCCACCGCCCGGCCCTTGCGCCAAAGCTCGTCGCCGTCGAGATGCTCGAAGTCGAGCTGGAAGCCGGGCGCTCCGGCGAACGCCCGCGGCGCCAGCGCCAGGGTGCGATATTCGACCGACCCGCCCCGCGCCCGGTAGGCGGTCTCCAGCAGCGAGGCGATCTCCGGCGCGGTCATGGTCGCCCGGAAGCGGGGCACCTGCCGGTCGTCGCGCTTGCTCTGGCGGACGATCGTCTTGCCGTCGGGAAGCCCGGCGACGAAGCTGATCCCGTCGAGATAGGGCCCGTTGAGCGTCCAGTCCTCAACCCAGCGGATGTCGAGGATGCTGCGCTGCGAGCGGTTCCACTCGTGCGGCGCGGTGACCAGCATCGACCCATTGGCGACCGCCACCGTCCGCCCCTGCCGGACCAGCGCATAGCCGGGTCCGAGTTCCTGCCCCGCACAGCCCGCGAGCAGCAAGGCCAGAGCGGCAAATGCCGGTACGCGCTTCACATCTCTCCTCCCGCAGTGGCGATCATCTGGCGGACGAACGGCGCTTCCGGTGCCGCCGGGGTCATGGCGAGATAGCGCTGCAGCGCCGCGCGTCCCGCGGCCGGCCGGCCCGCCTTGAGCTCCATCGTCCCGTGCCAGCGCCACGCATCCGCCGGCGCGTCGGGATAGGCGACCGCCGCCGCGTAGCTGAGCGCGGCGCGATCGGTGCGCAACGGCCCGCCCTGCAGCCGCAGGACCTCGCCCTCATAGTAGCGCAGCAGCCCGTTCCACCCGTCTCTCGCCAGCGCGTCGATGACGTAAAGGCTGGCGCCCGGATCGTTGAGCCGCACCTGGTCGTCGAGCAGCATCGGCCGGATCGCCGCGATTTCGCGCAGGTAGCGCTCGCGCCCGCTGTCGTAGCGCTTTCCCGGGACGGTCAGCTCGGCGGCGGACAGCTTGAGGTCGATCATCCGGTCGGCCGGAGCCGGGTGGGTGGCGAAGATTGAATAGCCGCGGTCCGGCCGCTTGCGCCGCTGCGCCGCGCTGGCCTCGATCTCGCCGATCAGCTGCAGCCAGGTGTCCGACATGGCCATCGGCGAATAGCCCGCCTCGGCGATGAGCTTGAGCCCCAGCGCATCGGCCTCGGCCTCGAGCTGGCGGCTGTATCGGAACAGGCTGAGCACCGTCGCCAGCTGCGCCAGCTGGGTCATGTTGCCGGTGTAGATCCCGGCCGCGCCGCCCGCGACCCCCGCCGCCATCGCCAGCACCGAGAAGATGTCGCTCTTGCGCTTGAGGTCGCGCCACTGGCGGATCTGGTGGCGGAGGAGAAAATGCGAGCTTTCGTGCGCGATCACCCCGGCGAGCTGCGCCTCGTCGCGCATCCGCAGCAGCAGGCCGGAGAAGACGATCGCGAAGCCGGTCGGGAACATGGCGGCGTTGAAGTCCGCCACATGCACCAGGTAGATCCGCATGTCCCTGGCGGCCGGGCCGCCGACCTTGCCGATCAGCTCCTTGAGATAGGCGTTGAGCCCGGGGTCGCGGATCAGCAGGTTGGACCCGGCGACCTCCTCCTCGACCCGCCCGAGCTGCTGCCACAGCCCGATCTCGTCGGTCTCGGTCGGGCGGTAGCCGCGGCCGATCAGCGGGTGGAGCGAGGACGGCGGGATCCGCGCCGGGGCGCTCGTCCCCGCGCCGACCGCCGCCGCTCCCAGCCCGCCCAGCAGCGCGCGCCGGGACATGCTCACCGGCTGCGCTCCGCCGCGCGGACCGCCTTGCCCGGCTTCATTCGACCCATCAGCCGCTCGACCATCTGCGTGGCGCCGTCGGGCGAGCGGATGTCCCCCATCTTGGTGCCCGCCACCTGGCTGCCGGCAGTCAGCACGTTGAACCACACCATCTTGCCGGTCCTGAGGTCGACCAGGCTGGCGTAGGCAAGCTGCCCGCCACCGCCGCCATTGGGGGCGCAGAAACCGACGAAGCAGCCGGCGATCCCGAGCACCTGAAGCGCGACCCGCTTGTTGTCGGCGAAACTGTCCTCGGCATGGAGGAACAGCGCATAGTCGAAGCCCGTCTTGCGCCCGAACTGAACCGCCTCGTCGCCGAGCGTGTAATCCAGCCCGCGATGGCGCTTGGTCGGCAGCGGGTAGCCGAGGTAGCGGTGCAGCGCGACCGAGATGGTGACGGCGTTCTGAAGCCGCTCGACGTCCGCCACCTCGTCGGCGCTGACCCCGGGCACGCCACTGCGGCGCTCGGCCACCAGCATCGTCCCGCCCCGTCCGGCCTGCTGCGCGCGCAGCGCCGCGACGAGGTTGGCGCGGGCCTGGTCGGTCCAGTCGGCGCGCGGCTGGGTCACGCCGCCGACCCCGACCGAGCCGACCTCGACATCGGGGCGAAGCACCAGCAGCCGGTAGTCGCCCTGCGGCGGCGAGAATTGCAGGTCGGCGACCTGGCGGGTCGACACGCACCCGCTCAGGACCAGGCTCGACAGCAACAAGGCAGCGATTCGACGACCGGCCATAAGGACCCCTCGAGTGTCCAGATGACAGCCAGCTTACTACCAGCGAGCCGCGAGGCAAGCTGCGGATTTCAGGTCGAAAACGTGCCTTTATGGAGCACAGCTGGTGCCCGCCGCCCCGGAAAGGCAGCGCCCGTCCATGGCGGGCGCGCGGAACGGCACGCCGATCATCGCCGCGAGTGTCGGGGCGATGTCGACGGTCTCGACCGGCTCCGCCCGCTCCGCCGCCGCGCTACCGCGCCGCCAGAACAGGATCGGCACGCGCCGGTCATAGTCCCACGGAGTCCCATGGGTCGCGACATAGCCGCTCGCCCCCGCCGGGACGGGCAGCACATGTTCCTTGATCAGCACGACGAAGTCGCCCGAGCGCCGCGGGTCGAAGCTGGCGCGGGCGCGGGTGAGCAGGCTCCAGCCGGTCGGCGGGCCGGACGGCGCGGGCGCCGCGGCGAGCTCGGCGGCGGTAAACACCGCGGCGACCTGCGGATGCTGCCTATAGGTCGCGATCGCCGCCGCCATGGCGCGCTGGCGGACCGGCGCCGGCAGCGTCCGGTCCACGAACACGTCGCCGTCGGCGCCGCCGCCCAGCAGCACCGGCCCGGCGATGCCGAGCCGCGCGCCGAGAGCCTTGCCCATCGTCGCCGGGACCAGCGCGGGGTCGACCCTGACGGCGCTCGTCACCCCCTGGTCGCGCAGCCGCTCGGGAATGTCCTGCCCGCCATGGTCGGCGGTCAGCACCACCGCATAGTCGACGCCGGTCCGGTCGAGCTGCGCGAAGAAGTCGCCGAGCTCGCGGTCGAGCTCGGTCAGCTGGAGGCACATCTCGCCCCCGCCTGGGCCGTAGGTATGGCCGACATAGTCGGTGCCCGACAGTCCGACCGCGATGAGGTCGGTCGCCTGGCCGCGGCCGAGCCGCATCTCCTGGATCAACCCGGCGGCGAGCGCCAGCGTGGCGCCGTCGATCTCTGGCGAGGCGCGGAACGCCTTGGCGTCATTGGCCGCGCGGCCGAGGCGATTGTTGCCCACGGTCTGGCTGCCGACGACATAGGGCTTGCTCCGACCCAGGCAGAAGGGGGTGGGCTCGAGCGGCGCGCGGGGCTGCGCCAGGGCGTTCGCCAGCGCCGCGTCGAAGCTCGTCAACACCCGCGGCGTCGCCGTGCCGGCGAGGTCGGTCACATAGGTCTTGCCGTTCCAGTACCAGCGCTGGTCGGGGCGCTGCCCGGTCATCATCACCGCCGCCCGGTCCTTGCCGGCGACCGCGACCACCCGGCTCGCCGGCGATGCCGCCTTCAGCCGCTCGCCCAGTGTCGGCACCCGGAGGTGAACCGGCGACACCTTGTAGTTGGCGAAGGTCGAGCCCGGCGCTGTCTCATCCTCGGCGCAGTAGACGTCCTTGTCGCCCCGCGCCGCGCCCTGGTCGATCCAGTCGTTGGCGACGATCCCGGTGTGCATCGGGCGCATCCCGGTCAGGATGGTCGAGTGGCCGGGGCAGGTCTCGGTCGCCGCATGGCTCTGGTAGCCGTTGCGGAACACCGTCCCCTCCCGCGCGAGCCGCGCCATCCCGCCGCTGAACTGTGATCGGTAGGCGTCAAACAGGTCGGCGGAGAACTGGTCGACCGAGATGGTGACCACCAGCTTGGGCGGCGCCGCCGCGGCGGGCGTGGCGATCAGGGCAGCAGCGGCGAGCAGAAAGGAACGCATGTCTTCTCCAACGTCATCCCGGCGTAGCGCCGCGATCCGCCCTCCTTATGGAGCGGAAGTGACAAAGAGAAGGCAGCGCCGGGGCGGACGAACCGGCGTCAGCCCAGCTTGGCCTTCAGCCGCTCGTTAACGACCCCCGGATTGGCCTTGCCCTGCATCGCCTTCATCGTCTGCCCGACGAAGAAGCCGAACAGCTGCTGCTTGCCGCCGCGATACTGGTCGACCTTGTCGGCATTGGCGGCGAGGATCCGGTCGATCTCGGCGTCGATCGCGCCGGTGTCGCTGGTCTGCTTAAGGCCCCGTTCCTCGACGATCGCGCCCGCGCCCTGCCCGGTCTCGAGCATGATCTCGAACACCTGCTTGGCGATCGTGCCGCTGATGGTCCCGTCGCCGACCAGAGCGAGCAGCTCGGCCGCGCCCTGCGGGCTGACCGGCGCCTGGTCAATCGTCTCGCCGCGCCGGTTCAAGGCCCCGAACAGCTCTGCCACCACCCAGTTCGCCGCCTTGGCCGCATCCGCACCGGCCTCGAGCAGCGCGTCAAACCAGCGCGCGGTCTCGACCTCGGCGGTCAGCACGCTCGCGTTGTAGGGCGTGATCCCCGCTGCCTCGTAGCGCTTCCGCTTGGCGTCGGGCAGCTCGGGCAGGCTGGCCCGGCACTCGGCGAGGAAGGTGTCGTCGAGCTCGAGCGGCAGGAGGTCCGGGTCGGGGAAGTAGCGATAATCGTGCGCGTCTTCTTTCGACCGGAGAGTCCGCGTCTCGTTGCGGTCCGGATCGTAGAGGCGGGTTTCCTGCGCCACCGCGCCGCCCTCCTCGATCAGGTCGACCTGGCGCCGCGCCTCATGCTCGATCACCGCCATGACGACGCGGACCGAGTTGACGTTCTTGGTCTCGGTGCGGGTGCCGAACTCGGCGCCCGGCCGGCGCACGCTGACATTGACGTCGGCGCGCATCGAGCCCTCCTCCATATTGCCGTCGCACGACCCGACGTAGCGGAGAATGGCCCTGAGCTTGCGCAGGTAAGCCCCTGCTTCGGCCGGAGAACGCATGTCCGGCTTGCTGACGATCTCCATCAGCGCGACGCCCGACCGGTTCAAGTCGACATAGCTCATCGTCGGGTGCTGGTCGTGCATCAGCTTGCCCGCGTCCTGCTCCACGTGGATCCGCTCGACCCCGATCGTGCGCGCGCTCGCCTCGTCCTTCTCGTCGGTCAGCACCGTCACCGACCCCTCGCCGACCAGCGGATGGTAGAGCTGACTGATCTGGTAACCCTGCGGCAGGTCGGCGTAAAAATAGTTCTTGCGGTCGAAGCGCGACCATTTGTTGATCTCGGCCTCGATCGCCATGCCGGTGCGCACCGCCTGGCGGATGCACTCGCGATTGGGCACCGGAAGCATCCCCGGCATCGCCGCGTCGACCAGGCTCACCTGCGTGTTCGGCTCCGCCCCGAACGCCGTCGCCGCGCCCGAGAAGAGCTTGGCGTTGGAGACGACCTGCGCGTGGACCTCGAGGCCGATCACGACCTCCCACTCGCCGGTCGCGCCGCGAATGCGATAGGGTGCGCTTGCGTCGGCCATTACCACCACCTCTCCGCGCGGGCCGTGAACCCGGCGCGTTCCTCGATCGCGAGGCCGGCGTTGAGCACGCCCTGCTCGTCCAGTTCGTTTCCGATCAGGTGAAGGCCGAGCGGCAGACCCTGCGAATCCAGCCCGCCCGGAACGCTCATCGCCGGCAACCCGGCGAGGCTCGCTGGAACCGCGAACACGTCGTTGAGGTACATCGCCAAGGGGTCGCTCATCTTCTCCTTGAGCCCGAACGCCGCGCTCGGCGCGGTCGGGGTGAGGATCAGGTCGCACTGGGCGAAGGCCTCGCGGAAGTCGCGCTTGATAAGCGCCCGGACCCGCTGCGCCTTGGTAAAATAGGCGTCGTAAAAGCCCGCCGACAGCACATAGGTGCCGATCATGATGCGGCGCTTGACCTCGGCCCCGAACCCCGCCGCGCGCGTCGCCGCGTACATCGCGTCGAGATTGCCGCCCTGCGGCTCCTCGCGCAGCCCGTAGCGGACCCCGTCATAGCGGGCGAGGTTGGACGAGGCCTCCGCCGGCGCGATGATGTAATAGGTCGGCAGCGCGTACCTGGTGTGCGGGAGGCTGATCTCGACCGGCTCGGCACCCGCATCCTTCAGCCACTCGATCCCGCGATCCCACAGCGCGTTGATCTCGTCGGGCACCCCGTCGATCCGGTATTCCTTGGGAATACCGATCCGCTTACCCTTGAGATCGCTCGACAACCCCGCTTCCCACTGCGGCACGGGAAGTTCCAGCGAGGTCGCGTCGCGATGGTCAAACCCGGCCATCTGCTCGAGCAGGATCGCGCAGTCGCGCACGTCTCGCGCCATCGGCCCTGCCTGGTCGAGCGAGGAGGCGAAGGCGACGATGCCCCAGCGCGAGCAGCGCCCGTAGGTTGGCTTGATGCCGGTAATGCCGGTGAACGCCGCCGGCTGTCGGATCGAGCCGCCGGTGTCGGTGCCGGTGACGCCCGGCGCCATCCCCGCCGCGACCGCCGCCGCCGAGCCGCCCGAGCTGCCGCCCGGGGTCAGCGCCGCATTGCCGCCGTCGTTGCGCTTCCACGGGCTGATCACCGGGCCGTAGGCGCTGGTCTCGTTGGACGAGCCCATCGCGAACTCGTCCATGTTGAGCTTGCCCAGCATCCCCGCGCCCGCCCGGCGCAGGTTGGCCGAGACGGTGCTCTCGTAAGGCGGCTTGAAGCCACGCAAGATGTTCGAGCCCGAGGTGCTGTCCACGCCTTCCGTCGCGAACAGGTCCTTGATCCCGAGCGGGATGCCCGACAGCGGCTTCAGGTCTCCCGACTGGCGCGCGGCATCAGCCGCTTCGGCGCAAGCCAGCGCATCCTCGGGCGTCTCGACCGTATAGGCGTTGAGCGGACGTCCCGCTTCGACCGCGGCGTTGAAACTCTCCGCGATCTCGCGCGCCGAGAACTCGCCGGCGCGGAAGCCGTCGCGCAGCTCGGCGATCGTCTTGAGGTTGAGATCGCTCACTATTCGATCACCTTGGGAACCGCGAAGAAGCCGTGCTGCGCATCCGGCGCATTCCTTAGCACCGCATCGCGGCAGTCGCCGTCGTTCACGATATCGTCGCGCAGCCGCAGCTTCTGGTCGATCACCGCGGTCAGCGGCTCGACCCCGCTGGTGTCGACCTCGCCAAGCTGCTCGACCCAGCCGAGAATGGCGTTCAATTCGGGCACCATCGCCTCCACCTCGGCATCGCTCATGGCGAGCCGGGCGAGCTTGGCGATGTGCCGCACCTGTTCGGAACCGACGGACATGGCCGGGCCGATAGCCGTGCCACCCCTCGCTCGCAAGCGCCCGAACCTGTTCCGCCCGCGTTGGGCCGCCATGGCCACCGCCGCCGCCGCCCTCCCCGCCCGAGCCGCCCGCCTGTGGCGCCCCGCGCGCGTGCTGGTCACCCGCTCCTTGCTCGAGTGGGAGCATGGCCGGGCGATCGCGGAGCGCTGCGCGGCGCTCGGGATCCCGGTCGAGCGGCTTCCTGCCGACCGCCTCAGCCTCGGCCTCCCCGACGACCCCCGCCGCGCTTATGCGATCGCCAAGCAGACCCTGGCCGTCACCGTCGCCCCGCCCTCCAAGCGCCGGCTCCAGCCGATCGCCCCCTCGGCCGACTGGCGGGTCGACCTGGCCGAGGGCTGCCCGGCGCATTGCAGCTACTGCTACCTCGCCGGCTCGCTCGGCGGGCCGCCGATCACCCGCGCCTACGCCAACCTGCCCGAGATCCTCGCCGAGCTCCCGCCCCGGCTCGGCCAGGGCACGATCACCTCCCGCTCGCGAGACCGAGCACACGAGGGGACGACCTTCGAGGCGAGCTGCTACACCGACCCGCTCGCGCTCGAGCACCTGACCGGTTCGCTGTCCGCACTCATTCGCTGGTTCGGCGCGTGGGACGCCCCGGTCCAGCTCCGCTTCACCAGCAAATTCGCCGCGGTCGAACCGCTGCTCGGCCTGCCCCACCGCGGCCGCACCCGGATGCGCGCGTCGGTCAATCCGCCCGCCTACGCCCGCTTCGAAGGCGGCACCGACCCCGTCGCCGCCCGCCTCGCCGCGCTCGCCCGGATGGCGCGCGCCGGCTATCCCGTCGGCCTCACCATCGCCCCGATCATCGCCGCCGAGGGCTGGCGCGGAGCCTATGCCGCGCTGATCGCGGACACGGCGTCGGCCCTCTCCGCGATCGACCCGCTCGACCTCACCGTCGAGCTCATCACTCACCGCTACACGCCGGGCAGCAAGGCCGTGCTCGAAAGCTGGTATCCCGGCTCCCAGCTCGACATGAGCGCCGCTGGCCGGACCGAGAAGCGGACCAAGTTCGGCTCGGTCAAGATGGTCTACGACAAGCCGACCATGGCCGCGCTCCGCAGCTTCTTCGAGACGGAGATCGCGCGGGCGCTGCCGACGGCCCGCATCCTCTACTGGACCTGACCGCGCCTCTTCCCTAACCGCCGCCCGGCATGTGCGCGCGCCGCTTCCTCCTCGTCATCTTCGTGCTGACCCTGATCGTGGTCGCGGCCGCCTTCGCCATCTTCCAGTTCGGCGGGAGCGTGCTGCGCTCGCAGATGACCCCGCAGGGTCATTTTCAGGCCCCCGCCCGGCAGAGCGGCCCGGACTATTCGCTCGCCGACAACTGGCTTGCGCGCCCGGGTAGCGAGGGCGACAGCGAATGGCTTCCGCCCGGGGTCGAGCCCGCCGCCACGCGCCCGGCCGCGGTCTTCTACATCCACCCGACCACCTATCTCGACCGCGACCGCTGGAACGCCGGGGAGCATCCCGGCGGCGACGCCGAGTACCGTATCCAGCTCTTCCTGCGCAGCCAGGCGAGCGTCTTCACCAGCGTCGGCGAGGTGTGGGCGCCGCGCTATCGCCAGGCCGCGTTCGGCGCCTTCCTGCTCAAGAGCGAGGATGCGCAGAAGGCGCTCGACCTCGCCTATTCCGATGTCGCGCGCGCCTTCGACCGCTTCGTCGCAGAGGTGCCCGCCGGGCGCCCGATCATCCTTGCCGGTCACAGTCAGGGCGCGCTCCACCTGTCGCGGCTGCTGCGCGAGAAGGTCGCGGGCAAGCCGATCGCCCGCCGCGTGGTCGCCGCCTATGTCGTCGGCTGGCCGCTGAGCGCCACCGCCGACCTTCCGGCCATGGGCCTGCCTGCCTGCGCCGGCCCCGACGACGCTCGCTGCGTGATGAGCTGGCTGACCTTCGGCGAGCCGGCCAACCCCGACCTCATCCTCGATGCCTACAGCGGGACCAAGGGACCGACCGGGATCGAGCGCAAGCGTGCAGACTTGGTCTGCACCAACCCGGTCAGCGGGACCCTGGGCGGCAAGGCGGACCCGGCACTCAATCCCGGCACGCTCGTCCCGGACGCTGCCTTCGCCACCGCGACTCTCCTTCCCGGGTTGGTCGGGGGCGAGTGCGACAAGGGCTTCCTGATCGTCAACGGCAAGCTTCCGGCGATCGGCCCCTACGTCCTCCCCGGCAACAATTACCACGTCTACGACTATGCGCTGTTCTGGGGCGCAATCCGGCGCGACGCGGAGCGGAGGCTGGCGGCATGGCGTCACTGATCACTGCCTCGACCGCCGACTTCGCCGACCGGCTTCCCGGTGGCGGCAAGCTCGCCGGGCTCGACGTCGGGACCAAGACCATCGGTCTCGCCCTGTGCGATGCGCAATGGAGCTTCGCCGGCCCCGCCGAGACGATCCGCCGGACCAAGTTCACCCGCGACCTGGAGGCGCTGACCGCCTTCATCCGCACGCACGGGATCGCCGGGCTGGTCGTCGGCCTGCCGCTCAACATGGACGGCACCGACAGCCCGCGTACCCAGTCCGTCCGCGCATTCGCCCGCAACCTCGCCCCGCTCGGCCTGCCCGTGCTGCTGTGGGACGAGCGCTGGTCGACCCAGGCGGTCGAGCGGGCGATGATCGCCGCCGACGTCAGCCGGGCCAAGCGCGCGGAGCAAGTCGACCGCCTCGCCGCCGCGCATATCCTGCAGGGCGCGATCGACGCGCTGGTCAACCTGCCGCGGCCGGTCTAGCAAACGCTCTCGTGCACCTTCTTTCCATCGACTCGCTCGACGACGAGCAGATCGCCGCCCTGCTCGACCGGGCGGACCAGTTCGCCGCCGCCAACCGCCGCCGCGAGAGCAGCACCCAGCTTGCCGGGCGCACCGTGTTCAACGTCTTCTACGAGAACAGCACTCGCACCGCGATGAGCTTCGCGACCGCCGCGGCACGGCTCGGCGCGCAGCCGCTGACGCTGTCGGTCGAGCATTCGAGCGTCAAGAAGGGTGAGACGCTGGAGGACACCGCGCGGACGCTCAACGCGATGCGCCCCGATGCGCTGGTGCTCCGCCACCGCGAGGACGGCGCGGTCGCCACTGTCGCGGCGCTGATGGACTGCCCGGTGATCAACGCGGGCGACGGGACCAACGAGCATCCCACCCAGGCTTTGCTCGACGCGTTGACACTTCGCCAGCAGTTCGGCTCGCTGGACGGGGTGACCGTCGCCATCCTAGGCGACGTCCGTCACAGCCGGGTCGCGCGTTCCAACGCCAAGCTGCTGCCTCGGCTGGGTGCGAACGTCCGACTGGCCGGGCCGCCCGGGCTGGAGCCGGCGGGCTCGACCCTGTCGATCGACGAAGCGCTCGAGGGCGCCGACGCGGTGATGATGCTGCGGATCCAACGCGAGCGGCTCGACGAGGAGCTCGGCGACGCGCCGGGCGAATATCTGTCGCGCTATGGCCTGACCTTCGGCCGGCTGGCGATCGCCCGGCCGGAGGCGGTCGTCCTCCACCCCGGCCCGATGAATCGCGGCGTCGAGATCGCCGACGAGGTTGCCGACCTGCAGGACCGCTCGCTCATCCTCCGCCAGGTGGAGAATGGCGTGGCGATGCGGATGGCCTGCCTCGAACTGCTGATCGGCTAGACGCGGCTCAGCGCGACGCCATCTGGACCGGCGCGTCGCCTGCCACCCGGCGGACGAAGCAGGATCCGCCGGCTGAGCGGAGCGACCCGCACAGCCGGAGCGCGGCGCCCTCGCTGGGAAAGCCGCTGAGCGACAGGCGATAGACGGTCCCGCGCGGACCGCTGAACCTCGCGCTGGCCGGCTGGTAGCGCTTGAGGCTGGGATAGCGGCGAGCGGCCGCGTTCCAGGCGGCGGCGACCCGATCGGGCGAGCCATAGGCGCCGAGCTGAACGACCGCGCCACCCTGCGGCGAGAGACGCGGCATGACTGCCGGGCGCAGCAGCGCGCCCTTCGGCGTATAGCTCGCCGGGCGGAAGGCACGACCGAGCTTGCGGACCTGGACGTAGGGCTCTGCGGCGGCCTGCACGACCGGCGCGGGCGCGATGGCGCGCGGCGCGGCGGTGGCGATGTCGGGCATCGGAGCCGCCGCCGCGACGGCAGCCGGGGCCGGCAGCGGCAGAACGGTGGAATTGTCAGTGACGGCGACCGGCGCCGCCACGTCAGCGGGCGCTGCCGCGACCGGCGCGGCCTGCGCGAGGCGGACCGGGCTTGCCGGCTGGGTGAGCGCGAGGCGCACCGGCTGGCCCGGATCGCTGGCCGCGGGCGTGACTCCGATCAGCGAGGCGACCTGCGAAGCCGTGGTGGCCGGATGCGCGAACCCCATCCATTGCTGGAGCCGGCTGTCGAGCGCCGCGGCGGGCAGGTCCTGCGCCGCGACGACGCGGGCCTGCGCCCAGTCTCCGGCGAGGCCGTGGGCCAGCGCGAGGTTTTGGCGGACCCGGGCATCGGCGCCCGGCTGGGCGGCCGCTTCCTGGAGCACCGCGACGGCGTTGCCCGGCTGCCCGGCCAGCGCCATCGCCAGCCCGACGTCGGCGGCATCGCCGCTGCTGCGGAGCTGGTCGAGCAGGCCGAGCGCCTGGTCCTTCTTGCCTTCGGCGACGAGGCTGAGCGCCAGCTTCATTGCGACCGAGGAGTCGCTGGGATCGAGGCTGAGGGAGTCGCGGAAGGCGGCTTCGGCCGAAGCGAAGCGGCCTGCCGCCATGTAGCTGCTGCCGAGCAGCGCCCGGAACTGGGCATTGTCCGGCTTGCCGGCGACCGCCTGTTCGGCGAGGTCGACCGCCGCGGCACCGTTCCCGCTCATCAGCGCGGCCTGCGCCCGGGTCGCAAGCCCGATCCTGGATCCATCCGCCGACGCGCTCTGGGGCTGCCGGCTCCCCGGCCCGGCGCAACCCGCCAGCACAGTCGAGACGGCAAGGGCGGAGAGCGCAGCGCGCAGCGGCGTGGTCATCGGGTCAATCCTTTCGAGCGGCCTTCCGGGCCATGGCGTCGAGCTCGGGCATGGAGCTCAGCAGCGTATCGAGTGCGGCGGTTACCAGCTGCTGCGCGGAGCGACTGCTGACCGCGCAGGCGAGACGAAGCTTGAGATGCCGGTCCGGATCGAGGCGGAGAGTGAACGCCGCCTTGGCCTTGGCCCCCGCGACGGAACGCTGGCGCGGCGTCCGCTGCACCTTGGCGACCGGAGCAACCGGGGCTGGAGCGACCACGGCCGGAGCGACCGGCTCGGGCGCCGCGACGAGGACCAGCGGAGCGGCCTCGTCACCGGGCTCGTGGAGCTCGGCGGTCTCGTCGACTTCCTCGGGCTCCTCCACCGCGACCAGCCGGTTCTCGATGACGGCCTGCTGCTCGTGGACGGGCGAGCCGACCGGGGTCAGGCCGGCGACCGGGTTGCGGATCGGCGCGGGGCCGATCTCGGCGCCGAACGCGTCATGAGCCGCGTCGCGCACCGGCACGAGCGCCGGCTTGGGCGGCTCGAAGCCCATGTCGTTCCAGCCGAGGTCCTCCATGTTGCCGCCCATCTGGCCGAAGCCTTGGGGGCGCATGGCGGGACGCGCGGCGCCCTTGCGGGCCAGGAGACCCGAGGACAAAGACGCAAAAGCCTTGGGTTCGATCTTCACGACGACCTCTTCCCTTACTGGCCGACCACACGACGGCCGAAGCCGCCGACGGGACGCGGCTGCGCGACGCTGGCGCCCGGCGCGGCGGGTGCGGCGAAGACGGTACGGCGGAAATTCTTCTCGAGGCGGTCCGAAATATAGTCCCACAGCTCGATGACCTCGTTGGCCGACTTGCCCTTCGGATCGATCTCCATGACGGTCCGGCCGTCGATCATCGAGGCGGCGAAGTCGGTGCGGTGATGCAGCGTGACCGGGGCCACAGTTCCGTGCTGCGACAGAGCGACCGCAGCCTCGTAGGTGATCTTCGCCTTGGGCGTCGCCGCGTTGACGACGAAGATCAGCGGCTTGCCGGCACGCTCGCACAGGTCGACCGTGGCGCCGACGGCGCGCAGATCGTGCGGGCTCGGACGGGTCGGGATGACGATCAGCTCGGCCACCGCGATGACGCTCTGGATCGCCATGGTGATCGCCGGCGGCGTGTCGATGACGGCAAGGCGGAAGCCCTGCTGACGAAGGACCTCGAGATCCGAGGCGAGCCGCGCCACGGTGGTCTGCGCAAAGGCCGGCATGTCGTCCTGCCGCTCGTTCCACCAGTCGGCCAGCGATCCCTGCGGGTCGATGTCGATCAGGCAGACCGGGCCGGCCCCTGCCAGCTGCGCCTGCACCGCCAAGTGACCGGAGAGCGTCGTCTTGCCGCTGCCCCCCTTCTGCGATGCCAAAGCCAGAACGCGCATTCCTGTCCCCTCGCCAAATGCGATGCTGTTGAGCAACGGAATGGGCTGTCCGGCCTAAAATCTGGTTAAGATCATCAAGACGCTGTTTCGCGCTTCCGGGCCGGCGATTATTCAGGGCGGCGGGAGAATGCGGGGTCGTCGGATGAACAAGGTACTGATCGCGGTCGCGCTCGCGCTGGCGAGCGGGTCGGCCCCGGCGCAGACGGTGAAGGCCGGGATCGACGCCTGGCAGAAGAACGACCCTGCACGTGCCGTCAGCATCTGGAAGCCGCTCGCCGACAAGGGGGACGCGGACGCCCAATTCAATCTCGGCCAGGCCTACAAGCTGGGCCGCGGCGTGCAGCTCGACCTCGCCGCCGCCCAGGGCTGGTTCGAGCGCTCGGCGCGGCAGGGGCATGCCGACGCCCAGACCAGTCTCGGGCTGATGCTGTTCCAGAACGGCAACCGGATCGCTGGGATGCGCTGGCTCAAGACCGCGGCCGAAGGCGGCGAGGCGCGCGCCATGCTGGTCTACGGGACGGCGTTGTTCAATGGCGACGGGGTGCCGCAGGACCAGATCCTCGCCTACGCCTTCGTCAGCCGCGCCGCGGCGCAGGGCCTCGCCCCGGCGAAGGACACGCTGACCCAGATGGACGGCGCGCTGCCGCTGGGCGCCCGCCAGCGGGGGGTCGCGATGGCGCAGGCGATGGCTGCCGCCCGGCCGCCCGGCGGGGTCGTGCCAGCCGGCAAGGAGGGCAAGGCGATCGCCGCCCGGAAGGTGCCGCCAGCTCCGGTCGCGACCGCCGCGGCGCCTCCGCTCCCGCACCCCGCTGCCGCACCGGTCGTCGCTGGCGGCAAGTGGCGGATCCAGCTCGGCGCCTTCTCGCAGCGAGCATCGGCGGACGCGCTGATGCGGCGGCTCGCCAACACCGTGCTTCACGACCGCATCGCCTATTTCGTCCCAGCGGGATCCGTCCTCCGGTTGCAGGTCGGCCCCTACGCCAGCAAGGCGCAGGCGGATTCGACCTGCGCGGCTCTGGCCCGGGCCGGGACGGCCTGCTTCGCGGTCCCCGAGCGCTAGGTCGCGACCCACTCGCGACGGGGAATGCCCTGCGCCCACAGCAGCGCGGTCAGGTCGTTATGGTCGATGCGCACGTCGGCCGCCTGCGCGAGCCTGGGCTTGGCGTGATACGCGACGCCCAGCCCGGCCTCCTCGATCATCGGCAGGTCGTTGGCGCCGTCGCCCACCGCCATGACCTGGTGCGGCGCGAGCCCCATCTGCTCGCGGAACTCGACCAGCGCGGCCCGCTTCGCCGCCGAATCGACGATCTCGCCGACGACCCGCCCGGTGAGATGACCGTGCATGCTCTCGAGACTGTTGGCCCGCACCTCGCTGAAGCCCAGCTGCGCCGCGAGCGGGTCGGCGAAGTCGTGGAAGCCGCCGGTCACCAGCAGCGTCGTCGCGCCCCTCGCCCGCAGGGTCCGGACCAGCGTCGCCGCGCCGGGATTGTGGCTGATCTTGTCGCGCCGGCACCGCTCGATCTGGACGATCCCGAGCCCCGAGAGCGCCGCCACCCGCTCCTCCAGCGCCTGGCGGAAGTCGATCTCGCCCTGCATCGCCCGCTCGGTGATGGCGGCGATCGGCGCCTTCAGCCCGGCGTAGTCGGCGAGTTCGTCGATGCATTCCTGCCCGACCATGGTCGAGTCCATGTCGGCGACGAACAGCTGCTTGGCGCGGTGCTCGGCCAGTTGAACGACGACGTCGATCCCGACCAGTCCCTCCCTTAGCCGGGCGCGGAGCGATCCGACCGCCGTCGGGCTCCCTTCGACCTCGATGTCCGCCGCGTCGCCCTCGTCGAGCCAGCGCCATCCCGGGGATTCCAGTCCCGCGTCCGCGACGAGCCGACGCGCGTCGTGAATATTGTCCCGGGTCAGGCGACCGGCTGCTATCAGCGTGACGATGATCAAGGGGCGACCTCCTGTCCTGCTCATCGCCGGTCCGACGGCGAGCGGCAAGTCCGCGCTCGCGCTCGCCGCGGCGGAACGCTGGGGTGGCGCGGTCGTCAACGCCGACAGCGCGCAGGTCTATGCCGATCTGTCGATCCTGAGCGCCCGGCCTTCGGCGGCCGACGAGGCGCGGGCACCGCACCGCCTCTACGGCTGTTGGGACGCCGCCGAGCCCTGCTCCGCCGCCGACTGGGCGGCCGCGGCAAAGGCGGAGATCGACGCCCTCCATGCGGCCGGGCGGCTTCCGGTCCTGTGCGGCGGGACGGGCCTTTACCTGCGCACCCTGCTCGACGGAATCGCGCCGGTGCCGCCGATCGATCCCGCGGTGCGCGCCGAGGTGCGAAGCCGCTCGGTGGCCGAGAACCGAGCCGAGCTGGAGCGGCTCGACCCCGATCGCGCGGCAAAGCTCAACGCCGCCGACACGACGCGGATCGCTCGCGCGCTCGAGGTGGTGCGCTCGACCGGGCGGACGCTCGCTGAATGGCAGGCCGAGCGTAGCGGCGGGATCGGCGATGCCATCCAGCTTCGTCCACTGGTCCTGCTGCCTCCGCGCGACTGGCTCTATCGCCGCTGCGACCAGCGCTTCGCCGCCATGCTCGACCTCGGGGCCGCGGACGAGGTCGAGCGGCTGCTCTCCCGCCGCCTCGACCCGGCGCTCCCGGCCATGCGCGCGATCGGGGTCCGCGAGGTGTCGGACTGGTCGGCGGGCCGGACCGACCGGGCGGCGGCACTGGCAGCCGGACAGCAGGCAACGCGCCGCTACGCCAAGCGGCAATATACCTGGTTCGCGCACCAGCCGCCGGCCGACTGGCCGCGCTTCACTGCCCCGCTCGACGAGCCGGGGGCGGTCGAGGCCGCGCTAGCCTTGCTCGCGCCGGCCGCCTAGTCGGGCGGCATGGACATGATCCGAGAAGACCAGATCGATGCCGCCCCGCTCTCCGGCAAGCGGGTGGCGATCATCGGCTATGGCAACCAGGGGCGGGCGCAGGCGCTCAACCTGCGCGACAGCGGCATCGACGTGGTGGTGGGCCAGCGCGCCGGCTCCGCCGCGATTCCCCGGGCTCGCGAAGACGGGTTGATGGTGGTGGCGCCGGTTGAAGCGGTTGCCGACGCGGACCTCGCCATGCTGCTGGTGCCCGACGAGCATCTGCCCGCCCTCTACCGCGAGCTCGAGCCGGCGCTGAGCCCCGGCCGCGCGATCGGTTTCAGCCATGGCCTCGCGGTCCACTTCGGGCTGCTGACGCCGCGTCCCGACCTCGACGTGCTGATGATCGCGCCCAAGGGGCCCGGCACGGCGCTCCGCAGCCTCTACCGCGACGGCAAGGGGATGATTGCGCTGGTCGCCGTCCACCAGGACGCGAGCGGCCGGGCACGCGCGCTGGCGCTGGCCTATGCGAAGGCGCTGGGCTGCGGACGCGCCGGGATCATCGAATCCAGCTTCGAGGAGGAATGCGTTTCCGACCTGTTTAACGAACAGGCGGTGGTCTGGGGCGCGGTTCCCGACATCCTGGTCGCCGGTTGGCAGACCCTCGTCGCCGCCGGCATCTCGGAGGAAGTCGCCTACCTCGAGTGCGTGTCCGAGCTGAAGCTGCTCGCCGGGCTGATCGAGGACCGCGGTCTCGCCGGCATGCGCGAGGCGATCAGCAACACGGCCGAACTCGGCGCGGCGCTCGGCGGACCGCGCATCGTCGACGAGGGGGTGCGCGAGCGGATGGCGGCGATCCTCGCGAGCGTCCGTTCCGGCGCCTTCACCGACGAACTGCAGCGCGAGCGGGACTCGGACTATGCCCGGCTTCGCGAGCGGCGGAAGGGCGACCGCGCCTCGCCGCTCGAGGCTGCCCGCACCCGCCTGTTTCCGTCGGGCTAGCCGACGATCTCCCGCGGTCCATGGCGGTCGCCGGTGCTGGCGCGCTCGAGATAGGCGCGCTGCATCTGGCGATGGGCGTCGGCCGCATGGGGGTCCATGGCTTCGGTGGCGCGAGCCTCTTCCTCGGCGGCGCGCCTGGCGAAGTAGATCCGGTTCTCTTCCACCGTTCGTCTCCTTCGATAGCCGAGTCCGATGGGTAGCAGAACGGTATCGACCGCGCCAGTTCCCCGCTGACAGGCAGATGACGCCGTCGCCTAGAAGCGCGTGCCGATCAGCAGCGCGCCCTGGTGCCGGGTCACGTCCGACTGGTAGTTGGTGTAGCGATACTCCAGCCCGACAAAGGCCTTGCCACCGAGCGAACCCTGGACGCCGCCGCCAAGGCGGAGGCCGTCCAGCGTCGTGCTGGCGCGAAGGTTGCCGTCGCGACCGGTGAAGCGGGCGTTGCTGTAGCCCGCCTTCAGGTAGAGATTGGTCCGGCTCGCGACCGCCAGGCTGACCCGCCCACCGGCGTAGAGGTCGCGGCTGGCGCGGATGCTCGCCGTCGAGTCGCTCGCCTTGAGCGTCGAATCGGTCGCCTCGACATCGACGCCGAGCGAGACGCGGCTCGTCGCCGCGAAGTCGAAGCCGGCGCCCAGGCCATAGAGGATGCCCTCGTCGCCGACATGGCCGCCAAGGCCAAGATCGTCGAGCTCGAGCCGGACATGGTCGACCCCGAGCACCGCCTCGACATGGGCCCCGACCGGGCCGGTCGGCCCGCCCTGGGCAGCCGCCGGCGCAGCGATGGCGGTCGTCGCGGCAACGGCCGCGAGCGCAACAAACTTGTTCACAATAGTTCCCCCGGAACGATGATTAGGCACGCCCCCCGGCGTGCCGGCGAGCGAATGCAATGTTTCAGCGGAGTGAAAAAGATGCTGGGGCCACGCCGGCCTGCTTTTCGCGGGCTCGTGTCGGCGGCGCAACAATCCGAAGCAAGTTCAGCGCGCTTGGGCCGTCTTTTGACACGATGGTGCTCCTGGATGGTGGAGATGTAGCCCGACTGCAGTCATGCTTCAGCGATCGTCGACAACCCGCCCGGCCGGGAAGTTCGAGCCGACCGGGCTGCTCACCTCCGGCCGAACAGCTTTTCGACGTCAGGCATGGAAAGTTTCACCGAGGTGGGTGCACGAAACAAGGGAGTGCGAATGTCCGCAATGGGTGGAAAGCGGACGTTCGCAGTCAGCTTGCCGCTCGGACGAACTGACTCGCAAACTTCACATTATATGCGTAGAACTCGCCATCCGGCGTCCTGACTAACCCCGTGATGTTGGAACGTTGAAATGTGTCCTCACAGGCCTCGTTGTTGATTTTCAGGCTCACGGTGAGAGCACCGTCATCTTCACCGACCAACTTGTAGTCGTAATCGATTGCTTGGCCGAAACAGGTAACTTCCCCTCCGTTCACAATCAGTTCGGCTGCGGGGTCTTCGACGGCGACCCAGCGTCCCTGCATCTCACTCGGAAGCGGTGCATCGCGACCTAATTGCTCCACTGCTCATGCCCTCCCATCGAAAGATCCGCCATTTCAAGGTCGGGCCTAATGTCCGCAATGGGTCGAAAGCGGACGTTCGTCATTGTGCCATCTGGACAGCGTCCAGAGCATTCAGCCATATCAAGACAACGCCGCTCGTGAAGACGGGAAGCAAGGCGATGTGGGCAATGACATTGTTCCTAAAGAGGCTCCGCTCACTATCGCGGTGCGCTCTCCCGTAGAGGTCGGTATCGAAGTAGCCCTCCATGGCCGCCGTGTAGAGCTTTCTGGCAAAATCCCAGACGAGCCACGGCCCACCGGTCGACACGATGAGAAGCCAAAGGCTGCTCAAGTATCGAGTTTTCGGGACGGCAATCGCCAGCAAGGCGGCAACCACACCAAACAGGATCACGAACAAGAGGCGACGGCGTCGAAGCACACCCCAACCTACCTCGCCACTCAATGTATGCAATCGATCGAGCTCGGACCTTTGGCTCGAATGTCCGCAATGGGTCGGGAGCAGACATTGGCCCGGTAATCACGGCTGTCCCACCTGACCAACTCATCGGTCTCGAGCTAAGCCCTTCATTTCCGTCCGAAAAGCCGCTCCACGTCAGGCATGGAAAGCTTCACCCAGGTCGGGCGGCCGTGGTTGCACTGGCCGCTGTGCGGCGTGACTTCCATCTCGCGCAGCAAGGCGTTCATCTCGGCGACGGAGAGGATCCGTCCCGCCCGGACCGAGCCGTGGCAGGCCATGGTGGCCGCGACATGGTCGAGCCGGTCCTGCAACGCCATCACCCCGCCCAGCTCGGCGGCCTGCGCGGCGAGATCGCGGACGAGCCCTTCGACGTCGGCTCGGCCGAGGGCGGCGGGCGTGGCGCGGACGAGGATCGCCGTCGGCCCGAACCGTTCCAGCTCCAGTCCGAGCGCGGCGAGTTCGCCGGTCAGCTCCTCGACCCGGTCGGCATCCGGCTCGTCGAGCTCGACCACCACCGGCAGCAGCAGCGGCTGGCTCGACGTGGCGCCGCCGGTCCGCGCCGCGCGCATCCGCTCGAGCACCAGCCGCTCGTGCGCGGCATGCTGGTCGACGATCACCAGCCCGTCCTCCGCCTCGGCGACGATGTAGGTCGCCGCGACCTGCCCGCGGGCGACGCCGAGCGGATGGCTCGGCACCGGCGCGGTCGCCGGCTCGGCACGCGCGGCGGGTGCGGCGGTGAAGAGCGAGCGGCTTTCCGCCACCATCAGCCCGGCGAACGGGGCCGGCGGAGGAAAGGGCATGGGCGCGGTCCCGAGATCCGGACCCGCGCCTCCCGGCCGGACCGGCTCGACCGTCCAGTTCACCGGCGCCGCCGCCTGATCGTGGATTCCGCTGCGGTGCCCCGCCTCGTCCAGTGCCGCGCGGAGCCCGCCGACGATGAGGCCGCGCACCGCCTGCGGGTCGCGGAAGCGGACCTCGGTCTTGGCCGGGTGGACGTTGATGTCGACCTCTTCCCCTGGCAGCACCAGGAACAGGGCGGCGAGCGGGTGGCGGTCGCGGGCGAGCAGGTCGCGGTAGGCGGCGCGGAGCGCCCCGACCAGCAGCCGGTCCTTGACCGGCCGGGCGTTGACGAACAGGAACTGCTGGTCCGCCGCGCCGCGATTGAAGGTCGGCAGGCTGACCACCCCGCCCAGCTGCAGCCCGCCGCGAACGAGGTCGATGCCGACGCCGCTCCGCGCGAGGCCCGGGTCGAGCAGCGCGGCGACCCGGTTCTGCAGCGTGTCCGGCTGGACCGACAGCACCCTGCGCCCATCGTGCTGGACCGAAAAGGCAACGTCGGGCCGCGCCATTGCCAGCCGCCGCATCGCGTCCAGGCACGCGGCATATTCGGCGCGGGGAGAGCGGAGGAACTTGCGCCGGGCGGGCACCTTGCCGAACAGCTCCTCGACCCTGACCCGGGTGCCCGGCGGAAGCGCCGCCGGCCCCTCGCCCGCCGGTTGGCCGTGATCCACCACCAGCCGCCAGCCCTCGGCGCCCCGGACCCGGCTCTCCAGCGTGAAGCGGGCGACGCTGGCGATCGACGGCAGCGCCTCGCCGCGGAAGCCGAAGCTCGCCACCGCCTCGATTCGCTCGTCCGGGAGCTTGGAAGTGGCGTGCCGCTCGAGCGCGAGGCGCATGTCGTCGGGGCTCATCCCCGACCCGTCGTCGGCCACCTCGACGAGGTCGAGCCCGCCGGCAGCGAGCCTTACGTCGACGTTCCGAGCCCCGGCGTCGAGCGCATTCTCGACCAGCTCCTTGAGCGCGCTTGCCGGCCGCTCCACCACCTCGCCGGCGGCGATGCGGTCGACGAGATGCGAGGGCAGCCTTCTTATTGACATGGATGATGCTCTAGCCCAATCCGAGCGAACCTGCGAAGCGCCTGATTTCTCCAGATTTACGGCGCGCTTGCCGGTACCGGTTTAATCATCCGTGAAGAGCACTTCGGGCAGGGCGCAGGCCACACGGGCAACAGCGAGAGACAAGTAGGGCATGTTCTGGACGCGCTGGTTCAAATGGATGTCGCACGACATGGCGATCGACCTCGGGACGGCCAACACGCTGGTCTATGTCCGGGGCCGCGGCATCGTCCTCAACGAGCCCTCGGTCGTCGCGATCGAGACCATCAACGGCGTCAAGAAGGTCAAGGCGGTCGGTGACGACGCCAAGCTGATGATGGGCAAGACGCCCGACCAGATCGAAGCCATCCGCCCGCTGCGCGACGGGGTCATCGCCGACATCGATGTCGCCGAGCAGATGATCAAGCACTTCATCCACAAGGTCCACGGCGGCAAGATGCGCGCCTGGCGCTTTCCGGAAATCGTGATCTGCGTGCCCTCGGGCTCGACCAGCGTCGAGCGCCGCGCGATCCGCGACGCCGCGTCGAACGCCGGCGCCAGCGCCGTCTACCTGATCGAGGAGCCGATGGCCGCCGCGATCGGCGCCGACATGCCGGTGACCGAGCCGATCGGCTCGATGGTCGTCGACATCGGCGGCGGCACCACCGAGGTCGCCGTCCTCTCGCTCCGCGGCCTCGCCTACACGACGTCGGTGCGGGTCGGCGGCGACAAGATGGACGAGGCGATCTCCTCCTACGTCCGGCGCAACCACAATCTGCTGATCGGTGAAGCGACCGCCGAGCGGATCAAGCAGGAGGTCGGGATCGCCAAGCCGCCGGTCGACGGCATCGGCAAGACCGTCCACATCAAGGGCCGCGACCTCGTCAATGGCGTGCCCAAGGAAATCTCGATCAACCAGGGCCAGATCGCCGAGGCGCTGTCGGAACCGGTGGGCACGATCGTCGAGGGCGTCCGGATCGCGCTCGAGAACACCGCGCCCGAGCTCGCCGCCGACATCTGCGACCAGGGCATCGTGCTGACCGGCGGCGGCGCGCTGCTGCAGGGCCTCGACGAGGTGCTGCGCGACGAGACCGGGCTGCCGGTCACGGTCGCCGAGGATCCGCTGACCTGCGTCGCCCTGGGCACCGGCCGGGCGCTCGAGGAAGAGCAGTTCCGCGGCGTCCTCCAGACCGCGTAAGAGGGGGATAGCAGGTGGCGCCGCCGACAGGTGCGCGCCCGGGCTGGTCGCGGCGGGCGCAGTATAGCCTCTTCTTCAGCTTCCTGGCGGCGATCGCCGGCCTGGTGGTGGGACTGGTCCTGCTCGCCATGTCGCTGGTGGCGCCCAAGGCCTTTGCGGGCGTCCGCGGCGCGGCGCTCGACGCCTCGGCCCCAGTCACCGGGGCGTTGCGCGAGGTGGTCGACACGGCCAGCGGGATCACGACCGGGGCCGGCAACTACTGGGACGCCGCGACCCAGAACGGCAAGCTCAAGGCCGAGCGCGACGGGATGCGCCGCGAGATCCTCGAGGCCCGCGCGATCATGCAGGAGAACCGCCAGCTCAAGGCGGCGCTCGAGCTTCGCGAGCACAGCCGAGAGGCGGTCGCCTCGGGGCGCGTGGTCGGCTCCAGCTTCGAGAGCCAGCGCCGCTTTGCCATCCTCTCGGCCGGGCAAGGCGACGGGGTGGCGGTCGGCATGCCGGTGCGCGCGCCGGAGGGGCTGATCGGCCGGATCATCGACGCGGGCCATCTCGCCAGCCGGGTGCTGCTGATCTCCGACCGCTCGAACATCGTCCCGGTGCGGCTGTTGCGGACCGGCCAGGCGGTCATTTCGACCGGGCGGGGCGACGGGACGATCGACCTCCGTCCGCTCGAAGTCGGCCGCAACCCGTTCCGCCGCGGCGACATCGTGGTGACCAGCGGCACCGGCGGACTCTACCCGCCGCTGGTTCCGGTCGCTCGGGTGGTCAAGCTGGACGACGACGGCGCCATCGCCCTGCCCCTCGCCGATCCCAGCCAGGTCAGCTTCGCGCTGGTCGAGCGACCATTCGAGGACGCCGCGCTGACCGCCGCCAACGAGAAGCCCTGATGGTCCGCGCGGCGCTCGGCACCGGGCGGATCGACCGGGGACCGCGCCGGCTCGCCACCTACTGGCCGGCGATCTCGGTCGTGCTCGCCTCGGCGCTCTCGCTGCTGCCGATCGTCACCCAGACCGGCTGGTTCCCCGATTTCGGGCTGGTCATGCTGCTGACCTGGCGGATGCTCCGGTCGGACGTCTGGCCGAGCTGGTGGGCGGGCCCGCTCGGCTTTGCCAACGACCTGCTGACCGCCAGCCCGATCGGCCTCTCGATCGCGCTGTGGACGGGGTGCATGCTGCTGCTCGACCTCAGCGATCGGCGCACCATGTGGCGCGACTATTGGCTCGAATGGGCGCTGGCGGCGCTGCTGCTGCTCGGCTCCGCCGCGTTCCGCTGGTGGATCGACGGCCTCGCCGGAAGCCATCTTCCGTTCACCCATTCCCTGCCATCGCTCGCCTTTTCCATTCTCGCCTTTCCGTTCGCGGCGCGGCTGGCGGGGGCGATCGACCGCTGGCGGCTCGGCCGATGAACAAGATGCAGCGCATCACGACGACCCACCAGTCGATCAGCTTCTCGCGCCGCATGCTGTTCGTCGGCGGCGCGCAGGGGGCGATCGGCGCTGTGCTGATCGGACGGCTGGGCTGGCTCGCCATCGCCCAGAACGAAAAATACCAGCTGATGAGCGAGAGCAACCGGGTCCAGCTGATCCCGGTGCCTCCCAGGCGCGGCTGGATCATCGACCGCGGCGGCAAGCCGATCGCGATCAATCGCTCGAGCTTCCGGGTTGACCTCATCCCGCAGCAGATGGACAAGAACGAGCGCAACCGGATCATCGCCACTGTCGCGCAGGTGCTCCAGCTGGCGCCCGACGACATCGACCGGATCAAGGGCGAGCTCGAGCAGACCCACGGCTTCCGCCCCGTGCCGGTCGCCGACAACATTCCCTACGAACAATATGCGGCGCTCACTGTGCGGCTGCCCGAACTCCCCGGCGTCGCGCCCTCGCGCGGCTTCGCCCGCTTCTACCCGGCCGGGAGCGCGGTCGGGCAGCTGATCGGCTATGTCGGCGCGGCCAGCCAGCAGGATTATGAGAAGGAGAACAAGAATCCGCTGCTGATCATCCCCGGGGTGAAGATCGGCAAGGAGGGGCTCGAACAGTCGCTCGAGCCGCTGCTCCGCGGGCAGCCCGGCGGGCAGCGGGTCGAGGTTACCGCGCGCGGCAAGCTGGTGCGGGAGCTGGAGCCCAAGCCGGATCGTAGCGGGCGCACCGTGCAGCTCACCATCGACGCCGACCTCCACGAATATGCCGCCCGGCGGATCGGCGACCAGTCCTGCTCGGTGGTCGTCATCGACGTCACCAACGGCGACATCCTGGCGATGCCCTCGATGCCCTCGTTCAACCCCAACAACTTCTCGGACGGGATCAGCCAGGCCGAGTGGAAGATGCTGTCCGGCGACGATCACCTGCCGCTCGTCGACAAGGCGCTGCAGAGCCTCTACCCGTCCGGCTCGACGATCAAGCCGTCGATGGCGATGGCGCTGCTCAATGCCGGGATCGACCGCAAGCAGCGGGTCTACTGCAACGGCTCCTATCCGCTCGGCAACCACGTCTTCCACTGCGACGCCAAGCATGGCGCGGTCGACATGGACGCGGCGGTCGTCCACAGCTGCGACATCTATTTCTACGAGATGTGTCGCCGCGTCGGCGCCGAAAAGCTGGCCCCGATGGTCCGCTCGATGGGCTTCGGCGAGAAGTTCGACCTGCCGTTCAACAACCAGCGATACGGCACCATCCCCGACCCGCAGTGGATGATGCGCAAATATCATCGCGAGTGGCAGACCTACGACACGATCAACATGTCGATCGGCCAGGGCTATGTCCTGATCAACCCGCTCCAGCTCGCGGTCATGGCGAGCCGGCTCGCGACCGGGAAGCGGGTCGTGCCCCGGCTCCTCAAGGCCGCGCCCGTGGTGCCGCAGGCCCAGCTGGCCGTCGACGCCGACCACCTCGCCTTCATCCGCACGGCGATGGCCGGCGTGGTCGATCACGGCACGGCGGCCGCCGCCAAGCTTCCGCTGGCCGGGATCCAGATGGCTGGCAAGACGGGCACGGCGCAGACCCACAATCTCGCCGCGCACGAACGCGGCAACTACACCGCGGCGAACTGGAAGCTGCGCGACCATTCACTGTTCATGGCTTTCGCGCCCTACGACAACCCGCGCTACGCCGCAGCGGCGATCGTCGAGCATGGCGGGTTCGGCGCGGCGGTGGCGGCGCCGCTGATCCGCGACACCGTGACCTTCCTCTACGACCGCAACAAGGCGATCGACGCGCTCCACCGCTTCGAGACCAGCATCGGCGGCTCGCTCGAGGAACGCACCGAGCGCAAGACCGCCGCGTGGCGGGCCGCCAACGGCTACCCTCCGCTTCCTCCCTCGCGCTCGCCGGCGGCAGCGGCCTCGATACTCGATGCCCCGCCCGCGGGCGTAGCCCCCTCCCCCACCGCGGCGGGCGCCCCGCCGCGACCGGCGACCCCCACCACATGATCAGTTCGGCCATCATCCCGCAACCGCTCGCCCGCCTCCCCTGGCGGCTGATCTTCATGGTCATGACGATCGGCGGCTTCGGCCTGCTCGTGCTCTACTCGGCCGCCGGCGGCTCGAGCTCGCCCTGGGCGCTCAAGCAGGGCGTGACCCTGCTCGTCTTCCTCGGGATCGCGGTCGGCATCTCCAAGATCCGCGAGACGACGATCAAGAGCCTGGTCTTTCCCGCCTATGGCGCGATCCTGCTCATGCTGATCGCGGTCGAGATGATCGGCTTCGTCGGCAAGGGGGCGCAGCGCTGGCTCGACCTCGGCCCGGTCCGGCTCCAGCCGTCCGAGTTCATGAAGCCGGCGATCGCGCTGGTCCTCGCCCGCTTCTACGAGCTGCTGCCGATCGGCGAGATCAAGCGCTGGCGGGCGATCTGGCCCGCCGCCGCGCTGCTCGGCGTCCCGGCCTTCCTGATCCTCGTCCAGCCCGACCTCGGCACCTGCATCGTCGTCGGGCTGGTCGGGATCACGGTGATGTTCCTCGCCGGCATCCCGCTGTGGGTGTTCATCGGCCCCGCCGTCGCGCTCGGCGCACTGGCCCCGTTTGTCTACCACCTGATGCACGGCTACCAGAAGAAGCGGATCGACATCTTCCTCGACCCCGAGAGCGATCCGCTCGGCGCCGGCTACCACATCAGCCAGTCGAAGATCGCGATCGGCTCGGGCGGGATCATGGGCAAGGGCTTCCTCCAGGGCAGCCAGAGCCACCTCGACTATCTCCCCGAGGGGCACACCGACTTCGTCTTCGCGACGATGGAGGAGGAATGGGGAATGGTCGGCGGGGTGCTGCTGATCCTTGCCTTCGCCATGGTGATCCGCTGGGGGATGACGGTCAGCTACAACGCCAAGTCGCGCTTCGCCCAGCTGTCCGCCGCGGGCCTGTCCGGCGTGATCTTCTTCTACGTCTCGATCAATCTCCTGATGGTGATGGGCCTTGCTCCGGTCGTCGGCGTGCCGCTTCCGCTGGTCAGCTACGGCGGCTCGGCGGTGATGACGGTCATGCTCTGCCTCGGGTTGCTGATGGCGTTCGAGCGGCAGCAGCGCACCGTTTCAACTTTGTCGTAAAGGGCGGTTGCCAAGCCGGCCAACCCCCGTTAGAGGCCCCCACGCGCCCCCGGTCACCGGACCGGCGCGCTGCCTGACAGGCATGGACGCATAGCTCAGTTGGTAGAGCAGCTGACTCTTAATCAGCGGGTCCTAGGTTCGAGCCCTAGTGCGTCCACCAGCCTTCACCGCCGCCCTGCTTGTGCTCCCGCCTACTTGGCCGGACCGAGGGTCTTCGCCAGCTTGATCCGCAGCTCCGGCCCGGGAAGGCGACGGTCATAGTCTTCCTGCACGTCCGGCGCGAGGAGGCGGTGGCGGTTGTGGAGCGAGCCCAGGTTCTTGAGTTGAGCGGTGACCGCCAGCGTCTTGCTGAGACTATGGGTGTAGGAGGTCGTTAAGCTCAGGTAGGAGCCGTAGCGGAGCTGATATTGGCGCCAGGGACTCTGGTAGTCGACCTGCAGCTGGGCGCTGTCGCCGGGACGGCCGCGGCGGTCGGGACCGGTCCAGTCGAGCGTCGAGGTGGCGGTGTAGCGGAAGATCCGGACGGGGATGGTGCCGAGCGGCGTCACGACCGGCGTGCGGCTGTCGAACAGGTTGACCGAGGCGTTTGCCTTCACCCGCTTGACCAGCGGAAGGTTGACGTCGAACTCGGCGCCGCGATCCGTCTTGTGGCCGCTGTTGACCGGCTGGTTGATGACGATGCCGTCCGGCGCGGTCTGGTAGCCGACGCTCCACAGCCGGCGGGTCAGCCGGTCGTAGACGATCACCCCCGCGTCGATCGACTTGCGGTGGTAGTGGAAGTTGGCCTCGACATTGTCGTTGATCTGGTCGCGCAGTCCCGGGTTGCCCTGCTGCGCATTGAAAAGGTCGTTGATGATGACATAGGGCCGGACCCAGTCGAACGAGGGCCGGTCGATGCGCCGGCTGTAGCTGAGCGACAGGTTCCACCACTTGCCGAGCGCACGGTCGAGGTGGAACGAGGGAAAGAGGCTGGTCCGGTGCACCTCCACGGTGGGAGCGCCGGGGCTGGTCACGCGGCGGTCGAACCGCTCGAGGCGAAACCCGGGCATGACGGTGAGGCTGCCGAGCGGCTGCTGGAAGGTCAGGTAGACCGCCGCGGTGTTCTGCAGTCCCGAAAAGCGGTCGCTGGCCGCTCCCTGCACCGCGCCGCCTGGCGCAAATCCCACGAAATCGTAGCTCCGCCGGCTGTGCTCGCGAAAGTCGCTCGCGCCGAGCGAGAGGATGCGCTTGCCCGATAATGGATGCTGCCAGTCGACCTGGCTCTCGAGGAAGCGGTTGCGGTTGCCGGTGCGCACCGACAGGCCGCCACCATCGTCGGTCCGGATGTCCGTGGACTCGTTCGCATAGGGGTTGCCGAAGAGGTTCACATGTCCCTTCAGCGTCTCCCCGTCCTTGCGGCCCTTGTGGTCGAGCGCGAGCGAACCGGTGGTGAAGCGCACATCGGTTCGGTTGCGCTGACGCTGCGAAAAGGAACGGAAATTGGGGGTGAGCCCGAGGAAGTCGGCGCTGCCCCGACTGCTATCGCGCACCAGCCCCTCGGACAGTTCCACCGACACGGTGGTGCGGGGATCGAGGTCGTAGCTGAGCTTGCCGTCCAGCATCCCGAACCCGCCGCCCGACCGGCCCCGCCCGGTTTCGCGGTCGGCGACGAGGCCGTCGGGCCCGTCGAGGATCGTCCGCAGCTTCTCGTAGCGCGAGCGGTCCTGCAGCCCGATCCGCCCCTGCGGCTGGAGCTCGAGCGTCCAGCGCCCCTTGCGGACCTTGATGCTGGCGTTGCCGTTCAGCCCGCCGAGGCTGCTCGCCTCGAGGCTGGCCGACCCGGACGTGCCGTCCTGGGTCGGCTTGCGAAGCACGAAATTGATGATTCCGCCGGTCCCCGCCGCCGGATATTCGGCCGACGGATTGGTGATGATCTCGATCCGCTCGATGTCGCCGCCGCGCAGGCCGCGGAGGAACTGCACCGCGTCGCCACGGACCGGCACGCCGTCGGTCATCAGGGTCACGTTGGGATTGCCCAGCAGCATGACCCGGTCGTCCGGCGAGATGGTGACCGCCGGCAGGCCCCGGAGCAGCTGAAGGCTGTCCGCCTGCACCGAGCGCGGAGTCTCGCGCACCCGATAGGTCCGCCGGTCGATCTTGAGCGCCTGGTCGGGACGGGAGCCGACGACCTCGATCATCGGCTCTTCGGACGCGGGGGCAACAATGACGGGCGGTGCGGCTGAAAGCATACAAGGCCCCTTCAGGCGGGCGAGGCTAGGCCGATGACGTGGGTCAACGCAACGGCGGAGCGTCAGCCGATCGCGCCGCTTCCGCGAAGCTCGGCGATGCTCGATATCCCGTAGCCGAGTTCGCCCAGGATCGCGTCGGCGTCGGCGCCGTGCAGCGGGGGCGCCGCGGCCGGGCGCACCGGCGTGCGCGACAATTTCAGCGGCGAGGCGACCAGGTCGACGCTGCCGGCAGTCGGGTGGGCGACCGTCTCGACCATTCCACGCGCCAGAGTCTCGGCCGCATCGAGCGCCTCGCGGACCCCGCGCACCTTGCCCGACGGCACGCCGATCGCCTGAAGGCCGCCCAGCCACCAGTCGGTCGACTGCGCGGCGATGAGCGGCACCAGTTCGGCGAGCAGGTCGTCGCGGTGCTGGACCCGGGCGCGGTTGGTGGCGAAGCGCTCGTCCGCGCAAAGGTCGGGGCGGTCGAGCAGGCGATTGCACAGCGCCGCGAACTGGCCGTCGTTGCCGACCGCGATGACGACCTGTCCGTCACTGGTGTCGAACAGCTGATAGGGGACGATCGTCGGGTGGCCGTTGCCCCAGCGGCGCGGTTCCCGCCCCGACACCAGCGCCGCGCTGCCGACGTTGGCGAGCATGGCGAGCTGGCAGTCGTAGAGCGCCATGTCGAGGTGCTGCCCCTGCCCGTCGCGGTCGGCGGCGATCAGCGCGGCGAGGATCGCCTGGGCGGCGGCCATCCCGGTGAACAGGTCCGCCACGGCCACACCGACCTTCATCGGCTCGCCGTCGACCGGCCCGGTGACCGCCATCAGCCCTGCCTCGGCCTGGACGACATAATCGTAGCCCGCGCGGTCGGCGAGCGGCGAGGCACGGCCGTAGCCGGAGATGGAGCAGTAGACGAGGCGCGGGTTGAGGATCGCGAGCGACTCATAGTCCAGTCCGAAGCGGGCGAGCCCGCCCTGCTTGTAATTCTCGACCAGCACGTCGGCGCGGGCCGCCAGCTCGCGCACGATCCGCTGGCCGTCGGCGCTGGCGAGGTCGATCGCGATGCTGCGCTTGTTGCGATTGGCGCAGAGATAATAGGCCGACTCCCCGCCGGTGTAGGGTGGCCCCCAGTGCCGGGTGTCGTCGCCGCCGCGCGGGTTCTCGACCTTGATCACGTCGGCGCCGAGATCCGCCAGCACCATCGTCGCCCAGGGCCCGGCGAGCACCCGCGACAGGTCGAGGATCCGGCGTCCGGCCAGTGGTGCCGCTCCCCTCTCCTGCCCGTCCATCTGCTCTGGTTCCCCCACCCTTATGACGGCCCTCCCCTAGCGGCCGGCGCCGAATGAGGCGAGCAGCAACAGAAGCGGGGTTGCGCCGCCGCCCGAAGCGCGTCGCTCCTATAATTGATGGAGAGGCCGAGGTGGGAACCGCGATGCACGATCAGTGGCGAGCGACAGTCGAAGATATGAGCTTGGCTGCCGCTGCACCGAGCGACCTGGACCTTTCGGGTGAGCGGCTGCCCGCTGCCGCCATCGCGACGCCAGGCGCCCGTTCCGAGCACGCCCCGAGAGGAGCGTCAGGCAGGAGGAAGCCCGGGCCGCCGCGCTCGCCGCCGCACGCGCCGCGGCGGAGCGGATAGGCACGGAGCTTGCGCAGGGTTCGGCGACCGCCGCCGAGACGCTCGAGTGCGCCGATCGCGCGACCGCCGCGATGATCGGCGGCCGCCGGGTCACCGAGGAGGCGGTGACGACGATGGGCCGGGTCGCGCGCTGCGCCAAGGGCATCGACGCGGTGATCGAAGGACTGGACAAGATCGCCTTCCAGACCCGCGTGCTGGCGATGAACGCCGCGGTGGAAGCGGGCCGGGCGGGCGAGGCCGGGCGCGGCTTCGCCGTCGTTGCCGACCTGGTGAGCGCCCTCGCAATGCGGGCCGAAGAAGAGGCGAAGCGGGCGCAAACCCAGCTCACCACTACCCAGACGGAGATCGCCGCGGCGGTCGGATCGGTCGAGAAGGTGGACCAGGCGCTGGCGACTATCACCACCGATGCCGAGGCGGTGCACGACCTGCTCGACACCATCGCGACCCAGAACCGCTCGCACTCGACTTTGCTGTCCGACCTTTCCGCGCTGCTCGGCGCGGCCGAGAGTGGCGTCATGCCCGTCGCAGCGGCCGGCGCAGCGAAGCCGGTCCGCCCGGAACAGGCGAACGTCCGCCCCGCCGCGCCGCCTGGCGGCCCGGCGCGATCCGCTTCGGTGACGCCTTCGGCTCTTCCCGCGACACCCATACCGGCACGCAGCCCGACGACCGTCCAGGCGCGACCCGTCCCGCCCGCCACGAGGCCCGCTTCGCCGGCCCGGCCGGTCCCTGCTGCCGCTCCACCGACCGGCGTCCGCCCGGCAGCGCCGGCACCCCGACCACCCGCATCTCCGCCGCCCGCGACTGTGAAAGCGCAGCCAACCCCTAGCAAAGCGCTCGCGGGCAAGACCGCGGCTGCACCGCCGACCTATGTCTCCCCGGTGAAGCCGCTGCCTCCGGCGCGGGTCGACCCGCTGCAGCAGCGCAGCGCGAGCGACTGGAACGAGTTCTGACGACTAGAGCAGCCCGGCGTGGGCCAGCGCGGCGTCGACCGCGGCCCGGCTCTCGGCGCTCGCCTCGACCAGCGGGAGGCGGATCTCGGTCGGGAAACCGGGCCGCACCCTCGACAGCGCATATTTGGTCGGCGCCGGGGACGCATCGCTGAACAGCGCGACGTGCAGCGGATAGAGCCGGTCCTGCAGGGCGATCGCCTCGGCCCATCGCTGCTCGCGCATTGCCCGCTGGAAGTCGGCGCAGAGCCGCGGCGCGACATTGGCGCTGACCGAGACGCAGCCCACCCCGCCCATCGCGTTGAAGGCGAGCGCGGTCTCGTCATTGCCTGACAGCTGGGCGAAGTCGGTGCCGCAGGCCAGCCGCTGGGCCGTGACCCGCCCGAGATCTCCGGTCGCATCCTTGATGCTGGTCACCGTCGGCAGCGCGGCGACCTTCGCCAGCGTCTCCACGCTGATGTTGGTGACCGTTCGGCCGGGCACGTTGTAGACCATGATCGGCAGGTCGCAGGCGTTCGCCAGCGCCTCGAAATGGGCGACCAGTCCGGCCTGCCCCGGCCGGTTGTAATAGGGCAGCACGACGAGCGCCGCGTCGGCGCCGAGCTCCTTGGCCCGCTGCATGTTCTTGATCGCGATGCGCGTGTCGTTGGAGCCGCAGCCGGCGATCACCGGCACCCGCCCGGCTGCGACCTCGACGCACAACTCGACGACCCGAAAATGCTCCTCGAAGGTCAGCGTGGCCGACTCGCCCGTGGTGCCGCAGGGCACCAGCCCGTTCGAGCCCTCCGCGATCTGCCACTCGACGAACTCGCAGAAGAGGTCCTCGTCGATCGTCCCGCTGCGGAACGGGGTAACGAGGGCCGGGATGGAACCGAAAAACATCAATGAACCCTCTTCCGTGTCTCAGCCGGAACAATCCCTGCCGATCGGCTGTTCACCGCCTGATAAGGACGGGGGTCCCAATATGTCCAGCATGAGGCGAGCGGCACTACTTCTGGCGCTGTTGCTGGGCACGGCGACGGCAGCATCCACGCAATATGCGCAGCCCGGCTATGTCCAGCCGACGGCGTCGGCGAGCACCGCGGCGGCGGATGTCGCCGTGTCGCTCAACGACTGGCGCCGGCTGCGGCAGTCGAACGGCTATGCGTTCCAGGATTATGCCCGCTTCCTGATCACCAATCCCGGCTGGCCCGGCGAGATCGCGCTGCGCCGCGCGGCCGAGAAGAACATGGTTCCGGGCGAGACGCCCGCGACGGTGCTGGCCTTCTTCGCCGCCACCCCTCCGGTCAGCGCGAACGGGTTCGCGCGCTACGCGGATTCGCTGGCAGCCAGCGGTCGCTCGGTCGAGGCGCTCGCCGCCGCCCGCGAGGCCTGGGCGGGTTCGAAACTATCGGCGTGGGACGAGCAGAACATTTTCGCCCGCTACGGCGCGCAGTTCAGCGCCGCCGACCACGACCGGCGGGTCGATCGGCTGCTGCTCGAGAACGACAGCGTCAACGCCGCCCGCTGGCTCCCCTACACGAGCGCCGTGCGCCGCGCCGCTTTCACCGCCCGGCTGGCGCTGCTCAAGCGGGATCCGGCCGCGGAAAGCCTCTACACGCCGGTGATGGCGCAGGTCACCACCGACGCCGGGCTGATGATGGATCGTGCTCGCTACCTTCAGGCGGCCGGCTACGATGCCGCGGCCCGGCAGCTGCTGGCGCGCCCGCACCAGTTCGCGGCGCTGCCGGTCGACACCGAGAAATGGTATGAGCTGCTGCTGGCGAACGCCAAGGCGGCGCTCGCCGCGCGCAACTACCAGCAGGCGTTCGACATCGCCCGCCAGCTCGACGACGCGGTGCCGGCCGGCACCGACATCTCGCTGAAGTCGCTCGGCGTGCGCGACGATTATACCAGCCTCGCATGGCTCGCCGGCGAGACCGGGCTCAGCCTCGGCCGGGCGGCGGAGAGCGTCGGCATCTTCGACAAATACGGCAAGGGCGGCCGGTCGCTCCAGGTGAGCGCCAAGGGTGCCTACTGGGCTGGCCGAGCGGCCACCCAGGCTAGCCAGTTCGCCGCCGCGACCGAGCATTTCAGCCGGGCTGCCGCCTACCCCGACCTGTTCTACGGCCAGCTCGCGCTGGAGCGGCTCGGTCGGCCCGTGCCGGTGCCGACGGTGCAGGCGGCCCTTGCGGTCACCCCGGACCAGCGGACCGCCTTCAACCAGCGCCGGCTCGTTCGCGCCGTCCGGCTGCTCGGCGGGCAGGGCCGCCGCGACGAGCAGGGGCTGTTCGTCCGAGCGCTCAGCGAGTCGCTCAAGACCGAGGCTGACCGGGTACTCGCGACCGAGCTCGCGGCGCAGATCGGGCGACAGGATCTTGCCGTGTGGACCGCCCGCTCCGCGCGCAACGGCGGCGACAGCTTCTACTATCGCAGCGCCTATCCGACCCTGACCTTCAGCGACGGCCGGCTCTGGTCGATCACGCACGGCATCACCCGGCAGGAGTCGAGCTTCGATCGCGGCGCCATGTCCGGGGTCGGCGCGCGCGGGATGATGCAGCTGATGACCGGCACCGCGCGCGAGCAGGCCGGCAAGCTGGGGATCGGCTACGACGATGGCCGGCTCACCAGCGACCCGAGCTACAACGTCATGCTCGGATCGGCCTATTTTTCACGCCTGCTGAGCAATTTCGGCGGCAGCTACCCGCTCGCGGTGGCGGCCTACAATGCCGGCACCGGCAATGTCCGTCGCTGGATCGCGGCCAACGGGGATCCGCGCCGACCGGGCGCCGACGTGGTGCGCTGGATCGAGGACATCCCCTTCAGCGAGACCCGCGGCTACGTCCAGCGGGTGCTCGAGAACAGCGTCGTCTACGACCAGCTCAACCCCTACAACCGACCGGCGGCACCGCTTCATCTCAGCTATTACCTCGGCAAGTCGCGGCCGGGTTGAGGCTCGTTCCGTCGACTGGCAGACACAGCACTGATGGCACCGCCTCCCCGCTTCATCACGCCGGCAGGCTTCGCCCGACTGCGTGCGGAATATGAGCAGCTGTTCGCCAGCGAGCGGCCGGCGCTGGTCGAGACCATTTCCTGGGCGGCCGGCAACGGCGACCGCTCGGAGAACGGCGACTATATCTACGGTCGCAAGCGGCTCCGCGAGCTCGACCGGCGACTGCAGCACCTCTCACGGATTATGAAGAATGCGCGGGTGGTCGATCCAGCCGACCAGCCGGATCGCGACCAGGTGCGGTTCGGCGCGACGGTCCAGCTGGCCGACGAAGACGATCAGCGGCGGCGAATCACCATCGTCGGCGACGACGAGACGGACGCGAGCGCCGGGCTGATCGGCTGGTCCGCACCGCTGGCGCGGGCGCTGGTCGGCGCCCGCGTCGGAGACGAGCGCGCGGTCCGGCTACCGGCTGGCGAGAAATGGTATGAAGTAATCGACATCGACTATCCGGACTTATGAAGCCTTTGCTCGCGTTCGTCCGTTAAGCGAACCAACCCGCCTGCACTTTTCCCCTTAAGGTAAGCGTTTTGACCGACAAGACCCGGTCGCACGAGAGCGACCCGTCCGAAGCCAGCGTGGTTGATCCGACCGGCAAGATCCGGGGCGAACCGGCGGGCGGCGAGCTTGATCTCGCTGTCGCGGACAACCCGAGCAATTCCGCCGGTCTCAATCATTGGCGCGAGAGCGTCATCAGCGAACCCGGGCTCGACGATCGCGGCAACGTCTTCTTCGCGGCGATCGAGATGACACGCATGCCGATGATCCTCACCGATCCGAACCAGCACGACAACCCGATCGTCTTCGCCAACAAGGCCTTTCTCGACCTGACGGGCTACGAGGAGAGCGACATCCTCGGCCGCAACTGCCGCTTCCTGCAGGGCGCGCACACCGACCGCGAAGTGGTCGCGGACCTCCGCGACGCGGTCGGCAGCGGCAAGTCGATCGCGGCGGAGATCCTCAACTACAAGCGCGACGGCACGCCCTTCTGGAACGCGGTCTTCATCGGTCCGGTCTTCGACACGCAGGGCAAGCTGGTCTACCAGTTCGCCAGCCAGCTGGACGTGACCCGCCGCCGCAACACCTAGCAGGCTTTCCGCCAGGCGCAGAAGATGGAAGCCATCGGCCAGCTCACTGCCGGCCTCGCGCACGACTTCAACAATCTGCTGCAAGTCGTTGATGGCAATCTCGAACTTCTTGGCTCGCATGTCGAAAACGACCGTCCCAAGCGCTACATCGACAATGCCCGCGCGGCCGCCGAGAAGGGAGCGAAGCTGACCAAGCAGCTGCTGGCCTTCGCTCGCAAGACCCGCCTCAGCCCGCGGCCGACCGACCTCACCCAGCTGGTCAGCGACTTCATCGACGTGATCGAAAGCTCGCTCGGCAGCGCAATCCACCTCCAGCTCAACCTTCGTCGTCGCCTCCCGCGCGTCATGGTCGACCCGGAGCAGCTCGAGATGGCGGTGCTCAACATCATCATGAACGCCAAGGACGCGATGCCGGGCGGCGGGACGGTGACCATCACCACCCGAAGCATGCATCTCAACGGCGACGCCGCGAAGCGGGACCTCAGCTCCGGCGACTATGTCGCGCTCGAGATCGCCGACGAAGGCGACGGCATGAGCAGCGAAGTCATCGAACGGGCGACCGAGCCCTTCTTCACCACCAAGCGCGAAGGCAAGGGCACCGGCCTGGGGCTCGCCATGGCGAGCGGCTTCGTCCAGCAATCGCGCGGCCGGCTGGATATCGAGTCTGCGCACGGCGAGGGTACGCTCATCCGCCTCATCTTCCCGATCAGCCATGCGCAGCCAGAGCCGGCCGAACCCGTGCAGCCGACGTCCGACCATCAGGCGGAAGACGGCGCAAAGATCGCGGCACACATCCTGGTGGTCGAAGACAGCAGCGAGGTTCTCGAACTCGGGCGGGAGATCCTTGAAAGCGCCGGCTATCGGCTGTCGACCGCGGAGAGCGGCGAGGAAGCGCTGCGAATCTTCAAGTCGCGCGACAAGGGGACGTTCGACCTCCTGTTCACCGACCTGGTCATGCCGGGCGGGATGAACGGGCTGATGCTCGCCGACGAGATCGGCTCGATCGACCCCGACCTGCCGGTCCTGATGACGACCGGTTACAATGAGGAGCTGGTGGTGGCGGGTCCCGACCGCCCGACCCGCGACGTGCTGGGCAAGCCCTACCGCCGCGCCGAGCTGCTCGACCGTATCCGCCAGGCGCTCAGCAACCGGCACAGCGGCGAACGGCGGATGAGCTCGGAATATGGTTCGGTCGAGGCCTGACGGTCAGGCAGTGCGGTTGAGCACCACCACATTATCCTTGTCGGCCGGCGGTTCGACGGGAATGGCCTTCGTCATCGCCTCGCGAACCGCCTTCAGACCGGTGACCAGCGCCGTCTGAGCGTCGTTGGCGTCGATGATGGTCCAAGGCGCCCAGCGCGTGTCAGTCTCGCCCAGCAACGTCGACCAGGCCGCCTGCCAGGCGTCGCGGGCGTCCAGCCCCCTCAGCTCCTCGTCGCGAAGCCGCCAGCGCTGCCACGGGTCGCTCGCCCGTGCCTGAAGCCGCTCGCGCTGGACCGGCGCGGTGACGTGGAGGAAGAGCTTGACGATCTTGGCGCCATGCTCCGCCTGCGTGTTCTCGAACTCGTTGATCTCGTCCGCGGCGCGGCTCCACTGCTTGCTCGTCAGCAGGTTGGCGACGCGGGCGTGCGCCGCCTGCTCGTGCCAGCTGTGCAGGAACAGGCTCGTTTCCCCGGCGCGGCCGAGCTTGCTCCAGAAGGGCGCCAGCCAGTGGCCGTGGCGGCCCCAGCCCGTTTCCTCCAGCGAATGCGCGCGGACATGGGTCGGGTCGAGCCCCGCGCACAGCGCCTTCAGGAGCTCGCGACGACCCGCGCCTTCCCACCCGTCGACGACGATGATCAGGCGGCGGCCATGCACGATCTGGCCGAGCTGGAGCGCGCCCATGCGCTCCTGTTCCGCGGCGATCGCGGCGACGGCATCTCCGGCGAACGGCGCCCCCCGTTCAAATCGCGCTAAGTCAGTTGGCACGGCGCTCCGAATTAACCGAGTCCCACGGGGGCGGCAATTGAGGCAGCCTAGCGACTAGTCCCGATCTGGAACAGCCGCGGCCGCCTTTCCCACCACCCGGATCGACAGTTCGCGCAGCTGCTTGAGGCTGACCGGCGCCGGGGCGTTCATCATCAGATCCTCGGCCTTCTGGTTCATCGGGAAGACGACCACCTCGCGGATGTTGGGTTCGCCGGCGAGCAGCATGACGATTCGGTCGATCCCCGGCGCCGACCCGCCGTGCGGCGGGGCGCCGAACTTGAAAGCGTTGATCATGCCCGCGAAGTTGGTGTCGACCTCCTCCTGCGTGTAGCCGGCGATCGCGAAGGCCTTGTACATGATGTCGGGACGATGGTTGCGGATGGCGCCCGAGCTCAGCTCCACCCCGTTGCAGACGATGTCATACTGCCAGGCGAGGATGTCGAGCGGGTCCTTGGTCTCGAGCGCCTCGAGCCCGCCCTGCGGCATCGAGAAAGGATTGTGCGAGAAGTCGACCTTCTTGGCGTCCTCGTCATATTCGAACATCGGGAAGTCGACGATCCAGCAGAACTCGAACCGGTTCTCGTCGATGAGTCCGAGCTGCTGACCGACCCGGGTGCGGGCGAGGCCGGCGAGCTTGGCCGCCTCCGCTTCCTTGCCCGCGGCGAAGAAGATGCCGTCGTCCGGCCCGAGACCCAGCTCGGCGGCAAGCTTGTCCATGCCGTCGGTGCCGTGGTTCTTGGCGATCGGGCCGCCCCACTCGCCGCCCTTGCGGGTCGCGTAGCCGAGGCCCGCATAGCCCTCGCCGCGCGCCCAGTCGTTCATTTCGTCGAAGAACTTGCGACTCTTGTCGGCGGTGCTCGGCGCCGGGATCGCCCGGACCACCATGCCCTTCTCGACCAGCCCGGCGAACAGGCCGAAGCCCGAATCGCGGAAATGCTCGCCGACGTCGCTGATAACGATCGGGTTGCGAAGGTCCGGCTTGTCGTTGCCGTACTTCAGCATCGACTCGCGGTAGGGGATACGCGGGAAGGCACCCTCGGTGACGCTGCGCCCGTTGGCGAACTCGCGAAACACGCCGGCCAGCACCGGCTCGATCGCGTTGAACACGTCGTCCTGGGTGACGAAGCTCATCTCGAAGTCGAGCTGGTAGAATTCGCCGGGGGAGCGGTCGGCGCGCGCGTCCTCGTCGCGGAAACAGGGCGCGATCTGGAAGTAGCGGTCAAAGCCCGCGACCATCAGCAGCTGCTTGAACATCTGCGGCGCCTGCGGGAGCGCGTAGAACTTGCCCGGGTGAACGCGGCTCGGAACCAGATAGTCGCGTGCGCCCTCGGGGCTCGACGCGGTCAGGATCGGGGTCTGGAACTCGGTAAAGCCCTGCTCGATCATCCGTCGGCGAATGGAAGCGATGACCGAGGAGCGCAGCATGATGTTGGCGTGGAGCCGCTCGCGGCGAAGGTCGAGGTAGCGATACTTGAGGCGGATATCCTCGGGATATTCCTGCTCGCCCGCGACAGGCAGCGGCAGCTCGGCCGCGCTCGACTGGACCTCCACCTGGCGCGCGATCACCTCGATCTCGCCGGTCGCCAGCTTCGGGTTCACCGCCCCGCCCTCGCGCGCCACCACGTCGCCGGTGATCGTCACCACGCTCTCGGCCTTGAGCGAATCGAGCAGCTTCAGGCTCTCGGAACCGGCTGCCGCGACTACCTGGGTCAGGCCGTAATGGTCGCGCAGGTCGACGAACAGCACGCCGCCATGATCGCGCTTGCGGTGGATCCAGCCCGACAGCCGGACCTGGCTGCCGACGTCGGAAGCGCGAAGCTGGCCGCAATTGTGGGTGCGATAGGCGTGCATGACGAACTCTCTGTTCTCGCGTCATTTCCGCAAAAGCGGAAATCCGGCTTACTCCGCACGTCGCGACGGAGGCGAAAGCTGGCCCCCCGCTTCCGCGGGGGTGACGAACCGGTGGAATTGGCCGCGCGCTTCCCCTTACCCTCTCCTTTTGTCAACCCGGCGTGCCTTGGCTAAAGGCCGCTCGACATGAAGATTCACCCCCTGATCACCGACAGCGCCAGCCTCGCCGCGCTGATCGAGCGCATGACGGCCGCATCGTTCGTCGCCGTCGACACCGAGTTCATGCGCGAGAACAGCTACTGGCCCGAGCTCTGCCTGATCCAGATCGCCACGCCCGAAGAGGCGGCCGCAATCGATCCCAAGGCCGACGGCATCGATCTCCAGCCCCTGCTCGACCTGCTCGTCGACAATGAGGAGGTGCTGAAGGTCTTCCACGCCGGCGGGCAAGACCTCGAGATCGTCCACAATCTTACCGGTAAGGTCCCGCACCCGCTGTTCGACACCCAGATCGCCGCCATGGCGCTCGGGCTGGGCGAGCAGGTGGGCTATTCCAACCTCATCGAGTCGATGCTCGGGCACCAGCTCGACAAAGGCGCGCGTTTCACTGACTGGAGCCGCCGCCCGCTCGACAAAAGGCAGATCGACTATGCGATCGCCGACGTCACGCACCTCGCCACCGTCTTCCCGCGGATGGTCGAGAAGCTGAAGCGCAGCCGGCGCGGCGAGTGGCTCGACGAGGAGATGGAGCGGCTGGCCGACCCGTCCAGCTTCGCCTTCGAGCCCGAGGACGCGTGGAAGCGCCTCAAGCTGCCGAGCCGCAACCCGGCGGTGCTCGGACGCCTCAAGGCTCTCGCCGCCTGGCGAGAGACCGAGGCGCGGGGCAAGAACCTGCCGCGCGGGCGGATCGTCAAGGACGACACGCTGAACGAGCTCGCCTCGCACGCGCCCAAGAGCCAGGACGACCTCGGCAAGGTCCGCGGCCTGTCGGCAGGGTGGCGGAACAACGACATCGGCGCACGGCTGATGGCGGCGGTCGCCGCGGCCCGCCCGCTCGGTCCGGACGAACTTCCCGACCGCGAGCCGCGCCGCCCGGGCCTCACCAAGGATGCGGCGCTGGTCTCGGACCTGCTGAAGCTGCTCCTTAAGATTCGCGCCAAGGAGGCCGGGGTCGCCGCCCGCCTGATCGCCCGCTCCGACGAGATCGAGGCGCTCGCCGCCGGGGTGCGCGACGGGCTGAACATCCTTTCAGGCTGGCGCTACGACGAGTTCGGCCATGACGCGCTCGACCTGGTCGAGGGCCGACTGGCGTTCGGAATCGAGAACGGCAAGCTCAAGATGACCCGGGCCCTGAAGGAGAATGTCGATGCGTAAGGCAGGCTGGAGTGCGCCCCTGCTGCTCGCGGCCTGTGCCGCGCAGCAACCCGAACCGGTGGTCCACGGAGTGACGCCGGGGCATCGCTGCACGACGGATGCCACGCAGGCGTTCGTCGGCCAGCCGGGCACCGCCGAGACCGAGGCCGCGATCCGCAAGGCGAGCAATGCCGCGGTGCTCCGCTGGGCGCCCCCGGGCGTGATGCTGACGATGGACTATCGCGAGGACCGGGTGACGGTCCGTCTCGGGCCGGACAACCGGGTCACCGCGATCAACTGCGGCTAGGCGATCTCGACCCTCGACTTGCGGCCGAGCGTCTCGGCCAGGCTCTTGAGGCGGCGTTCGACCGCCTCGGCGCACAAGGCGCGATACTTGGCCCGGATGTGAAGCACGACCGCCTCGTCCTCGAGATCGATGGCGGTTTTGTGGAGCAGCGCTTCGGTGCCGCCACTGAGGCGCTGGGCGAGCCGGATCGCCTTACCCCAGGCAACCGCCGATTGCCGCTGCTCGGGCGAGAGCAGCGCTTCCAGCCGCGGATCGAAGCCGCCGTCGCCGCCGAAAGCGGTGCATAAAGTACGCCCGAGGATCGCCCGCCCCTCGCTGTCGATGCCGACCCAGTTGCCATGCACGGCGAGGTCGACGGCGCGCTCGGCCCGATAGTCCGGGTGCGCATTCCAAGCGATGTCGGCCAGCAGGCAGGCGGCGAGCCTAAGCCGCACCTGCGCAGCCCCGTCGCTGGTGAACAGTGGCGCCATCCACTGGTCGAGCGCGGCGCCATGATCGCCGAAGCGGCCGAGCCGCTCGCCCACCTCCAGCGCGGCGGCGAGCAGCGGGTCCTCCTTGCGGACCTCCGTATCGAGGCCCGCGTAGAGGATGCCCTCGCGCAGCCCGAAAGCCGAAGCGACGATCGCCTTGGGGTTCAGGGCGCGCTGCAGCGCGTCGAGCATGGCGGCGCCGGCCGGGAGCGAGCCGACCCGGGCCGACGACACGCCGGCAAGCCGCTTCAGCTCGTCGGGCTCGGAAGAGCGGACTACCGCGCGGATCCGGGTCACCCGCCGCGGCTCAATCCGGTGTCCGTGAATAATTGGCAGCGGATGCTCCTGCTGGCGCAGATCGAGCAGCGCGAGCGCCCGGAAACTGCCCCCGACCAGGTAGAGCGACGAACCGCGGGGAACGCGCATGCCCTTCATCCCGGCGCGCACCTGCTCGGCCAGCTCGCTTGCGCTGGGCCGGTCGCCCAGCCGAAGCACCCCCAGCGGTAGCGAAACGCCCTTCCCGGCCTTGCCCTTGCTAACCGGCACCAGTTCGAGGCTGCCGCCGCCGAGATCGGCGACAATGCCGTGCGCCTCAGGGATCGCGGAGATGACCCCAAGGGCCGAAAGCCGGGCCTCCTCGATCCCGGGGAGGAGCTGGGGCTCGAGACCGAGCGCGGTGACCTCGTCGAGGAAGGACCCGCCGTTGCTGGCGTCGCGAACCGCGGCGGTGGCGACCGTGGTCAGGCTCTTGAGGCCGATCTCGCGGGCGATGAGCCGATAGCGGGCGAGCGCCTCAAGGGTCCGACCCATGGCCTGCTGCTCGAGCGCGCCGTTGCGGGCGACCCCGCGCCCGAGCGCGGCCATGATCTTCTCGTTGAACAGGTTCACCGGGACCCGCTCGGTGCCGGCATAGGCCACGAAGCGCACCGAGTTGGAGCCGATGTCGATGATGCCGATCGGTCCGAACAGGCGAGAGCCGCTCATCCGCGCTGGGTGAGCCGCAACTTGGGCACCGCCTTGCCGGCGAGCGCCTGGCCCCGGCCGGAAAGCGACGGGTTCGTCATGAAATAATGGTGCAGGTTGAAGGCGCGCTTGCCCGGCTGCAACCGGGTGTAGGTCCCGTCCGACCCGAGTTCCCAGCTCTGCTCATTGTCGATGAGGTTCGCGATCATGACCTGGTCCAGCACCTGCGCGTGAACGGTCGGGTTCTCGATTGGAAGCATATATTCCACGCGCCGGTTGAAATTTCTCGGCATCCAATCGGCCGAGCTGATGAACACGCGCGCCTTGCGATCGGGCAGCCGGGCGCCGTTGGCGAAGACGAAGATGCGGCTATGCTCGAGGAAGCGGCCGAGGATCGACTTGACGCGGATGTTGGACGAGAGGCCGGCCACCGCGGGCTTGAGGCAGCAGATCCCGCGCACGACTAGGTCGATCGACACGCCGGCCTCGCTCGCCTCATAGAGCTTGTCGATAATCTGCTGGTCGACCAGCGCGTTCATCTTGGCCCAGACCGCCGCCGGCTTGCCGGCCCTGGCATTCGCCATCTCGGTGTCGATCAGCGCCATCAGCCGGTCGCGCAGGTTGAGCGGGCTCATCGCGATCATCTCGAGCCCCTTGGGCGCGACATAGCCGGAGACGAAGTTGAACAGCTTCCCCGCATCGCGCGCGGCACGGCGGGAAGCGGTGAAGAAGCTGAGGTCGGTGTACACCCGCGCCGTCACCGGATGATAGTTGCCGGTCCCGAAATGGCAGTAGGTGCGCATGATCTCGCCCTCGCGGCGGACGACCATCGAGACCTTGGCGTGGGTCTTGAACTCGGGAATGCCGTAGATGACCTGCACGCCCGCGCGCTCGAGCCGCGATGCCCAGAGCAGGTTCTGCTCCTCGTCGAAGCGAGCCTTCAGCTCGACGATCGCGGTTACCGATTTGCCTGCCTCGGCCGCGGCGACCAGCGCGTCGACGATCGCCGACTGCTTGCCCGCGCGATACATGGTCTGCTTGATGGCGACGACGTCCGGGTCCTCGGCCGCCTGGCGGAGGAAATCGACGACCACCTCGAAGCTCTCGTAGGGATGGTGGACGATCAGGTCCTTGGCGCGGATCGCCGCGAAACAGTCGCCGCCATGCTCCAGGATCCGCTCCGGGAAGCGCGGGGTGTAGGGCAGGAACTTGAGGTCGATCCGCTCTTCCGCGACCAGCAGGCCGAGGTCGGCGATGCCGATGAAGCCGGCGCTTTCGCTGATCAGCGCGTCCTTGGCGTCGAGCCCGTCGCGGACGAGCTGCTCGAGGTCCTGCGGGGTGTCGACCGAGAACTGGAGCCGGATCACCCGGCCGCGGCGCCGCCGCTTGATCGCCGAACGGAAGTGCCGGACGAGGTCCTCGGCGTCTTCCTCGATCTCGATGTCGCTGTCGCGCAGCACGCGGAACACGCCGGCGCCGAGCAGCTCGAAGCCCGGGAAGAGCAGCTCGAGATAATGCTCGATTACGGCTTCCATCGGGACGTAGCGGACCGCATCTCCCGGCAGCCGAACGAACCGCGGCAGGCGTGGCGGAAGCATCAGCAGCTCATTGAGCGGCTCATTGTCCGCCCGGTCGCGCATCGCGAAGATGAGCGAGATGCCGAGGTTGGGAATGAACGGAAATGGATGCGACGGGTCGATCGCCTGCGGAGTAAGCACCGGCAGGATCTGCTCGCGGAAATGGGCCTGGAGCCACTCCCGTTCCTCGGCGCTCAGCTCGCGCGGACGGGTCACCTCGAACTGCTCGGCCGCCAGCAGCTTCTGGAGGTTGAGCCATTCCTTGTTCTGCGCGGCGACCAGCGCGTCGGCGTCCTTGGCGATCGCGGCCAGCTGCTGCGAGGGCGTGAGCCCGTCGGTCGAAGGCTCGCCGACCTGCCGCAGCTGCTGCCCCTGCAGGCCCGCGACTCGGGTCATGAAGAACTCGTCGAGGTTGGCGCCGGAAATCGAGAGGAAGCGCACCCGCTCGAGCACCGGGTGCGCCGGGTTGCTCGCCTCCTCCAGCACCCGCCAGTTGAAGGCCAGCCAGCTCAGCTCGCGATTGAAGTAGCGGGCGGGAGCCTCGGTGGCCCGGACGATCTCGGCCGGCGCGTTCATTCCCCTTCCTCCCCGATCAGCCCGGCGGCGACCAGCGCCCGCCGGACCGTCGGCAAGGTAAGCCGCGCCCGCTCGGCGATGGCGAAGCGGTCGATCGCCTCGACCACCCGCTCGGCGGTCAGATAGGTGCGGGTCACGCGAGTGACCACGTAGCGCAACGCGTCGGCCGGCATGTAGAGCCCGCGATCGGCGAACAGCCGCTGGATCAGCGCGGCGAACAGCTCGTCGTCGGGCGGGTAGATGGTGGCGACCGGCGTGATCGCCAGCCGGGTCCGAAGATCGGGCAGCAGGATCCCCCAGGCGGGCGGCGGCTGGTCCGCGACCAGCACCAGCGGACGCTTGCTCTCCTGCGCTTCGTTCCAGGCATGGAAGAGCAGTTCTTCGTCCTGCCGCTCCGCTTGGTCGAACAGCCGGCCGCCGACCCGCGCGACGAAGGCCCTGGCCAGCAGCGAGCGGCCGCTCCGCCGCGGTCCGACGAGAATGGTGGAGCGGACCGGCCAGGTGCTCCACCGGCGAAAATGGTCGTAAGCCTCGCGGTTGGCGTCACCGACGATGAACCGCTCGTCATCGCAACCCTGCGGCCAGTCGAGCGGAAGCGCGATCTGGTCGGAGATCCGCATCTTACTCGCCGGCGGGTGACGGTGCCGGCGGCGCGGGCTGCGGACCCGGGCGGGCATTGGCGACCGGCATCCGCCAGACGTGTAGCGCGCTGCCGTTCTCGACCGAGTTCCAGCCGCGCGCGTTGAGGCCGGCCTTCACCACCGCGAGATCGCCCTGGTAGCGGATGTTGATCAGCGCGATCTTGCCCGGCTGCGTGCTCGATGCTCCGACCCCGCCCGGTACGGCAATTGAGCGGAGCGCGCTTTCGAGTTCGCCGAGCTGGGAAGCGTCGGCAATATTGGCCTGGATGAGCACCGTGCGGATCGGGGCCTCGCTGGGCGCGGCCTGCTGCTGCGTCTTGGCCTCGGGCGCCTCGGTCGGCGGCGGTGGCGGCGGCGGCGGCTGGTTGAGGCTCGAATCGCGGTCGAGCCGCCCGGCCGCGAAGGCCTGCGCGAACAACCCGTCCATGCGCCGGACGCCCTCGTCCATCAGCGACTGGAGCTGCTGCCCGTCGCGCATCTCGATCCGGAAACTTCCGACCACCTGCCCGTCGGGCCCGTGCCGGCCGAGGAAGGTGGCGACCGCCGGGCCACCGGGATAGGCGCGATGGAGATCGACCTGCGCCACCAGCAAGTCCGTCGCGCCGTAGAGATCGAGCAGGTTGCGCCACCAGCCGCGACCCGGCCGCGCGGTCTGGGCCGCGTTGATCAGCAGCGGATCGCTGCCGAAGCCCGAAATCCGAACATAGTCGATCGGGCTCTGCGCGGTCCGGAAGGTTGCCCAGGCGCGTTGCCAGCTGTTGCGCAGTTCGACCGTGGTCATCACCCCACCGGTGGTCATGATCGGAATCAGCAGCATCGGCTGCGAGCGAACGGCGGGACCGCCCGGCACCCCGAGCAGCTGCGCCGCCCGCGCCCGGTCGAACAGCACGCCCAGTGTCGCAATATAGCGGTTGGGACCGATCTGCTCGCGCTGGACCATGATCGAGCTCACGATCCCGTCGAGATCCGAATCCGGAAGCGTCGGCGCTTCGCTCAGCGGGACCCCGTGCGCCTTGGCGTAGAGCGCCCGGAACCCCAGCCGCTGCGCCTCGCGCCAGCCGGCGAGGCGCGCCTCTTCCCCCGACTTGCCGCCCGTGTCGACGGTGATGCCGTCGACCTCGAGCGTGTTGCTGCTGTCCAGCGGCATGATCCCGCGGTCGCCGCTCTCGAGCTGCGCGGAGGAGCCGCCGCCGAGAAGGACGAAGCCGAGGAGCGCAGTGGTGGCCAGGAAGAGCGAGCGAAAGCCGGGACGCATGGCCCGCCTTCTGGCGACAAGGGCGTGGAAATGGAAGCCGCTTCTCGGCTAGGGCACGCTTTGTCATGACCAATAAGCCGCTGACCTACGCCGATGCGGGCGTCTCCATCGCCGCCGGCAACGCGCTGGTGAAGGCCATCGCCCCCCTCGCCCGAGCCACGGCACGGCCCGGCGCCGGTGCCGAGCTCGGCGGTTTCGGCGGCTTCTTCGACCTCAAGGCGGCCGGATACCGCGACCCGCTGCTGGTCGCCGCCAACGATGGGGTCGGCACCAAGCTCAAGCTGGCGATCGACAGCGGTCGGCACGACGGCGTCGGCATTGACCTGGTCGCGATGTGCGCCAACGACCTCATCGTCCAGGGCGCCGAGCCGCTCTTCTTCCTCGACTATTTCGCCTGCGGGAAGCTCGACAACGACGTCGCGACCCAGGTGGTCGCGTCCATCGCCGAGGGCTGCCGCCAGGCGGGCTGCGCGCTGATCGGCGGCGAGACGGCGGAGATGCCGGGGATGTACGCGCCCGGCGACTACGACCTCGCCGGCTTCTGCGTCGGCGCGGTCGAACGCGGCGAGGCGCTGACCGGCGAGGCGATCGCTGCCGGCGACGTCATCCTCGGGCTGGGCAGCTCGGGGGTGCACAGCAACGGCTATTCGCTCGTGCGCCGCATCCTCGCCGAGAAGGACTGGAAGCTCGATCGGCCGGCGCGGTTCGATCAGGAACAGCTGCTCGGCGACGCGCTGCTGGAGCCGACCCGCATCTATGTCCGCTCGCTCCTGCCCGTTGTGCGGGCCGGCGGCATCAAGGGGCTGGCCCACATCACCGGCGGCGGGCTGCTCGAGAATGTGCCGCGGGTCCTGCCAGAGGATTGCCGGGCCGAGATCGACGCCGACCGCTGGCCCCTGCCACGCCTCTTCGCCTACCTCCAGGCGGGTGGATCGATCGAGCCTGGCGAGATGGCCAAGACCTTCAACTGCGGGATCGGCATGGTCGTGATCGTCGCCGCCGACAAGGCCGATGCCGTCGCCGGGAAGCTGCAGGCGGCGGGTGAGACGGTCCACCGGATCGGCGAAATCCGCGAAGGCCGTCGCGGCTGCACCGTTCGCGGCAACACCGAAACCTGGAGCGCGCGCGAGCCCTGGAATGCCGAGTTCGACGCCTGATCCGCGCCGCGTCGCGGTCCTGATCAGCGGCCGCGGGAGCAATCTCGAAGCCCTTGCTGACCACGCGGGACCATACAGGATCGTCCTGGTGGTCTCGAACAAACCCGAAGCGCCGGGGTTGGACCTCGCCCGGATGCGCGGTCTGCCGACCCTGGCGCTCAGCAGCCGCGGGCTCGATCGCGAGCAGTTCGACCGCCGCGTCGGCGACGCGATCGAGGCGGCCGGCGCCGGGACCATCGTACTCGCGGGTTACATGCGGCTGCTCTCGCCGGCGTTCGTGCGCCGGTTCGCGGGCCGCATCCTCAACATCCATCCTTCGCTGCTGCCGCTCTACAAGGGCCTCGACACCCATGCCCGCGCCATCGCCGCGGGCGACACCGAAGCGGGTTGCAGCGTCCATCTCGTGACCGAGGAGCTGGATTCCGGCGCCGTCATCGCTCAGGCACGGGTGCCGATCCACGAAGGGGATACCCCGGAGGATTTGTCGGCTCGAGTGCTCGCCGAAGAGCACCGCCTCTACCCCCAGGCTGTATCCGATTTTATCCGAAACGGATCGGGTTGTTAGCTTCCCGTTATCCCTTGCCAGCCGCTAACTTCCTCCGTAGAAACTAATTTAACGCCTGTTCGGTTTTAACAGGTGTATCCGTTTGCGTTGTATCGAAGGGGCTCGGTAATGCAGAAGAAGGTGTGGCAGCGTCCGGAAGTGAAGACTCTCAGCGCCGGGTCGGCGGAGAATGGCACACTCAGGAATCGCGTGGACGGAGGTCCGCCAACCACTCGCTCATAAGCCGGCCAGACACAGCAGGCGCTAGCGTCTGTCGCAACTTATGAATCATGGTTCCGGCTGGTTCGTCGCAGCCGGTCCAGACGCCTGCGGCATTGTGCAGGCGAGCTTACCCGATTACCCGACCGGACAATTTCTCTTCTTCCGTGTCGCCGATCCTTCTATGGTGTCGGAGCGTCACGGCGTTACGGTGCTAGTCGACGGCCGCATCGACAACCGACGTGAGTTGCTTCACGCGCTTGGGCTCGCCGCCGACCTGACGAACGCCGGACTCGTCCTCAGTGCATGGCTCTGCTGGGGTGAGCAGACCATCGAACGTCTCCATGGCGACTTCGCGATCGTGGTTCACGATCTTGGCCGCCATAGCCTCTTCCTTGCGCGCGACATCTTCGGTCAGCGCTCGTTATTCTATCGGCTATTCGGCGACGGACTGGTCGTGGGGCCATCCTCTGCCGAACTGGCGAAGCTGGTCGGGTCGTGCGAGCCTGACATCCTCCATCTACTTCGCGAGGAGATCCTTGAAGCGGATGAGGGCGATTCAACCAACTACCGCGAGGTTCGTCGTGTTCGTCCCGGCGAGATTTTGCGCTGGAACGGAGCCGTCTCGGCCACTCGCTACTGGCGTCCTCGGCTAGATCCATTGCCAATTGACGACGGTGAAGCGACAGAAGAGTACCGAAGCCTCCTCGATCAAGCGGTAGCGGCGCGCCTCCCTCGAGGCGGGACGGTCGCCTGTCATCTCAGCTCCGGCTTCGACAGTGCCGCCGTTGTCGCTACCGCTTCCCGGCTTGCAGGTAGCGGAAGGGTGCGCGCCTTCACGTCGGCGCCGTGGCCCGGCGACTTTACTGTGCCGAAGGACAGGGTCGCCGATGAGGCACCGATCGCCCGGGAGCTTTCGGCCGAGCTCGGGATCGCTCATCGCACCATTCGAGACAACGAAAGTCCGCTGACGCTCTGGCGACGCTACTCTGGCGTTTTCGAGATGCCGATCCGAAAGCCCTTCAACACGGCTTGGTGGACCGCGATCGCGCAGCAGGCAAGAGAGGGTGGATCTTCCGTTCTTCTGACCGGAGAAATGGGTAATCTCACGCTGAACTTCGGCGGGCCCCATGTCCTCGCCAATTACCTGTCTAGCCGCCGCTATCTGGTCTGGCTCAGGGAGAGTCTGCTCGCGCTACGCCGCCCCGAATTCAGCTGGAAAGGCGTCGCGTTCAATTCGGTGGCACCGTTCCTGCCGTCGGCGCTGCGTCAACGTCTGACCGGAGACAATCTCGGCGCGGTGACTTTCCTGAGACGCGAGCACTGGGAGCGTGCCGGCATCAGCCCCGATTATAATTCTAGCCCGGAGTCGCGCCTCGACTACTTCCGACTGCTCGATTGGGGTCTTCATCGAAACAGCACTCGGACCTTGTTCGGACTGGACGAGCGCGACGCCATGGCCGATCGCCGGATTGCCGAATTCGCCCTCCGCCTGCCGCCTGAACAATTCTTCCGGAACGGGCAGGCTCGCCCATTGGCGAAACGTGCCTTGGCTGACCGGTTGCCGCCTTACATCCTCGACGCGAAAACCCGGGGCCTCCAATCGGCGGACTGGGCGCTACGCCTCGATCGCGCGGCAGCAAGCGAAGCATTGGAGGAGATCAGCGCCAGCCATGCCGCCGTCGAGCTTTTCGATTTCGAGGCGATGCGCCAAGCGCTAAACAACTGGCCGGTGGCCGATTGGAATCGGCTGGACATTGTCATGCGCTATCGAGTCGCTTTCGTCAGCGCGCTGGCCACGGGCTATTTCCTGCTCAGCTTAGAAGGGCGGCTTTAGAGCGGGCGTGTTCGAGCAGCGCGCCGGCGTCCGCCCTCAAATGCCCAAGATCCCATCGGCGCTCGATCGTGAAGAGCTTGATGCGGCCAATCAGGCGGACGACGGCGGACCAGTGCTCCTGCGCGCTGCCGCTGCTCTCGACCAGGGCACCGCGATAGGTGTGGGCGAACAGGGCCTCGGCGGCTGCCACTCCCTCCAGCGGGGCGATGCGGAGTTGGTCGCCGCGACCGAGCAGGTAGGCGGCGGCGAGCGGAATGCCGCGCTGCCCGGCCGCGGGTAGCGGAACGTCGAACTTGTCGTAGCTGTCGTCGCCCGAGAAGCTTCGAGCAAAGCCCTCGAGCGATCGCCCGCTCGCCTCGACCGCTTCGCGCCACAGCCGGAGCCGCGGAATGCCCGGGTAGGCGATCGGCGTTCCGTCGTCAGCGAAGCGGATGGCGCAGACATCGTCGGCGAGCACCCGGTAGCCCTGGTCGTAGAACCACCCGGCAAGGGTGGACTTTCCCGCACCGGACTCGCCGAAGAAGGCGACCGCCTGTCCGTCGAGTTCCACCGCGTTGGCGTGGAGCGGGAAAATGCCGCGCTGGTGCAGTAGGACCCCGAAGGCCGAGCCGAGCAGAAAGAGCCGGACATTGCCGGCGGGAGCACCGCTGAGTGGCGCCACACCGATCGTTCGCCCGTGATCGATGGTGAACGCCGCCGCGTCGCCGATCCCGAGCCGGGCGCCGGTCGGGGTCTTCGAGAACCCCACCTCGGTGACCTCCGCGACGGGCGGTTCAAGCCGGATCTCGACGTCAGTCGGGGCGCCCGATCCAGCCGGGAGTTCGGGGAGCGGGAGATCGCTCGCGATCTGCAGTCCGAAAAGAGAGTAGAGGTGGCGGCCTTGCGTGGCGGTCATGCTCCAGTCGATGCCAGTTTCTTGTCGCTTTGGCATCCCTGGCGTGCAAGTCGCTGACTTGCCGCGGCTTCCCGGAACGGGCATGCGCGCCCGCTCCCATGCCGATCGACTTCAATCACCTGCCCGGGGACGGGCCGCGCCCTGGTGCCCGCGAGGCCATTGCCATGTTCGCCGGGCTGATGGCGCTCAACGCGGTCGCCATGGACATCATGGTTCCCGCCCTGCCCGAAATTGCCCGCGGGCTGCGGATCGCCAACGAGAATGACCGCCAGCTGGTGGTCATCGCCTATTTGCTCGGCTTCGGCTCGACCCAGCTCCTGTGGGGACCGCTCGCGGACCGGCTCGGGCGCAAGCCGATCCTCGCGGTCGGGGTCTTCTTCTATTCGCTGTTCGCGGTCGGGTGCGCGATGGCGACGAGCTTCCCGCTGCTGGTCGCCAGCCGCTTCGCGATGGGAATGGCGGCCGCGACGACCCGCGTGCTGGTCGTCGCGATGGTCCGCGACCTGTTCGAGCGCGAGGCGATGGCGCGGGTGATGAGCCTCGTCTTCATGACCTTCATGCTGGTCCCCGTGGTCGCGCCGAATCTCGGGCAGCTGATCCTCGCCTTCGCCTCGTGGCGGGCCATCTTCCTGATCATGGCCGGCTACGGGATGCTGATGCTATTGTGGAGCTGGTTTCGCCTCCCCGAGACGCTGCATCCCGAGTATCGCCGCTCGCTTCATCCGGCGGAGATCGGCGCGGGCATCCGCGGCGCGCTCGGCGAGCGCCAGTCGCTCGGCTACACGCTGGCGCTGACCGCGTTGTCGGGCTCGCTCACGCTGTACATCGCGACTGTCCAGCAGATCGTCTACGACGTGTTCCGGGCGCCGCACCTGATCGGGCTGGTGTTCGCCGCGGTGGCAATCCCGATGGCGATCGCTTCCTTCCTCAACAGCCGGCTGGTCGGCCGCGCGGGGTTGCGCCGGGTGGGCCACAGCGGGCTCATCCTCTATCTCGCCATCTCGCTCGTCCATCTCGGCGTGGTACTCGCCGGCGCGGAAGGACTGCCGCTGTTCGTCCTGCTGCAGGGCGCCTCCTTCTTCGCCTTCGCCTTCACCTCCGCCAACTTCGGCTCGCTGGCGATGGAGCATATGGGCCCGATCGCCGGCACCGCCTCCTCGGTCCAAGGAGTGATCTCGACGGTCGGCGGCGCCGTGATCGGGCTAATCGCGGGGCGGCAGTTCGACGGAACGCTCGTGCCCTTCGTGGCGTCGGTCGCCCTCTGCTCACTCGTCGCCGCGGCGCTGGTGCTGCTGACCGACCGGCGCCAGCTGTTCGCCGGCAAGCAGTCGACCGAAGCAGGGCTGCCGGCGTAGGCCTAGGGCGAACGGCCGTTAGGCCTGCCTGCCCCGACCTCCGATCAGCGGCACGGGATGCCCCTTCCTAACTGGGAAGGGAAGACCCTGATCAGACGTCGTCGTCCGGCCCCGCGCCGACCATCAGCGCCTCGCCGACCTCTTCGGTCTTGCCGCGGATGGCGTTCTCGATCTTCACCGCCATCTCGGGATTGTCCTTGAGATACTGCTTGGCGTTCTCGCGGCCCTGGCCGATGCGGGTCGAGTCGTGGCTGAACCAGGCGCCCGACTTGTCGATCAGCCCGGCCTTGACCCCGAGGTCGAGGATCTCGCCGACCTTGGACACGCCCTCGCCGTACATGATGTCGAACTCGACCTGCTTGAACGGCGGGGCGACCTTGTTCTTGACCACCTTCACCCGGGTGGTGTTGCCGACGATGTCGTCGCGATCCTTGATCTGCCCGGTGCGGCGGATGTCGAGCCGGACCGAGGCGTAGAACTTCAGCGCGTTGCCGCCGGTCGTCGTCTCCGGATTGCCGTACATGACGCCGATCTTCATCCGGACCTGGTTGATGAAGATGACGGTGCAGCGCGAGCGGCTGATCGAGCCGGTCAGCTTGCGCAGCGCCTGGCTCATCAGCCGGGCCTGCAGGCCGACGTGGCTGTCGCCCATCTCGCCCTCGATCTCGGCCCGAGGCACCAGCGCGGCCACCGAGTCGACGACCAGCACGTCTATCGCGTTCGATCGCACCAGCGTGTCGACGATCTCCAGCGCCTGCTCGCCCGTGTCGGGCTGCGAGACGATCAGCTCGTCGATGTTCACGCCCAGCTTCTTGGCGTAGACCGGATCGAGCGCATGCTCGGCATCGACGAAGGCGGCGGTCCCGCCGCCCTTCTGCGATTCAGCGATGGCGTGAAGCGCGAGAGTCGTCTTGCCCGAGCTTTCCGGCCCGTAGATTTCGATGATGCGGCCGCGCGGAAGGCCGCCAACGCCGAGTGCGATGTCGAGGCCGAGCGATCCGGTCGAAACCGTCTCGATCTCGATCTTCTCGCGGCTGCCCAGCTTCATTGCCGAGCCCTTGCCGAACGCCCGGTCGATCTGCGCCAGCGCCGCGTCGAGCGCCTTCTGCCTGTCCGTGTTCATCGAATCCCCGCTCGAACCAATAACCTTGAGCTGCGCTGCCATGCCCCGATTCCTTTCGTCAACCGACCCGCCCGAGCGATGCGGTGAGCCGATGATGTACGCATTTCGTTCACCAAGAACAAGAGGGGAACGGCAGGGCGCAAAAAGTCCGAAAGGTCACACCATCGAGCGTCACGCGCAGAACTTGAGTCAACGACCGGAGCGGCGCGGAAAGCCGTCTGAGCGTTCGAACGAAGGTCCATGTCGTACCACCATCTGGACCGAGCAAGGGCAGCCTAGCCGAGGACGACGGCGTAGGACAGTCCTTCAGCCGCGGCGGACCAGCACCACCCCGCCGAGCACCAGCAGTGCGCCGACCACCCGCATCGCGCTGACCGGCACCCGCGGCAGGCCGAGCGCGCCGAGATGGTCGAGGAGGAGCGCCATGATGACCTGCCCGGCGATGCCGATGGTGATGAGCGAGGCGAGGCCGATCCGCGGCGCGGCATAGGCGGCGACCCCGACGAACAGGGCGCCGTAGAAGCCGCCGAGCCAGGCATACCAGGGAACGCCGCGAAGGTTGGCGAGGCCGCCGCGATCGCCGGTCACCAGCCAAACGGCGAGCAAGGCGGCGCCCCCGACCGCGAAGCTCACCAGCGCCGCGAGCACCGGGGAGCCGCCGGCGCGGGCGAGAATGGCGTTGGTCGGGGCCTGCGTGGCGAGCAGCCCGCCGCCGAGGAAGGCGAGAAGCATGATGACGATCGCGGGCATGAAGGCTCCTGGCGGTGGTGCTGTGGGCGCATAGAGCAGGTTGAGGCGCCGCACGCGAGCATTGCGCGCACACCCGATTGGGCGGGCAAGGCGGATGCGCTATTCCCTGCCTCCCGGAGTAGCTCGTGTCCGTCCCGAGGCTGGACGGCGCGACGAGGCTAACGTGGGAGGGGCGACGATGAAGTCATGGGTCTGGTCCTTGCTGCTGGCGATGCTCGCTGCGTCTCCAGCCAGCGCCGCTCCGCCCGGCTCGCCGCTGCTGGGGCGCTGGGCGGTCGAAGTGGACCGCCTGCCGCTCCCGCCCGCCGCGCGGCCGAAGAGCGTGACGATCAGCTTCGCCGTGCCGGCGCGCGGGCGATTGACAAGCGAGGTCGAGATCGTCGCGCCCGACGGGTCGGTCCGGCGGATGCGCTCCACCGCCGCGCTCGACGGGCCGGCGGTGAGCATCGCCGGCGACCAGACCGAGGCCGACAGCGCCGCGGTGCGGATGCCGGTGCCCGGCGTGGTCGTGCTCGCGCTCGGAAAAGCGAGGCACCCGGCCTCGACCCGGATCTACACGCTGGCGCGCGACGCCGCGACGATGGTCGAGACCGCCGTCTCGTGGGATGACGAGGGCCGACCGGTAGTCCGCACCAACTACTTCCGCCGGCTGCGCGACGCCCGATGAGCGAGGCCGGCGCCTCCCGCGCGATCGTCGTCGGGGCGAGCGGCGGGATCGGCGCCGCGCTGGCGCTGGCGCTGGAGGCGCGCGGCCATCACGTGGCGAGGCTGGCGCGGCACCCGGCGGATAGCGCGACTCTCGCGCTCGACCTCGAACGGGAGGACAGCATCGCCGCGGCGGCGGCGGCACTCGCGGGCCAAGCGCCGTTCGCGACGATCGTCGTCGCCACCGGGCTGCTCCACGAGGCGCGGACCCGCCCGGAGAAGGCGCTCCGCGATCTCGATCCCGGCGCGCTCGACACCTATTTCCGGGTGAATGCGACCGGGCCGGCGCTGGTCGCCAAGCATTTCGTCCCGCTGCTGCCGAAGCGGGGGCGAAGCTTGTTCGCGGCGCTGTCGGCACGGGTCGGGAGCATCGGCGATAACCGGCTCGGCGGCTGGTACGGCTATCGCGCGTCGAAGGCGGCGCTCAACATGCTGGTTCGGACGCTGTCGATCGAGCTGCAGCGGACAAGGCCCGACTGCGTGTGCGTGACGCTCCATCCCGGCACGGTCGACACGCGCCTGAGCGCGCCCTTCCAGCGCGGAGTTGCGGCGGAGCGGTTGTTCGACCCGGAGCGCGCGGCGGCGCAGCTGCTCGCAGTTCTCGACGGCCTCACGCCCGCCGACAGCGGCGGGTGCTGGGACTGGGAAGGACGCCCTGTCCCGCCGTGATGCCGGCGGTCAGGCGCTGGCGGCTATCAGCGCGGAACTGCGGCGATCTTCGGGCTCGGGGTCGCGCCCTTGCGGCGGCCCATCGACCAGTTGGCCTGGAGCCGGACCTGCGGATTGGGCACGCACCAGATCTCGCCGCCCTCGTCCATGCCGGTGACCCACAAAAGGTCAAACTCCGGGCCATAGTCGATCACCGCGAAGGCCTGCCCCGAGCCGCGCTCGAGAACGTGGACGGGAACGGGCGGATCGAGCTGGGTGAAGGACATGCCGGAAGAACCCGCTGCGGCCGGCTTCTGTTCCCGTGGCGTTCCGAACCTAGTGGCGAGATGAGACGGAACTGCGCCGGTGCAAGATTGGCAAGCGGTGGTCGCGCCCGAATCCTCAGCCCGAGCGCAGCAGGTCGACCGCCTGGTCGCGCTCGAACAGGTAGAGGCAGACTCGCGCCGCCTGCCCGCGCGCCGATCCCAGCCCGCCATCGCGGTCGAGGAGCAGGGTGGCGTCGGAGCGGGCGAGCTCGGCGAAGGCCTGGACGTCGTCCGGACCGGCGAGGCGGAAGGCCGCCTCCCCGCTCTGCCGAGTGCCGAGGATCTCGCCCGGGCCGCGGAGCTTCAGATCTTCCTCGGCGATCCGGAAGCCGTCGCTGGTCTCGCGCATCAAGGCGAGCCGGGCGCGTCCGGTCTCGCTGAGCTGGCCGCCGCGGACCAGCAGGCAGACCGACTTCCCCTCCCCGCGCCCGACGCGGCCGCGCAACTGGTGGAGCTGGGCGAGGCCGAAGCGCTCGGCGCCCTCGACGATCATCAGCGTGGCATTGGGCACGTCGACCCCGACCTCGATCACGGTGGTGGCGACGAGCACCGCCAGCTCGCCGGCGGCGAATGACGCCATGACGGCGTCCTTGTCCGGGCCCTTCATCCGGCCATGGACGAGGCCGACCTTGTCCGCGCCGAAGCGGAGGCGGAGGATGGTGGCGCGATCCTCGGCGGCGGCAGCGTCCGAGGTCTCGCTCTCCTCCACCAGCGGGCAGACCCAATAGGCCTGTCCGCCGCCCGCAATGTGCCGGCCGAGCCCCTCGATCACCTCGCCCAGCCGCTCGTCGCTGACCACGCGGGTTTCGATCGGTTGGCGGCCCGGCGGCATCTCGTCGATCCGGCTGACGTCCATCTCGCCGTAGACGGTGAGCGTCAGCGTGCGCGGGATCGGCGTCGCGGTCATCACGAGCAGGTGGGGCGGCCGCTCGGCCTTGGACGACAGGAGCAGCCGCTGCGACACCCCGAAGCGGTGCTGCTCGTCGATGACCGCGAGGCCGAGGTTCCGGTACGCGACCTTCTCCTGGAAGATGGCGTGGGTGCCGACGAGGATGTCAATTTCGCCGCTCGCCAGCCCCATCAGCACGGAGTCACGCGCCCGCCCCTTTTCGCGGCCGGTCAGGATGGCGATGCGGACCCCGATCGGGTCGAGCTGGCGCAGCAGGGTCGCATGGTGCTGGCGGGCGAGGATCTCGGTCGGCGCGAGCAGCGCGGCCTGCGCGCCGGCCTCGACCGCGTTGAGCATGGCAAGCAAGGCCACCAGCGTCTTGCCCGACCCGACGTCGCCCTGCAGCAGCCGCAACATCGGCGTCGCCTGCGCCATGTCGCCGCGGATCTCTTCCGACACGCGCCGCTGCGCGCCCGTCAGGCTGTAGGGCAATCGAAGCCGGTCGGTCAGCCGCCCGTCTCCGGCGAGCGGCACGCCACGCTTGCGCCGGCTCGACTGGCGGAGCAGCAGCAGGGCAAGCTGGTTGGCAAAAATCTCATCGTAAGCCAGTCGCTTGCGGGCATCGGTTGCGAGCGGATCGGAATGGATGAGGGCCAATGCCCGGCGCCACTCGGGCCACGCTTCGCGCGACACGAGGCTCGGCTCGATCCACTCGGGCAGCTCGGGGGCGCGTTCCAGCGCAGCCTTGACCATCTCGGCGAGGCGGCGGTTGGTGAGCCCCTCGGTGAGCGGATAGACCGGCTCGCGCAGCGGCAAGTCGGCAGCCCTCGCGGCATCGAGCACCTCGGGGTGGATCATCTGCCACTCCTCGCCCCACGCCTCGAGCTTGCCGGCGATGAGCTTGCGCTCGTCGAGCGGCAGGCTCTTCTTTCCCCAGCCGGGATTGTTGAAATAGACGAGCGTGATGGTGTTGCCGTCGGTATCGCGGGCGGACACCCGGAATGGCGCGCGGCCGACACCCGAGCGATGCTGGAACGGCGTGACCTCGAGCAGGACGATGCGGCCGAGCAGCGCCGGGCTGGCAGCGGGTGCGCGGATCCGCTCGATCACCCCGCTCGGAAGGTGGAACAGGAGGTCGACCGTCCGGCGCAGGTCGAGCCGGTGCAGCGTCTTGGCAACCTGCGGGCCGACGCCCTTCAGCGCTTCGACCTCGGTGAACAGGGGATTGAGCAGGTCGGGGCGCATCGGGCCGCCTGCCTAGCGCGCCACGCGGCGCTTGTCAGGCTCGCCGCTTTGCCGCGACTCGGCAAGTGTCATAAGCTTGCAGCGGCGGGAGCGGCGTTGCCCCATGTGCCCGGGTTTCGCTCCTTTAACGAGGAGTGAGCGCCATGTTACAACAGATTGCATTTGCAGCATTATCGGTGATGTCAGCGGATCCGGTCGGAGCCGCTGGCGGAGAACCCAGCCTGGAGCAGGTCAAGGCGGCGAGCGAGCGTTACCGCGATGTCAGCGTCGCATTGAAGGACGGCTATGTCCGCGATCCGGCCAACGTCTGCGAGACGGCGGCGATGATGGGGCGCCCCGACAGCCTCGGTGCGATGGGGGTTCATTATTTCCGGCCCGACCTCCTGGGGATCAAGCGGCCGCCCGACCCGCGGGTCGACGGCGATGGCACCCACACCGACTTCCTGAAGCCCGGAATCCTCATCTACGAGCCGCAGGCGGACGGCTCGATGCAGCTGGTCGCGGTCGAGAACCTGGTCTTCAAGAAAAGCTGGCTGGCCGCGCACCCGTCCCCGCCGACCTTCCATGGCCTCGGCTACGACGACATGGAGGACGACCCCAAGACGGCGCTCGACGAAGCGCACAATTTCCAGCCGCACTTCGACCGGCACGTCTGGCTCTACCGATCCAACCCGAACGGGGTGTTCGCCCAGTTCAACCCGCGGGTGACCTGCCAGCATCATGGCGGAAAGGCGATGAGCCACTGAGATGACAAGCGAGCCTGCGGTGCCTATCTGTGCCGCATGCATCCCGACGAGGAACTGAGGCGCCTCCACTGGCGCGCGCACCATCGCGGCACGCGCGAGGCGGACATGATGATCGGCGGCTTCTTCGACGCCCATGCGGCGCGCTGGAGCCAGCTGGAGCGCGCCTGGTTCACCGCTTTGCTCGACGAGCAAGACGTCGACATCATGGCCTGGGCGATCGGAACCGCCGTTCCGCCGGAACGCTTCGCCGGTGCCGCCATGACGGCGCTGCAAAAGCTCGATTACCTCAAGGTGGCGCGTTGAACCTCGACAAGATCCTCAAGAGCGGCGAGCCGCTGACGCTCGCCGGCGTGCCCACCGGCTTCCTGCCCTGGCTCGCTGCGGACCTTGCGCGCGCGGCGCACGGGACGGGCGGCGGCGGTCGTGCGGTGGTGATCGTTCCCGACGAGCAGGCGATGCGCGCGCTGGCGGACACGGCGCCGGTGTTCGCGCCGGAAATCGAGGTGGTGAGCTTTCCGGCGTGGGACTGCCTGCCCTACGATCGCAGCTCGCCGACGCTCCGCGTCATGGCCGAGCGGCTTTCCGCTTTGCACCAGTTGCAGGCCAAGCGGACGGGCCCGCAGCTGCTGGTGGCGACCGCCAACGCCGCGACGCAGCGGCTGCTGACACCCTTCCGAATCCGCCAGCTCACCCGCCGGCTCGCGCCCGGCGAGCGGATCGACCGCGACCAGCTGGTGAAGCTGCTGACCGCCAACGGCTACCAGCGGGTCGAGAGCGTCCACGACGCGGGCGAATATGCGGTGCGCGGCTCGCTGGTCGACCTGTTCCCGGCCGGCGAGAGCATGGGCGTCCGGCTCGACTTCTTCGGCGACGAGGTCGAGACGATGCGGCGGTTCGACCCCGCCGACCAGCGGACGACCGGGCCGGCCGAGGCCTTCACCCTGATGCCGGCGAGCGAAGCGCTGCTCGACGAGGAGAGCATCAAGCGATTCCGCGCCCGCTACCGCGAGACGTTCGGGGCGAACGCCACCGGCGACCCGCTCTACCAGGCAATCTCTGACGGGCGTCGGCTGGCCGGCATGGAGCATTGGCTCCCATTGTTCGAGGAGAAGCTGGCGACCCTGTTCGACCATCTCGGCGACGGCGACCTGATCGTCCGCGACGGCGGTACCGACGGCGCGCTGACCAGCCGCTTCGAGAGCATCCAAGACTATTTTCAGAACCGCGAGCGGGCGATGGTCGCCGAGCCGGGAAGCTACCGGCCGCTCGCCCCGCAGGCGCTCTATTTCGCCAAGAAGGAATGGGACCAGACGGTCGCCGACCGGCCGATCCATCTCGCCTCCGCCTTCCCCGAGCCCGAGGGGCCGCGCACGATCGACTTCGGGGTGACCGCCGCACGCGACTTCGCGCCGGAGCGAGCGCAGAACGAGAATGTCTACGAAGCCGTTGCAGAGCATGTCGCCAAGCTACGGAAGGGCAAGCACAAGATCGTGCTTGCCTCCTACAGCGGCGGCGCCCGCGAGCGGCTCGCGGGGCTGCTCAAGGATCATGGCCTGACCAGCCTCCGCGCGGTCGACGGCTGGCAGGAGGCGCTCGGCGTCGCCAACAGCGCGGCGCTGCTCGTCCTCCCGCTCGAACATGGCTTCACCACGCCCGACGTCGCGGTGCTGACCGAGCAGGACATGCTCGGCGACCGGCTGGTGCGGCGGCGCAAGCGGCGCAAGAGCGCGGACGCCTTCCTGTCGGAGCTGGCGACGCTCACTCCGGGCGACCTCGTCGTCCATGCCGACCATGGCATCGGCCGATACGAAGGGCTGGCGCAGGTCAAGGTCGGCAACGCGCCGCACGACTGCGTGGCGCTCGAATATGCCGGCGGCAACAAGCTCTACGTCCCGGTCGAGAACATCGACGTCCTGACCCGCTACGGCGCGGAGAATGAGGGCGTGCAGCTCGACCGGCTCGGCGGCGAGGCGTGGCAGCGCCGCAAGGCGCGGATGAAGGAGCGGATTCGCGAGATCGCGGGCGAGCTCATTCAGACCGCCGCGCTGCGCGCCACCCGCGCGGGCGCCGTCGCCGAGGCGGACAGCACCTACCCCGCCTTCGTCGACCGCTTTCCCTATGAGGAAACCGAAGACCAGGACCGGGCGATCGGCGACGTTCTCGAAGATCTCGGCGCCGGGCGGCCGATGGACCGGCTGGTCTGCGGTGACGTCGGGTTCGGCAAGACCGAGGTCGCGCTGCGCGCCGCGTTCGTCGCCGCGATGGCCGGCTACCAGGTCGCGCTGGTCTGCCCGACGACCCTGCTAGCGCGCCAGCACTACGCCAATTTCGTCGAGCGTTTCAAAGGCTTCCCGATCGAAGTTGGGCGGCTGTCGAGGCTCGTCTCGTCGACTGAGGCGAAAAAGACCAAGGATCTTCTCGAGGCCGGCAAGGTCGATATCCTGATCGGCACCCACGCGATCCTCGCCAAGGGGATCAAGTTCCGCAAGCTGGGCCTGGTCATCGTCGACGAGGAGCAGCGCTTCGGGGTCACCCACAAGGAGCGGCTGAAGGCGCTCAAGAACGACGTCCACGTCCTGACGCTGACCGCTACGCCGATCCCCCGCACGCTGCAGATGGCGATGAGCGGGTTACGCGAACTGTCGGTGATCCAGACCCCGCCGGTCGACCGGCTGGCGGTCCGCACATACGTCACCCCGTGGGACCCGATCGTCGTCCGCGAGGCGCTGCTGCGCGAACATTATCGCGGCGGCCAGAGCTATTTCGTCGTGCCCCGCGTCGCCGACCTGCCGGACATCGAGGAATGGCTGCGCGAGGAAGTGCCCGAAGTGAAGGCGATCGCCGCGCACGGGCAGATGGCTGCGGGCGAGGTCGAAGAGCGGATGAGCGCCTTCTACGACCGAAAGTACGACGTGCTCCTCTCGACCACCATCGTCGAGAGCGGGCTCGACATCCCCAGCGCCAACACGCTGGTGGTCCACCGTGCCGACCGCTTCGGCCTCGCCCAGCTCTACCAGCTGCGCGGGCGGGTCGGCCGGTCGAAGACGCGCGCTTACGCCTATCTGACGACCCCGCCCGACCGGCAGATCACCGAGACCGCCGAAAAGCGGCTTCAGGTGCTCGCCAACCTCGACAGTCTCGGCGCCGGGTTCCAGCTTGCCAGCCACGACCTCGACATCCGCGGCGCGGGCAATCTGCTCGGCGACGAGCAGTCGGGGCACATCAAGGAGGTCGGGTTCGAGCTCTACCAGTCAATGCTGGAGGAGGCGATCCTAGCGGTGAAGAGCGGCCACGCCGACACGCCGAAGGAAGAGTTCTCGCCGCAGATCAATGTGGAGGCGCCGGTGATGATCCCGGAAGCCTATGTCCCCGACCTCGACCTGCGCATGGGCCTCTATCGCCGTCTTGGCGAGCTCGAGGATCGTCAGCAGGTGGAGGAATTCGCCGCCGAGCTGATCGACCGCTTCGGGCCGCTGCCGGGCGACACCGAGAACCTGCTCTCGATCGTCGAGACCAAGATCAACTGTCGCAAGGCTTGCATTGCCAAGCTCGACGTCGGCGCCAAGGGCGCGGTGGTGACCTTCGCGCCGTCCGGGTTCCCGGACGTGCCGGGGCTGCTCGGCTATGTCGATCGGCTGAAGGGCGCGGCCAAGCTGCGTCCCGACCAGAAGCTGGTTGTCAGCCGCGACTGGGGCAATGCCAAGAGCCGCCTCGACGGCGCTCTGCAGATTTCGCGCGGCCTCGCTCGGGTGGTCGCGGCGGGCGAGAAGGCCAAGGTGCTCGAGCCGGCCTGAGAGTCTTTACTTCCGCACCTCGCTGACGCTCACTGCCGGCGGGCTCGAGCCGGGGAGGTGGCGTTGCGTTCGTTGATGGTGGTGCTTGCGCTGGCGTTCGGTCTCCTGTGCCCAGGCCCGCTACGGGCGGAGAACCCCCGCGTACCCGGCCCGTGGCGCCCCGCGACGGGGCTGGTCCAGGTGCCGATCTGGCCGCACGGCGCACCCGACATGGCGGACTGGAAGCAACCTCCCGAGACGGTCGAAGTCAACGACACCACCGCGACCCTCGGCCACCGCTCGGAAGCCGCGTGGGACGTGCGCGACCCGACCATGACCGTCTACCCGCCCAAGGGGCGAAACAGCGGGGCAGCCATCGTGGTGTTCCCCGGCGGCGGGTTCCAGGCAGTGGTGGTCACGCTCGAAGGCACCGAGATCTGCGACTGGGTGACTGCGCACGGCATGACCTGCATCCTGTCCAAGTACCGGGTGCCGGGAACGAATCACTACTGGAACGCGGCCTGCAACTGCCACGTCAGCCCGCCCGTCCCGCGCGCACTGCAAGATGCGCAGAGGACGATCCGGCTGGTCAGGTCGCGCGCGGCCGCGCTCGGCGTCGACCCCAAGCGAATCGGCGTGATGGGGTTCTCGGCGGGCGGCTACCTCGTCGCGCAGACCAGCAACATTTTCGCGCCCTCCTATCGTCCCGTCGACGCGATCGACCGGGTCAGCAGCCGTCCCGACTTCGCCATCGCGCTCTACCCGGGCCACCTCTGCCGGGAGGGTGGGAAGTTCGACCCGTCGATCCACGTCGGCAAGACCGCGCCGCCGACCTTCCTCGTCCAGGCGTGGGACGACCCCGTCGACGAGATCTGCAACAGCACCATGTACGCGCGCGCGCTCGATGCCGCTGGCGTGCCGAGCGAGGTTCATCTCTTCGCGCACGGTGGCCATGCCTTCGCCCTTCGCAAGGCGGGCGAGCCGGTCGGTCGCTGGCCGTCGCTGCTGCTCGCCTGGCTCGGCGAGATGCACATCGTTCCGCCGTCACGCTGAGCTGGCAGCGGCCGAAAGCCGTCAAATCTTGCGGCCGCTGCCGCTTTGCCCGATAAGCGACTCAGTGGCGTTTGGCGGCGCGGTTGCGACCGTGCCTCGGCAAGGGGAAGATGCCATGCTCAAGAATGTCGGACCGGAAGACCGCCTGGTGCGGGTCGTCGTCGCGCTAGTGCTCGCCGCGCTCATCTACCTCGTCCCGATCACCGGCACCGCAGCGCTCCTCACCGGGCTGGTCGCGGCCGTGCTGCTGGTCACCGGGCTGCTTGCGCGCTGCCCGGCCTACAAGCTGATCGGGGTCGACACCTCGATCCAGGAACAGCCCTACTCGACGACGGACGAGCGGGCCGGCTTCCGCAACTGACGGGCGCGGCCGGGGCTAGGCGGCGCAGGCCGCTTCGGCCCGGCCGGCCTCGATGAAGAAGAGCAGTTCCTCTTCGCTCAGCGGGACGGCGCCTAGGAAGCCCTGGTAAAGATCGCAGCCCCACTCGGCAAGCAGGCCGAGTTGCGCTTCGCTTTCAACGCCTTCCACGACGACACTCAGATTGAGTTCGCGCGCGAGACGGATCATCGCTTTGACCACGATCCGGTCACGGCTGCCGCCGACAATGTCGCGGATCAGCCCGCGGTCGATCTTAATCGTGTCGAGTGGAAGCGAGCTGAGATAGGCGAGGCTGGAATAGCCCGTCCCGAAGTCGTCGATCGCAATCCGCACCCCGGCGGCGCGTAGCTGCGCGAGACGGGCCGACGCGGCGATCCGGTCATCGACCAGGCTTCCCTCGGTGATCTCCATCGTCAGCCGGGCGGGCGGCAGCTCCGCCTCGCCGAGCTGCGCCAGCAGCCAGCGCTCGAACCCCGGCCGGGCCACGTCCTGCGGCAGGAGGTTGAGCGAAAGGCGCAGCTCCGCCATCGGCCCGGCCCAGCCGGCCACCGTCTGGATCGCTTTGCGCTGGATGTGGCGCGACAGCCGCTCGGCCAGCCCGGCGCGCTCGGCGCGCGCGAACAGCTGCTCGGGCCGCGGCTCCCCGGCCCACCGCGCGAGCGCCTCCACGGCGACGATGCGGCCGGTGGCGGGGACGATCTGCGGCTGAAAGAGGATGGTGATCTCGTCCGCCGCGATGGCACGCGCGAGCGCCGCGTCGGGCCCTCTCACCTCGACGGTCGTCACGGTTCGGTCGGACTCCCGGTCCTTCCGCCACTGCCTCTTCCACGCGAACATGGGGACCTCCTAGAAGAGCCGCTCCGGTGTCGTCTGCGGCGCATTCGGCGTTGCTCCGGAACGGGACAGTGGTCTCGTTCGTCCCCTTGGCCTAAGATGCCGGGCGAAAGGAGCCGCGCGTGACGATCCAGGGGGCTGCGCCGACCATGACGGCCGACCGCGACCTCGCGCGGCTGGGGGTCGGGCTGGTTTCCTCCTACACCGAAGCGGCGCGCGCCGCGGAGGAGCTGCTCCGCCGCCGCTATCATTGGGCGGACGCGGCCGAGGCGGAGACGCTGGTCGCGCTCGGCGGCGACGGCTTCATGCTGCACACGCTCCACGACATGCTCGATCTCGGCCACCCTCGGCCGGTGTTCGGAATGAACCGCGGAACGGTCGGCTTCCTGATGAACGAATGGCGGATGGACCGGCTCGCCGAGCGGATCGCCGGGGCCAAGCCGATCCACGTCGCGCCATTGATCATGAAGGCTACCTGCGTCGACGGGAACACGCACAGCCATGCCGCGATCAACGAGGTCTCGCTACTCCGCGAGACCCGCAACACCGCCAAGATCGAGGTCAGCGTCAACGGCCGCGTCGCGCTGCCCGAGCTGGTGGCGGACGGCGTCCTGGTGGCGACGCCGGCGGGCTCGACCGCCTACAACCTCTCCGCGCATGGACCGATCCTGCCGCTGCAGGCGCGGATGCTAGCGCTCACCCCGATCAGCCCGTTCCGTCCCCGCCGCTGGTCGGGCGCGATCCTGCCCGACGACACGCGGATCCACTTCCGGGTGCTCGACGCCGGGCAGCGCAGCGTCTCGGCGGTCGCCGACCAGTTCGAGGTGCGCGACGTCGCCACCGTCGAGGTCAGCCTCGACCGAAGCGCCTCGCTGACCCTGTTGTTCGACCCCGAGCACGCGCTCGACGAGCGGATCGCGATGGAGCAATTCGCCACGTGAGGTCTTGCCAAGGCAAATCCGCTAGGCCATAGGCGCGCTCGTTCGAAAGACACGCTGTTCCCCGATAGCTCAGCGGTAGAGTAGGTGACTGTTAATCACTTGGTCGTTGGTTCGAATCCAACTCGGGGAGCCACTTTTTCCACCATCGTCCAGATTGCTGCCGACTAAGCTCGGCCATGCTGTGCTTCGGCCCACCGGCCGCGGATAGTGGATATGAACCCAGCAGTCGCGCCGCCCCCTCGCAGCCTGTCGCGATCAGCTGCCACGATTGATCGTGGCTCTACGAGAAACGCTTGCGAGAGTTTCCACCGCCAGATCGAGGCCTTGTGAGAGGCCCGGCAATCTCGACTAATGCCTAGTCGATCTCCGCCATCAGCGTCGCGTTGCCGCCGGCCGCCGTCGTATCGATGCAGGTGACGCGCTCGGTCGCGAAGCGCGCGACATAATGGGGGCCGCCGGCCTTGGGACCGGTGCCACTGAGCCCTTCTCCGCCGAACGGCTGGCTTTCCACCACCGCGCCGATCTGGTTACGGTTGACGTAGAGGTTGCCGACGCGGGCCCGCCGCTCGACCTGATCGCGGACCGTGTCAATCCGGCTCTGGAGGCCCAACGTCAGGCCAAAGCCGGTCGCGTTCACCTGGTCCACCACCGTGTCGAGCCCGCCCGCGGGAAATCGGATGACGTGGAGGATCGGGCCGAAATTCTCGGCGGACAAGTCGCTTAGCGAGCGGATCTCGTACATGGCGGGAGGCACGAAGCTGCCCTTCGCGGCCTCCTCCGGCAGCGTCATCCGAATCAGCTTGCGGGCATTGCCGTCGAGCCATGCGAGGTGCGCGTCGAGCGATCCCCTCGCCTCCTCGTCGATCACCGGTCCGACGTCGGTGCGGAGGTCGGCGGGGTCGCCGATGCGAAGCGCCTCCATCGCGCCGCCGATCATCCGGGTCATGCCATCGGCGACGTCTTCCTGAACGAACAGCACGCGGAGGGCCGAGCAGCGCTGTCCGGCCGACTGGAAGGCCGAGGCGACGACGTCGCGGGTGACCTGCTCGGGCAGTGCCGAGCTGTCGACGATCATCGCGTTCTGGCCTCCGGTCTCGGCGATTAGCGGGACGATCGCGCCGTCGCGCTCCGCCAGCGTGCGGTTGATTGCCTTGGCGGTCGCGGTCGAGCCGGTGAACGCCACGCCGGCGATCGCCGGATGGGCGACCAGCGCGGCGCCGACCTTGCCGTCGCCGGGCACCAGCTGGACGACCTCGCGCGGGATGCCGGCTTCGTGCATCAGGCGGACCGCCAGCGCGCCGATCAGCGGAGTCTGCTCGGCCGGCTTGGCCAGCGTGGCATTGCCGGCCGCGAGCGCGGCGGCAACCGGTCCCGTGAAGATAGCGAGCGGGAAGTTCCAGGGCGAGATGCAGGCGAACACCCCGCGGCCATGGAGCTTCAGCACGTTGCGCTCGCCGGTCGGCCCGGGCAGCACGGTGCCGCGGGTGAACTGGCGGCGCGCCTCGCCGGCATAGTAGCGGAGGAAGTCGACTGCCTCGCGCACCTCGAGCACCGCGTCGACCAAGGTCTTGCCGGCCTCGCGCACGCACAGGCTGTAGAATTCCTCGCGATGGTCCTCGAACAGGTCGGCCGTGCGGTCGAGCAGGCGCCCCCGCGCCTCCCCGCCGAGCGCATCCCAGGCGGGCTGCGCTTGGTCTGCAGCGCGGGCGGCGGCGTCGAGACCGTCGACCGTGGCGTTGCGGACCTCGCCGATGGTGATCGAGCGGTCCGTCGGCGAGCGGATCGCCTCTCCAGCCGCCGCCTGACCGAGCGTAGGCTCGGCGGTCCAGCGCCGCTGGCTGAGGTCGGCGAGGCGGCGCATCAGCGGCTCGCGGACGAGCGGGTCGGACAGGTCGCAGCCGCTGCTGTTGCGGCGCGTGGTCCCGAACATCTCGCCGGGTAGCGGGATCGCGGGGTTGCGCCGCGGCGTCATGGCGTCGAGCTGCGCGACCGGATCGCGGACGAGATCGTCGAGCGGCACGTCCTCGTCGGCGATGCGATTGACGAAGCTCGAATTGGCGCCGTTCTCGAGCAGGCGGCGCACGAGGTAGGCGAGCAGGTCCTTGTGGCTGCCGACCGGCGCATAGATGCGCACGGGGGTCTGCGGCTCGCCCATCGCGCGCTCATGCTCGGCGAGCCCGGCGTAGAGCCCCTCGCCCATGCCGTGTAGGCGCTGGAACTCGAAATGGCTGTTGTGCCCGGCCATCGCCTTGATCGCACCGATGGTGTTGGCGTTGTGCGTGGCGAAGGCGGGATAGAGGCAGTCGCTGGCAGCCAGCATCCGCTTGGCGCAGGCAAGGTATGAGACGTCGGTCGCAACCTTGCGGGTGAAGACGGGGTAGTCCTCGAGTCCGGCGACCTGCGCCATCTTCACTTCGCTGTCCCAGTAGGCGCCCTTGACCAGCCGGACCATCAGCTTGCGGCCGTGGGTGCGGGCGAGATCGATGACCCAGTCGACCAGTGGAACGGCGCGCTTCTGATAGGCCTGGAGCGCGATCCCGAGCCCCGCCCAGCCGTTGGCGAACAGCGCGTCCTCGCGGACCATCGCTTCGAGCATGTCCATCTGCAGCTCGAGCCGATCGGCCTCCTCGGCGTCGATGGTGAGGTGGATGTCGGCCGCGCTGGCGGTCCGGGCAAGGTCGAGCAGGATGGGAAGTATGTGCGCCTTGGCCTCGTCGGCGCGGAGGAAGTCGTAGCGCGGGTGAAGCGCAGAGAGCTTCACCGAGATGCCGGGCGACATGACCATGCCGCCCTTGGCCTCGCGGGCGATGCGGGCGAGCGCGCTGCGGTAGCTCACGGCGTAGCGCTCCGCGTCCTCGAAGGTGCGGGCCGCCTCGCCGAGCATGTCGAAGCTGTGGCTGAGCCCCTTCTTCCGCTCCGGCGCGGCGCGCTCGAGCGCCTCGTCGATCGTGCGGCCGTAGACGAACTGGCCGCCGAGGATCTTCATCGCCTGCCCAACCGCGGTGCGGATCACCGGCTCGCCGAGGCGGCCGACCGCGCGATTGAGCGCGGCGCGCCAATTGGCCGAGCGGTCCTGCGCGCCGTCGAGCACCTTGCCGGTCAGCAGCAGCGAGAAGGTCGCGGCGTTGACGAAGGGCGAGTGGCTGTCGCCCAGCTTCTCCGACCAGTCGGGCCCCGCCAGCTTGTCGCGGATCAGCTCATCGGCGGTGTGGGCGTCGGGGATCCGGAGCAGCGCCTCGGCGAGGCACATGAGGGCAATGCCCTCGTCAGAGCCGAGATCATAAGCGTGCATGAAGGCGTCGAGCCCGGCCGGCTTGTGGCTGCGAACCTTCGACACCAGGGTGCGAGCCACCGCGGACGCCTCGCCATGCTTGCCCGCGGGGAGCCTAGCCTCGGTCAGCCGTTCGGCGACGAGGCTCTCCTCGTCCGCGCGATAGGCGCGACGGACGGCGGTGCGATCGATGGTCATGCTAGCCATTCCTGAGGGTTACACGAGATCGTCATCCCCGCGAAAGCGGGGATCCAGCTCTACCAAGGGTCATATACGAGGCAGCTGGACCCCCGCCTTCGCGGGGGTGACGGCAAACAGAGTCGGTCAGGCCAGCTGGCCGTGGCAATGCTTGAACTTCTTGCCCGACCCGCACGGACAGGGCGCGTTGCGGCTGATCGGTTCGGCCATTGCCCCACCCTCAGCCGCGCCATTCTCCAGCGCCTCGGCCGGCATCGCCGGCTGCGGAATGTTGAGCAGCGGCATGGTCGACAGGATGTTGCCGGTGGCGGCATCGATGTCGGCCGTGTTGTCATCGCCCGACAGCGGGTCGATGTGGCTGGTGATGAAGTCCGGCAGCTGGAAATTCTGCAGCGGCGGCGGCTCGAAGCTCACCTGCGCGCGGCTCAGAACGCGGGTGACGTCCTCGCGGATCGATACCAGCAGCCGCTCGAACAGCAGGAAGGCCTCCTGCTTATATTCGTCGATCGGCTTCTTCTGGGCGTAGCTGCGGAGGTGGATGACCGTGCGCAGCGCGTCGAGCGTCGAGAGATGCTCCTTCCAGAAATGGTCGAGCGTCTGGAGCAGGACCGACTTCTCCACCTCGATCCAGCGGTCGGGCTCGAGCTCCTTGGTCTTCTCGGCCATGTCGGCGTCGGACAGCTGGGTCAGCCGCTCAACCAGCAGCTCCTGCTCGACCGCTTCCTCGTGCATCCAGTCGTCGATCGGGGGCTGGAGATTAAGCAGCTCGTCGACGCTCTCCTTGAGCGCCGGGACGTTCCACTGCTCGGGGTAGGTGCCCTCGGGGCAGAAGGCGTTCACGAGGCCGGTGATCGTCTCGAGCCGCATGTCCTCGACCACGTCGGAGACGGTCTCCGCGTCCATGATGTCGGCGCGCTGCTCGTAGATGACCTTGCGCTGGTCGTTCATCACGTCGTCGAATTCGACGACCTGCTTGCGGATGTCGTAGTTGCGCGCCTCGACCTTGCGCTGCGCCGTCTCGATCGCCTTGGAGATCCAGGGGGAGACGATTGCCTCGCCGTCCTCCAGCTGCTTGTTCATCAGCCGCGCGAACATCGTCTGCGGGCCGAAGATGCGGAGCAGGTCGTCGTCGAGGCTGAGATAGAAGCGCGACAGGCCGGGGTCGCCCTGGCGGCCCGAGCGGCCGCGCAGCTGGTTGTCGATGCGGCGCGACTCGTGTCGTTCGGTGCCGAGCACGAACAGGCCGCCGGCGGCGAGCACCTGCTGCTTCTCGGCGGCGATCTCGCCCCGGATCCGCTCGATTGCGGCGTCGCGCTCGGCCCCCTCGGGCACGTCGCGAAGCTCGTCGCCGACGCGGAACTCGAGGTTGCCGCCGAGCTGGATGTCGGTGCCGCGGCCGGCCATGTTGGTGGCGATGGTCACCGCGCCGAGCCGACCGGCCTGCGCCACGATGTGCGCCTCGCTCTCGTGGAAGCGGGCGTTCAGCACCGCGTGGCGGATGCCCTCGGCCTGGAGATACTCGCTGAGCATTTCGGACTTCTCGATGGAGACGGTGCCGACGAGCACCGGCTGGCCCATGTCCTGGCGCTTCTTGATCTCCTTGGCGATCGCGCCGAACTTGTCGGTGATGTTCTTGTAGAACTCGTCGTCCTCGTCGATCCGCTGCACGGTGACGTGGGTCGGGATCGAAACGACGTTCATCTTGTAGATGTCGAAGAACTCGGGCGCCTCAGTCAGCGCGGTGCCTGTCATGCCCGAGAGCTTCGGATACATGCGGAAATAATTCTGGAAGGTGATCGAGGCGAGCGTCTGGTTCTCCGGCTCGATCTGGACTCCCTCCTTCGCCTCCACCGCCTGGTGGAGCCCGTCCGACCAGCGCCGACCGTCCATCATCCGGCCGGTGAACTCGTCGATGATGACGACCTTCCCCTCCTTGACGATATAGTCGATGTCCCGCTTGAACATGACGTTCGCCTTGAGCGCCTGGTTCAAATGGTGGACGACCTGCGTGTTGGTGATGTCGTAGAGGTTGGCGCCCTCGATCAGCCCGGCGGCCTCAAGCATCCGCTCCGCCTTCTCGGTCCCGTCCTCGGTGAGGACGACGCTCTTCTGCTTCTCGTCCTTCTCATAATCGGTGTCGACGAAAGTCTTCACGATCCCGTCGACCGAGACGTAGAGCTCCGACTTGTCGTCGGTCGGCCCCGAGATGATCAGTGGGGTCCGGGCCTCGTCGATGAGGATCGAGTCCACCTCGTCGACGATGGCGAAGGCGAACGGGCGCTGGACCATCTGATCGCGGCTGTATTTCATGTTGTCGCGCAGATAGTCGAAGCCGAGCTCGTTGTTCGTCGCGTAGGTGATGTCGCTGTGGTAGGCGTCGCGCCGCTCCTGGTCGGAGAGGTTGGGGACGATCACTCCGACGGTCAGTCCGAGGAAGCGGTAGACCTGCCCCATCCACTCGGCGTCGCGGCGGGCGAGATAGTCGTTGACGGTGACGACGTGGACGCCGGTGCCGGGCAGTGCGTTGAGGTAGGTCGCGAGCGTCGCGACGAGCGTCTTGCCCTCGCCGGTGCGCATCTCGGCGATTTCGCCACGATGGAGCGCGATGCCGCCGATCATCTGGACGTCGTAGTGGCGCTGGCCGAGCACCCGCTTGGCCGCCTCGCGAACGGTGGCGAACGCCTCGGGCAGCAGGTCGTCAAGCTTCTCGCCCTGGTCGAGACGCGCGCGGAAGCGCTCGGTCTGACCGCGCAGTTCGTCGTCCGAAAGGGCCGACACGCTCGGCTCGAAGCTGGCGATGGAGTCGACGATCTTGCCCAGCGAGCGGACATAGCGATCGTTCGACGATCCGAAGATACTCTTGGCCAGTGCGGCGAGCATGAATGTTCCCAACGAAGGCCGCGTCGGGGCGAGCGCGCAGGCTCCGCGTCCGGGCGGCGTTTTTACCGAGCCGGCGATGTAGGAGCGGGGTGGTTTCCCGTCAATTGACAGCGGGATGCCGGGACCTCCGGCGATGCCTCGAAGCGACACCCCTCCCCGTCGCGCCGCGGCGACAGGGAGGGGATGCCGCGAGGCCCTAGGCGGCGACGTCTCGCGACTGGGCGTCGGCCGGCAGCAGGTCGAAGCGGTCGGCGTTCATCACCTTGGTCCAGACCTTGACGAAGTCGCGGACGAACTTCTCCTCGTTGCCGCGCTCGGCATAGACTTCGGCGGTGGCACGCAGCTGGCTGTTCGACCCGAAGATGAGGTCGGTGCGGGTCGCCCGCCACTTCTCCTGGTTGCCGCCGCGGTCATAGCCGATGAACTCCTCGTCGCCGCTCTCGTCGACCACCTTCCAGAAGGTGTCGTTGTCGAGCAGGTTGACGAAGAAGTCGTTGGTGAGCTGGCCCTTGCGGTTGGTCAGCACGCCCTCCGGCCGGTCCTGGTAGTTGGCGCCGAGCACGCGGAGTCCGCCGACCAGCACCGTCATCTCGGGGACCGACAGGCCCAGCAGCGAGGCCTTGTCGAGCAGCAGCTCCTCGGTCTTCACGCTGTGCTTGGTCTTGAGATAGTTGCGGAAGCCGTCGGCGAGCGGCTCCATCACCGCGAAGCTCTCGGCGTCGGTCCACTCCTGGGTGGCATCGCCGCGGCCGCCGGTGAACGGGACGTCGACGCTGAAGCCGGCATCCTTCGCCGCCTTCTCTACCGCCGCCGTTCCGGCGAGCACGATCGCGTCCGCCATCGACAGGCCGCCGCGCAGCTCGTCGATCTTGGCCAGCACCCGGCCCAGCTCCTCCGGCTCGTTGACCGCCCAGCCGCGCTGCGGCTCGAGGCGGATTCGCGCACCGTTGGCGCCGCCGCGATGGTCCGACTTGCGGTAGGTGGAGGCCGAGGACCAAGCCGCCTTGACCAGCTGCCCGACGCTGAACCCCGCATCGAGGATCTTCGCCTTGAAGCCGGACACGTCGCCGTCGGCCGGCTTGCTGCCGGCCGGCACCGGGTCCTGCCAAATCAGGTCCTCGCCCGGCACCTCCGGCCCGAGGTAACGGACCTTGGGCCCCATGTCGCGGTGGGTGAGCTTGAACCAGGCCCGCGCGAAAGCATCCTTGAACGCCTCATGGTCGTTGCGGAACTTCTCCGAGATGGCCCGGAACTCGGGATCGACCTTAAGTGCCATGTCGGCGGTGGTCATCATCGTCGGGACCTTCTTGGAAGGGTCGTGCGCCGCCGGCGCCATGTCCTCTTCCCTCTGGTTGACCGGCTGCCACTGCTTGGCCCCTGCCGGGCTCCGCACCAGCTCGTACTCATAGTCGAGCAGCAGCCGGAAATAGTTCTCGGACCACTCGGTCGGCGTGTTGACCCAGGCGCCCTCGATTCCGCTGGTGATGGTGTGCTCGCCGATCCCAGTTTCGTGGCCGCTAGCCCAGCCGAGGCCCTGGAGCGAGATGTCCGCCCCCTCCGGCGCATCGCCGACGAGGCTCGCGTCGCCCGCGCCGTGCGCCTTGCCAAAGGTGTGTCCGCCGGCGGTGAGCGCGACCGTCTCCTCATGGTTCATCGCCATGCGCTCGAAGGTCTCCTTGATGTCGCGCGCCGACTGCAAGGCATCCGGGTTGCCGCCCGGCCCTTCGGGATTGACGTAGATGAGGCCCATCTGGATCGCCGCGAGCGGCCGCTCGAGTTCGAGCTCCTCCTCCGGCATGATGCGGGTCTTGTTGTCGGGATGGCCGACGAACTGCTCCTCCGAGCCCCAGTAGATGTCGCGCTCGGGCTCGAACACGTCGCGGCGCCCGCCGCCGAAGCCGAACACCGGGCCGCCCATGGTCTCGATCGCGACGTTGCCGGTGAGGATGAACAGGTCGGCCCAGCTGATGTTCTTGCCGTACTTCTGCTTAATCGGCCACAGCAAGCGGCGGGCCTTGTCGAGGTTGCCGTTGTCCGGCCAGCTGTTGAGCGGGGCGAAGCGCTGCTGCCCGCTGTTGGCGCCGCCCCGCCCATCAGCGGTGCGATAGGTGCCCGCGGCGTGCCAGGCCATGCGGATGAAGAAGGGACCGTAGTTGCCATAGTCAGCCGGCCACCACGGCTGGCTGTCGGTCATCAGCGCCTTGAGGTCGGCCTTCAACGCATTGTAGTCGAGCGCGTTGAACGCCTCGGCATAATCGAAGTCCTCGCCCATCGGGTCGGGCGAGCCGCCATGCTGGCCGAGAACCTCGAGCGGCAGCTGATCCGGCCACCAGTCCTTGTTCTGCCGTCCCAGCAGCGACCGAACCGTACTCGGCTTGTCCATCGGGCAACCGCCCATCTCGCCAGTCTTCGCGTCCATCGTCTCTCGCCTTTCCTCTCCGAGCGGATCGGCGACGGCCTTACGGCGCGTCGCCAAGCGACGGAAACGATTAAAGTCGGTCAGAGATGTCGATATTTCCGATTAGCCGAATGCGCAGGGCGAGCGTTGGAGCCTGTTCGGCTAGTCCATGTGGCGGATGCCGGTCCTCAGATAATCCCACCCGGTGACGAGGGTCAGCAGGGCCGCCGCCCACAGGCAGCCGAGTCCCGTCCAGTGAACCCACGACTGGCTCGGGAACGCCCCGCCGAGGATCAGCCCGCCCAGCGCTACCAGCTGAAAGGTGGTCTTCCACTTGGCCAGCTTGCTGACCGGCACCGACACGTTCAGCGGGGCGAGATACTCGCGCAGCCCCGAGACGATGATCTCGCGCAGAAGGATGATCAGCGCGGCGAGGATGTGCATCCCGGCGATCTCCGGCTCGGGGTTCGCCTTGCGGCTCGACACCAGCATCATCAGCACCGCCGCGACCATGATCTTGTCGGCGATCGGGTCGAGAAACTGGCCGAGCCGGCTGGTCAGTCCCTGCGCTCGGGCCAGATAGCCGTCGAAATAGTCGGTGATCCCGACCACGCAGTAGAGCACGAAGGTGATCGCATAATCGATCGGCGCGGGCCGCCACAGCAGGAAGACGAGGATCGGTACCGCCAGGATCCGCGACAGGGTCAGCAGGTTCGGCAGCGTCAGCATCGGCGCCGATGGATAGCGCGGCCGCGCGCTTATGCAATGTCAGGCGGCGATCGGTCGTTCCGGCCGTCCGAGCAGCGCCTCGATAAGCGGCGAACCCGGGCCCGAGCTGGCGACGATCGCGTCGATCAGCCGCTGCTGCTCGAGCGTCACCGACGTAGCCGCGGCGACGGCACGGACGGACTCAGGCGAACTGGGCAGATCGGACCACATGGACGTGTCGACACTCCTTACCCGCAGCCAACGCGGGGTCGGCAAGATCGGTTTCGAACCGCGATGCACTTTCCCGCGAGGGTAGGCCGAAAAGAAACGCAACTGACCGTTTTCACGGTGTTTTCCTGATCCAGGTTATGACATGATCAAGCGAATTGCCGGATCATTGCCGTTCAGGAGAGAGGCGATGGACTCGTTCGAGCTGAGTTACCTGAGGAGCTGCGAGCAACGGGAGCGGGCCGCCGCGAAGCTGGCCCGGAGCGAGGAGGCACGGCGCCACCATCGCCAGGTTGCCGCGGTGTTCAGCGAGCGGATCGCCCGGCTCGAGCGGTCGGCGGCAGCACCCGCCAAGATCCCGGCACAGCGGGCCCACTCGCCGCTTTAGATTTTGCGTGGCCGGCAAAGCTGGCTATGGACCGGCCCTGTGAAACGTGACTCCGGCGCCGTAACGCCTTGATCCAGAACAGTCTGCACCTGATGCGCGCGCGGCGGTTCGTGCCGCTGTTCGCGACCCAGGCCCTCGGCGCCTTCAACGACAGCCTGTTCAAGCAGGCGGTCGTGCTGTTCGTCACCTATCAGCTCTATTCGGACGCGACGAAGGAGTTCCAGTTCAGCGCCATCGCGCAGGGCCTGTTCATCCTCCCCTTCTTCCTCTTCTCCGCGCTCGCCGGGCAGCTCGCCGACGACCATGACAAGGCCAAGCTGATCCGCATCATCAAGACCGCGGAAATTGGCATCATGCTGGTCGGGGCGGCCGGAATTCTGCTCGCCAGCATCCCACTGATGCTCGCCGCGGTGTTCGCCATGGGCGTCCACTCGACCTTCTTCGGCCCGATCAAATATGCGATCCTGCCCCAGCACCTCGAGCGCGACGAAGTGCTCGGCGGCACCGGGCTGGTCGAGGCCGGAACCTATCTCGCCATCCTGTTCGGGACGATCCTCGCCGGCGTTCTCGCGGCCCGCTCGCAGGTGGCGGCGATCGCCGTGATTGGGTTCGCGTTCCTAGGCCTGCTCGCCGGCCGCCAGGTCCCCCCTGCTCCGCCCCAGGCCGAGCGGATGCAGATCAACTGGCATATCGTCCGCGCCTCGATCCAGCTGGTGAGTGCGACCATGCACATCCGCCGGCTGTTCCTCGCCATCCTCGCGATCAGCTTCTTCTGGGCGATCGGCGCAGTGCTGATCATCATCTTTCCGCCGCTGGTGAAGAATGTGCTGGGCGCCGACGAGCAGGTCGCCAGCCTCTTCATCGCCATCTTCTCTATCGGGATCGCGATCGGCTCGGTGCTGATCAACCGTCTGCTCAAGAGCGAGGTCTCGGCCCGCTACGCGCCGGCGAGCGTCGTCGTGATGGGGGGCTTCGTCCTAATGCTCCACTTCATCGCGCTCGCGTGGGGCAAGCATGCGCAGGAGCTCACCACGCTCGGCAACTTCCTCTCCCATCCGAGCGCGGGGCTGATGATCGCCGCTCTGCTCGGGGTGGCGATCAGCGGCGGCATGTTCGTGGTCCCGCTCTACGCCTTCCTCACCACAACCGTCCCCAAGGCGGAAACGGCGCGCACGGTGGCGGCCAACAACATCGTCAATTCAGGAGCGATGGTGATCGGTTCGGGGCTGGCCTTCGCGCTGAGCAGCGCCGGGGTCGGCCCGACCGGGCAGCTGGTGCTGGTCGCGGCGATGTGCCTAGTGAGCGCCTGGCTCGGCTACAAGCTCCACCTCGCCTGCGACTGAGCGCTCAGGCGAAGAAGATGGTGACGCCAAGGAAGCCGGCGACGAAGGTCATGGCGAACATCTTGAGGTCGGCGGCGAGCGTGTCCGTCGCGGCCCGGGCGGCGCTGGCACCCGCCGTGAAGGCGGAGCCGCGGACGGGAATGCGCCGCCGCCAGATGCTCTGATTGACCCGATTGAACCGTAACGTCGTCACTCGCATACCCAATTCTTAACGCCGTTTTTACCACGGCATCAACGGGTCTGGGCGCAATCAGGCTCCAGCCTGTCCCGCAATGGGAATGACGTTGCTCTCGACGCGGGCGGCGTGGCGCGACTGGAGGAGGTTGGCGGCCGCCTCGGCGTCCATCGGCTTGCCGAAGTACCAGCCCTGGCCGAACTGGCAGCCGAACCCAAGCACCGAGGCGTGGGTCGCGGCGTCCTCGATCCCCTCGACGGTGATCGGGACATCGATCGCGTTGGCGAGGTTGGCGACGGCCCGCACGATCGCCGCCGCCTCGCGGTCGCGCTGCAACTGGCGGACGAAGCTGCGGTCGATCTTGATCACGTCGAACGGAAGCGAGCGAAGGTGCGCGAGGCTGGAGAAGCCGGTCCCAAAGTCGTCGAGCGCCAGCCTAATCCCCTGGTTCTTGAGGCTGGTGACGATCGACCGCGCGAGCTCGAGGTCGGCGAACAGTGAGCTCTCGGTGATCTCGATCACCAGCCGCTCGGGCGGGAAGCCGGTCTCGGTGAGCAGGCGGACGATCTTGTGCGCCAGCCAGAAGTCGGCGAGCTGGGTCGGGCTGATGTTGACGGCGATGCTGATCGCCGGATCCCAGGTCGCCGCCTCGCGCAGCGCCTGGCCGATCACCTGCTCGGACAGGGCACCGATCAGGCCGATTTCCTCGGCGACCGGGATGAAGCTGTCGGGGCCGATTCGGCCGCGGGTCGGATGCTCCCACCGCGCCAGCACCTCGAACCCCTTTATCGCGCCGGTCGCGAGATCGACTTGCGGTTCGAAGAAGGGCACGAACTGGCCCTGGTCGATGCCGAAACGGATGCCCTGCTCGATTTCGCTGTGCGCGATCAGCGCCTGCTCCATGCCGGCGTCGAACCAGATCGGGCGGGCGGAACGGCCGGCGCGGGCGCGGTCGAGCGCGATGTCGGCGCGGCGCAGCAGGTCGGAGACGGAGGCGAGCGGCGGCGCCTGAACGGCGAGCCCGATATAGGCGCCGACCTGAACCAGCCGCTCGTCGAGCTCGAACGGCCGGGTGACCGAGCGGAGCACCGCCTCGGCCAGCGCGTCGGCGATGCTCTTGCCGCGGGCCGGGAGGGTCAGTGCGACGGCGAACTCGTCGCCGCTGATCCGCGCCGCGACGGCGTCGCTCGGCAGCGGCTCACGCAGCGCGGCGCCGATCGAGCGGAGCAGCCCCTCCCCGATCTCGTAGCCGTGACGGTCGCTGATCGCCTTGAAGCGGTGAAGCTGGAGCGAGAGGATGACCACCGAGCGGTTGGCGGCGGCGGCGGCGTGGAACAGCGCCTCGCTGCGATCGGCAAATCCCTTGCGGTTGGCGAGACCGGTGACAAGGTCGGTGACCGCGAGGATCGCCGCTCTTCGCTCCCCGGCGGCGCGCAGCTCGGCCTCGTGCTGGAGATCGACGTAGCGGCGCCAACCGAACAGGATCAGCGCGACGTTGAGCGTCAGCGCAATCATCGTCAGCTTGACCCCCAGCCCGAATTGCTGCCCGACGTTGGACAGGATCAGGTGGAAGAAGCTGCTCCCGTTCCAGATCAGGACCAGCACCGCGCTGATGGTAATGGAGAGGACCAGCAGGTCGCGGTTGGCGGCCGCCACACCGCGCAGCGGTTGCCGGGAGAAAGGCAGCGGGAAGGACCGAGAAGGACGCGACACGAGCGACGGCCTAGCTGATGTGTGTTAATTTTCTCCGAAGTGGAGCGAAGACCGCTCAGGCTCGTTGGAGCGCGCCTGCGACGGGGCGGCGGAAGCTGCCGACGAGATCGCGCAGCTGCTCGCGACGAAGCCTCCCGGCTGCCAGGATCATGACCAGCAACGCGCACTGGACGAGCAGCAGCGGGTTGATGATGACCTGGGTCGACAGAAATCGCTCCTCGCCCAGCGGGATGAACATGAAATTCTTGGGCAGCAGCATGGCGACCGAGCCGACCAGCACGCCGAGCTGCTCGCCGCGCCGCGGCAGCCCCGCCGATTCCTCCCGAACGAGGAAGACCAGCGGGAGGAGGAAGATGACGAGGTGATAGTCGGCAAACACGGTCGTCGAGAGCGCATAGGCGCTCGTCACCAGGAACAGGAAGCTCGACGCGCGCACCACTTCCAGCCGGGCGAGCAGCGCGGCGACCAGCGTGATCGCCCCGCCCACCAGCAGCGGCAGCAGCGTGCGGAGCGGGTCGGGCACCCCGAACATCAGCAGCGCGCCCCACAGCGAGGAACCGTAGAACAGCCCGTTGGCGCTACCGATGTAGGCGGCGCGATAGTCTGCCAAACCCTTGGCGAGGCTGGCGGGCGTGTAGACCGGGTAGAAATGGTGGGCGACGACGAAGCTCAGCCCGAGCAGCGCGACCGAGCCCAGCCCGGCGAACAGCAGCTCGCGGAAGCGCATCCGTCCCGCCAGCCACAGCGCGCCCGGGAAGAGCACCGCGTTGGGCCGAAAGTTCAGCGCGACCGCGAAGAGCAGGATCGACCAGCGGTCGGCCTCGCCGCGGACCAGCGTGCGCGCGACTGCGGCGATCAGCAGCGCCCCGCACAGCACCGAGTAGATATGGCCCCGGTCCATCGCGAACAGCGCCGGGTAGCCGAGCAGCGTGACGAAGATCATCCGCGCCCGCTCGGTCGCCGGGACGAAGCGGGTCGTCGCCGTGCACAGCAGCGCGAAGGAGCCCGCCAGCAGCAGGCTGAACACGAGCATCGGGTCGGCCAGCGTCAGCAGCGCGCGCTGGCCGAGCGCGAGCATCGTCTCGAACGGCGGCACGTGCCGGTTGTTGAACGGGCTGTCGGCGAAGACGTCGAGCCAGCGATAATAGCGCGCGAACAGCCAGTCGACGTGCCACCAGGCCGCGGGCGCGTGGACCGCCGGCCCCGGATAGGAGAGCGACAGCTTGAAAAAGTCGGCGAAGCGGTCGGCGGGGTCGAACAGGAACCAGCTGAACGGGAACAGCTTGCCTTGGCGGAGCGCGACGAGGTTCGCGGCGAGGCTGGCCGTCAGGAACAGCAGCACGGCGCCCAGCGCGATGCCCGCTGCCGGCACGAGCCCATTCCGATCACGCAAACCTCTTCTCCCCCCACTGGAGAGAGCAGCATGAAGCAAGATGGTTAATCTTTCCTGCTCGCGCCGAAGGCTTGCGGCAGAACGGGCAAACGGCCCGGGTCGCTGGTGCGGACGGCGGGACTCGAACCCGCACTGCCTATCGGCAAGCGGATTTTAAGTCCGCTGCGTCTACCGGTTCCGCCACGTCCGCAGCAGCTGAGGACGGCTATTCCGCCGTCACTTCCTGAAGGTTGAGCCGCTCGCGCATTTCCTTGCCCGGCTTGAAATAGGGCACGCGCTTGGCGTCGACCTCGACGCTGGCGCCGGTGCGCGGGTTGCGGCCGACGCGCGCATCGCGCTGGCGAGTGGAAAAAGCGCCGAAACCGCGCAGCTCGACGCGACCTCCGGTGGAAAGCTGGTCGGTGATCGCATCGAACAGCGCCGAGACGACATTCTCGATCTCGCGCTGGGTGAGATCGGGGAAGTCCCCGCAGAGTTTCTGCACGAGTTCCGAACGGATCATTGTCGCCTCTGCCCCTCGACTTTTCGGGACCGTCTCCCCCGGTCCCGTCCGCGATACAAGCTGTCAGATCAGGCGCTCATGTGCAAGCGCCGGTTCTGCAAGGGAAAACGGCCCGGCGGGATGACCGCCGGGCCGCCTGTCCAGCTTACTTCTTCTTCTGGGCTTCCTTGAGCGCCGCGCCCAGGATGTCGCCCAGGCTCGCGCCGCTGTCGGAGCTGCCGTACTGCGCAACCGCCTGCTTCTCCTCGGCGATCTGCATCGCCTTGATCGAGAAGGTCGGCTTCTTGGACCGGTCGAAGCCGGTAACCATCGCGTCGAACTTCTGCCCGACCTGGAAGCGCTCCGGACGCTGCTCGTCGCGATCGCGGCCGAGATCGGTGCGCTTGATGAAGCCGGTCGCGCCATCGTCGCCGATCTGCACTTCCAGCCCGCCGTCGCGGACCTCGAGGACGGTGACGGTAACCGTCTCGCCCTTGTTGGCGCCGGTGCCCGCACCCGCCGCGGACACGCCGCCACGCTCGAGCTGCTTCATGCCGAGGCTGATGCGCTCCTTCTCGACGTCGACGTCGAGCACGACCGCCTGGACCTGCTCACCCTTGTGGTGAAGGTTGAGCGCATCCTCGCCCGACACTCCCCAGGCGATGTCAGACATGTGGACCATGCCGTCGACGTCGCCGTCCAACCCGACGAACAGGCCGAACTCGGTGGCGTTCTTGACCTCGCCCTCGACGGTCGAACCGACCGGGTGCTTGTCGGCGAAGTCTTCCCACGGGTTGGTCTGGGCCTGCTTGAGGCCGAGACTGATGCGGCGCTTCTCGCCGTCGACCTCGAGAACCTTGACGTCCACTTCCTGCGAGGTGGAGACGATCTTGCCCGGGTGGACGTTCTTCTTGGTCCAGCTCATCTCCGAGACGTGGACGAGGCCCTCGATGCCCGGCTCAAGCTCGACGAACGCGCCATATTCGGTGATGTTGGTTACCCGGCCGCGGAACACCCCGTCGATCGGGTACTTGGCCTGCGCGCCCTCCCACGGATCGCTCTCGAGCTGCTTCATGCCGAGGCTGATGCGCTGGGTCTCGCGGTTGATGCGGATGATCTGCACCTTCACCGTGTCGCCGATGTTCAGCACCTCGCTCGGGTGCTGGACGCGCTTGTAGCTGATGTCGGTGACGTGCAGCAGGCCGTCGATCCCACCGAGGTCGACGAAGGCGCCGTAGTCGGTGATGTTCTTGACGACGCCGTCGATTACCTGGCCCTCGGCCAGCGACTGGATGAGGCCGCTGCGCTGCTCGGCGCGGGTCTCTTCCAGGATGGCGCGGCGCGATACGACGATGTTGCCGCGGCGGCGATCCATCTTGAGGATCTGGAACGGCTGCGGGATGTCCATCAGCGGGGTGACGTCGCGGACCGGGCGGATATCCACCTGGCTGCCGGGCAGGAAGGCCACGGCGCCGCCGAGGTCGACGGTGAAGCCGCCCTTGACCCGGCCGAAGATCACGCCGTCGACGCGGTTGCCGGCGCTGAACTCGCCCTCGAGCTTGTCCCAGGCAGCTTCGCGGCGGGCGCGGTCGCGGCTGAGCATGGCCTCGCCGCTCGCGTTCTCGACGCGGTCGACATAGACCTCGACTTCGTCGCCGACCTTCAACGTGCTCGGCTGGCCTGGCATCGAGAATTCGCGCAGCGGGACCCGGCCCTCGCTCTTGAGGCCGACGTCGATGATCGCGAGATCATTCTCGATTCCGGTCACGGTGCCCTTGACGACGCGGCCCTCGAAGGCCTCGTTCTCGCCGCCCAGGCTCTGATTGAGAAGCGCCGCGAAATCGTCGCGGCTTGGAAATGCCGTAGTGGCCATGTGGTTGAAAATCTTCCGTAAGTCAGTTTTCATGCCGCCAGCCGGACCACCCTCGGTCGGCTTTCCATCTGGCGGGCCTGGAAACCCTGATCCGCCGCGCCGGCCCCGTGCCGGTCGCAGCATCCTGCCAACGATGGTCTGGTGAAGCGCTGCCTGGCAGCAGGAACGCGTCCGGCCCGGCGCCCGCTGGCGCCCCGGCTGCACACGCCCGCCAGAATGACGAAGCGCCCCGCGAGTCCATCGCCCGCCGAACAGGCGCGCCCTTAGCCGATCACCGCCTCAGGGGCAAGGCGCCAGTGGCCCGCCTCCGCCGGTGGGCGGAAGCGGGCTGTAGGAGTGAAGGCGGAAGCCTAGCCGCGCTCGCCGCGCGAACGGTCCGCCGGCGGCAGCGGCGGCGGAGCCATGCCGTCGGCCGGGGGTGCCATGCCGGGCGCCATTCCCGGAGCCATGCCGGGACTGCCGCTCATCGGCATCGCCTGCCCGTAAAGCGCGGCGCGCAACCGAGCCCCGGCATATTGCTGGGCCTGGCCGGCGGCGGCGATCACTGCGTCGGCACCAAAGAACTCGTGCGTGGTCCCCGGATACTCGCGCCGCTCGACCTGGACACCCTGCTGCTGGAGCCGCGCCGCCAGCTGCTCGCCCTCCGACCGGAGCGGGTCGATCTGCGCAGCGACGATCGTCACCGGGGCAAGGCCCTGGAGATTGGCGCCGACCAGGTTCATCCGCGGGTCCATCACGTCCTGCGGCGAGCGCGGGACATAGCGGAAGAACCAGGCCATGCCGGCACGGCCGAGTGGCATCGCGTTCGAACTGTCCTGGTAGCTCGGCGTGTTGAGGTCGTTGCCCGCAACCGGGTAGACCGAGAGGATCGCGCGCGGCTGCGGCAGCCCGGCGTCGCGCGCCTGCATCGCGGTGGCGACCGCGAGATTGCCGCCGGCGCTCTCGCCGGCCAGCGCCACCCGCGACGGGTCGCCGCCGATCGAGCGCGCGTTGCTCAGAACCCAGCGGTAGGCGGCCAGCGCGTCGTCGTGCTGCGCCGGAAAGGACGCCTCGGGCGCACGGCGGTAATCGACCGAAACGACGATCGCCTGCGCGTTGCGGGCGATCCCGCGCGCACCGCCGGCATAGACCTTAGAGTCGGCGAGCACCCAGCCACCGCCATGGTAATAGACCACCACCGGCAGCGGGCCGCGGGCGTTGGTCGGGGTGATCAGCAGCGCGTTGAGCGGCCCCGCCGCGCCGCGGATCGAGATGTTGCGCTCGGTCGTGCCCGGCGGCGGGGTGGTCGGCCGCCCTTGCGCGCGAAGCACCGCTATAACCCCGTCGGTGAAGCTCGGCTGCTGGCGCGCGGCGATCGGATCCAGCGTGTAGAAGGGCTTGGTCCCCATGGCGCGCAGCGCGTCGAGCACGGCCTGGTTGTCGGGCGACGGCTGGGCCCCGCTCGCCGGGATCCCGGGCTGCCCCTGCGGCATCGGCGCCATCGGCATCTGCGCCTGCGCCACGCCCGCCAGCGCGGCGGCCGCGGTCACGCCCGCGAGCCACATCATGCGGCGTCCGGTCCCTGTTCTCGCCATCGCCATTTTTCCTCTCAAGATTAATGAAAATTCAGTGTCGGCGGAACGAGAGGAGTGGTGCCGGGTTCCCTAGAAACCGCGAAATCGAGCGAATGGCGAGGAGCAAGCCAATGAATTTCAAGCAGCTAATCTTGGCCGCCACGGCCGCCGTCGGGCTTGCCGGGAGCGCGTCCGCGACCTTGCCGACTCCTAACCCCGCCGCGGCGACCCGCGACAACCAGGCGTTCTTGTTCAACGCCGGAGCTGGCGACATATTCGAGATCACCAGCAGCGTCATGGCCATCCAGCACAGCCAGAACCCGCAGGTCCGCGCGTTCGCCTCGATGCTCATCTCCGACCACACCAACCTGACGAACAACACGCTGGCGACCGCCAAGGCCGCCGGCGTCATGGCGCCGCCGCCCGAACTGAGCCCGATGCAGAAGTCGATGCTGGCGCAACTCGCCGCCGCCTCCCCCGCCAGCTTCGACCGGGTCTACCTCCAGCAGCAGCTGCCGGCCCACCAGATGGCTTTGCAGATGATGCAAGGCTATGCGGCGCAGGGCGATGTCCCACAGCTCCGCCAGGCGGCGGGTGGCGCGGTGCCGATCGTGCAGAACCACATCCGCGAGGTGCAGCAGCTCCTCGGGTCCGTTCGCTAGGCGACGGACCCGACGCCGCTCTGCCGCGTTCGAGCGATCGAACCGGAGATGAAATGAGCGACGTCCGACTTCCCAGTGCCCGAGGTGCCCGGCTAATCTCGCTGGCCGGCTGGACGGTGATCGTCCTGTCGGCCGGCGCCGCGCTGCTCCCCGCCACCGGTCAGGTGAAGGCCGCGCTAATCGTCGGCGCGATGATGATGGGCGCCGGCATCGTCGAACTCGTCGCTGGCGCGGTCCGGCGCGAGACCCGGCCGATGGCGATGCTGGCCGGAGCGCTGACCCTCGCCGCCGGCCTGTGGTTCTGGTTCAAGCCGGGCCGCGAGTTCCTCCCGACCGTCTATGTCGTGACCGTCTGGCTGCTGGCGCGCGGCGTCATCCTCGCGATCGCCGGCTTTCGCACCGGGCCGGGCGTCCGGCGCTGGACCTGGATCAGCGCCGCGACCGACGTCGCCCTGTCGCTCCTGCTCATCGCCGGGCTCACCTCGGCGACCCTGGTCGTCAGCCTGTTCGGTCCCACCCCGGAAATCGTCGCCAGCTTCGCCTGGGTGCTCGCCGCCAGCTTCGTCACTACCGGGCTGATGCTGCTGGAAGTGGCGAGCTGCGCTTGGGACGACATCGAGACCCGCGAGGCCTCCGAGCGGCGCTAGCCGGCGATGCCGCTGAGATGGCTGACGAGGATCGAGGTGCCGATCCCGATCAGCCCCAGACCGCCGAGCAGTTCGACCAGCGGCCCGAACCGCGCGCCCATCGTCCGCCCGATCAGCAGGCCCGCGCTCGCCATGGTGAAGCTCGCCAGCCCGATCGCCACCGCGACCGGCACGATGTTGACGTCGATGACCGCCAGCGTGACCCCTACCGCCGCCGCGTCGATGCTGGTCGCCACCGCGACGAGCAGCAGCCCGCCGAGCCCACGCTGCCGGGCCGGTGCCTCGTCAGTCGACCCCGCCTCGGCGTCGCCGTTGCGGAGCCGGGCGACCGCCTCCAGCGCCATCTTGCCGCCGACCACCGCCAGCAGCAGGAAGGCGATCCAATGGTCGACCGCCGCGATGTAACGGCTGGCGGCGAGGCCGACCGCCCAGCCGAGAATCGGGGTCACAGCCTCGACCGCGCCGAACACCGCGCCGCCACGCAGCGCGCTGGTCAGTGAAGGACGGGTCGCGGCACCGCGCGCCATCGCCGCCGCGCAGGCGTCGGCCGACATGCTGAAGGCCAGGACGGCCAGGGAAACGGGGGTCATTGGGGGCAAGCTCCGCCAGGCACGTCTCAGCACAGGCCCACGAGCCGCCTGGTGGCCCACGGATCCGGTGCTGGTCTCGCTAAGCGGACGTAAGGTCCGGTAGAGGGCGCCACGCGCCCGCAAGCGCAATCATGTTGACGCCGTCCCGGGACGATCCCGGCAGCTACTCCCCAACGCGGCGCGATCTAGTGACGTACGCCGCCGCGATCAATTTGTTTTGCGACCGACCGCTCAGCGCAGCGCGACGGCGGCGACCGTGACGATCCCCCAACGGGTGAGTTCGGGCGAGGTCGGCTGCAGCAACGGGCTCGGGTTGCTGCCGCCCACCGCGAAGGCGAAATGGCTGTGGTCGCCCTCGTCCAGCGATTCGATCAGCCGGTAGCCCGCAGTGCGGAAGGCGGCGGCGATCATCGCGTGGGTAACCCCGGCCCGCCGGGCGATGTCGATCGCTCGACCATGCATGTGCCAGCTGTTGGGGACGCCGCCGACCGCGCGGTTGTGCTCGGGCGAGCGGAAGGTGCTGGTGACCCGGCCCCAGCGAGCGCCGACCGAGGCCGCGGCCTGGAGCTTGAAACCGGACGCTGAAGCCGGCGAAGCGCCATCCCGGGCCGGATCGCGCGGCGACGCTGGCTCGGCCAGAAGCGGCGTCGAGCGGATGCCGTCCACCGACACCGCGGGTGGTAGTCGCCCGGGCACCCGAATCCCGAAATCGGTCGCCTGCGCGCTCGTCGCCGCGCCGACCGCCGCCAGCAGGACCAGTCCGCCAATCCCCATTCACCCGCTCCCCACAGGCGAGTCCCTTAGCAGATTGGGTCGCGATTAAACAGCTTGTTAACGGCCTAGGCCGGCTGTTGGCGCTCACCGCGCCTTACGCTAGCATCCGCGCGGGAGGGACAAAAGATGATCCTGCTCGCCGCCATGCTGCTGCAGCCGCCCGCGATCGGCGCGGAGCAGCGTGCCCGCTCGCCCTATCTCGCCTGCGCGGCGGATGTCGCCGACCATGGCCTGAAGTCGCGCCGCAGCGCTGCGGAACTGGCCGGGCAGGCCGAGCTCAAGTGCGAGCCGCTGCTCGAAGCCAATGTCGAGACGTCGCTCGCCGTGCTCGAGCAACAGCGCGCCGATGGTGCGGAGATGAGCAGCCTGGACCGGCTCGCCGCTCGCGACCAACTGCGCACCCGGCTGCACGCGGATCTCAAGGCGGTGGTGGTGAACCGCGTGACCGTGCAGCGCGCCGCTAGCGGCCGGTGAACAGCGGCGGCCGCTTCTCAAGGAAGGCGGCCACGCCCTCCCGATAGTCCTCGGTGAACCCGAGCCGCCGCATCTCGTCGCGCTGCAGGTCCAGCTCCTCGTCGAGCCCGCGCTGCCAGCTGGTGCGAACGATCCGCTTGATCGCCGCGAGCCCGAGCGGCGGCAGTGCGGCGAGCCGCTCGGCGAGCGCGTCGACCTCGCCGTCGAGCGCGGCGTCGTCGACCGCCTTCCAGATCAGCCCCCACTCGGCCGCCCGTTCCGCCGACAGCGGCTCGCCGGCCAGCGCAAGGCCGAGCGCGCGGGCTTGGCCGACCAGCCGCGGCAGGTGCCAGCTGCCCCCGCTGTCGGGAATCAGCCCGAGCGCCGAAAAGCTCTGGATGAAGCGGGCGGAGATCGCGGCGACGACGATGTCGCAGGCGAGCGCGATGTTGGCCCCTGCCCCCGCCGCGACTCCGTTGACTCGCGCGATCACCGGCTGCGGCAGACCGGCGAGAGTCCGGATCAGCGGGTTCCAGCTCTCCGCCACCGTCTCGCCGAGGTCGACCGCCTGGCCCGGTGTCACCGCCCGGTCATTGAGGTCCTGCCCCGCGCAGAAGCCCCGCCCCGCCCCGGTCAGCACCACCACCCGCGCATCGCCGAGGCCGGCCAGCGCGTCTCGAAGCTCGGCATGCATAGCGCGGGTGAAGCTGTTCAGCCGCTCGGGCCGGTTAAGCGTGATCCGCGCCACATGGCCGCGACGCTCGACGAGAATAGTTTCGGGGTTGGACATGGCGCTGGTCATGGCACAGGCGCGCGGTGCTTCGCTACCAGTCGTTGTCGCCGATCTGCCCGCGCTCGATCATCTTCCCGTTGACAATCAGCGTGCCGAGCACGAGCGAGCCGTAGATGTCGGGATTGGGCGCATCCATCCGCGTGGTGCCGAGGAACCGCCCCTTGCTGTGGTTGGTCTGCGCCAGGGCCTGCCGCATCGTGCAGTCCTCGTAGGTCGCGTTCCAGCTCCACGGCAGGATGCCGTTGTGCGTCAGTGCGAAGCGGCAGCGCCGGAACAGGAGATTGTGGCTCCCGCCCCCGCCGGTATCGACGATCGTGCCGCCCTTCGGGTCGGCGAGATAGACCGGCTGGCCGCCGGCGAGCTTGGGATCGTCGGTGAACAGGCAGTCGGCGAACTGCACCGCCTTGGCGGGGTCCGTCCGGTCCGAATGGCATTGCACGACCGCGCCGGCGAAGGTGCAGCGGTTGAAGCGGAAGCCCGGCTTGCGCGGCCACGCGCTCCACGTGCTGGTCCCCACGAACAGGCATTCGTCGAAGCGCGCGTCGGCGCTGTCGCCGCTGTCGGCGACCATCCCGATCCCGACATTGTCGACGAAGCGGCAGCGGACGAAATGGAGGTCGCGGACCGGTTCGCCTTCGGCCTCGATGTCGACCCCCGCGCCGGGCGGGCTGGAGACCGGACCCCGCGCGCTGCGGGCGAACTCGCAATCGACAAGGTCGTAGCCGTGGCCGCCGATGATGCTCAGGCCCTGCCGTCCATTCTCGAAGCAGCGCACCCGCTCGAGCCGAGTGCGGCCCTGCCGCGCCGCCGGAGCGTTGACCATGATCCCGTCCTGCCCATGATGGCGGCTGGTAATGCCGATCAGCTGTTCGCCGGCGAGATTGCCGCTGAGAAAGACGCCGCTGCCGGGGATCTGCCAGCCGATATCGCCGTGCTGCCCGCCGATCCGCAGCGCCGGCAGGTTGCCATCGAGGACCAGGTCGCTGACGAGGACCGGGGCATGGCAGCCGCGGATGTCGATCATGCCCTGGTAGGGCCAGGCGACCCCCTTGATCTCGGTATTGGGCATCGGCAGGTCGAGCCGCTGCCCCGCGGCATCGAATCGCCCGAACTTCAGGCCCGGCTCGGCCAGCAGCCGCGCACCATTGCCGACGACCGCCAGCGGTCGGCGCAGCCCTTCGAGCGCGATGATGCTCTCACCGGTCAGGCTCCCGTCGGCGCGAGGCGTCTGGCTGCCCACCACGTAGGTGCGGCCGCGCGCGAGCAGGATCGTGCCCCCGCCCGCGTCGGCCACCGCGCGGCTGAGCTGGTGGAACGCGGCCGTGTCGTTGTGGCGCCCGTCCCCCCGGGCGCCGAACGCCTCGGGCCGGTGCACCAGGCCACTCGCCGGCGCGGCAGGAGCTCGGGCGGCGGCAAGGCCGATCGCTGCGACCGCTACCGAGCCCTCGATCAATTCGCGCCTGTTCACCATGCCTGTACGCCCCCATGATCAGGTCGCCGGAGGAGATGCCCGGTGCGATGAACCCCGTCTGACCCCCAAAGTCCAGCAGGGTATACGATCATGAAAGCCTCGCCTTCCGGTCAGCGGTCCAGCGTATAGAGATAGTCGGCGACCTGGTTCGCCTGCTCGGGCGTCAGGTGTGTCTCGGGCATGGCATTGTTCGGCAGCATCGCCTGCGGGTGAGCGACCCAGCGGACCAGATTGGCGCGGGTGTTGGGGAAGTAGCCGGCGATTACCTGACGCGTGCCGATGCCTTCGAGCGACGGCCCGACATTGCCGTTGGCACCGGTTACCCCGGGCACGACGTGGCAGCTGCCGCACTGATTGGCGATCAGCGCGCGGGTCTCGGTAAAGCGGTCGCGGCGGATGCTGCAGCCGCCCAGCGCCAGTCCGGCGAGGAGGAGCAAGGCTACATGGCGCATGGCGGCACCATCAGCATTGCGGCAAGGCTCGTCAGGATCAGGATCGCGAAGCCGAAGCCCATCAGCATTCCCCAGAAGCTCAGAAAGCGGGTGCGGCCATTGCCGGCCTCGACCAGCCCGGCGGACGAGCCGGCGGACTCGTCGCGGGTCCGGCGGTAGACGCGCACCGCCACCGCCCCGGCCGCCAGCGCCACCAATAGCGGAAGGACGAGGGCGACCGCCCCGGCGACGTGGGTGGCGGCGACATGGTCCGGCAAAGCGGCGTTGCGCGTCGAGCCCGTGAAGCAGGGCCGCGAGTAGATGGCGTAGTCGGCAAGCAGCTGCGCAAGCCACGCCGCTGGTCCGCCCCACAGCGCGAAGGACAGGGTCGGCCCGCTCACCCGCCGGCGTGCCGGCGCGGGATGGTGCGACAGCCCCTGCTCGCTCACCGCCCGAACCCCAGGTAGGGCGTGAGGTAATAAGTCGTGAAGACGAACAGCCACACGCCGTCTACGAAGTGCCAGTAGAGCGCCCCGTTGGTGAACACGATGCGCCGCACCGGGCTGAAATAGCCGAGCCAGGTCCACAGGAAGAGCAGGGCGAGGACGATCAGCCCGACCACCACATGCGCCATGTGGAAACCGGTCGTGACATAGTAGAGCGAGGCCGCGCTGGAAGCGCCGATGCCGTAGCTCTTGGCCTTCCACTCGAACCATTGCACGACCGCAAAGACCGTCCCCATCAGCAGCGTCAGCCCGCTTCCGAGCAGCGCGGTGCGCCGGTCACCGAGGCGCGTGGCCTTCTCCGCCCGCCAGATGACGAGGCTGGAGAGCAGCAGCAGGATGGTGTTGGGCAGCGCGAGCCGGAGGTCGGGACGCGCCTCCGCCACCCAGTTCGGCCCGCCGGACCCACCGTTGTAATAGTAGCTGAAGAGGAGATAGCCGAATAGCGCGCCCTCGGTGGCGATCAGCGCGAGCATCCCGCTGCGGCCGACGCCCTCGCTTCCGGTCGGACCGACCGGCAGCGCCGCGGGCCGGGTCTCGGCGAGCTCAGCCATGCGCCGCCTCCCGCTCAAGCAGCCCAAGCCGCGGCCAGAACCAGCCGACGAGGCTGAGCGCGCCGGCGATGCCGCCAATCAGCGTCAGCGGTACGTTCTTCAGCAGCAGCCCGAAGAAGAGCAGCAGCAGGGATACGGACAGCAGGAAGGGGATGATCGTGTCCTCCGGCATTTCGAGGATGCGCAGCGGCTCGGCATCGAGCGACGAGGTGGCGAGGGCCAGCTTGCCCTGGTCGAGCAGCATGCCCTCGCCCAGGTTGGACCGCTCGTCGCGCTCCTGCAGCCGGTCCTCCCACAGCGGGTGGCGCGAGACGATCGTCGGGACCACCGCGAAATTGTAGGGCGGCGGCGGCGAGGAAGTTGCCCATTCGAGCGAGGGCCCGTCCCACGGATTATCCCCGCACCGCGCCCCCGAGCGGAGGCTCGCAACGATATTCACGAAGAACAGCAGCACGCCGACCGCGAAGACGAAGGAGCCGATGCTGATGATGAGGTTGGTCGGCCCGAGACCGAGCTCGGCCGGATAGGTGTAGACCCGCCGCGGCATTCCCCACAGCCCGACCAGGTGCATCGGGAGGAAGCCCAGGTTGAAGCCCAGGAACATGGTCCAAAAGCTCCACTTGCCGAGCCGCTCGTCGAGCAGCCGTCCAGTCATCTTGGGGAACCACAAATAGGTCGCGCCGACGACCGGGAAGACGTTGATCCCGATCAGCACATAATGGAGGTGGGCGACGACGAAGTAGGTATCGGTCAGCTGCCAGTCGACCGGCACGCTCCCGGTCATGACCCCCGACACGCCGCCGATCACGAACAGGACGATCATCGAGGCGAAGAAGAGGAAGGCGGTGGTGACCACCGGCCGGCCGAGCCAGATGGTGGCGATCCACGCGAACACCGCGATCGCGCTCGGCACCGCGATCAGGATCGAGGCGGCCGAGAAGAAGCTGAGGCTGAGCCCCGGGAGCCCGGTCGCGAACATGTGGTGGACCCACACGCCGAAGCCGAGCAGCATCGTCGCCACCGTGCCGAGCGCGACCGCGGTGTAGCCGACCAGCGGCCGCCGGCAAAAAATCGGCAGCCCGTCCGACACCATTCCCATTGCCGGCAGCACGATCGCGTAGACCCAGGGATGGCCGAACATCCAGAACAGGTGTTGCCACAGCAGCGGCTGGCCGCCCGCCTGTGGCTGGAAGAACTGGGTCCCGAACTGCCGGTCGAGCCACAGCATGAAGAAGGCGAGGCTCACCGCAGGAACGACGATCAGGTTGGCGACACTCGCGGTCATCGTGCCCCAGACCAGGATCGGCAGGTTGTTGATCGACATGCCCGGCGCGCGCATCCGCAGCAGCGTGACGATGAAGTTGGCCGCGCCGACCGTCGTCGACAGGCCGAGCAGCACCATGCCGAGCGCGTAATAATCCTGGTTGAGCCCCGGGTTGTACTGCAACTCGCCGTAGGGGACGTAGTTGAACCAGCCGTCGTTCGGCCCCGCCCCGACGAGGAAGCCGGTGTAGAGGAAGACCGCGGCGGCCAGGTAGATCCAGTAGCTCAGCGCGTTCAGCCTGGGGAAGGCCATGTCCCGGCCGCCCAGCATCAGCGGCCAGAGATAGTTGGAGAAGCCCGACAGGATCGGCGACGCGTAGAGGAAGATCATCGTCATCCCGTGCGTCGAGAAGAGGATGTTGTACTGCTCGGGTGTTAGCAGGCTGAGATCCGGCCCCGCCAGCTGGAGCCGCAGCGCCAGCGCCTCCACCCCGCCGATCACCAGCAGGACGAAGCTGGTGACGATGTAGCGCAGGCCGATCTCCTTGTGGTCGACGCTGCTCAGCCAGCCGAGCAACCCCCGCCGGCTTTCCCAGATCGCCTGCAGCCGAGCGCGCAGCTCCGGCGTGTCGCGGCCGACCTCGGGCACCGCCCGCGGCTTGCCCGGCGCGACGGCGGTCACCGCAACGTCTCCAGATAGGCGGTGAGATCGGTGAGGTCGGGTCCCGACAGCGTCTGCGCCGGCATTCGGGCGCCGGGCTTGGGTCCTTGCGGATTCTCGATCCAGCCTGACAGAGCGGCCAGCGTGTTGGGCAGCGTACCCGCGCCGATAGCGCTGCGGCTCTTGAGGTGGGTGAGGTCGGGCCCGATTGGCGACGCGGCCCGGGTGCCCCGGATCGCATGGCACAGGCTGCACCGGCTCTCGGCAATCTCCAGCCCGTGCTGCTGCTCGACCCCGACCGGTGCCGGTGCGGGCCGCAGCTGGTTGGCGCGCCACGCCGCATAGTCGGCGGGCAGGTCGGCGGCGACCACGAACGCCATGTGCGCGTGCTGCGACCCGCAGAACTCGGCGCATTGGCCGCGATAGCGCCCGACCTTGTTGGCCTGGATCCACATCGTGTTGGTCTGGCCGGGAATGACGTCCATCTTGCCGGCGACCTTCGGCACCCAGAAGCTGTGGATCACGTCCGCCGACTTCAGCCGGACGAGCACCGGGACGTTGATTGGGATATGGATCTCGTTGGCGGTATGGAAGCGCTCGCTGGCTGGGCCGGCCTCATATTCCGCGTCCCACCACCACTGCTTTGCGGTGATGTTGATCGCGAGCGGAGCCGTGCGCGGGATGGGCCCGATCTTGGCCAGCACCCCCACCGTCCAAAACAAGGTGATCAGCAGGGGCACCATCGAGACCGCGACGCCGATCCAGATCCAGCGCACGCCCCCTTCCCGGCGCTCCACCGGTACCGAGCGAAGATCGGCGCTGCTCGCCCCTATTGCCCGGCGGGTCGCTCCGCGCCAGACCAGCGCGCTGATGATCAGGCAGACCAGCACCGAGACGACAAGCGTGAACCACAGCAGCGGGGTCACGTAGGCGGTCTGTTCGCCGACCCCGCTGGTATAGTCCTGCGGGTGCATCAGCGCGCTGCCGCCGGCCGCTCGAGATGGCGGTGGACGAGCAGCAACGAGCGCAGCGCAACGGCGAGGAAGGCGATCCCGCCCGGTACCCACATGATCGCGCCGCCGAGTTGCTGGTCGGCGAGCGGGTCAAGACCCCATGCCTCCGTTGTGGTGCGGTACCAGTCAAACCAGGGATGGTTGGCGAGCGTCAGTACCGCACCGAGAAACCCCATTGCGATGCAGGCGAACAGTCCGGCGCCGAGCACCGAGGCGGCGCGCTCCGGCGTAGGATCGAGCAGGTCGCGCCAGAGCCAGATCGCGCTCCCGAACAGGGTCAGGTGCATTGCCCAGTAAACGGCATCGGAGCGGAAGGTCGCTTTGTAGGGCGCCGGCATGTGCCAGACCCACAGCGCTGCGGTGAAGGCCAGCGCGCTCCACCAGGCCGAATGGCGCCACCGGCTCGCCGGGAGGCCGAGCGCGATCAGCGGCGCCGCGACCAGCATCAGCAGCATGTGCTGCGCGATCCGTGCCGAGAAGAGCGCGACCGACAGCGCGCACAGCGGAGAGACGAAGGCGAGCGTCGCGACGATCCACCCGCCGGCCACCGCTCCTCGTACCGGTCGGCTGCTGGTCCGCAGCTGGAGGATGGCGACGGCGAGAAGAACGAGCAGTAGCCACGGGGACAGGTTCCACCGGCTTAGAAGTTCGCCCGGAACCGGCGGCATGCCGCAATATGGATGCATTGGACCCCGTTTACCCGTCGTTCAACTGGAACGCCCGGGCCGCGGTTTTCGACCCGTGAAATTATTTAAAATCAGGAACCTCTCGCGAAGCGGTTGAGAAGCGCGCTGAACCGTGTCCGGTCTCCCCTCGCGTCTCGTCCAGCGCGGCCAGTTCGCTCCGCGTGTCGCAGTCGACCAGCTGCTCTACCTCGGTCGCGACGAGCCGCACCGCCTCGCCCCGGAGATGGTCGCGCAGGCGGGTCTCCGACGCCGCGAGGAAGGCACGCACGATCGCCGCGGGAAACAGGGCGGGCGGCGAGCGGAACTCGCCGGTCGCGCTCATCGTCGCGGTCGCGGGGTCGGCGGCGGCGACCAGCGCCTGCAGGTGCAGGGGGCGCACCGCCGGCATGTCGCCGAGCAGCAGCAGGGCGGCCTCGGTGCCCGCCTCGATAGCCGCGCCCAGCCCGAGCCGGAGCGAATGATCCTTGCCGAGCTCCGGATCCGGGTTCGGAATATGCACGAACCCAGCCTCGGCGAGCAGAGCGGCGAGCGCCGGCTCGGTGGCCGGCGGCGGGGCAACGGCGATCCTTGCCAGCAGCGGCAGCGGCGCCGCGGAGGCGATCGCGTGGGCGACCAGCGGCCGACCTTGCAGCGAAGCCAGCAGCTTGTTGTCGGGGCCGAACCGCCGCGAGCGGCCGGCGCAGAGAAGGACCGCGGCGGTACGCTCGATCGCGATCATCGCCGCGCCGCGTCGGCGCCGACGATCTCCCCCAGCACCGACAGCGCCAGGGTGGACGGCTCGCGCGCGGCCGGGATCAGTCCGATCGGGCCGCGCAGCCGGGCAATCGCCGCCTCGTCCGTACCCTGGTCGCGGAGCAAAGCCAGGCGAGTCGCCTGCGTGGTCCGGCTGCCCATCGCGCCGACCCAGAAGGCCGGCGTCGCGAGCGCACGAGCGATCAGCGCCGCTTCCCATTCATGATCATGGTAGAGGAAGACCACCGCCGTCCACGGATCCGCCGCGAGCTCGGGAAGCGCGGTCGGGGCGTCCAGCGGCTCGGCCGGCAGGCCCTCTCCGGCAGCCGCGTCGAGCAGCCACTCGTCGCTGCTCAGCAGCCGGTAGTCGAGGCCCTGCGCGCGGGCGAGCCGGGCGGTCGCCAGCCCCTCCTCCCCCTGCCCGACGACGACCAGCCGGAGTGGTGGCGCGTGGTGGACGACGAGGCGGCCGGGCTCCGCTCCCGCATCCTCTAGCGAGAGCCGCCCGTCGTTGGACACGGACAGTGCGACCGGGCGGCGCGCCTCGAGCCGCTCGGTCGCTTGCCTCAGCAGCGCGCGGTCGGGATCAGGGAGGAACAGGAGGTCGATCCCACCGCCGCACGGCAGGCGGATGTCGATGAAGGGCGAACCCTGGCCGAAGCGGACCCGCCGTGGCGCGGTCGCGTCCAGCGCCGCTCGGGCCTCGGCGACGATCGCCTGCTCGACGCAGCCGCTCGACAGCGAGCCCGCGGTCGTGCCGTCAGCGGCAACCGCCATCTGGCTGCCGACCCGCCGCGGGAACGAACCGGTGGTGCCGGTCAGCAGGACCAGCACGCCCGGCTCGTCGGCCGCGGCCAGGAAGCGCCACGTCCGGATCGCGTCGCCCGACCGGATCCGCTCGGCGCTCGGTTCAACCCTGGCGAGCATCGCCCCTCGGCTCGAACGAGAAGAGCGCGGTCCGGATCGCGGGCGGCGCGCCGGGCGTGAACCAGACCGTGTCCTGAATGTGGCTCGCGGTCACGTAGAGCGTACCGTCTGGGCCGACCGACATGGTGTCGGGCCAGCGCAGCTCGGGATCGCTGACGACGACCTCGGTCCCGCTGCCGGTCCAGCGGGTCACCGCATTGTCGCCCGGCGAGGTCAGGTAGAGCGTGCCGTCGACGCCGGTGCACAACCCGTCGGCGACATGCGTCGTCCCCATCGTTCGCACCGAGCCCGCGATCTCCTCCCCGGGGGTTCCCGGCCGCAGCTTGGCGGTGTCCAGCGCGTAGAGGGTCTTGCCGGTCAGCGCCTGCCAGATCAGTGTCGCGCCGTCCGGCGACAGCTCGATCCCGTCCGCGGCGAAGGCCGGCTGGCGCCCGTCCGGGCGGCGCAGCGGCTGGCCATCGACCTCGACCGTCAAGTCCTTCTCCACCTGGGTCGAAGGATGGCCGTCGAGTGCCCGGAAGGCGGTTTCGCTCTCCAGGTCGACGACGATGATCGCGCCGCGGCTGCCGCTGTCGGTGATGTAGCCGGTGCGCCCGTCGGGGCTGAAGCGGATGTCGTTAAGATAGGTCCCTTGCAGCGCGACGTCCTCGCCGAAGCGGATGACCTTGGTCACCTGGTTGGACCGCAGGTCGATCCGCACCAGCTTGGGCCCGCCCTCGAGGATCTTCTCGTTGCCCGGCGCCGCGGGGTCGAGCACCCACAGCGAGCCGCGCTTGTCGGCCACCACCGACTGCACGCAGACGAAATGCTCGCCGACCGGAAGCTCGTTCTGCCGGGCGTTGCGCCAGCTGTTCCACTGCTCGTCGGGATAGGGCCGGAGCTCGCCGCCGGGCAGCAGTTCGGCGACCGACACCGGCGAATCCTCGGTCCAGCGCGGAAAGTTGACGAAAATTCGCCCGTCCTCGCTGACCGTCACTCCCGTGACCTGGTGGTCGAATTCGGCAACCCGGGTGAGCGTCGTCATCCGATTGTCGTCGCGGGTCAGTTCGTCGGTGTCCATGTCCGTCCTCTTGCCAGGTCCGGACGAATGAACGCCGCCCGGTGCCGCCGGTTCACGCCTATCGGGACCGGAACGCCGCCGGGGCGACGAGCGGATCGTCCGGCGGGCCGAGCCCGGCCGGCCTCAGCGCGAGCGCCGCTCCGTCGGCGACTGCCAGACCCGGACGTAGTCGACCCGCATCCGCTGCGGGAAGGCGGCGTCGTCGATCCCCTTCGCCCCCGCCCAGTCGCCCCCGACCGCCAGGTTGAGGATCAGCTGGAACGGCCTATCGAACGGCCACTCGGGCTGCCCATCCCCGGGCTTGCGACGGACCCGCATCACCGCCCGGTCGTCGATCCCGATGGTGATCGCGTCTGGGCGCCAGTCGAGCTGGTAGCGATGGGCGGCGGTACAGCTGGTCGGGACGGGCTGCTGCGCGCCGCGCTGCGTCCCGAGCCGGTGGTTGTAGCGCCCGCTGTGAAGCGTCGCATAGACGAGGTTCGGCTCGGCGCCGACCTGCTCCATGATGTCGATCTCGCCGTCGTCGGGCCAGCGGCGGACCCCCTTGGGGAGCATCCAGATGGCGGGCCAGCTGCCCCGTGCGCAGGGCAGCACCGCCCTGACCTCGAAGAAGCCGTAGCGCCACGCGCGCCGGCTGATGATCTTGGACGAGCTGTAATCCTGCCCGCCCCAGTCAGGGAAGCGCGCGGGGTCGAGCCGCTCGCGCCGCGCCTCGATCGTCAGCTGCCCGTCCGCCACCCGCAAATTCGCCGCGCGGTCCGCGGCATAATATTGCCGCTCGCCATTGTACCAGCCGGCCTTGTTGCGCGACGTGTCGAACGACCATTCGCCCGGATCGAGCCGGCCCCAGGCGAACTCGTCGTGCCACACCATCCGCGCCGCCGCCGGGCGTTCCATCGGCCCGCTCACGCGATATTCGGCCCCGCGCGAGACGAGGTCGGCGAACAATGTCAGCAGTGACATGGACTTACTCTCCGGAGGGTTTCAGCCGGCGGCAGCGGGATCCGCGTCAGCGATCAGCGCCGAGGTCGCCACGTGCATTCGGCACAGCACACCCTCGGGACGATAGTCGAGGGTCGTCGGCTTGGGCCCGCTCGAGCCCAGCCCGCGCAGGATCAGGGTCTGGCCGAACCCATGGCGCGACGGCGGCAGCACGGTCGGGCCGCCTTCCTCGCACCAGATGATCTCCAGCTCTCCGCCGCTCCGCTCGGCCGTCAGCGAAACCCGGCCACGCTCGTTCGACAGCGCACCATATTTGACCGCGTTGGTCACCAGCTCGTGGAAGATCAGCCCGAGCGCTACCGCCGTGTCGGAGTTCAGCCGATGCTGCAGGCCCTCGAGCGTCAGCCGCTCGCTGCCCACCGCGATGTAGGGCGTGAGTTCGGCAACCGCGAGATCCTCGAGCGTGAGGCCCGCCGAGAAGTCTTCGGCAAGCAGATTGTGGGTGGCCGCGAGCGCCTCGAGCCGACGGCCGAACGCCGTTCGGAACTCGGCGAGGTCGCGCGACCCGGCGATCGTCCGGTTGGCGATAGACAGGACCAGCGTCAGCGTGTTCTTCACGCGGTGGGTGAGCTCGCCCATCAGCAGCCGCTGGCGGCGCTCCGCCGCGCGCTGATCGGTGACGTCCGACAGGGTGATGATCGAGCCTGACGCGCCGTCTCCGGCGCCGCGCAGCGGCCCCGCCCCAACCAGCAGCGTGCGCTTGCCGGCATCGTCGCGCAGCACCGCCTCGATCGGCCCGACGCTGCTTCCGGACCTTGCCAGCTCGACCAGGTCGGCGGGCCCGAGCAGCCCCGAGGACATGGCGAAGGTCAGCGGAAAGGCCTCGTCGAACTGCAGCCCGGTGCTCGCCCCGTCGAGGAACTGGCGGACCTTGGCGTTGGCCTGGGTGATGGTCCCGGCGGCATTGCAGACGACCACCGCGTCGTTGGACAAGGCGAGCACGGCATGGCCGATCCGCTCGCCCTCGCTCGCGGCGACCGCTTCGAACCGCTCAGTCACGTCGGTGAAGGTCAGGGCATAGCCGCGGCCGAATGCCAGCTCGAGCGGCGCGGCGGTGACTTCGACCGTCCGCTCGCCCGACGCGCCGACGATCGCCAGCTGCTCGCGATGCCGGCCGCCCCTGGCGCAGCGATCGATCAGGCGCCGCAGTGCGAGTTCGCCCGCGGGGCCGACCCACTGCACCAGGTCGGCATGCTGGAGCTCCTGCGACCCGGCGCCGAGCAGCGCCTGGAGCGCGGCGTTGACGTAGACCAGCTTGCCATCGGCATCGAGCGCCGCGGCACCGATCTCCATCGTTTCCATGAAGGTCCGGTAGCTGTCCTCGGACCCTAGCGCGAACACCTCGTCGCGCGCCGCACCGCGGATGACCAGCGCGTCGACCTCGCCTTCGCGGATGGCGCGCAGCGTCTCTTCTGCCTCCGCGAGCCGGCGGCGCAGCTCGGCGCTTTCCGCCGAGCCGTCGGCGCGCGGCAGGTCCACCACCTCAGCGCTGGTCCACTTGCAGGTGCACCAGCACCTTTTCCCGATCCGACAGGTCGCCGATGATCTTCTGCACGGGAACCGGCAGCGACCGGACCAGGGTCGGAATGGCGACGATGTTGTGCTCGCGGGCGAGTTGCGGCTGCTGGCGAAGATCGATCACCTCGATCTCGTAGCGGCCGGTCAGATGCTCCTCGCACAACTGCCTGAGGTTGCGGATCGCCGCCACCGACTTGGGCGTCTCGCCCGCGACGTAGAGCGTCAGCTTGATGGGTTGCTCGTCAGTCATGGTCCGGTCCTGCGGCCCACTGGCCAGCACGTCCCGCCGCCATAGCGGCCGCGTCCTGGCGAGCCTGGGTGAGATAGGCGGATTCCTGCTCGGCGAGGCTGCTGAGCTCGAGCTCGTCGGCCCTGAGCTCCGCCTCCAGCGCCTCGATCTGCGCGCGGGCCTTGCGTCGCCGCTGCTCGATCCGCTCCTCCTGCCGGACGCGCTCGGCCAGCCGCACCGTCTCGTCGCGGCGGATCCGCGCCTCCTCGAAGCGGCGCGCCGACCCGGTCAGCGCCCCGTTCTCGCCGAGGAAGGGCTCGATCAGGCGGATGCCATCGTCGCTCATCACGAACTCGCGGACCTGGTTGCTGTGCGCGATGCCGCGCGCCTTGAGCAGGTAGAGCTCGCGGTTGAACTCGCCGTTCACCTCGCGGTTGAGCAGCAGGATCCAGGCGTCCATTAGCGACGACAGGCCGGCGTCGGTCTGCGCCGCGCCCTGCACGTGCGCGAGATGGGTGAAGACCCCGCTGATGCCCTGGGTCTTCAGGAAATCGATCATCCGCAGCAGCATCGACTGAACCTCCAGCTCCTCGCCGGTGTCCATGAAGGCGGAGATGGGATCGAGCACGACCAACGCCGGCCCGACCCGCTGCACTTCGCGGAGCATCACCGCGAGGTGCATCTCGAGGCTGTAGAAGGTCGGCCGCACCGCCGTGCAGTGGAGCAGGCCGGAGTCGATGTGCGGCTGGAGGTCGATCCCGACCGAGCGCATGTTGCGCACCGTCTGCGCCGCCGATTCCTCAAACGAGAAGTAGAGCGTCTTCTCGCCGCGGCGGCAGCTGGCGTCGACGAAGGACGCGGCGATGGTGCTCTTGCCCGAACCCGCGACTCCGCTCAGCAGGATGCTCGAGCCGCGATGGAAGCCGCCGCCGCTCAGCATCGAGTCGAGGTCAGCGATCCCGGTCGAGATGCGCTCGTCGTGCACCTGGTGGGTCAGCCCGAGCGAGCTCACCGGCAGGACGCTGAACCCGTCCTCGCCGATCAGAAACGGATATTCGTTGAGCCCGTGGGCGGTGCCGCGATACTTGACGATGCGCAGCCGGCGCGTGCTGACCTGGTTGTGGACCCGGTGGTCGAGGAGGACCACGCAGTCGGAGACATATTCCTCCAGCCCCTGGCGCGTCAGCGTGCCGTCGCCGCGCTCGCCGGTGATGACCGCGGTCAGCCCCTTCTGCTTCAGCCAGTCGAACAGGCGGCGGATCTCGGCGCGGAGGATCGCCGGGTTCTGGAAGGCGGAGAAGAGGCTCTCGATGGTGTCGAGCACGATCCGCTTGGCGCCAATCTCCTCGACCGCCAGCTCAAGCCGCAGAAACAGCGCCTCGAGGTCATAGTCGCCAACCTCGGCAAGCTCGGACGGATCGATGGCGATATGCTCGATCCGGATCATGTCCCGCTCGATCAGACCATCGAGTCCGAAGCCGAGCGAGGAGACATTCTCGACGATGTCACCGGGACGTTCCTCGAAGGTGACGAAGACGCCCGGTTCGCCCCCATTCGCGCCGTTGATAAGGAAGGTGGAGGCGAACAATGTCTTGCCGCATCCGGCAGAACCACAGACCAGAGTCGGGCGCCCGGCCGGCACGCCGCCGAGCGTCAGCTCGTCGAACCCGGCAATCCCGGTCGCAGCCTTCCTGATTCCTTCCATCCGCCCCCCCCGAGCCGCCGATTCCTGATCTGCGTCGCTAGGCCACCGAAACGATTTGGGTAACCCCAAACCGCACGCGAGCCAGTGAATTCATGCTCATGAGTTAGAAATTGTGCTTTCCTGACCGCAGCTTATCTACGCCGCTTCAGGCAGGACAGGCTCTACTCTAGCGCGTGCCCCGCCAAGGCGAGCTGACGATCATCAGTCGCGGTCCCGCGTGCTCCATCAGCGCGGTCCGGAGTTGCGCCGCACGGCGCCCGTGCAGCAGCTTTTGCCACCAATGCCGCGGCACGAGTTCCGGTATGATGATCGCGACCGAGCGGCCGGGCGTCGCCTCGTCGATCTTTTCGACCAGCTCCAAGAGGGGTCCGTGTATTTCGCGGAACGGCGCAGGAACCATCATCAGCCGCGGCGTGGCGGCGCCAGCACGCTCAAGTGGCCCGCTGATCTCCCGCTCGAACCGGTCGCGGACTGCGGCGATGTCCTCCTCATGGTTGGGTCCTTCAAGGCGCAGCAGGTGCACCGCCAGTACGTCCGGCGACAGCGTCATCGCAAAGCGGAGTGCGCGGTCGGTGATCCGGTTGCGCTCTTCATAGGCGACCATCACCGTCGGCGGCTCATGCTCGTCGACGCTGAACTCGCCGTGGCTCGCGAGCACCTTGTCCTGTCGCTCATAGTAACGGTGGATCGAGCGCATCAGCAGCACCACGAGCGGGATCGCCAGCGTGACCAGCCAGGCGCCTTCGAGGAACTTGGCTGCAGTGATCACCAGCAGCGCCGCAATCGTGGTCACCGCGCCCAGCGAGTTGATTGCCAGCCGGTGCAGGTTGCGCCCCTTCTGGCGCCGCCAGTGCGCGACCATCCCGGTCTGGCTGAGCGTGAAGGTGAGAAAGGCACCGATGGCGAACAGCGGGATCAGCCGGTCGGTGATCCCGTCGAACAGGACCAGCAGTCCACCGGCGGTCGCCGTGAGCAAGATGACCCCGGCCGAATAGACCAGCCGCCTGTCCGACACGGCGAAGGCACGCGGAAGGAAGTCGTCGCGGGCGACCAGGTTGCAGACCCGCGGAAAGCCGACGAAGCTGGTGTTGGCCGAGAGGCAGAGCACCGCGAGCAGGCTGGTCATCGCCACATAGTAGATCAGCCCTCGCCCGGCGATTGCGCCGGCAAGCTGCGACAGCACGCTCTGGTATCCGGCCTTCGTCTGGTCCATCGCGCCCAGCCCATAGGCATGCGCGACAGCGGCGATCCCGGCGAGCAGCAGCCCGAGCACGAGGCAGATGATGGTCAGCGTCCTGCGTGCCTGGTCGACGACCGGCTCGCGGAAAGCGTTAACTCCGTTGGAGACTGCCTCGACCCCGGTCATCGCGGTGCATCCGGCAGCGAAGGCGCGGACCAGCAACCACAGGCTCGCCCCGGCCGCGGCAGGCCCGAGCGGCGGCGGCGCGACGACGGGCGTGGGCGTACCGCCGTGAACCGCTAGCCTCACCAGCGCCCAGCCGATCAGTCCGAGAAAGGACAAGATGAAGACGTACGTCGGCAGCGCGAAAAGCCAGCCCGCCTCCCGGGTACCGCGAAGGTTGGCGACTGCCACCAGCAGGAGGATGCCGAGGCAGAGCGGCAGCGTGTACGGATGGAGGAAGGGGACCGAGGAGGTCAGCGCCCCCACGCCTGCCGAGATCCCCACCGCGACGTTCAGGATATAGTCGAGCATCAGCGAAGCCGCGGCCAGCTGCGAGGCGAGCGGTCCCAGATTCTCCTTTGCCACCGTGTAGGCGCCGCCGTTGGTCGGGTACGCGAGAATCACCTGCCGGTAGGAGACGTAGAGCACCGCCAGCAGCAGGATGATCGGCGCAATCACCCAGCCCACATAGGCAAGGCTCAGCGCGCCGAGCGGGATCATGATCGTCAGCGCGGCTTCCGGACCGTAGGAGGAGGAGCCGAGCCCATCCAGGCCCATCGCCGGCACCCCTTCCACCCACCCGATCTTCCGCTGCTCACCTTCGCGATTGGCAAGCCGACGGCCGAACAGGAGATCGAGGATGGTCATGCGGCGGGACGAACGAGGCTGCACCGCTTATGTGCCGCGGTCGCTCGAATGAAGCTTGCTTGGGGCTTCAGGGACGCTCGTCAGCGGCCGGTCGGCGCCTGCTGATTGTTGGCCGTCTCATCAGCCTGGTGGTTGAGCTGCTCGTCCAGCGTCCGCGCCCGCTTCTGCAGATTGGCCTGCGTATCGTTGAACCGATCGTCGAAAGTGCGCCGATCGCCGCAGCCGCTTGCAGCCAGGATCAGCAAGAGAGGCAGCGCTCCGCGCATCAATAGGTTTTCCTGTAGCGCACGTTGACGTTGGTGCTGTTGGAACCGCCGGCCCGGCTCAGCACCGACAAGGCCCTACTCAGCGTCACCTCAAGTTGGGTCGCGGTGAAGCCGCGTGCGTCGGTGACCACCTCGAGATAGATGTTCTTGCCAATGTATTTGCCTGCCGCCAGTGCCGAGCCGCGCCCCTGCGTCTCGTCCGGTCCAAGAATCCGCAGCCGGTCCATCCCGGCGACCTGGCGCAGCTTGCCGAGTGGATTGAGGCCGCCCCCGCCGGAGCCGCGCAGCGTGTTCAGCGAGGCGGCGAGCTGGACCGCCTGGATCGCAGACAGCTGACCGACCGAGTTGCCGAACAGGATGCGCGAGACGATCTCGTCCTGCGGCAGACCGGGGGTGCTGGTGAAGCTGATCTTCGGATCGGTCGCCGAGCCGGTGACGTTCACCGTGATGTCGACGTCCTCGATCGTCTCCGCGGCGGTCAGAGCGATGGTCGCATCGCCGGTGCCGCCGCCGGCAAAGCGGATCTGGCCTTCCTGCAGCTCGAACGAACGGCCAGCGAAGCCGAGCGTGCCGCGGACGAGGTCGACTGTTCCCGAGATGCGGGGGTCGCTGTTGCTGCCGCGCACTCTCAGGTCCGCGCGCCACTCGGATTCCAGACCCATGCCGCTGACGTAGAGCTGCTCGGGTGCGACGATGCGGAGGTCGAGCTGGACCGCGCCGAACCCGCTGTCGGTCGGCGGCGGTGCATCGCCGGTGACCCGTGCCGGGCCCCTCGGCGGCTTGAACCGGACGCCGGTCAGCTCCGGCACCTGCGCCGAGCCCTGGCGGATGATCTGGTAGCGAGTGGCGGGCAGCCGCACGATGCCCGTCAGCACTGGCGACTGGTTGGCGGCTTTGACCAGGCGGACATCGCCAGTCGCGGTCACCCTCAGCGCGTCACTGTTGGCCAGGCGTGCATTGTCGAGCTTGAGATCGAAGTTGGCAGGATAGCCGCTCGCCGCCGCCAGGCTGACATAGCCGCTGCCGGTGACCGTGCCGCTTCCCGCCTGGGCGGTCAGCTGGTCGATCTGCAGCCGCTCGCCGGTGAAGCGGCCCTGCAACGCCATGTTGGTGAGGCGCGTCCCATAGGTCGCGTTGGAGTAGCTCAGCCCGCGACCGCGAACGATGCCCTGCAACGACGGCCGCTCGACCCGGCCACCGAAGTCGGCGGCGACACCGAGCGGACCGGCGAGGCTCTGGTCAGCGAGCCCGGCCAGCGAGAACAGCGAGTCCGCCGGCCCGATGTAGCGGATCCCGCCGGTTAGCGGCGCGCCGGCGATCCGCCGGGTCCAGCTTCCAACGCCCGGACCAAGCGGCTGGATCGCGGCTTGAAGCCGGCCGACCACCGTCCCGCGCGTGCGCATCACAGCATTGAGGTTACCGATGCCGGGCGCGATCCGGGCGACCAAGTTCACGTCGAGCGGCCGGCTGACCGACACCGCGGTGGTGCGGGTGAAATTGCGGATCGCGAGATTGGCCTGGAGCTGCGGGAGCGCGTTGCCGGTTTCGGCGAAGTCGATTGCCCCGGTGACGCTGCCGCCGAGCCCCAACCCGGGCGCGAAGAGGTCGAGCAGGCTCATGTCGAGCCGATCGATCCGGCTTTGCAGCCGAAGCTCGCGGCCGTAGCTGCCGGCCAGTCGCATGCTGCCGCGATCGAAGTTGAGCCGCGTGGGGAGAAGCTCGTAGCTTCCGCCGTGCGGGACGATCCGCGCCGGGCTGGCGGTACTGACATCGACGCCGTTCACCCGCCCCTTCAGCGCCGCACGCCACAGGTTCGGCTCCAGTTCGCTGTTGAAGGCCATCCGGAACGGTACGCCGGCGGTGCCTTCGGCCAGCCCCCGCGCATAACCGCGACCGCCGCGATAGTTGATGATCGTCCGCAGCGCGGCGATGTCGGTGGTCCCGAACCGCGCCTGCGCGAGCTGCGCGTCGGCGATGATCTCGGGCTGGTCGTAGAGGGTCACCCGGGCATCGACGATCGCCGCGCCGACCGCGACGTTCGCCGGTGCGGGCAGCACGGCGTTGCGCGCGCGCAGGTTGATCACCGCCTGCTGATACTTGCCCGCGGCGGCGAGCCGGACCACCCCACCCAGCCCCTGCCCGCGCGCATTGAGCCGGCCCGCGAACGGACCGGCGGCGGTCTGGCGGACCTGGCCGTCCACGGTGATCCCCGCGAGCGTGGCGCGGCGGATGTCGACGGTCAGCGGGCCGCCCGCGGTCCTCACCGCGACGTCGGCGGTGAAGGCGCCGTACTGGCTCTGTCCGCTGGCGGTCACCAGATAGGCGTTGCCGGCGCTCCGGATCTCGGCGCGCAGCCCCGCGATCCCAAGGCCGAGCCCGGGTCGGGCGGCAGTGACGATCGCGTGCGGGCTGTTGACCGTGCCCGTCACTTGCACCGCGACCGGGCCGTAGGCCTTTGACACGCCGCTGGCGGCGAGCGCGATCCGCCCGTCCGGCGAATAGCTTCCGCGTCCGTCGGTGACCCGGAGCTGCGGCGCATTGAGGCGAAGCCGCGAGAAGCGGATCAGCCCGTCGGTCCCGTAGGCGACGTCGCTCGACGCGACCAGATTGCCGCCGAGGAAGCTTCGCACCCCGTCGTTGAACAGCCGCGTCGACTGGGCGCGGACCCGGCCGACCAGGCTGAACCCGCCCCTCGGCAGCGTCTTCACGTCGGCGTGGGTGTCGATGTTGAAGATGCCGAGGCTGTTGATCCGGTAATTGTTGACCCGGCCCTCGAGCGCGCCGGTGTAGAGCCCCCTGGCGACGTCGGCGAGGACGATCGCCTTGGCGTCGATCCGGTCGGCGCGGAGGCGGAGATTGTCGGAGACGATCCGCGGCCAGTCGACCGCCAGGTCGCCGTCCAGCCGGACGTTGGTGATCGCGCCGCCCGCGGCGGCATCGAGCCCGGTGATCGCCCGCGCGGTGGCGGCGACCGGCACGACGAGATGATCGCGGTTGAACTTCGCCGTCCCGTGCGCGTCGAGGTTGCTCAGCCCCATCGTGTTGAAGGCGAGCGCGGCGGCGGTGACGTGATAGTCGACAGTCGGCCGCCTAAGTTCGCCGTTCAAAACGGCCGACACTTCGACCTCGCGCCCGGCGAGGTTGGGCGCCAGAGTCTGCGGCTTCAAAAGCGCGAAGCCGAGGTGGAAATCCTCCAGCCGGTTGCCGCCGACGTCGGCTACGCCCTCGCTGGCCAGCGTGAACGCATCGCTCCACACCCGTCCGCGAAGCTGCGCCCGGCGGTTGGCCCAGGTCGACTGGACGTCGACGTTGGTGATCGGCCCGAGCAGCGCCGCGGTCGGTCCCTGCACCAGCCGCGCCACCCGCGTCGGCCCGCGTACCCCGAACGTCCCGTCGCGCGCGCTCAGCGCCAGCCGGGCGAACGGCGAATTGTCGAGATTGGCGAACAACTGCCCGTCCCAGTGCCGCCAGTCGCCCTGCCCGCGAAGCTGCACGCGCACCGGCTTGGTCAGCCCGGCGATCCTGGCGAGAACGCCGTTGGCCGGCGCGTCGAGCGAGGCGTTGAGGCCGAGCCGGTTGGCCTCGGGCACCGCGTCGAGCCGCAGCGACAGCCGGTCGCCGCCCGCCTGCCCCGCGACCCCCGCCGTCGCCGCCTCCAGCGCGACCTGCGCGCGCCGGTCGGCGATCCGCGCCCGGCCGTCGATAAAGGCGATCCGTTGCTCGCCGGTCACCGGCCGCTCGATCACCAGCCGGTCGACCTTCAATCGCCCGACCGTGATGTCGAGGTCGGGAAGCAGGGGCTGGTTGCTCGGCGGCGTGACGTTGAACATGGGCAGCCGCGCCAGGGTCGCGGTCGGCGCGGTCAGGCTCCGGACATCGAGATGCTTGTGGAGATAGTCGAACGGCCGCCAGTCGAGCTCGACCAGCGGCGCCCGGAAGAAGACGCCCTTGGGGTCCGACAGGCTGAAGTCGTGGATCGTCATCGCGCCGTAGATCGACCCGTCGATCCGCCCGACCCCTATCTTCATCCCGTTCGCGAACTGCAGCCCGCCGATCCGCTGCGCGACGAAGCGCCGGCCGGGATCGGTGTTCACTCCCACCAGCACGATTCCCGCGAGCAGGAGCAGCGCGACGACCAGCCCGAGCACCCACTTGGCAATCCGCAGCGGCCAGTTCGTCCGGTGGCGGACGACGATCGTCTCCGGCGTCGGATCTTCGTCCGGCGCGGCCATCAGAAGGCCTGCCCGATCGAGACATAGACGTTGAACCGGCTCTCGCCGGGCCTTCGCCCGAGCGGCGTCGCGACGTCGACCCGGAGCGGGCCGAGGCTGGTGTAGTAGCGGCCGCCGATCCCGACCCCGGTGCGCAGCCCGCTGAAGTCCGGCACCCGCTTCTCGTAGACCTGGCCCATGTCGACGAAGCCGACCACGCCGAAATTGCCGAAGCGGTAGCGCACCTCGGCCGCCGCCTCGGTCAGGCTCAGTCCGCCCAGCGGCCGGTTGTCGGGGTCCTTGGGCCCGAGCTGCTGGAAGCCGAAGCCGCGCACCGACCCGCCGCCGCCGGCGTAGAAGCGGCGCGACGGCGCGAGGTCGAAGCGGTCGATCCCGAGCGTCGTCCCGACCCGCACCCGCCCCGCGACGACGATCTTGTCCGCGACCGGATAATAGACGCTCCCGTCGAGCTGGCTCCTGACATAGGGCCGGAACCCGTCGTGGAGCGCGCCCTCCGGCTGGACCAGGATCTGCGCCCGGAACCCCTTGGTCGGGTCGAGCAGGCTGTCGGTCCGGTCGATTCCCAGCTGCCCGCTGACCCCGCCGATCAGGAACTTGCGCTTGTCCCGCTCGCCCAGCGCGAAATTATAGTCGGATTCGACGGTTCCGAGGATCTCCGCCCCCACCGCCCAAGTGAAGGTCTTCCGCCAGATCGGCGTGCTGTCGTAGCTCAGCCTCGTGAACAGGCGCCCGGTCAGCGCCGAGAAGGCGTCGTAGCGGCTCCTCAGCGCCTCCAGCCCGAACTGGAAGGTGCGGTCGCGCTTGCCGGCGTTCGACCGGCGGAAGATCGCGCTCGCACCCTGCTCCTGCGTTCCCGCGACCGCCGTCGTGACGAGCGCGCCCTCGGGCGGGAAGAGGTTGCGGTGGGTCCAGCTGCCCTCGACCCGGAAGCCCTCGCCGGTGCCGTAGCCGGCGCTGGCCGCCAGCGTCCGCGGCGGCCCGGCGTCCTGGGTCACCAGCATGGTGACCGTTTCGGTCCTGTCCGGGTTCGTCTGCCCGGTCCGCTCCGGCGCCACCGCCACCGTGGTGAACAGCCCGGTCGCGACCAGCGCCTGGCGAAGGTCGTCGACTTGCCGGCTATCGTAAAGCTGTCCCCGCTTGAACCGCGACAGCACCTCGACATGGTGCGCATCGAAGGCAAGGTCTCCGGTGGTCCGGAAGCCGCCGAACCGCGCTCGCGGGCCGAGCGTCACCGGCAGCACATAGTCGCCGAGGTGGGTCTCGGGATCGAGCAGAACGTCGCGCTGGCCGACGGTGGCGAAGGGATATCCCTTCTGCGGAAGCACGATCGCGACGTTCGCCTCGGCGCCCTGGATCCGCTGCGCGACGATCGGCTCGCCGATCTTGAGCGCAAGATTGTCGTCGATCAGCCGCGGCGGCACAGTCGGGTCGGCATGAACGATGATCGTGCCAAGCTTGTAGCGCTCCCCCGGCGCGACGAGCAGGACCGCGGTGACCGGCTGACCATCCGCAGCCGTGGTGGTGCGATCGATCCGGGTGGTCACCTTGGCGTCGTACCAGCCTTCGGCGTGGAGGATCCGCTCGACCAGCTTGCTGTCCTCGGTCAGCCGCGCCGACAGCATCGCCTCGTTGGCCGCCTTGCCCTTGCCTTCGCGCAGCGCCGAAAGCCCCTTGTACTCACCAGCGAGGTCGATCTCGGTCTGCGCATCGGCGGCGTCGAGCCCCTCGATCCTGGTGGCGTAGCGAAGCTCGGCCGGCTTCTCGCCCTGCGCCGGCTGGGCAAGCTCCACCTCGCGCACATCGAACTGGCTGAGGGGTGGCAATGGCTGCGCAAGCTCCGGGTCGGCGCTCGGCGCGACGCTGCCCGGGGTAGTCTCCGCCGACTTCAACCGGTTCTCGAAGTCGCCAACGCTCTCCAGCGGCTGCTGCAACGACGGGTCGTCGGCGCCGAGCGGGGGAGTCTCCCGGTTGACCTCGTCCTGGCACAAGATCGGCGGAACGTCTGGTAGGCGCGCGCCCGCAGGCGGCGGCGGGGCAGCGGACGGCGTCTCGGGTGGGCAGCGCGTGGAGCTCGGATCGGCCGTTGCCGTCTGCGCGGCCGCCGTCGCCGGAAGCAGCGCGACAAGGCTCGCGACAGCCACCCCGGCCATCCACGAGGCGCGCAGCCTGCTTCTACTAACCAATTGCAAAAACGGCCACTTTCGATCGCTGACGGCTGGAGGCCCTTGGCGGAAACCGGCCTGCAAGTCACCCCCAAACGGAGCGATCGCCAGGGACGTCATTGGAAGGTGTCGCCTCCCGAACACAGCAGACGGGAGGCACGACGTCGCCTCCCGTCTAATCTTGTTGCTTCTCGACGCGGCTCAGCCGTCGAGGCGGAAGAGGCGATCGAGCGAGATCCGCCCGCCGCCAAGGGCGATGATCGGGAGGAGTAGCCCGGCCCAGCTCAGGTGGGTCGGCCACGCATCGGGATAGACGAACACCTCGATCACCAAGGTCATGCCGAGCAGGGCGCAGGCGGCGAAGCGGCTGAACAGTCCGAGCACCAGCAGGATCGGGAACAGATGCTCGCTGTAGGTCGCCACATGGACCGCGATCTCCGGCGGCAGGAAGGGCAATCGATAGTCGCTGGCAAACAGCTCACGGGCGCTGTCGTTGATGGTCAGCCAACCGTCGACCTTGGTCCGTCCGGAGAGAAAGAAGATCGCGGCGATGCCGACCCGCTGGACGAGTAGCAGCACCGACGGCGGCAGCAGCGGCGAAGCGATCGCCGCGAACCACCGCAGCGGGGTGTTGCAGATCTCCGGCGTGGCCGGGGCGGAAACAGCGGCGATAGTGGCCATGATCAGGTCTCCGTTGGGCCGGTGCCAGCGAAGGCTCCGGCGCTGACAAGGGACGCGAACAGCGCGCCGACGTCGGCGTGCGGGTAGAGCTTGGCGGTGGCGATGGCACTCGCCCCGACGGTCTCGCCAAGGCGGATCCCGAACAGGAAGCGATGCGCCGGCCGGTCGATCCGGATCGGCAGCACCGACAGCCGCGGACGGGTGAACAGCGCCCCCTCCGCCCGACCATCGATCGCCAGCTCGCTCCCAAGTTCGTCCTGATGCGCCAGCCAGATGCTCATCGCCGAGCGATTGCACCAGTCAAAGCGGGTCGCCGCGTGGAGCCGGAGGCGGAGGGCTTGCCAGTCCGGGGTGACCCCGGTCTCCCCCGGCCGGAGCGCCGGCTGGTCGGCCGCGAACAGGCTTTCGAGGAACAGCCGCTCGAGACGGGCCACGTCAGACAGATAGGGCAGCTCAAGCAGGATCGGCTGCTCCTCCAGCCAGTCCGGGAAACGCTGGCCATAGGCGGCTAGCACCGGCGAACGCGGCGGGCAGAGACTGGCATGGTCCACCGCCAGCGCGGTGAACAGCTCCTCCCCCAGCAGCCGATTGAGGACCGGGAAATTGGCCCGGAGCGCCTCTACGCAGCCGCTCAGCACGGTGTTGCGGTAGACCCGCATCGCGCCCTGGGGCAGCCCGTCGATCGCCGCGGCGAAGTCCCGCTGGAAGTCGTGGAGGTCAGACATAGGCCGCCTCGCTGGCGAGAATGGCGGTGGCGCGCGCGCGTTCGGCGAGCAGCTCCGCGAAGGCCGGGAGGTTGCCGTCACGCTCGATCAGCGTCGGTCGCGGACCGATCCGCTCGACCAGCCGGGCATAAAGGGCGCAGACTGTCTCGGCGACGGGCGCGTCGTGGCTGTCGATCAGCAGAGAGCCTTCCGCGTCGAGGCTGTGCCCCGCGAGGTGGATTTCGCCGACCGCGGCAGCGGGAATGTCGTCGAGCCAGGAATCCGCGTCGAACCGCAGATTATGTGCCGCGACGACGACATTGTTGACGTCGATGAGCAGCCCGCACCCGGTCTGGCGAACGATTTCGCGCAGGAAGCTGGTCTCTCCCCACTGGTGATCGCGCAGCGCGACATAGTGGCTGGGGTTCTCGACGAGGATCTGGCGCCCGAGCACGTCCTGGACCCGGGCGATGTTGGCGCAGGTTCGGCGCAGCACCTCCGACGTGCGCGGGAACGGCAGCAGGTCGGGGAAGCAGCGGCCGTCCAGCCGAGACCAGGCGAGATGCTCGGAGACGAGCGCCGGCTTGAAGCGGTCGACCAGTGCCTTCAGTCGGGCAAGATGGTCGGCGTCGGGCTCGCCCGCGCCGGCGAGCGACATGCCCACGCCATGAAGGCTGAGGTCGAAGCGCTCGCGAAGCGCGGCGAGCATGGCCAGGCGGGGGCCGCCTGGCATCATGTAGTTTTCGGCATGGACCTCGAACCAGAGGTCCGCCGCCGGCGTCTCGAGGGCGTCGGCGAAATGCTCTGCCTTGAAGCTTAGTCCGGCGGCGGGTTTCATGGCTTAGCGTCCCTTGATGGCGGTGAGCGATCCAGGCCCCTTGGGGGTCTTGATCGAGGTGCAGGTGCCCTTGGCGACATATTTCCACGCGTCGCCCTGGTAGTTGCGGACCGAGGTGCCGGCGCAGCTCGTGCCGGCACCCGCCTTGCAGTCGTTCTTGCCGGCAAGGCTGATCCCGAAGCACTTGTCCTTGCCGGGCTGCGGCGCGACCGGGCTCGCCTGGGCGGCGGCCGCGGTCAGCGAGGCGAGGACGGCGGCGGCGGTGATGCTGCTGATCTTGTTCAACGAAGGTCTCCGGCCCCCAGGGTTGCAAGGGGAAGTGGCGCTTTGCCGCGGGGGCAGAAGACGGAGCGCCACGGGGGTGCCGACCAGGTGGAAGGGGAGCGCGGCCGGCGGGGAGCGGTCAGTTGCCGTGGTAGACGTCCGAGCTCAGCAGGACGGCGGCCACCTTGCCGTGGTTCACCCAATAGTGGCTGAGCCCCTCGGCCTCGCGGCTGATGTCGCCGGCGCGGTGCTCGATCGGCTTGCCGCAGGCGCTGCTATATTCGGTGATCGCGCCGGACATGGTGTAGATCAGCGCGGGCCGGTCCTTGTGGCTGTGCAGCGGGACAATTCCGCCCGGCTGGACGACCAGTCGCCGGGTGCGCAGCTGGCGGCCGTCGACCCCGATCTCCGGACCGAGCGCGACCGACGAGAGCACCGTGTCGGTGACACCCTTGGGGCTGGTCGGCGCCTGGGAAAGCGGATTGCCGCCGGGTGCGGCGCAGGTCGCCGCAGGGGCGGGGCTGCCACCCGCGGTCAGGGCCAGCGCGGCCAGCGAAGCCGAGAAACTCTTGATCATCGAGCGCATCCTTTCGCTTGAAACGGGGTCACGGGAGCCTGCGCCATCCTTGGGCCCGGATCGGTTCCGTCCGCGGCCGCTGAGGACCTTGAGCCGGCTTCCGTGACGCTTCGAAAATTACCCCCGTCGCGAGCGCCCGCCCAATTGCATGACCGCATGGAGTCGATGCGCTTTCGGCATTTCAGCGGGACGCGGCGATCCCGGACAATGGCGCTACCAACCAGGGAGTCGCCTCATGGACATGCCTGCCACTCACACGACGAGCGCGCTGCCACTTTCGAAGCGCTGCGCGGTGGTGACCGGATCGACCAGCGGAATCGGGCTCGGCATCGCCCGCGCGCTCGCCAGCGCCGGCGCCGAGGTCGTCATCAACGGGATAGCGGACGAGCGCACGATCGAGGCGCTGTGCGAAGAGTGCGGAACGCTGCGCGGCCGCGCTTCCTACGATGGCGCCGACCTGTTCGACCCTGCCCAGGCGGTCGCCCTGGTCGAGCGCGCCGCGGCGCGGTTCGGGCGGGTCGACATCCTCGTCAACAACGCGGGCGTCCAGCACGTCAGCCCGGTAGAGCAGTTCGCGCCCGCGCAATGGGACCGGATCATCGCACTCAATCTGTCGGCGGCGTTCCACACGATCCGCACGGCCTTCGCCTCAATGAAGACCGCTGGATTTGGGCGGATCGTCAACGTCGCCTCCGCCCATGCGCTGGTCGCCTCTCCGTTCAAGGCCGCCTATGTCGCTGCCAAGCACGGGATCGCCGGGCTGACCAAGACCGTCGCGCTCGAGGGTGCGCAGCACGGCGTCACCTGCAACGCGATCTGCCCGGGTTACGTCTGGACGCCATTGGTCGAGAAGCAGATCGACGACACCGCCGCAGCGCGCGGGCTCACCCGCGACGAGGTGATCCGTGACGTCCTGCTCGCCGCGCAGCCCAGCAAGCGCTTCGCCACGGTCGAGGAGGTCGGCGCCCTCGCCGCCTTCCTGTGCGGCGACCGCGCCGCTTCGATCACCGGAACCACGATCAGCATCGACGGAGGATGGACCGCCCAATGACCCATGATCTCGCAACACCGCTCCGCCCGGACCTGGCAGCGATCCTGCCGCTGGTCCGGCCGCTTGCCCGCCGCACCGTCGGCCCGTCCCGCGATCCCGAGAAGCGCGGCATCCTCGCCGAGCTCGCCCATTTGAGGAGGCAGTGATGACAGCCCAACTCCGCGACGAGATCGCCGGCCTCGGCCAGCTCGTGCTGGTACTGCAAGGCGGCGGCGCGCTCGGCGCTTATCAAGTCGGCGTCTACGAAGCGCTCGCCGAGAGTGGGATCGAGCCCGACTGGGTGGTCGGCACCTCGATCGGCGCGATCAACGCCGGGCTGATCGCCGGTTCACCGAAGGGCGAGCGGCTCGACCGGCTGCGCGCCTTCTGGCGCCAGGTCGAACATGGCCCCTCGCTAGCTCATCTCCTTCCCGCTTGGATGGCCTCGGGGGCGCGCAACGCCGTTGCGGTCACCCGCGGGGTGAAGAATTTCTTCGAGCCCGACTGGCGTGCCTTCCTCAGCCCGCACTACCCGCTCGGGCCCGAGCACGCCGGCTTCTACTCGACCGGTCCGCTCGCCGAGACGCTGGGCGAGCTGATCGACCTCGACCGGCTCAACCACGGAGACGTCCGGCTGACAGTCGGCGCCTCCAACGTCCGGACCAGCGAGATGGTCTATTTCGATAGCCGCGAGCAGCCGATCGACCTTCGCCACATCATGGCCTCGGGCGCGCTCCCACCGGCCTTCCCGGCCGTGCGCATCGCCGGTGAACTCTACTGGGACGGCGGGATCCTCTCCAACACGCCCGTGGAGGTGGTGTTCGACGATAACCCCCGGCGCAGCTCACTGGTGCTCGCCGTTCACATCTGGAACCCGCACGGGCCCGAGCCGACGTCCATCTGGGACGTGCTCAACCGCCAAAAGGATGTCCAGTATTCCAGCCGCAGCCATGCTCAGATTAAGCGGCAGCGTCAGCTCCACCGCCTCCGCCACGTCGTCGCCGAACTGGGCGCGCTCGTCCCTGACGGCGCCGGAGATCCGGCGAGCGTGAAGGAGATGCGCGGCTACGGTTGTACCACCCGGATGCACGTCGTTCGCCTGTTGGCACCCGCGCTCGACTATGAGGATCACAGCAAGGACCTCGACTTCTCGCCGGAGGGCATCCGCCAACGCCGTGAGGCCGGCTACCGACACACCGCCGAGACGCTCGAGAAGGCGCCGTGGCGTGCGCCCGTCGACCCGCTGGAGGGTTTCATACTTCACGAGGCCTGCGGCGGCGACATGGTCGAGACGGCGGCCGGCCGTGCCTGAGACTGGTCGGCGTCGAGTGACCGAAACTGGCTTTCGCTCGATCGAGCAGGCGTTCCAGCAGGTTCGGTCGAGCAATCTCGCCCTGACCGAACGGCTGCGCGTGGTCGCGGACGCGGCGCGAACGCTGCGCCCCGACTATGCGCTGGCGGTCGACCGCTTTGCCGAGCGGCTGGCGGGAGTTCGCGCCGGCGGCTCGGCGCCCGAGGTCGGCCAGGCACTGCCGCTGTTTGCCCTTCCCGACCACGACGGAAGGTTGGTCACGCTGGAGAGCCTGCTCGGACGTGCGCCGCTCGTCGTCGTCTTTCACCGCGGCCACTGGTGTCCCTTCTGCCGGCTGAGCCTCGCCGGACTGGCCGAGATCGAGGAGGCTGCCCGCCCGGCGCAGATGGTTGCGATCTCGGCCGAACTGCCGCGCTTCGGCCGGTCGCTGCGCGACGAATGTGGCGCCGGCTTTCCTTTCCTCACCGACATGGGCGCCGGCTACGCCCTCTCGCTCGGGCTCGCCGTGTGGATCGACGAGCAACTCGCCGCGCTGATCGCGGAGGCAGGCTGGGACATTCCCCTCTACCAGGGCGGTGCCGATTGGGTGCTCCCGATTCCCACGGTCTTCCTGCTGGACGAGCGCGGCTTCATTCGCTTCCGCCATATCGACCCCGACTATCGTCGCCAGTTAGAGCCCGCGCGACTGCTTGCCGAGATCCGGGCGCTCGCGTCGCCATCGCCTTGATCCGCCGATCATGGTAGAAGCGAACCCATGACCCATCCGTTCGTGACGCGTCTCGAACAGGTGTATCAGCTTGTCAGGAACCGCGGCGATACGCTGGGTGAGCGGCTCCGCGCCGTTGCCGACGTCGTCCGCGACGAGGCTCCCGATTTCTGCGCCGAGGTCGACCGCTTCGTCGGGCGGTTGGAAACGGTGCGTGCCGGCTCCAGCGCGCCGCAGGTCGGCGATCCCATGCCGCTCTTCACCATGCCCGACCAGGACGGTCACCTCGTCGGCCTCGAGGAGCTCCTGGCACAAGGTCCGGTGGTGCTCGCCTTTCACCGCGGTCACTGGTGCCCCTATTGCCGGCTCAACATGGTCGGTCTGGCCGAGATCGAGGACCGAGTGCGCCCGGCGCGGATCATCGGCATCTCGGCCGAGACCCAGCGCTACACCCGCGAGCTGCGGCAAGATGCCGGCGCTTGCTTCCCAATCCTCACCGACCTCGGCGGTGGCTACGCGCTGTCGCTTAACCTCGTCGTGTGGGTCGACCGCCAGATGTCGCAGATGATCGAGGGCGCCGGCTGGGACATTCCGCTTTACCAGGGAGGTACCGACTGGATCCTGCCCATACCGGCGGTGTTCGTGGTGGCGCAGGATGGCACCATCGTCGAGCGCCACGTCGATCCCGACTACCGTCGGCGCATGGAACTGGACGACCTCCTACGCGGCGTCGACAAGCTCCGGGACGAGCCGGTCGCTCCAGTCGGTCGAGCGCAGCAGGTTGAGCAGCGCGCCTCCCTCGCGTGACCGCTGGCGCCCGGCGACACTGTAGATCGCCACGGTTCGCGTGAGGTCCAGCGCCGAGCAATGGAGATGACGAACCCGCGGCGATTGCATCGCGCTCGCCGGCACGATCGCAAGCCCAAACTTCGCCACCACCAGCGCCTCGAGGTCGCGGACCGAGTCCACCTCGTGCACCGCGTCGTAGCGGATCCCGCGGCCGGTTACCTGCTCCGGCCGAAGCTCAGCCGGGTCACACCCGGCATAGTGAAGGAAGCGCGATTCCTTGACCAACTCGACATCGAGGTCGGGACAGTCGCGCTGAGCCAGTTCATGATCGGCGCCGACCACCAAGTCGAACGCCTCGGTGAACATCGGCCAGGTGTCGATCCGCTCCCATTCCTCGCCGAGCGGCCCGCCGATCGCCAGTTCGGCCTCGCCGTTGCGAAGCATGTCGCAGATGACCGCGCCGGTGCCGCGACGCACCTTGAGCTGCAGGCTGGGGAAACTCCGCTGCACCTCTCCTAGCGGCTTCATCAGCAGCTCGATGTCGAGCGTTCGCGACACCGCGATCGACAGGCTCGAAACCTCACCGCGCCGCACCTTGGCGGCGAGCGACTTGGCGGTCAGCGCGCTCTCGTAACATTGCTGGAGCAGCGGCTGCATCTTCAGCCCGAGCTCGGTCAGGTGGCTGTTGCGTCCCTCACGGCGGATCAGCTCGCCGCCGAGCTCATCCTCCAGCTGCTTGACCGCGCGGGTCAAGGCGGGTTGAGTGACGTTGCAATCCTCCGCCGCACGGGTGAAGTTCAAGGTCCGCGCAACCGCCAGAAAATAGCGGACTTGCTGCATTTCCATCGCCGTCGCGCCCCCTAGCGCCAAGCCAAGGTCAATACGCCAATTCGGGGAAAACCGCCAGCCGGCGGACCGTCCGGGCCACCAGCATCGCCGCGAGGATCGTCCCCGCCATGCTCGCCAGCGCGACCCAGGCGTAGGGACGTAGCAGCGGGAAGCCGAGCAGGATGAGCCCGTCGTTGCTGCCGGGGATGAGCAAGCTGCCCATTCCCATCAACGCGCCGCCCGACAGGCAGGAGAGCGCCTTGCGCGCAGTCGGCCATGCCGGCTTCAGGCGGCCTGCGGTCCAGCCGCCCAGGATGGCACCGCCGAACAGGCCGAGGAACAGCGGAAGGCGAAGCGCGAGCTCCGCCATTCGTCCTCTGGCGAGGTCGGCGAGCAGGTCGGTGTAGGCCCAGGGCCCGACCGCCAGCAGCAGCACGACAAACGCCAGCCCGATCACGCCGGTCGCCACGTGGGGCGACCAGACATGCTCGGCGAGCATTCCCCCGCGCGCCGCTCGGACGACCCGGCGGGAACGCCACCCGACGAGCAAGAGCAGCGGCACGGCAACGAGCGCGGCCTGATCGAGCAGCGCCGAAGTGGCCATCGGCTCGCTCCGAGCCGACGTCGGAACGAGGCCCGTGGTGAGACACCCGAGGAAGAAGCCAGGCGGGACAAGCGCATAGGCCCACTGCCCCGACCCGAGCTTGGCGATCGAGCCGAACACGCACGAACCTGCGACATAGGCTCCGAGCCCGAGCAGCGCGCCGCCCGCAACGGTATGGAGGGTGAGCAGGTGGTCGGCCGGGGGCATCGGCAGGAAGCCGGCGAGCTGCGCGGCGACCATTCCCGCGGCCACGATCGCCGCCGCCTCCAGCAACGCCACGATCCGTCGCGCGCGCCGCTCGGCGACGATCTCTTCCAACGCCGCGACCATGCACGTGGCACCGCGCTGAACGGCATAGCCCATCACGCCCGCGGCGAGCAGCGCAACGGAAAGAGCGGCGAGGCTTCCGGCCATGGCTCTTGATCCTTCTATTCGGCGGCTTCTTACGCGATCGTGGCCGCGACCTCGTTGGCCATCTTGAGCTGCGCCCTCTTGCCGCCGATCGCATAACGGCGGCCGATGAAAGCGAAATCGGTCCAGGCGATCTCGGTGCCGCCGTCCTCCGCCTCTCGGACGAGCATGCGCACCGGCCAATCCAGCCCGGCATAGGGATTGGCCTGGAGGAACTGGACGCCAAGCGGCGGATTGCCGAACAGCACCAGAACCGAGGCTCGGATCGGTAGACCGGCCCCCGCGCCGAGCTGGCGCTGGTCGATCTCGGCGAAGTGGCGGATCCCTTTGGCTTCGACGGCCGCACGAATCCGGGCGACTGTCTCGTTGACCGAATGCGATGAGCGCACCCGAAGCACTCCGTCGGCATAGGTCGGGGCGACGGTCTCCGGAGATCCCTTGGCGAGTGCGGGAGCGCCGGCCACGGCGACGAGCACGGAAATGGCGAAGGCTCGGCGGAGCGCCGCGGCTGGGCTGGCGGACTTCATGTCGGATCTCCCTTGATGAGGAGTGAATTGTCCGCCGTCCGCAGCGCGATTTGAAATGCGAAGCCGCTATGGGTGCCATGAGCGAGAGTTATGAACGGGAATGCCGCCTCGGTTTTTGTGGCGACAGACGATCAGCGGCAGCTCCGGCGCTTGCTCCAGTTTTTTCCCGTTTATTGTCAGCGCCAAGGCACCGTGGGTTCATCCTCGCGTTCAACAGCCGATGGCCCGGACGTCGCCCATACCAGAAAGCCATGCCGGATCGTGGGTGCTGATTGCAGGTGTGGTGCTGGCCTGCCTTCTCGCCTCCGCAGGCCTCGGCTTCCGCTTCACCGGCCTGCTACTGCCCGGACTTTCACTGCTGCTGCTCGCGGCGGCGGCGGTGATCGGGCGATCGACCGCTCGGCCTCGGCTCTATGCCGGCGCGTCCGCCTTCCTGCTGATGACCCTTTTTTCCGAGCTTGGCATCCTGCTCTCCTACGCGCTGGCCGCCAAGGCCGGGCCGTTGTGGGACGGGGCCCTAGCTCACGCCGATCGCAGGCTAGGGTTCGACTGGCCTGCTGTCTTCCTCGCCTCCGACCACTCGCCGGTATTGCTGTGGATTGGCGCGGTCGCGTACCACAGCCTGCCGCTTCAGATGATCGTCTGCATCGTGGCACTGAGCGGCACCGCCAGGTTCCGAACTCTCGGCATCACCATCTCTGCGGCAATCCTGAGCGGCTTTGCCACTATCCTCCTGTCCGGGCTGATGCCGGCGATGGGCAACGTTTTCGATCCGGCCCGGTTTTCCCATCTCTGGCCCTCGGTAGCCTGGATGGAGCGGGGTATGATCGCGGGTTTGCGCGACGGAAGCTGGCGGACGCTGGACCTCACCCAGCTATGGGGCATCGTTACCTTTCCCAGTTATCATGCCACTCTGCCGATCATCCTTGCCTGGGGGCAGCGCGACATCCCGAGGCTCAGGATCCTCGCCCCGCTCTGGGCCGGGCTGACGATCCTCGCCACCCCGCTGTTCGGCGGCCACTATGGCGTCGACGTGCTGGTCGGCATGGGGCTCGCGCCGCTTGCGCTGGCGATCACGTCATCCCCCGCATGGCATCGTCTCGGCGAGCTTGCCCTGCCTTCGGTCTCGGGCAAGCCAGCGCCGGCCACCAGCACCGCTCTCGGCTGGACTGCCCTTCCGCCACGCGCGCACCGCCGGCATGATCCAGCGACGAGCCGGACAGAATCCGTCCGCCTCGTCCCGCATCCTGCCGACGAGCCGAGCTACCCCACCCGCAAGCGGGCGAACGGCGGAGAATGATGACCAGTCTCGCCCGGAACACCGCCACCAGCCTCCTGCTCGCCGGGGCGATCGGTGCCGGGTGGGTGGCTATCCATCTCGGCGGCATCTTCCTGTGGCGCTGGCAGTGGTCGACTGCGCCCCTCGCAGCGCTGCTGATCGTGGCGCAGACCTGGCTCAGCACCGGGCTTTTCATCATCGCCCATGATTGCATGCATGGGTCGCTGGCCCCGGGGCATCCTCGGCTGAACCGCATGATCGGCACGCTGTCGCTCGCTGCCTATGCCGGCCTGTCGTTCGGCGCGCTCCGCCCCAAGCATCACGCCCATCACCGCGCTCCCGGCACTCCCGACGACCCCGACTTCTCTCCGGGCGAGCCCCGCCGCGCCTTCCCTTGGTTCGTCCGCTTCTTCTCGACCTACTATACCCATGGGCAGATCCTGCGGATTACCTTGGCGGCAACGCTCTACCTGTGGCTCGGCGCCGCGCTGGTGAACATCGTCGCCTTCTGGGCGATCCCGGCGCTGCTCGCACTGGTCCAGCTATTTCTGTTCGGCACCTATCTGCCGCATCGGCACGAGGACGGGGCGTTCGAGGACGAGCACAATGCCCGCAGCAACGAGTGGCGCCCGCTCACGTCGCTGCTCACCTGCTTCCACTTCGGCGCCTATCATCACGAGCATCACCTCGCCCCCGGCGCGCCTTGGTGGCAGCTCCCGCGGGTCAGGGCCGATCGACGAGCGCGGCGCTGACGATGGCAGCGGCCGTCTTGGCGCCACCAGCATTCGCCATCTCGTCCGCCAGTTTGCCCGCCGCCTCTTTATAGCGGCGCTCCGCAAGCACCTCCTCGAGAGCCCGGGCGAGCCGCCGTACCGTCAGCCCGCGCCACCGGACTACCTTAGCCGCTCCGATCCGCGCGAGCCGCGCCGCCGTCCCAGGCTGCTCGAACGCGATCGGCACCGCGACGATCGGGACCCGGGCCGCGACCGCGTCGAGAACGGTGTTGAAACCTCCGTGCAGCATCGCCGCCGAACAACATCGGAGCACCGCTTCCTGCGGCCAGTAGTCACGCACCAGCGGATCGCCGGGAAGCGCGGCTTCCTCATCGGCGGTGAGCCCGCCGCCATGCCCGATCACCGCTCGCGCGCCGACCGCCGCACAGGCTGCCGCCATGGTCGCGAACAGCGCCTTGCGCGAACCTTGAAGCGAGCCGAGCGAGCAGAAGATCAACGGTAGCGGATCGTCCGGCCGGTCGACCCAGGGCTCGACCGGGTTGCGCCATGGGCCGCCATAGTGGAAGCGGGGCGGAAGCTCGTCACGCGGAAAATCGAGCCCGCGCGGGCACTGGGCGACATGGACCAGCGGTCCATCCTCCTCCTCCTCGTCGATCCGCCACGCCCGCCGGCGCTGCTCGAGCACGCCGCTGATCGGGCGCATCAGCAGATCGGAGACACGGTAGCCGCCGCGGTTGCGCGCTCGCCCGCTCCCGTCCGGCCGGTAGGGCCAGCGGAGAAAGGGCGGCGGGACATTTTCCTCGCGCATCAGCGGCAGCCCGGTGATGCTGACGACATGGGGGAGACCTAGGCGCCGGGCGATCAGGCCGCCGGCCGGCTCGGCCGCATCGGCGATGACCGCCTCCGCCCCGATCCGTTCCAAAACCGCCGGCGCCTCGTCGAGCAGCCGCGCGGTCATGCGAGCGGTGGCGGCGATCATCCGGGTGATCCCGAGCAGCCCTGTCGCCGCGGCGAGCTGCGACAGATAGGTGTCGAGCAGACCGTCCGATGCGCCGTCCGCCAGCGGCGCGAACCCGACTTCGGGCGTGTTGACATAGCGCGCCACCCCGCCGGTGTGGACGATCGTCACCCGGTGCCCGAGCGCGATCAGTCGGGCGCCGAGGACTTGCAGTGGATTGAGGTGGCCCGGGGTCGGCGGCGCGATGATCGCGATGCTCCGGCGTCTCCTGCTCACGCCGGCCTCATCGCCGCAAGCGCGATCCTTGTCACCACGCCGCGCACCCGTTGCGAAAAGAAATTGGTTACGTGCTCAGCAAAGAAGCAGGAAGGACGCATCCCCGCCCGCCGAAACTCGAGCGCTAGGCCGCAAGTCGTCCTGCATGACGGCGGCCAGCGGCAGCAGGCGGCCCGTGGCGGAGGTGTCAGACAAAGGCGAAAGCGTCTCTGCAGCGCGCCGCTCGGTCTTTGATGGTCAGCCCTACTCCACAAGCCCCTGCCACTCGGCCAGGGCGGCCGAGCGGCGGAGCTTGAAGTCGGATCGGCTGACGAGGTGACGTTCGGCATTGAAGTGGTTGTGGAGATTGGCATGGACGGAAGCGAACTTCTGTAAGCTCTTCATCTGCCGAAACCTGAGCATCGCTCGTTCTCGTCGTCGGAATGCCAGGTGGCTGTTCTCCACCCTGTTGTTGGCCCAACGTCCGACCTCCTGCTTCCCCGTGTTGCCCAGTTCGGTCATGGCAGCCCTGTAGGAGCGCAGGCCGTCGGTGGTGATCGCCTCCGGCGAGCCATGGCGCTTCAGCGCCTTCTTCATGAAGCGGAGTGCCGCGGCCTTATCTCGCTCCTTGGTGACGAAGCTCTCGAGCACCTCGCCTTCATGGTTGACGGCTCGCCACAGGTAGCGCATCTCGCCGTTCACCTTCACGTACATTTCGTCCAAGTGCCAGCGCCACTGGCGAAAGCCACGCATGCGGCTCACCCGCTGGCGGCGGATGTCGGCCGCGAACAGCGGACCGAAGCGGTTCCACCAGTAGCGCACCGTCTCATGGCAAATGTCGATCCCACGCTCGAATAGCAGGTCCTCGACGTTCCGCAGGCTCAGCGGAGGTCGCAGGATTCCTGTTCTCTACAATCCTGGCTGGCGCCTTCGTGGTATTGCCAAGCGATTGCTCGAAAAGCATTGATCGCGCGGAAAAGCGGGGTCCAAGCTGGTCACTCCTGCGGCTTCCGATCGTACGTCACTTTTTCGCCGCAAGTCTCCTTGCGTCGCTTGCAATCAGCATCTTTTAACAATGCTTCCCCATTCTGCTGGTCCGCAGGTACGGATTCGAACCAATCTTGATCGGCTGGATCAGTTTTGCGCTAACGGTCGCCCTACTAATTTCGAGCATCTGGATCCTCCAGTTCGTGAAGCGTTTCATGCGGAGGTGTCAGCCAGGGGCGAACGCGTCCCAACGGCGCGAGGGGCAGTCGTTGATGGCAGATGACGATTGCGTTCGGTCGATGAAAACGGAACAGCGACTGTGGTCGTCAGCTCTTCCACATCCGTTCATGTGGAGCATGCCACCGGGAATGAACCGCGTTTGTAATGAACCCTTTCGTGGCAAAGGCGGTTGAAAAACAAAACTCTGTCCAGGGTCCTTCATATTTCCGAGCGCGCCGCCTTCATCAACCAAGTCACCACTGCCGTACCGTCGCAGGATGTTCACAAGGCCTTTCTGGCCTGGGCCGAACAGCGCCTTCCGGATGAGCGGCAACGCTCCGTCTTCCGGCGCATGGCCGAGCGGTCGGGTATCAACCATCGTTGGTCGGTGCTGCCCACGACGGCGGGTGGTGGTTCCCCGGTCGCCGACGGAGGTCTCTATGCGGATGCGCCGCCGCCGACATCGGAGCGGATGCGGATCTATGCGGAGACTGCGCCCGAGCTTGCGCTTGCAGCAATCGCGAAACTTGATGCCGGAGCAATCGCGCGGACTACTCACCTCGTGGTCGCAAGCTGCACGGGGTTCGTCGCGCCCGGGGTCGACCAGATCATTGCTCGCCGGCTCGGGCTCGCAAATCATGTCGAGCGCACGCTGATCGGGTTCATGGGCTGCTATGCGGCGATCGCAGCGCTTCGGACCGCTTACCATATCGTTCGTTCGGAACCCGCCGCGCGCGTCCTCGTCGTAACGGTCGAACTTTCGACGCTGCATCTACAGTTCACCGACGACATGGAGGCGCTCCTCGGCATGCTCCAGTTCGGTGACGGAGCCGCGGCGGCCATCGTCAGTGCCGACGCCACGGGGCTGCGGATCGATCGGCCCTTCGCCATCGCGATGGAAGACAGCGAGACCCTCATCCAGTGGGCAATAGGCGAGACCGGCTTCGTCATGCAGCTGTCGGGGGAAGTGCCCGGGCGGATCGGGTCGGCGCTGGAAAAGCCATGGATCCGCGAGCGGATCCTCGACGCGGTCGACGCGGGAAAGATCGACAGCTGGGCAGTCCATGCCGGAGGCCGATCGATCCTGGATGCGGTGCAGCGCGGCTTCGATCTTCCGGCCAACGCGCTCGACCGGTCGCGCGAAGTGCTGGCCGACTTCGGCAACATGTCGTCCTCAACGCTGATGTTCGTTCTTGCAGCGATCCTCCGCCAATCGGATGAGGGCGAGCGCAGTGGCGTCGCGCTTGCCTTCGGACCAGGGCTGGCGGCCGAGGGGTTCCGATACGAGCGTGCGGCGTGATCGACCTCAAGGTTCGATCACGGCGAGAGGAGCAGATGGACTCCCCCCACCTCGCCTTCGAGGAATACGGGAAGGTCCTGGCCGATCTCGCCACGGTGAATTCGTGGACCTTGGCTGCTCGGCCGACCCTCTTGTTCCTGAAGTCGGCAGTCGGAGCTCGTCCGCGCTTTTCCGTTCTCGATGTCGGCTTCGGACGCGGCGACATGCTGTGTCAGATCGCCGCATGGGCGGTCCGAAACGGGAAGGAGGTCGAGCTGCATGGCGTCGATCTCAACCAGAAGAGCCTGGCGAGCGCGCTCGAGGCAACGGCGGGGCTGCCAGTTCAACTGCACGTCGGTGATTACAAGGACCTGCCCGGTCCATTCGATTGTGTCGTGAGCAGTCTGGTCGCGCATCACATGGGCGACTCCGAGCTGCATGACTTCATCGGCTACATGGAGGGTCACGCGAGGCTTGGCTGGCTGATCAACGACCTTCATCGTCACGCCTTCGCCTACCTCGGATATCCCTGGCTCGCTCGCCTGCTGCGCGTGCACCGCATCGTCCGCGAGGATGGGCAGCTCTCCATTGCCCGGAGTTTCCGCAGCGCAGATTGGGCCACTATTCTGGATGGCGCCGGCCTTCCCCCTGGTGCCGCGACGATCGCGCGCCACTTTCCGTTCCGGCTGTGCGTCGAACGCCTGCGCTAATCATCGGCGGCGGCCCCGCCGGCTCAGCAGCCGCGATCATGCTCGCGCGAGGCGGCGTCGCGGCCACTCTTGTCGAGCGCCGGACGGAACCGCACGACGTGGTTTGCGGTGGGTTCCTGGGGTGGGACACTCTCGCGACGCTCGAGCGACTGAAGCTCGACATCTTCTCGCTCGGCGCACGGCCCATCACCCGCCTTCGGCTCGTGAGCGGGCGCCATGTGCTTGAGGTCGGATTGCCACGGCAAGCGGCGGGATTTTCACGAAAGTCGCTGGACGCTGCTCTCCTGTCGCTTGCCGGTGCTGGAGGCGCGACCGTCAGGCGCGGCTTCGCGATTCGCGACGTCGATCCCGCTACGCGAACGGCGCGCCTCGAAGACGGTGAGGAACTGACCGCCGAAGGGCTGTTCCTGGCGACGGGCAAGCATGAGCTGCGCGGCCTCGCGCGACCGCCAGACTTCACCAGAGAAGGCGCGGTCGGCTTGCGCACCGTTCTCAGAGGCGGGCTCCAGGGCAAGCCGCTCGATGGTTGCGTTGAACTCCACCTTTTCGATGGTGGCTATGCGGGCTTGCTGATGCAGGAGGACGGCAGCTCCAACCTGTGTCTCTCGGTCACGAAGAAGCGATTTTCGCGGGCGAAATCGCCCGGCGCGCTGGTCAAGGCGCTCAAGGATGAAGCGCCGCTGCTGGGCGAGCGGGTCGGGCACGAAGACGAACGGCATTGGCAAGCTATCGCGGGCGTTCCTTATGGCTGGCGCGCGGATGATACGCGGGACGGGCTGTTCAGGCTTGGTGACCAGGCCGCGGTGATCTCCTCGCTGGCCGGCGATGGGGTCGCCATTGCACTGCAGAGTGGCATCTCGGCCGCGAAGGCTTTCCTGCGAGACGGACCCAGCGGGGCGGCAGCGTATCAGACGGCATTTTCAAGACAGACCAAAGTCCCCCTGGGCCTCGCCGATCTTCTTCGCGGCGCCGCCGAGCGCCCTCTAAGCCGTCCTATCCTCATGCGGCTTGCTGCCGTGCCGGGCTTGGCGAGTTGGGTCTCGCGGCTGACCCGGATCACCTAGAACCCGTAAAGAGGGCATGGGCAGCCGCGACTTTCCGGATTGAACCTAGCGAGCAGTCGCGTAAGCCGATGTGATGTCCACTCGCGTCCGTAATGCCTTGGCGGCTGTCCTACTTTCCATCGGCCTGCTCTTCTTCGTCCAGCTTCGTTCAAAACCTGCCGTCAGCGTCATCCCTGGTCTTGCCGGACCCACGACCAGGACACTCGTCCCGCCGCCGGTCGCACCCCATGTCGAAGACTATGGCGGCGGCGGCGCAACGCGGCTCGGCGTGCTGGTGACCGATGTCGATTCCGACTGGATCGGCCTGGTACGCTCGCTGCGTGCGCGGGGCATCCCGGCGAATTTCACCCGCGACCCGGCCGAGGCGCTGCGGCATCGCGCGGTGCTGGCCTATCCGTTGATTTCGGGCAAGGTACTGAGCGGGGACCAGATCCGCGCCCTGGCGGCCTTCGTTCACCGCGGTGGCGGTCTGATGACGTTCGACCTGGCGGGCGGCGGCCTCGAACCCCTCTTCGGCATTCGTGGGGAGGTCCCGGGACGCGCCCGCTCAGCCATCCGCTGGGCTGGGAACAGCCGCAGGGAGGCTGCGAGCACCCCGCTGAACGCGCAGGGCATGGAAGCAAAGCTCGGAAGCCAAGGTCTTGCAGTCAGTACGGCCATGGTCTCGGCGCGATTCGACGATGGCGCGCCGGCACTGACCTGCCGGGCCGCGGTCGGACGAGCGTGCATCCTCGGTGTCGATGTCGGCTCCTATGCTAACCGAGCCTTCAACCTGCGCGCCGAGCCGCTCGCCGGCGGCTATGTCAATGGAGAGGCCGGTGGCCTCGACAGGCTGGTTGACGCGGTGCGCGACTTCTACGTTGCCAGCAAGCCGAACGCCTTCCTGATCGGAACCGCCCCGGCGCCGTACAGTGGAAGCCTGATCGTCACCCATGATCTCGACGCCGGCAAGGCGCTGACCGACGCGCTTGCCCTCTCCGAGGCACTGCGCCGGCGCAAGGTCGACGCTACCTTCTTCATGCAGACGAAATATGTCCGCAACTGGAACGACGATGTCTTCTTCCGCGCGGACACGCTGCCGCAGCTCCGACGCCTACGGGCTATGGGGATGGAGGTCGGCAGCCATAGCGTATCCCATGCGCGGGCGTTCAATCAGTTCGAGTTGGGCGATGGAACCGAAGCCTACCCGGACTATCGGCCGTTCGTCAGCAGCCAGACGACCGCCCGCGGCGGAACGGTGCTGGGCGAGCTGCGCGTCTCCAAGCATCTCCTCGACGCCACGACCGGGCAGCAGACCATCGCCTTCCGGCCCGGGCACCTGCGCAATCCGGAGGTCTTGCCGCAGGCGCTCGCGGCGACCGGATACCGGTACACATCGGACCTGACTGCCCAGAATGCCCTGACCAACTATCCCTTCCAGCTGGCCTACGGCCGTCACGGGCCGAGTCTGGTACCCGTCTGGGAGTTCCCGGTCACGATCGAGGACGAGGCAGCGCCGCCCTTCGCAGCACGGCTCGGCGCGTCAATCGCGCTGGTGGAGCGGATCGCTTCCCACGGCGGCGTGGCGACGTTGCTGGTTCATCCCGACCATGGGCCGAAGCGCGATGCCGAGCTCGCATTGATCGATCGGCTTCGCGGCCGATACTGGATCGGCGGGCTGAGCCGGTTTGGCGAATGGTGGCGAGCTCGCGATCTGTCCGCAATCGACTATGACGGGACGCACGTCACGGCCCGCGGTCCGCTGCCGATCCACTCGGTGACCGTCTTCCTTCCCCGATCAGGCAAGACCCTGACGATCCGATAAGCTGGCCGCAGCGTTCAAAGCAACAAGCTGACAAATAGTCATTCGGTGTTCGCCATGATCTTGAGCCTCGTGCACTTCCGTCTTCGGAGGGCGACCTGGCTGGCCCCTATGCGGCCGTTGGCTCAGCGGCCGGTATCAGGATTCGGTGTTGCCCAACTTTCCAGGGCACGTCCCCAGGCAACCCGCCGCTCTCAACGACCGGGTATCAGCGTCACCGGTATTCGCAGGGTCGTGCGCACGTCGGGCGCGTCGCGAGTAGCACCGATTTCCACCCCCCAGTTGAGACTGGCGTCGTCAGTGACCCGGTAGGTCACACCGAACAGGAAACGTCCAAGCTGCAGGTCCCGCGTCTTGGTCGTAACCGGCGTGGCCGTGCTGTTTGGAGCTGTCGAGACGGTGGTAGTCCGTGTCCCAAACGTCCAGTTGTGGGTGTAGCCGAAATTGATCGTTGCCCGCTCGTTGAGGCCGATTCCGATACCGGCAGTCGCAGAAACGGAGTCGCCCGGATCGACGTGGGTGATCCGGACCGGGGCAATCAGCGTATCGACGCTTCGTCCAAAATTATGTGCATAGCCGAGGCTTCCGAACAGGACGGCAGGGTCGGTTGGAAGGATCGCCGTCATGCTCGGTGCTACGCTCCAGAAGCCGGCGCCTGTCGCCGCCCGCAGCTCCCGTCCGAGATCGTCACGCGGCACGGCAAAGGGACTTTCTCCCGTCGGAGCATTCACCTGCAGGTTGGCAACGAGGAACGGCCAGCCACCTCCCCCGCGTGTTACCTGGTACCGCAAGCTTGCCTCGACATCGCCGATGCCATTCCCGCGCGCGCTGCTCGCGATGGTTCCATCGGCCGATCCGTCAGCGAACGGCCGGATTGGTGCGAGCACGCTGCTGTCGGAGCGATGGATGAGCGGCAGCTTGGCACCGATCTCAAGCCGGTCAGTCAGTCCGTAGCGAAATCCCGGCGTTGCCTCGAGCACATCCTGATGACTTTCGTTGATATCGAAGATGCCGATCAGTAGCGTGTCCAGCAATGCGATGCCGCGGAACAGCGCCCGATTGCGGTCCGCCCTGGTATAGCCAAGCAGTAACTCACCGGTCAGCTGCCCTCGCCGAGTAATGAGCGCCCCCTGTTCGCCAAGGACTGCCACTTCGGGCGGCCGGTCAACATCCTTCGGTGCCTCTCCCACAGGTTGTGCGAGTCCAGGTTCTGTGGTGTTTGAGGCGGTCGGGCTCGCTACCGTTGAAGGCGTGGCAGCAGCAGCCGGGCCTGGAGACAGGCTATCGACGCGCTGCTCGAGCTGCTGGATCCGCTGCATGGCGGCCTGGAGCTGCGACCGGAGCGCGTCTACCTCTGCCTGCTGAGGTGCCGCGACAGCAGGAGGCGCGCCGCTCAAAGTTGCGAGGATCAAGGCTCCGAGAAAGAGAGTCTTCCGGCGCATCTTGCCTCCGAACGTCAACGGGAAAGAAGGTTGGCGGTGGCCAACGCAAGCTCGTCGATCCGCGGCAGGGCCGTCCCCAGATTGTTCATGTTCGCGCCAGCCAGCTTGAGGTCGATGGTCGTCGCGACGTCGATGGCCCTGCCATCGGCCTGGTTTTGGATCACAGTCCCGGCAGCATCCCCGATCAGGGTGCTGACGTATGTTCCACCATCGGCGAAGCGGATCCTCGTGCCATTGCCCTCTTGTTCGATGGCCACGGGTCCGAGCGACGAGGGCGAGACCGTTGCCAGGCCGCCCGACCCGTCGGCTCCCGCGACCGACAGCGAAGCCGACGATTCCTGGATGCTATATTGGCTGCGCAGCACGAGTTGGCCATCGATCCGCGCCTCGCTGACCACCGCCATGGCGACCCGCAGCCCATTCGGGAGGTCGAACCCGCCCCGCAGCGAGGCGAGCACGGGTTCGGGGACCGGCGTTCCGAAAGACGTAGATCGCAAGCCGCCACTCGTGAGCGGGGCGGCGTGCGCGCTGGTCAGAGGCGCGCCGGCAAGGAGAAGCAACAAAGCTACTCGACGCATCAGAACTCTCCGAAGAAGGGCGCCGTGAGCCACAGCGCCTGAAGGCTGACAGGATTGGTGAACCGACCGTTCGTCGGCGCGCGAGCGACGCTGGCCCATTGGGCCCCGGCGTTGAACCGGCCTGCACGGGTGTCCGGATCGATGACGAAGTAAATGCCATTCCAAGCTTGTTCGAAGTGAGCGATGGGCTCAATCATCAGACCGCGAGAGGGATCTCCGACGAGCACATTCTCGCCGGCAATGCCCTTGATCACGACGAAGTGCTTGTACCCTTTCATGTCGACCAGCGCGATGCCGGGGACCTGGCGGCGCTGGATGTCGCGGAGGGATACTTTGAAGCCGTTGGCGGCCAGGCCGCGCGCCTCGAGATATCGCTTCATGTCGAGGAGCGAAAAGCCGAGCTTTCGGATTTGAGCTCGGTCACCGTTGCGCCACATGCCCTGGAACACCTGGGCTTCATCGACCGGGAGATCGTAGTGAAACCGCAGTAGCGACGCCAGCGAAGCGGAGCCGCAACTGAAGTCATACCGCTGCTTGAGCACGGTCGCGAACTTGCGGTCGAGCATGGTCCGGATCGGAGCACTGACATCGCCGATCGGGGTGGGTAGCAGGAACCTGGGTCCGACGGGCATTGCGGCCGACAGGAACAGGGCTGTCGCCATGCTTGCCACTGCCCGGCCAAGTCGAGCGGTCATGGTGCCGGTATGATGGCGATGTTCAGGGTCATGGCGGAGTTGATCGCCACGTTGTTGCCGCTGTTGGCATTGACCATCGTCAATCCCGACGCATTCTGGAAACTGCTGTCGGAAAAGGTCACGGTTCCAGTCACGCTCGAACCATTGACACTGTTGTTGCTCGACCGGGCATTCAGCGTGCTGGTCGCATTCTGATTTCCCGTCCCTCGCGCCGTGGTGGCGGCGAGCTTGTCCTCGGTAAGCGCCGGTGCTTCGAACCCCGACACGGTGGGAAGATTGCGCACGCTGGGCAGCGGCGTCGTGCCGGCCAGATCGGCGGCGACAATAATCCAGAACATGGGCGCCTCTCTCTCGATGTGGGAAGGTCCGGCCAGGCGCGGGAAGAACGCGCCTGACCGGTCGTTCCGCAACCTACGGAGTGATGTTGCCGGTGGTCGCCGTGACGCTGATGTTCGCGTTCTGCGAAGCAGCCGCCCCCGTGTTCTGGTTGATTGCGCCCATGCCGGCGAAGTTGGCGAAGGATCCGCCCTGGTTCGACAGGCTGGTGTTCGCAGCGCCCGCCGTGCCGGTCGAGCCATTATAGTTGACCGACACGCCGGTGACGTAGCTGCCAAGCGCCGCCGACGACACCATTGAGCCGGAGCCGAAGCTTCCGGACGTCCGGGCCGATCCAGTCATGTCCGACATGTCGCGATTGTCGTTGCCGCTGTCAGTCAGCGAATTATCAATCGCATAGCCGCCATTGTTGGCAGCCACCCGACCGCCATTGGCCGTGCTGCTGTTCCTGTTGTCGGCTGCTATTCCGCCGTTGTTTGCGGCCACGGACCCGGCAGTAGACGTGCTGTTGTTCGTAGTGTTGGTGGCAGTTCCGCCATTGTTGGCGCCAACTGCTCCTGCATTCACGCTGCTCTGGTCGCGAGCGTCGGTGGCGGTTCCGCCATTGTTCGCGCCGACCGTTCCGGAATTGGCGCTGCTCTGATCGCGAGCGTCGGTGGCGGTACCACCATTGTTGGCACCGACAGATCCTGCGTTAGCGCTGCTTTGATCACGCGCGTCGGTCGCGGTCCCGCCGTTGTTGGCACCAACGGTCCCTGCATTCGCCGAGCTGTTGTCGGTCCAGCTGTTGTCCGTGGTGCTGTTGTCGGTGTTGTCGGTGGCGGTACCGCCGTTGTTGGCCCCGACCGTCCCGGCATTTGCCGAGCTGTTGTCGGTTGTCGACCGATCGGTCGTGCTGTTGTCGGTTGAACTATTGTCGGTCGTGCTGTTGTTTGTGTTGTCGGTCGCGGTGCCGCCGTTGTTGGCGCCGACCGTTCCCGCGGCAGCACTGCTGGCATCATTATAGTTGAGGTGGGTGGATGCGTCCGTCGAGCTGCTGCCGTTGTTCGCGGAATAGGCGCCATTGGCCGAACTGCTGTTCGTCGAGGTCGCTCCATTGTTGGCCGAGTAGGCGCCGGAGTTGCTGCCATCCCAAGCTGATGACCCGTTGTTGGCACCAAGAGTGCCAGCGTTCGCTGAGCTACTGTCGGTCCTACTTCTTACCGAATTGTCGGTTGCCGTGCTGCTGTTGTTCGCAGCGTGGCTACCACTAGCGTCGCCCGAGATGGTTGATTGGGCCAGTGCTGGCGTGGCGATCGTCAATGCTGCAACGGATGCAGTCGCGAGCAGAATTTTAAGCATTGCTTCCTCTCGACTCTGGTGGGGAGTCAAGGATCGCTCTGCGCGCGACGGTCGACATTAACCTATTTATACTCACGTTAAAATTAATGCTGGTCGCATGCTGCCGGTTTGCTTGCACTTCGCTTGAGTTGGAGACCGGATGATTGTTCAGGGAATGAGCTATTGTTCGCTTAACTGTCGAAACATTCCTTTCCAAGGGGGTTAGGAGTATTTTCTAAGGGTAGCAGAGAGGTAAGCACGTGGCGTCGCAACAGCGCGCGGTCTCGCCTTCGCATCAATGCCCTTGCGATCCTGACGCGCATTTCCTCGGGACCGATCTCCACCCTCTTGCCGAGCGCCAGCCGCGATGCCGCGGGAAACCGTGCTCCAACGACAGTAGGAACCGATCATCCGCGTCTACTCGGGAGGGTCAGCTGCTCGATTGGTCGTCGGCCGCGCGCAGCTGCGCCTGGCCTTCGTTGAGCTCCCGTGCGCGGTCCTTCTGTTCCTGTGCGTGAAGCGTATCGGAGCGATTGGGCATCAGCACCGGGACCGTCAGGCAGATGCTCTGGGTGGGGAGCACGTCCCTCCAGTCCGCGATCAGCTGCTTGTAAGCGGTGCCTACGGGGCGGATGTTGCGATCGAGATCGAACAGCCCGACCGGGCTCACACGGTTGTTCTTTTCGCGGAGTGCCGTATCCCAATCCATCTGGTCGGTCAGCGAAAACCAGGTAAAGCCGACGATCGGCACGCCATCGTTGCGGACTCGCAGCACGTTGGCCCATTCCTTCCAGAGCCAGTCGACCGCCTCCGTCCCGCGCGGACCCTGCGCGATGTTCGTCTCGGTATGCATGACCGGGAGGTGATAGCGGTGATGATATTGGTGGGTGATGCCGTCGTAGCCCAGCACCTCCCCCGCGGGGCAGGTCACGCCATTTGACGAGACCCGGTGCTCGTTGGTGACGTAGTAGTCGTTCCCCATGATGCAGTGCTGCTTGAGGTGATTGGCCGGGAAGAAGTCATATTCCTCCCGCGTCATGCCGTTATCGAGCAGATACTGGTACATCGACGAATCCACCCGGCGCCCGTAATTGAGGTCGAGCGAGAGGAAGCGCATTTCATTGAGATGCTCGGCTGCCGCGATCGCCGCCGGGTTCTCGGCGTGGAAATATTCGCTCGATTCGCTCTGGACGAAGATGGCGTCGGGGCGGACATCGAGGATCGCCTGCATCGCAAGCACGTTCGCCTTGACGATGTGCTTGAGCGCGGTGACGAACCCCTGGTCGCTCGACAGCTGCTCGTTCCACCAGCCGTACTTGGCGGAGAACATGGCGCAAATATACATTTCGTTGATAGGCGTATAGAGTTGTACCCAAACGAACCTCTTGGCGAATTCGCGAGCATAGACCGCGAACAGGGCAGGAAAATCCGGGTTCTGGAAGTTGCCGAGCCAGTCGGGCAATCCGAAGTGGCAAAGATCGACAATCGGAACGATGTTCCTTCGCTTCAGGTCGGCAAACGTCTCGTCGGCGAAGCTCCAGTCGAACCGTTCCGCCGCTGCCCAGCTAGTGTGGATCGGCGGTCCGTAGCGTAGGAATTGGAGCCCGAGATCGTCGACCAGCTCGAAATCCTCGCGCCAGCGGGCATAGTGCCCGCAACTCTCCATCTGATCGACCCGCGTCCTGCCTCCGTCGATCGTGGGGACGCTGTTCTCGATCCCGGTGCAGAACATGAATGTCGCGATGATTGCCTCCTACGCTTACTCCTGACCGCGCTCACGTGACCACGGCAGGCCCATGCTCATGGGCCCAGCCGCTCTCCTGGGCAAATGAACACTGAGGCATTGAGAACCTCTTGGGGTCACGTCGAAGGGCAAGGGTGCGCTCGCACTAATCAGCGCGATGATCGCGACGTTCGTTCAGGCAAGGAGCCGAAAGAGGCTCCGCAGGAAGGTGTCAGACAAAAGCGAAAGCGCCTCTGTTGCGTGCAACTTGGTCTTTGATGGTCGGCCCTACCCCACTAGCCCCTGCCACTCGGCCAGGGCGGCCGAGCGGCGGAACTTGTAGTCGGATCGACTAACGAGGTGACGTTCGGCATTAAAGTGATTGTGGAGATTAGCGTGGACGGAAGCGAACTTCTGTAAGCTCTTCATCTGCCGAAATCTGAGCATCACCCTTTCTCGTCGTCGGCTAGTTATCGCCTGAATGGCCTCAACAAGCCACGCTTCCTGATTGATCGCAGGACGGGTCGCATCAGCGTGCAAGGCACCGCCGGCTATTCTTTCCAGGGCTCGTGCGACCTGATCGGCAACAATCCTCGACGGTTCTGACAGCTTCGCCGGACGAACACTGGCCTGCACTGCCCACCCAGTTATCGCGCACGAGGCGCAGCGCGCGTTGGGCGGAACGGCTGGTTTCGTTCCAGGTGGTTACGGCCGCTAAGCCGGCGCCTACGGTCGGTTCAAGGATGGTCACACCTTTGCAGCGCTATTCTCAGCCCATGTCGATTACCGCGCCTACTACGATCGGTAGGCTATTGCCCCACGGCCTTACGCTCCTGCTCAGCTTATGAGTCTACAGCCTAACCAAACCGACTCGCCGCGGCCTTGGCTCTAAGCGCAGAAGACGCCAACTACTCCGGTCTCATTGCCAAAGGTCGGATCTCCTCTCAGCCTGGCGCCAGGCAGCAGATTGCGCGGCCGCCGAGAAAAACTTGCCCGTGTTTTTGTCCATCAAACGCCACATCGCGTGTGCGGTGCTGGCGAGATAAATCAGCCCGGCCGGGACCCACATCAGCATTCCGGCGATCTGCTGGTCGTCGAGCGCTCCGGCACCTTGGTAATGCAAGTAGATCGGATTTGGCGCGAGGGTGATCAGCGCAGCCATCAGATTGCCCTGTACCCCCACGAGCGTGACCAAGAGGATCGCTGAGCCGGGGTCAAGACGGCGGTTGCCCACGGTTGATACCATTCGCCAGAAGATGGCGGCGCTGAAGAGAAAGGTGAGGTGTTCCAGCGTGTGCAGCGTCGGGCTTTCCAGCGCCGCGTCGTAGAGAGTGGGCGCGTGCCAGAGCCAAAGGCCGAGGGCGAAGGCCACACCCGCCAGCCAGGGCGCAACCTTGCTGTACCCGCCCCGCTTGACCCCCGGGACTGAGACCGCGGCCCGGCCGAGACGCCGCCGCCAGCGAAGCGGCCAGGCGAACAGCATGACGAGATGCGCGTTGGCGAGCGCCAAAAGAGGTGCTGCCACGATCATGAGGAGGAGGTGCTGGCCCATATGCCAGGCGAAGCTGCTGTCCGCCCGAGCATCGAATGGCGACAGCAAAGCAACGATCAGGAGGGAGATAGCCGCGATGTAGCTGCCGATCCGCCAGGCGGGCACGATTGCGTCGCGTGCTCGTCCCATGCGGCAAAGCCCGATGCCGTAGGTCAGGACCGACAGCGACAGGAGTGAGGTGACCAGCGGCTCGAACGTCCAGCCACCACCGTGGTGCTCGCCGCCGTGCGCCCAGGCGGGTGTCGTCAAGGCCAGCGTCGCCAGCGCGACAATCCTCAGCGAACCACGAGGCACTGCGAAAGCGTCAGAACAGAAGTCAGTCCGAGCACGACGGCGAGCAGCATGATACCACTCTCGGCGAAACCGCAGGCCGCGATGAAACGTGTCCGCCCCTCGCCAGTGTCGAGGCTTTTCCGAGCCCCACCGCCACGCTCATGCCTGGTCGCCTGGAATGCGTGCCAAGCGAACCAGATTCCTGCGAGCGCGCCGGCGACGGCAATCGCGTTGATCCCGAACGTCCAAGGCCTTGGATCCCCGCCCAGGTCGCAGAGGTGCACGGTGACGATGTACGAACCCACGATCTGCAAGAGGAACGATGTCGGCGCGAGGACCAGGCCGAGTACCAGCCGCCAACCGGCCACCCGGTGGCGGTCCGGCGCCGGATCCTGCAGCGCCTCGGTCAACCGGGCGAGGTCGCTCATGTGAGCCTCGGGCTCAGGTAGATGGTCGTGAACACGAACAGCCAGACGATGTCCACAAAGTGCCAGTAGAGCGTCGCAAGCGCTCGGTGCTGGACATGTGCGCCCTGCACGCGCCCGTCGAAAGTCCAGATGAACAGGACCAGCAAGGCGAAGAGGCCCACGACAACATGGACGAGGTGCGTGCCGGTCAGCATGAAGTAGATCGAGCTATAGCTGTTGTCAGGCAAAGCGAACGGCTTGGTCGACCATTCAAAGAGTTCCAGCGCGACAAAGGCGCCGCCCAGCAGCAAGGCAGCTCCAACGCCGAACAGTCCGCGCTCGCGATCCCCTCGGTTTGCAGCGCGCTTGCCCCATTCCAGCACGAAGCTGGAGCCGACCAGCAATAGGGTCGCCGGAACCGCCAGCTTCAGGTCCGGCGGTCCGTTTGGCGGCCATGACCCTAAGCCCTGGCTCCCGAGGTAGGCGTACGCGAAAATCAGATAGGCGAAGATGCTGCCTTCGGTCGCAATCAGGCACAGCATTCCCCACCAGGGCGTGCCTACCTGCCCACGCCCATGGATCGGCAGCGTGTCGTCGATCGTGCGGGCCTCAGGCATAAACGCGCACCCGCTCCTGGTCCTGCGGCTGCTTCGTGGGCTGGAACCACATCACCAGGACGATGGCGACGGCGGCTCCCGCAGTCGTCGAAAGCCAGTCGGATCGTACCAGCAGGCCGACAAAGAAAACGAATAGCGCCGCAGCCAACAGTCCCGGCAGCAGGCTGTCGCCCGGCATCTTCAGGATGACAGATGGTTGACCGTCGAGCGGCGTCACCGCCAGCGTCTCCTTGCCCTCGTCGAGCAGGAAGCCGCTGTCGAAGATCGTCCTCTCTTCGCTCTTTTTCAGATGGTCCTCCCAAAGCGGGTGCCTGCTGGCTAACAACGGAATGACGGCGAAGTTGAACGAGGGCGGGGGCGATGGAATGGACCACTCCAGGGTCGATCCCGCCCACGGGTCTGGGCCCGCCCGCGGGCCGGACGTCGCACTTTTGATCACGTTGATGAGGAACAGGAGGATGCCGATCGCGAGGATGAATGCCCCTCCGGAGATGATCGCGTTCGGCAGGTCGAAGCCCATCCCCGCCGGGTAGGTCCAGACACGGCGCGGCATGCCGTAGAGGCCAAGGACGTGCATCGGGAAAAAGGCGAGATTGAAACCGACAAAGATGGTCCAGAACGACCAGTGCCCGAGACGTTCGCTCATCATCCGACCGGTCACCTTCGGGAACCAATGGTAGATTCCGCCGATCACCGGAAAGAGGTTGATGCCGAGGAGTACGTAGTGGAGGTGGGCGACGACGAAGTAAGTGTCGGTCAGCTGCCAATCGAGGGCAACGCTGGCGGTCATGACCCCTGACACCCCGCCGATAACGAACAGCATGATGAAGCCGGCGAAGAACAGGAAGGGCGTCGTGACCTGGACCCGCCCGGTGGCGATAGTGCCGATCCAGGCGAATAGCGCGACGGTACTCGGAATGGCGATAACGAAGCTCGCTGCGGAGAAGAACGACAGCGCCAACGGCGGAGCGCCGACCGCGAACATGTGGTGAACCCAGACACCTAGGCCGACGACCATCGTCGCCACGGTGGCCATAGCGACCGGCGTGTAGCCGACCAACGGCCGGCGGCAATGGATCGGCAACGCATCCGACACGATGCCCATGGCCGGTAGGACAAGCGCATACACCCAGGGGTGCCCGAATAGCCAGAACAGGTGCTGCCACAACATCGGCTGTCCGCCACCGGAGACGTCGAAGAAGTGTGTGCCGGCGTTCCGATCCAGCCAGAGCAGAACGGAGGCCAAGCTTACCGCCGGGACCGCAAAGATGTTGGCGACACTAGCCGTGAGCGTTCCCCACACGAGGATCGGCAGCCGATTGACCGACATCCCGGGTGCCCGCATGCGCAGCAACGTGACGATGAAGTTAACCGATCCGACAGTCGTCGAGATTCCGAAGAACGTCAGCCCCAGGGCGTAGATGTCGATGTTCATGCCGGGGTTCTGGTCACGCCCGGCTTGCGGCACATAGTTGAACCAGCCGCTATTCGGAGCCTGGCCGAACGGGAAGCTGATGTAGAGGAACAGGCCCGAAGCGAGGAAGATCCAGTAGCTCAGCGCATTGAGGCGCGGGTAGGCCATGTCCCGTGATCCGAGCATCAGCGGCCACAAATAGTTGGAGAAACCCGACAGCATTGGCAGCGAGTACAGGAAGATCATGGTGACGCCGTGCATCGAGAACAGCTGATTATACTGTTCCGGCGAGAGCACCGTCGCACCCGGCCGGGCAAGCTGGATCCGCATGATCAGCGCTTCGACGCCACCGATCAGCAGGAAGGCGAAGGCGGTGACGATGTAGCGGATGCCAATGGTCTTGTGGTCGACGGTCGAGAACCAGCCGCGCAAATCGGATCGCTCTCCCCAGATCGCATCGAGCTTTTGCACGATGTCGGGGGGTTGCGGCGACGCCGGCGGCGCGTCGGGTCTAGAAAGCGGCAAGGTCGCCATTACTTCAATCCTGCGAGATAGGTGACGATCGCTTTCCGCTCGGTGTCGGACAGCGGAACCTGTGGCATGTACGATCCTGGCTTCACGCCTTGCGTGTCGTGCAGCCAGAGATCGAGAGCGGGTAGAGTCATCGGCAATGTTCCAGCCGCTAGCGTCGGGCGACTGGCAACATGGGTCAGGTCAGGCCCGACGAGGCCGCCCGCGCTCGTTCCGCGAACCGCATGGCAGAGCCCGCAGCGGGCGGTGAACAGCGCCTGCTGCGCCGCAGCTGCGGCTGGTGCCAGGTTTCTTGCGTACCATTGCAGGAACGCTTCACGCGGAACTGCGCGGACCGTGAACGCCATGCGGGCGTGCTCCAGCCCGCAGAACTCCATGCACTGGCCGCGGTAGATGCCGGGGGTGTCGGCTTGGAACCAGGTCGAGTTGGTGTGGCCCGGGATCATGTCCATCTTGCCAGCAAGCTTGGGCACCCAAAAACTGTGGATGACGTCGGCCGACATCAGCTTGAGTCGAACCGGCACGCCAACCGGGATTACGATGTCATCTGCCGTCAGCAGGTCGCCGGCCGGCTCCGGCGTCCGATACCGAACCTCCCACCACCATCGGTGACCGGTGATCTCGAGCGTGACCGGAGACGATCCCTGCTGCTCTGCCACTGCACGGGTTGTGACCAGGGTCCACACCGCCATCGCGACAAAGATCGGAAAGGTCAGGCCGGTGCCCCACCAGATCCAGGGCAGCCCGCCGCCATGTCCCTTGACACCATCGCCCTCCCGCTTCGCCTTGCGCCGACCATTCACGATTGCGGCCGCGAGCAGGAGGCCGGTCACCAACGAGCCGACCACCGCGATCAGCGTAAGCCCAACGGCAATCGACTGCAACGGACGCGCGGCGGGTCCGGCAGCCCCCTCGAGATAGCCGAGCGGGTGTGAGGCGCAACCCGACAGCAGCGCCAACGCGAGCGATAGGCCCGCGGCTCTCATTGCCCTTCGATCGCGAAGCCACCGTCCGCGGTGCCGGGTGTCGCCTTGCTAGGCGACCGCGCGGCGAAGTCGCCCTGAAGATCGCGCTGGTATCCTTCAGGCGAAATGCCGCCGCCGAGCGACGAGACGTATGCAGTCAGCTGCCAGAGAGATCGCGGCGGCAGCGACCGCCCCCAGGCGGGCATGCCTTGCGGCCTTCCTTCGACCAGAGTCTTGTAAATGCGGACCGGCGTGCCGCCGTAGCGCCAATAGCCATCGTTCAGCGCCGGCCCCATGCCGCCCTCTCCCTTGAAGCCGTGGCAGTAGGCGCAATTCATCCGCGTATAGAGCTTACGGCCTGCCGCGATCGCCGACGGATCGTCGCCGAGCGGGTTCACCATGGCTTCGGGGTAGGTGACACTACGGCCACCGGCCACGTCGCCAAGCGGCACGCCGGCGGCCTCCGGATCAGCGCCGACCGTGCGGGCGATCCGCTGCTGGATTCCTTGCTGGCGCGAACTGATCGCCCAAGCAGAGGCGACCGCTCCGATCAGCGCCGCACCCGCCGCGATCAGCGCCACACCCCCAGCCTTCATCGTGCCCGTCCCTGCCGGGCGGCGGCAGCGGCACCCTGGATCCCGTCGAGCGAAAAAACATACAACGTCGAACCGCGAGCCGGGAAGCCGGGCCGCCCGGTCTGGAGCATGGCGACGCCCCCGGCGCCGCTCGGCACGGCAATATACTGCCTGCCGTCCGGCCCGAGGTAGGAGGTAATCTGGCCAGTGATCCCGGATGACAATTTCTGCTGCCAGAGCAGCTTGCCGTTGTATGCGTCAACGGCCCGGAGCCAGCCGTCGGTGGTGCCATAGAAGACGAGGTCACCTGCTGTGGTGAGTGGCCCCATCAGCACCATGAACTTTTCAGTCCGCTTCCACGCCAATCGTCCATGCACCGGGTCCCAGGCGAGGAACGCTCCCCAGTCTCCGTTTGCGCCGTCCGCCGAGTAGCGTGTCGTTTCCATCCCGTCGTACGGAGTGCCGGGGATGTACGCGACCTTGTGGTCGGTCAGGTCCATGCACAGGTTGAAGATGCCGACGTAGATCAGACCGCTGCGCGGTGAGAACGCCGGCGGTTGCCAGTCTTTCTGACCCACGTCAGGCGGGCAGATCCGCTCCACCTTGATTTCGGGCTTTGGCTCCTTGGCGGGATCGACGATCGGGCGCATCGTGCGTCGGTCGATCCCTCTGGACCAGTTTTGTAGCGCGAAGTTGTCTGCTTTCAGCACTTCACCGGTCGCACGGTCCAGGACGTAGGCGTAGGTGTTGCGATCAAAGTGGACGACCGTCTTCCGCATCCGCCCGTTGACCGGCATGTTGAGCAGCATTTGCTCATTGACGCCGTCGTAGTCCCACTGGTCGTGAGGAGTGTATTGATAGAACCAGACCGCCTCGCCGGTGTCTGCATCACGCGCGAATACGCCGCTCGTCCAGAGATTGTCGCCGGGACGCTGCGCCGGCACTCGGGGTCCGGGATTGGACGTCCCATAGAAGATCAGGTTGAGCTCAGGGTCGTAGGAGATGAAGCCCCAGACCGACCCGGCACCCTGCTTCCACATGCCAGGCGGCCAGCTCTTCACCCCCCGGTCCTTGCCACGGTACTGAGGATAGAAGGGCTTGAAACGCGGACCGATCTTGACGTCCTTGTCGGGACCTACCGAGTGCGCTCGCCAGAGTTCCTTACCTGTCTCGACGTCAAGGGCAGCAACCCAGCCATCCACGCCAAGCTCACCGCCTGAATTGCCGACGTAGATCTTATCCTTCACCGCGAAGGCCGCCATCGTCATCGTGATGCCGTCCTCAACGTTTGCCATCTTGGTACGCCACACCTGCTTGCCGGTCTTGGCATCGACCGCGACTACGTGGTCGTCGAGCAGGTTGTAGATCAGCTTGCCGTGCGAATAGACCCATCCGCGCAGCACCGGATCGCAGCAGGCTTTCCCGATTGCCACCGGGCTGGGCTGAGGATCAAACACCCACTTGATGGGAGCGCCGGGCTTGCTGAGGTCGAGCGCGAAGGCGCGGTTTGGGTATGGCGCGACCATGTACATCGTGTCGCCGACTACCAACGGTGCACCTTCGTGCCCGTGTAGCGCACCGTCCGAGAAGGTCCACGCCATCCGGAGGCGGCCTACATTGCCACGGTCGATCTGCGCCAGCGGGCTGTAGTGGGTATTAGCGTAGTCGCGCGCTGGGCTCGTCCATTCGCCGGGAGGTGAATTTGGCGCCGGATCATAAGTTATACCATAGGCCGCGGGAGTCGGAGCAACCCTACTGCTCTCCGCCTCATGGGTCGCGGTCTTCGAACACCCTTGCACTGTCAGAAGGGCGCAGATTGCCAACATTCGTGGCGCGGGGGTCAATCGCCAGTGATTTCCTGAAAGGCTACCCCCAGCCCTACATTCTGCCTGCCTCGACAAGCTTTCAGCCTTTGGTACTGTACTCGTCGTGGCGGCAAACATTAATACGTCTCCAGCCCGGAGCGGCCACGTAGCTCCGCTGAATCGACGACGCACCAACATAGGACACTCGGCGCCCCGTATTCGCGTTTTCAGCCGCATCCATCTCGGCGCCACCTACAACGAGCAGCTACTTGCTGAACGAGCGTCCGCTTACCGGCGATTTTGTGAAGTAATACAGCGTTTGCACGTAGCGCTAAGCAGACCTTCGGCTCCTCCTGAACGGGCGTCGGCTTTCCCCCGTGCTCACCCAAAAGCAGTCGGTCCGCTAACCACCAGGCGCAGGCGTTCGGGGGAAGCCGGCTCGAGCGGCTACAAGTGGCCGGAAGCGGATCGTCCGCTTCTCGACGCCACGGCGCCCTTCCAGCCATTCGTTCAGCTTGGCCGCGAGCGACCGCTTTCGACCCGTTGCGGACATTCATTTTGGCTGGCTAAGTTGTGCTCGCTGGCAAGCGGGGGCGAGATGAACCGTTTCATGATCGTGGGCCAGCCAGGCGCTGGCAAGAGCACGTTGGCCGCCCAGCTTGGTCGGCGGACGGGGTTGCCCGTGGTCCACATCGACAAGATTCATTGGCAGCCCGGATGGGTCGAACGCAGCAAGAACGAAAAAACTAGGCTCTGCTTGGATGTAAAGCAGAAGGAACGATGGATCTTCGAAGGAGGGCACTCGGCTACGTGGCCCTCCCGTCTGCGGCGGGCCGATATGCTGGTCTGGCTCGACTTCCCGGTGACTCTTAGAATGTGGCGCATAACGAGGCGAGCCATGTCTGGGCGAGGCAGAACTCGCCCGGACATGCGGACGGATGCCCCGAGCGCTTGCGACTGTTACCGGACTTTCTAGTGTTTACCTGGAGAACGCGAAGGTCGGTACGGCAAAGGCTATAGCAACTCGTGAGTGGGGCTCCCGATTCCTGCAGAGTGATCTGCCTTCGCTCCGACGCTGTCCCTTCACGATGAAGAAGCAACTGCCGACGAGACGGCCAGAATGGCTGCCGCAGACGGGCTGCGGGGACAGGCCGCCGCATGGTGCTGTCAGACTAAGTCGCACTTGTCTCCGATTGACGAGGCTTAGTCTTTGAGACGTCGGGTCAGGCGATCAGCGACTGCCACTCGGCGAGGGAAGCCGAGCGGCGGAGCTTGTAGGTGGTGCGATCGACGAAGTGACGTTCGGAGTTGAAGTGGTTGTGGACGTTGGCGTGAACCGAGGCGAATTTTTGCAAGCTCGCCATTCGTCGGAACCGAAGCATTGCCCGCTCCCGTCGTCGGAAGCTCAGGTGGCTGTTCTCGACCCGGTTGTTTGCCCAGCGTCCGACCTCCTGCTTCTCGGTGTTGCCAAGCTCGGTCATGGCTGCCTTGTACGAGCGAAGCCCGTCAGTGGTGATCGCCTCGGGTGACCCATGGCGCTTCAGCGCTTTCTTCATGAAACGGAGCGCCGCGCCTTTGTCCCGCTCTCTGGTGACGAAGCTTTCAAGCACCTCGCCTTCGTGATCCACGGCGCGCCAGAGATAGCGCATCTCGCCGTTCACCTTCACGTACATTTCGTCCAGATGCCAACGCCAGTGGCGGAAGCCGCGCATGCGGCTGACCCGCTGCCGGCGGATGTCGGCGGCAAACAGCGGGCCGAACCGGTTCCACCAGTGGCGCACGGTCTCGTAGCTGATGTCGATGCCTCGCTCGGCCAGCAGGTCTTCGACGTTTCGAAGGCTGAGCGGGTACTTTACGTACAGCATCACCGCCAAGCGGATCACCTCGGGCGAGCTGTTGAAGTAGCGAAACGGGCTGGCGGGGACGCGGCGACGAGGCATGACGCCTCCCCCTACCCCCACCGTCTTACCGACCGGTGCATTTGCTCTGACAATGCCGTTTGACAAGATCCCCGCTTCGGGCTGCTCCGATCATTTCGCGACGACACGAATTCGGCATTGGGAAATGCGGCGTTATCGAGCTTGGCTCGTTTTTTGGGTCATGACACCATTCAAAAATCCTTCTTTCCAGGACCGCGCAGGCCAAGCCGCGGCCGAGAAGATCAAGGCGTTGGCGCAACTTCGGCGCAGGCCGGAGCCTGATGAAGAGTCAGTCGTCCGAACAAAGGCCGCCGCCGAGCGGCGGGAGGCACTTCGGGCGGGTAACGCGGCAAGGAAAAGGAAGGAAGCGGAAGAGGCTGCTGAAGAGGCAACTGCGGCGAAGACCGAAGCTGTCCGCAAGGCCGCTGAGCCAGTGCCGACTGAGGCCGAGCGGAAAGCACAACGGGACCTTCGTTATGCAGCCCGGCAGACCCGCAAGAAGAATTGACCTACTCACTTGCCGTTGATTGAAAGATCGGCGGAACGCCGCATGGTCGCCGGCCGTATAGACATCATGCTTCCCTAATCAGCCCGTTTTCCCGCCCATCCGGCGCAGGAAGACTTACGCACGCTTCTGCGACACCATGTGTCTGCTTCCGATTTTCCGTGCGTCGGAGCCAAGGCGGCGGCGGCCAAGGGGACGCTCGAGGTACTGTCGTGCCGCGCCATCGATTCTGCGTGGGACGATGTCCGGATACACGACCGACTGCTCGGCTAGGCCAAGACCTATCGGGCCGCGCCAACGCTGTTCCGCAGCCTCCCAGTCATATTCGAGGTCCAGACGAGCTTAGAGAGGCCGAATTCGAGCAAGCCTTATGGCAACGCGTTCAATCACTGTCGGACAAGGACGTCTGGCGGGGCCAGCAGTACGACCTCCGGGTCAGCCGCAACCCGCAGGACGACCATTTTTCGCTTAGCTTCGGCGGAGAAGCCTTTTTCGTCGTCGGCCTGCACCCGCACGCGAGCAGGCCCGCGCGCCGTTTTGCGCGCCCAACGATGGTGTTCAACCTGCACAATCAGTTCGAGCAGCTTCGCGCAGCGGGCAAATATGAGGGAATGCGCGAGACGATCATGTCACGCGACAAGGCCGTTGCAGGGAGCCGGAATCCAATGCTCGCGCGACATGGCAAGATGAGCGAGGCGCGGCAATATTCCGGTCGCGTGGTCGATGATAGCTGGAGATGCCCGTTTCAATATTCGGGCATCGAATGAGCAAGATTCTGGCCATCACCGAGCGAAGCGACGGCCTTCAGCCTCCCAGACGGCGCGACGTTGAGTGTAATCGACCCGAAGGGCGAGCAAGTCGCGGATCTCCTGGCGTTCAATGCCAAGGATTTGGGCGAGGTCATTTCGTCCGGTCGCTCGCTGGATTATGCCGAGACCATCAACCTGACCGCCGGACACAAGCTTTATTGGAACCGCAGCCGCGTGATGCTCGACATCGTCGCCGACACCGTCGGCCGACACGATTTTCTGCTGACCCCATGTTCGGAGGATACGTTCCGGCACTTCTATCCAGATTTGCTTGTCCATCGTGGATGCTTCGGCAATCTCGTCGAGGCGCTTGCTCCTTTCGGTGTGACCCCCGACATGATTCCGACCGCCTTCAACTGTTTCATGAACGTGTCGGTCGATGGAACGACGGGCAAGTTCGCCGTTCTTCCGCCCACCAGCACGGCGGGCGACAGCATCACCTTCCGCGCGAATATGGATCTCGTCATCGGTCTCACCGCCTGTTCGGCGCCCGCATCGAACGGAGGGACGTTCAAGCCGATCCACTATTCGATCGAACGATGACGCCCGCCCAGCGACCGACTTTCGCCAGATCCTCTTCTAGCCGGTACTGACGACGGCGGAATGGCCAGACGCGAACGTGCCGCAAGCGAACGATCGGCACTTCTCATTTTCGCGTGCGTTATCTGAGGGTTCCCGCTCACCTTTGCTTGCCGACGACTCCCTCCCGGAGGCAGATGGCGCGCTTACCGTTCTTCCGATTGGATAAGTGTTTGAGTTTACCTCCGGCGCAAACTGTTTTCGCGCATCGTACACGACGAAGCAGAACCGCTGCTTTGGCGCCGCTCATGCGGCCCAGCGATGGTCGAGCGTTGATGGAACTTGCCTTAAGCGTGGTTCCCTTCGCTTTGCTCTGGCTTGTGATGGTGCGACTGGTGGATTCCCACTATGGCCTCGTCCTGATCCTTGCCGTTCCAGCCGCAGGATTTCTGATTCGCCTGTTCCTGATCCAGCACGACTGCGGCCACGGCTCTTTCTTCGTCAAACGCCGAGCCAACGAATGGATCGGTCGCTGCGCGGGTGTTCTCACCTTGAGCCCCTATGCTTACTGGCGACGAGTTCACTCGATGCATCACGCCGGCACAGGAAATCTCGATCGTCGCGGAATCGGCGATGTCGACACGCTGACGTTGCGCGAGTTCCATCAGATGGGTTCTTGGCGCCGGCTGCGATATCGCGTTTACCGCAATCCTGTCATCCTCTTCGGACTCGGTCCGGTGTGGCTGTTCCTCATCCAATATCGTCTTCCGGTTGGATTGATGCGCAACGGCTGGCGCCCTTGGCTGAGCGCGATGGGCAACAATTGCGCAATCGGAACGCTCTACGCCGCGATGATTCTGGCGGTTGGATTACGTACCTTTCTGCTGGTGCAGGGACCCATCTTATTGCTCGCATCAACGGTCGGCGTCTGGTTGTTTTATATTCAGCACCAGTTCGAGCAGACCCAGTGGCGGCACGCCGAAGAGTGGACGTTCGAGGAAGCCGCGCTGCTGGGAAGCTCTCACTATACACTTCCCGTGTTGCTCCAGTGGTTCACCGCGAACGTCGGCATCCACCACTTGCATCACTTGCACAGTACCATCCCCTTTTATCGGCTTCCCGCGGCACTGAAGATGACCCCCGAGCTTTCGAGGATCAATCGCCTGACGTTTCGGGATAGTCTGCGCTCCGTGAACCTCGTGCTCTGGGACGAGTCAGCAAGTCGCCTGGTCACCTTTCGTGAAGCTCGACGGGTAAACGGCTTGCAGCAAGGCGGATCCGGCAATGATTGAGCGGTGGAAGTCCGATCCCGACGGTAGCGTCGAGCAGTTGGCGGAGTTGCAACGCGAGCATGACTGCTCGACAGGCCTGATGCAGAGGCTCGCCAATCGTCTGACGACGGAGCTTGGACGCCCGGCAACGGTTTCGGTCGTAATCCTGACGATTGCATTCTGGAGCGGGGCCAATCTTGCGGCGCAGAAGCTCGGGCTTCAGGCGGTTGAGAAACTTCCCTTCCCGGACCTCGGGATTGTTGTCGCTGTCGTGGCCTTGATCGTGGCACTCCTGATCCTCACCACTCAGGAGCACCGAAATCAGCTCGCCGAGAGTCAACTGCAACTGACAGTGGAGATCGCCCTGATGAGCGAACGGAAGGTCGCGAAGATAATCGCTTTGCTGGAAGAAGCTAGACGAGAGGACCCGGCGCTAAGGTCGAGGATCGATCCCGAAGCCGAAGCGATGGCCGTTGCGGGGAAACATCATGTCGCTGGGGGAGATGACCCAGACTTGCCGACGACCGGGAACGACACAGGGGACTAGGATCAGCCGGACGACAACCGGTCGGCAAGCGCGCGGGGGGCGGTGACCTAACCCTCCCCGGCTGGCCGATCGCGCGACGTGTCCCGCTTGGGCGGTCGTCGCGTATTCTTCCGGATGAACTCTTCGCCCTCGCGCATCGTCGCGACCGGGTGCTCGGTTGGCGGCGCGCCGTCGTGCTCGAGGACAACCTTGTAGGAGGATCCTTTGCCATATGCCTTGACGATCCGACCCGCGGTGGCGTTTCCGTGCGATCCGCTCGAGGACCCATGCGCCTGTTCGGCCGAGCCGTCTCCACGAGACTGAGCCGCATCTAAGTCGGTCGAATCACGATCGCACATTTGCTAACTCCCGCCTCCGGCGCACGGATTTCCAGACACGAAACCCTGCTTCGCCCACGCGACATGGGTGGGCTTGTGGAAAGAACAATATCGATCACTGCGATCGCCGACGGTTCGGAAGCGAAAACGACGACCGACGTTTGTCCCGGGACGCGCCCACTCGGTCGACTGGCGGCCGCCAATCAGCTAGGGTGCAGAGCTATACACCCGAGCTGCCAGGCGGATCACCTTGGGTAAGCGCTTGATTGAGCGGAAGGGACTTGCGGGGGTGGCGGCGGGATATCCGTCTGCCCTACCCCGCCTCTTAGCTGGAGAGTGCAAATACCCGGACGATGCCCGCTGACGGTACTGTCAGAGATAATGCACCGCGGTTTTCCCACCTGGTTAGTGCGGCATCTTCAAGTTCGAGGTTCGTCAGATGTTCTGCTTTCCGACCGGTTCAGTTCCGGCATCGCAAGCTGCCTTGAGTAGCGTAGCGCGGGGCTTTGAACCAGATTCTGGTTAGTCTGACAGTACCATCCAAACTATTACAGGCCGTTTGTCGGCTTCCAGGGGCGCCCAGATGTTGAGCCGCAGATAGTCGGTCCCGTCGAGCCCGCCGTGGCCAACTAGAGCGGCGACATCAAGTCGCGAAAAAGGTCGAATCTTGTGAGGTGCGCAGGGACCAGCGTCGGCGGCCTCGCGGACTTCGGTCCACGGCGCGGCCGGCTGGGGAGGCTGGAAACGCCGCTCACCGACCGGCGGCGCCGCGTATGGGAGCCCGAGAAAGCGGCGGATGCCGGCGTGCATATGGCCCCGCACAGTTCCGGCGGCGATTGTTACGGTGAGCGCGTCAGCGCCTTCTGTTTGGCCGGTCATGACCACTCCCTACAGTCGGGCGCGGTGACTCTGCACTCGCGCTCGGTTTGCAGAATGGACCTTTTGATTTGCTCGTTGTGACCAAGAGACGGCACGGGCTGGCGAAAAGGTCGTCAGCCTGCACTAGCCTTCAGCCTGAGCGAAGGTCGGCTTGGCTCAACCCGAGAACCCGCGCATGGCGCAGAAGACCCATTCTCAGACGCTCAGGGCTGCATGCTTGGCGACCGTAAGCGGACCATCGTTCATCGAGGTGCCTTGCGGCCGGAAAGACCCACTGGCGGACGCCCACGCTTTGATCAACGCTGCCCGTAAGCGGACGTTCGTTCATTGCGGTCGGTGGCGGCCGCAAAAACCCATTCCCGGACGCTGAGGCCTTGCTTTCTAGCGCCCATGACCGGACGATCGTTCATTGGGGCTGGCTGATGCCGGAGAGACCCACCAGTAGACTTTCACGGTCACTCTAGTGCTTCCGGTGTCCGGAGGTCTACTTGTGTAAAGCGCGACAAACGGGGGCATGGCGCCTCCCCTACCCTCACCTACTTACCACATTGGTGCATTCGGTCGAACAATGCCGTCAGGTGGCTTCAGCCGCGGTGTTCGGACTGGCGGCGATCTGGGTCACGGCGTCAGCGAGTGAGCCGACATAGCGGTCCGCGCCAAGCGTGCGCTGGATAGCGGCATCGCTCAGCGCGGCTTCGCCCTGCGGCCAAAGCCCAACTATAATGCGCGCAGCCGGTGCGCGTTCGCGCAGGCGGCGTACCAAGTAGCGAAGCTGGGCCGGAGAGCCAATCACCTCCAGATAGGAAACCGCGATGACGTCGATGCCCGTCACGTCGAGAGTTGCGATAGTCTCGCGCGAGACGGACGCATTTGGGACGCGGCGTGCCTCGACGCCCTTCTGCCGGAGCAATTGCGCGAGCATGGCGGTGACCACATCGTCGAAGGACCCGTGACCGGCAACGCAGATCGCGTTGACGCTCGATGCGATCGGCTCAGTCGCGCTCGCGGAAGGGCGCAGATCGGCGATGACCGAAAGCATCGAGCGGGTCATGCGCACCGCGCCGTCCTGATCGATTGTGCCGCGCGCCTGGTCCTCGACGGCGAGCTTGAGGCCTTCCAGCACCACGCCGTCATAATAGTCGGTGAGAGAGCGATCGGTAAGTAGCGTCTCGGCCTGCGCTAGAGCCTCGTCAGGATTGTTGGCGAGGATGCGCTGGTAGAAGCTCTCGACCGGCGTCAGCGCCGGTCGGTCGCCGAGCAGGACGTCGAAGAATTCCAGGCTCTTCACGTGGCGGCCCATCACGACGAGGCAGAGCGTAAGCGGAGTCGACATGATGAGTCCGACCGGCCCCCACAACCACGACCAGAAAATGGCGGACACGATGACGGACGCCGGCGAAAGCCCGGTGGAGTGACCGTAGAGCATCGGCTCGACGACGTAGCCGGTGAGCGGTTCGACGACGACAAACAGCGCGATTACCTCGATGGCCATGATCCAGCCAGGGTCGACCGCGGCGCCGAGGGCGGCGGGTGCGACGGCAGCGAGAAACGAGCCGATATAAGGCACGAAGCGCAGCAGGCCGGCCATAATCCCCCACATGGCGGGCGACGGGATGCCGATCGCCCAAAGGCCAAGCCCGATGACGATGCCAAAGCTGGTGTTCACCGCGAGCTGCGAGAGGAAGTATTTGCTCAGCCGCTGGCCGGCGTCATCCATCGCGCGAGTGGTGCGGTGGAGGTCGGTCGAGCCGAACACGCGGATGCAGCGGTCGCGCAGGTCCTCCTTCTGCATAAGCACGAAAATTGCGACGATGAGGACGATGATTGTGGTCTCGAGGGGCCCGAGGATCGGCGCCAGCACCACCTTCGCGATCGTGAAGGGTGAGGCGCCGTCGGAGACCACCTGGACGGGCACGGGCTTGCGGGCGCCCGACGCCGACGATCGTTGCACGTCGAGGCCCGTGCCGGTTGCCGGCGTCGGCGCGGCGCCAGGAGCGGGCTTGCCGCTGCCGAGCTGCTTGGTGATGGAGGCGAGTCGCGCGACCGCGAACCCCTGGACGCCCTGCACCTTGGCCTCGATCGTCTGCGCGTATTGCGGCGCGTTGACGGTTAGCGAGGCGGCTTGACTACCGATCAGGGTTCCGATCAGCCCAAGCACCCCGAGTGCGGCGAGCACGGTGACAATGACCGCTGGCGCGCGCCAAAGGCGGAGCCGCTGCAGGAAGTTGACGACCGGTGACAGCACGAACGACAGCATTACCGCGAGCGTGATCGGGATTAGCACCTCTTGGCCAAAATAGAGCGCGGCGATGACGAGCGTGCAGACGGCAACCGCTGCGAGAGTCTTCAGCTCGGGGGCGGAGGCGGGCCTGACCTGCGCGGCGCCGGGGGAGTCAACAGGGGCCTCACGGCTGCCGGTGACGACATCCTTGTAGCCGGCAACGCTGTCGAGATTGCTCATCGGAGAAGCGCTTTCGTCGTGAATTCCGTATCAGCGGCACGGACGTGGGCGCGCCAAGTCAGCAGACCACCGCCAGCGAGACATAGCAATCCTCGTGTCGCCGAGCCGCGCTGACCGATGAGCGTGAGCCCGGTAGCGATAAGGGTCATCGGCACCACCCCGACGGGCACGTCACCGACGTGGCGGCTGATTCGTGACGCGGCGATACCAGCGGTGACCGACGCTGCGAGCGAGGATTTGCACGGCGCCCGTCTGCCATTCGTCCCTTGGGCGTCATTGGGCTTATCGATCCTCGGCGGCGTATCGGCGCCCGTGGCGGTCGTGTCCGCCATGCTGGCGCCGCGTTTGCCCATCGGCGTGTCCGGCCCGGTGGTGGTGTCCTTGGCAGTCTGGCGCTCAATCTCGGCGTTGAGTTCGGCGCCGAGCAGCACTACGAAAGCGGTGACGTACAGCCACATCAGGAACGACACGACCGCGCCAAGCGCGCCGTATGTCGCGTTGTAGCCCGCGAAGTGGCTGACGTAGAGCCCGAACAGGAAGGTTGCGAGCAGCGCGACGACGCTCGCGAAGACGGCACCAGGGGTCAGCCATGTCCAACGGGCATCCTGCCGATCGGGGCCGTAGCGGTAGATAACCGCGACTAATCCGCTGGCAACCAGCGCGGTGCCGATCCAAAGGCCGCCAGTAACGAGCGGTGCGGCGAAGGCGGGCAGATGGATCACCGTGCCGATCAGGCTCATAGCGCTGATCGCAAGCATGGCGACGATTGCGACCAGCACCGCGCCGATCGTGAAGGCAAACGAGAGGCCGGTGGTGCGTAGAAAGTTGCGCGTCTCGCGCTCGTCGTACGTGACGTTGAGCGCGCCGATTACCGACGTCGCGCCGCGCATCGCGCCGTAAATCGCGAGCAGGATGGCGATGACGAGGCCGATTGTGGTGCGCGTGACCGGGGTCTCGGTCATGCTCTTCATCTGGTCGGCGACGATCTTGGCGGCGTCGGTCGGCAGGATTCGCGTCAGCGTCTCGAGGCGGCTCGCGACGTCAGCGGGTGCCGCGACGATCCCGTAGATAAGGACGATCGCTGCCAGCATCGGCACGAAGGCGAGAAAGCTGTAGAAGGCGACGCCCGCGGCGAGCAGGCTGATATTGTCCTCGTTCGTCTCCTGCCAGGTGCGGACCGCGATGTCGCGCCATCCGGTCTTGGGAATCTCCCAGAACTGGCGCGCGCTGCGACCGCGCCCGGCACGGGGCGCGGCCCCGCCGTCTTCGGGTAATACGGTGGCGGCGGCGGTCATTGGCGGACCGCCTTAACGCGATCGTCGAAGACGTTGGCGCGCTTGTCCGCCCTGGCACGGATCTGCTTGGCCTCCGCTTCGAGCTTGTCGGCACGGCCGTCGGCTTCCCCGCGGATCGCCTTGCCCTGCTGCTTCAGCTCATCGGCCTGCGCATCGCGTACGTCGGTCGCGGCCTTGTTGACGCGGTCCTGCGCTTCGCCCAGCTTCTGGTTCGGCCCCTCGCTCTTGTAAGGCTGGCCCGATGCGGCGGCGGCGGCTTGGTCGCGCTCCTTGCCCGCCTTCTCGGCGGGGCCGTTGCAGGCGGCGAGCGATAGCACCGCGGTCGCGGCGAAGAGAGAGCGTTTCATAATGTGTCGCCTCGTGAGGCCGGGCGGCCAACACCGCCCGGAGCGGATCAGTTGGAGCCGTGAAGATTCTGCTTAAGGTCGCGCATCTAGTCGTGCCCCGAGCGAACCGCAGCATAGGCCTGCTCGATCGCGGTGCAGGTGGTCGGCGACAGCTCGCCGATGAGGGGAGTGATGGTGACCTCGCCTTCTTGGCGCTGCTGGGGCGCTTCTCCGACGAAGGCTCCGACCGCGACACGCTCGATTCCAATCATGCCTTCGGTCAGGGTACCGTGAAGCACCTCGGGCTTCTCCTCGACAATCGTCCGTACCCGCACCTGCCGACCATCGACGATTCGACGACCGAGCGACAAAACCTCATCAACGATCGCAATGTGAGGCCCACTTGGTTCAATCGTCATCTGAAGTTCGTAACTCGTTCCAAATATTTATCTTTCAACAGATCGGACGTACGATCCGTTCCAACAAATCGTCGAGCGAGCTATTGTGTTCTTGACTTGAGGTTTTAAGGAAGAATCGCCCTTGATTTTAAATACAGGCTAGTGTTCCATTCGTACATCAGAAGGGAAGAATTTCTATTTATCCCATGTTGGAGAGCAACATTGGGGCAGCGACGCAGCAGGCGTTGAAGGCGCATGACCCTTGGCAGGGGAACAGGCGCGGCTGCAACGCGCCGAAGCTCAGCCGGCGATAAGCTTACGCAGGGATGCGCGGATGCTCGGTCCGCTCAGATGCTCATCGACCAGCGTGTAGCCGTCACGGGTAGGCGGGCACGTATTTGGCCGAGGTCGGCGCACTCCGGGGCAAGCTCGTAGGCTCGTTAAACAATTCCGACTGACGTCGATGTTTTGTGGCTCATGATGGTTCATCCATTGTTCGGGCGTTGTTCAATGCATGAGACCGGCCGAGCGAAGGGCTCGCTCGATCGTTGCTTGTACATTGGAGACTCTCGACGGCCGTGTTGCCGCCCTGACGGCCAGCGGAGGGTCAACCCGCGCCAGGCGCTGCACCGGTTCCGGCGCCAATTCTACAAGCCTCGTCAACGGCGAGTGCTCGGCCTGATCGTTGATCCCCCAAAACGACGCGATCAAGCGGGTCGACGAGATGCCGGCTTCCAACATGTACGGTCCGGGGACCTCGTAGCTTAGGCCGCCCTCCGCGCTAAGCGGCGTTCCATGCCCCATGCCGGTGATGACATATTCCTCAATGACCTCGCGACCATCGGGGGCAGACCATACTCGATGCGGATATCCGTGAACCTCGTCGATTCGGGAAGGAGCAGGCTCGGTGCCGTGCAATCGCCCCCATTGGTCGATCAGGGCCGAAGCGTTGCTCGGATCGACGACCTTGTCCCCGCTGCCGTGCCAGACTGACAGCGTCGGCCAAGGGCCGCGGTGGGTAGACGCAGCACGAACCAGCGCGGCAAGCCCGTCCGCGTGATCGCAGACATGTGCCCGCATCTGATCGAATGCCTCTGGCACCGAGCGTGCAGTTCCGAAGGGAAGTCCGGCGATGACCGCCCCACCGGCAAAGACGTCAGGATAGGTGGCGAGCATGGCTGCCGACATGGCGGCGCCGGCCGAAAGCCCAGTAACGAAGGTTTGGCTTGGATCGGTCGAATGGCGCTGCTGAATCGCGCCGATCATCTGCCGGATCGACAGCGCCTCCCCTCTCTCGCGCGAGGTATCCGTTGGCGAAAACCAGTTGAAGCAGAGGTTTGGATTGTTGGATCGTTGCTGCTCGGGAAAGAGCACTGCGAAGCCCTGCTCCTCAGCGAGGCGCGACCAGCCAGAGCCGATGTCGTAGCTGGCCGCCGATTGCGTGCAGCCGTGGAGGACAACAACCAGCGGAGCGCTAGACCGGAGCAACGGCGGCATATATATCTTCGCTTTCAGTTGACCCGGGTTGGATCCAAAATTGAAGAGTTCGCTAAGTCGATCGCTGCCCGCCGGGGACGGGAAGGCTGCGTAGCGCAGCTTCTGCGTTGTCAGCCTTGCGATGGTTTCCTGAAGGCCGCCCATGGTAATTGAACTCCTCCGACATGACGCCGGCGAGCGCTTTAGATAGGGCTTTTGCTGCACTGCACAATCCCCCGCTCACGACCCGACTCTGGAACTCGCTGCCACGTAATTTTCCTCGGCAAACATCTGGGTACGGTCAGAGATAATGCACGGCCACTCTGCTGTCTGGTTAGTAGGCCGCCATGACGACCACCAACCCCGCTTTGCTCCCGGTTCGGTCCTCTTGTGGGCACGCGGCAGCAGAGCGCAAATTGGCGTTTAAAGGGCCCTCGAGCAAAAAGCTCGTTGGCCTGACACTACCCCGCGCACCAACCCCAAGTTGATGACGGCTCCCGGTTTCGCCATTAACCGAAGATTTGTCGGCCAGGAATCCAACTTGAAATGGGGCCGCATTTTTCTTTGGGAGGCGGCTTTTGTTCGATTGTTCAGCGTCCGGAAGCATGTCGGCCGAACCACCAACACCGTCAGCCAATCTGCTCTTCCGACGGAGGTGTCAGACAAAAGCGAAAGCGTCTCTGCTGCGCGTAGCTGGGTCTTTGATGGCCAGCCCTACCCCACAAGCCCCTGCCACTCGGCCAGGGCGGCCGAGCGGCGGAGCTTGAAATCTGATCGGCTGACGAGGTGACGTTCGGTGTTGAAGTGGTTGTGAAGGTTGGCGTGGACGGAAGCGAACTTCTGTAAGCTCTTCATCTGCCGAAATCGGAGCATCGCCCGTTCTCGTCGTCGGAATGCTAGGTGGCTGTTCTCGACCCGGTTGTTGGCCCACCGGCCAACCTCCTGCTTTCCCGTGTTGCCCAGCTCGATCATGGCGGCCTTGTAGGAGCGCAGTCCGTCGGTGGTGATCGCGTCCGGCGAGCCATGGCGCTTCAGCGCCTTCTTCATGAAGCGGAGTGCCGCCGCCTTGTCCCGCTCCTTCGTGACGAAGCTCTCGAGCACCTCGCCTTCATGATCGACGGCACGCCACAGGTAGCGCATCTCACCATTCACCTTCACGTACATCTCGTCGAGGTGCCAGCGCCACTGGCGAAAGCCCCGCATGCGGCTCACCCGCTGGCGCCAGATGTCAGCCGCGAACAGCGGACCGAAGCGGTTCCACCAGTAGCGGACTGTCTCATGGCAGATGTCGATGCCGCGTTCGAAAAGCAGGTCCTCGACGTTCCGGAGGCTGAGCGGATAGCGGACATACATCATCACCGCGAGGCGGATCACTTCCGGTGAGGTCTTGAAGTAGCGGAACGGGCTGGCAGGGACACGGCGGCGAGGCATGCGCCTCCCTACCCTCGCCTCCTTACCGGAGGGTGCATTTGCTTTGACAGAGCCCAAGCGGTTGATCTTCCTGTTTCTGATGCCCGGCGACTTCATCATCCCGGGGCTGTTCGAACTCGAATGCTGTGACCTCATCGCGCTGACCGCGCTTCGAACCGCTGACGCGTCCCCGCTCCTCCAGTGCGAAGACGGAAGCACGGCCAGAACCACGGCGCTCATTCGGCAGAGCGGACGATATTATCGTCTCTTCCTCCTCGACCATCTCACGCGCCTGACCGGCGGCGACACCGCCCGGGCCGTGGCGCACATGCTCTACGAATTCTACGTTCGAGCAGGGTCGTCGGGCGCCTGCGCGGAGGGCCAGTTTCATCTTCCGATCGGGCAGAGAGTGATCAATCGGGCGCTCGGCAGAAGCTCCGTCGAGGTCAACAAGGTCATCAGCCTTTTCCAGACCGAAGGCCTGCTGGACGTCGGCTATGACTGGATCAAGGTCTGCGAGCCGGACGGCCTCAGGCGCAGGGCGGGCAAGACCCACAGCCTCGACCGGCCGGCACGACCGAATACGGCCGTGGACGTTGCGGCTTGAAGAGTTGAGGGGTTGGCGATCGCCGCTCTCGGTAGGACCTGACGCTGAAGACGAGCCCATCGAGCTGACAGGTCATTTGGTCAGACAAGCCTGTCCGACCGCAGCGGGTTCACACAGCTGATAACCTAGGTTGCGCGTCGCGACGAAAAACAGGCCCATGCGTGGCATCGGCGATTCATGGAATCGCGTGAGGTTGAAACGGGAAGCGAGAAGCGCGTGGGCATCGACGTAACCACCATGATCGAGCCGGCGACGGCCGATTGACACGACGCTTAGCGAAGCTTGGGCTGCGGTGATCGGCGAGCGTGTCGCCGCTTATCGTCTCAAAAATGCAGCGGCGCTTCAAATGAAGGTCCATGAGGAAGTCGGCAAACTTGGATTGAGGCTAGATCGATCGAGCATCCCCGAACGTTACGCGTTGTCCTGGTTTGAAGAAGCCACGAAGCATGCTGAGCCGGAGATACAGGTGCTGTTCGCGCGACTGTTAGCCAAGGCAGCGACGGGGGATCAGGACGCGCTCGATCGCCGCCATCTCGAACTCCTTTCGCAGTTCATCCCTATCGAGGCGCGTTTGCTTCAACGTCTTCCAGACCTTGGACTGAAGCTTCTCGCTGACCCAGCTCCGCTCCCTGATGGCATGTACCGCGCGATCATCGCTGAAGAGGGCCTCGAGCAAGCGTCCATGGCCTTTGAGCATCTCACCGCCCCGCAGGTGTTCGAATCCACTTACACCCTTCTGAATGGGGAATATCTTCTGCCGGACCCATCCAGCATTGAAAAAGTGATCGTTCTCTCCGCAACCGGTGCCTCGCTATGTCGTGCGCTCGCCATTTTTCCTGATTGAGCGTTCCAGTCGTCCCATGACCGTATGACTGGAATTCGGTGTTGGGTGAACCGCGCAAAGGCGAGCGGGAGGGTCGCCGAACTCGCCGTGCCGGAAACAACCGCTTCCGGTTCGACCAAGTGATTCGGTTTGCACTACTCGCTCCGGAACCGGCGGAGGCGATGGCGAGCGATCAGACCGGCGCTAGGGTCAACGGCGCCCGATTGGCGACAACCGGCTGCCTGGGCACACAGGCTGTACTCTGTGGCCATTGCGAACCCACCGCTTCGCCAAGCCGACCTATTCCATCGAAGCCAACAGCAGATCCTCGCCTTCTTGCCGGATGGCGCAGTTCGGCTGACAATGCCCGCGCCGGCGTGAGACGCCGGGTCCCGACTTAACCTACCGCCCTGGTCCGGCGAGACAGTCGAGACGGAATCGCGCTTGCGATCACTCCACATGACCTCCCGCCAAGCTCGACCGAATGGCGTTCAGGAGGTTCAACGACTTCTGCAGCGCATCGGGCGTATCGCCAAGGTCGGCGCCGATCTCTTCCTTCACGTCGGCTGCGATTTCGACGATCTCGATCGCCTGAGCAACACTGATCACCGACTGGCCGATCAGTCCATGAATGAGGCTCTCGACAAGGAGCATGGCGGCTTGGCCGTGCGGATCGGGGCTGAGCCGCGGGTCCAGCACGGGAGCGCGCGAAGCGATTCCCTCGGGCAAGATGGGATCGACCATGATTTGAGCCTCCGATTCAGGCGAGAGCGTCTCGTCTCTCAGCCGTCGGAGCCTGAGCGATATGCCGACGATGCCTCGCGACTAGCAGACTTGTCACGGCTCACCATTAATAATATCAACAATCGACTATAACATTCGACAATATTAAGGCGACTTGGGCTGTGTGATGACGAGCCGATGGACAATCGCTTTATCGATAAGTTGCGCAATTTCAGCGAGTTGAGCGCGGAAGCGATCCTGGCGCTGCGCCAAGCGACCGATCATCCCCGGTCCATTCAGGCTCGCCGCGACCTGATCCGCGAGGGGGACCGGCCGGGTCCGGTGTTCGTGATCCTCGACGGTTGGGCCTGCCGTTACAAAATCCTTCCTGACGGCGGTCGGCAGATTCTCGCTTATCTGATGCCGGGCGACTGCTGCGACCTGCACGTCGGGCTACTGGCAGAGATGGACCACAGCATTCAGACAATCACCTCGGCGGCGGTGGCAACCGTTGGCCGCGATCAGATGGAGGAAATCTTCAGCTGCCATCCTGAAGTGGGCCGGGCGATGTACATCGCGCAGTTGGTTGACGAGGGCACGATGCGGGCGTGGATCACCAGCATGGGGCGGCGATCCAGCATTGAGCGGGTGGCCCACTTGATGTGCGAGCTGTACATTCGCTGCCGCAATATCGGGCTGACCACCGACATGGTGGTGTCGCTTCCGTTCTCGCAGATCCTGCTTGCCGACTCTCTGGGAATGACGCCGGTGCATCTCAACCGTGTGCTGAAGGAGCTACGCTCGCGCGGGGCCATGGAGTTACAGCGCGGCAAGCTGATCATCGTCGATCCCAAGCGATTGGTGCAAATTGCCGGTTTCGACGAAAATTATCTTCATCGCCGGTTTAGACCGGCGGGTGAGAGTCGGCAGATCAATGATCATTTGGACAATGCTCGGTAGTCGGAACCGATAATAATCAGCAAGCGCAACTTCGTTTGGTCAGCCGGATCGCCTTACTTTCGAAAGACATACCTTAGATCGGAGAACGCGCTCCGCGATGCCCTTGCCAGCAGACAATTGTGGAAATGCTCAGTAGCCAAATCACGAGCACGATCACCGATGAATCCGGCGGACCGAAGCGCATCCTCGATCGTCACGATCACATCGTTCCTTTTAATCGGCCAGTTTCCGGCCCAGCGAGTCTGATTTGGCCCTCGACCAGGAATTTCCAAGCCACTCGTCGAGCCCGTCGCCCGCGAACGGGTCGAGGCCGGAGCCCGGATAGAGGCAGAATTCCCCGAACCACAGCTTATCGTCGACCTCGTAGAAATCGACCCGCAGGAAATCCCGATCGCCCGCCAGGAATTCGGCGGCGCCCAACATGGCCTTTAGGGTTTTGGGCGGCGGCGCATCGATCGGGTCGTCGCTGAGCGGTCGCCAGTAACGGTCGAACTGCGTCCAGCGATGCTTCTTGCCGCGCTCAGCGTGAAGCTGCACGACCTCGGCGCGACCGCCGAACACATAGATTTTATAGTCCAGAGGCAACTGGGCGCCGGCGCCGCCGAGGAATGGTTCGACCAGCACCAGCTTGCGCGCAGCTCGATAAGCCGGTTCGTTTAGCCAGCCGCCATATTCGCGCGCGAGCCACCGCGGAACCACGCCCCGGGATCGTGCCCAGTCGGAGGGCTCGCGGACCACTACAAACTGGTTGCAGCGGAGGTGTCAGACAAAGGCGAAAGCGTCTCTGCAGCGCGCCGCTCGGTCTTTGATGGTCAGCCCTACTCCACAAGCCCCTGCCACTCGGCCAGGGCGGCCGAGCGGCGGAGCTTGAAGTCGGATCGGCTGACGAGGTGACGTTCGGCATTGAAGTGGTTGTGGAGATTGGCATGGACGGAAGCGAACTTCTGTAAGCTCTTCATCTGCCGAAGCCTGAGCATCGCCCGTTCTCGTCGTCGGAAGGTCAGGTGGCTGTTCTCAACCCGGTTGTTGGCCCACCGGCCAACCTCCTGCTTGGCGGTGTTGCCCAGCTCGCTCATGGCGGCCTTGTAGGAGCGCAGACCATCGGTGGTGATCGCGACCGGCGAGCCATGGCGCTTCAGCGCCTTCTTCATGAACCGGAGCGCTGCCCCCTTGTCCCGCTCCTTCGTGACAAAGCTCTCGAGCACCTCGCCTTCATGATCGACGGCACGCCACAGGTAGCGCATCTCACCATTCACCTTCACGTACATCTCGTCGAGGTGCCAGCGCCACTGGCGAAAGCCCCGCATGCGGCTCACCCGCTGGCGCCGGATGTCAGCCGCGAACAGCGGACCGAAGCGGTTCCACCAGTAGCGGACTGTCTCATGGCAGATGTCGATGCCGCGTTCGAAAAGCAGGTCCTCGACGTTCCGGAGGCTGAGCGGATAGCGGACATACATCATCACCGCGAGGCGGATCACTTCCGGTGAGGTCTTGAAGTAGCGGAACGGGCTGGCAGGGACACGGCGGCGAGGCATGGCGGCTCCCCTACCCGCGCCTCCTTACCGGAAGGTGCATTTGCTCTGACTGGGCCATGGGCATTCATTGACGATTACCGGGAGCTCGGACGGTGAGCTGCCATCGGCGACTTCCGACCCAAAAAAGCGGTCGTGCTGATACAAGTTCGCTCATCCTCGGGGCAGGCATTCTGAACCGGGGTTCTGAAACCCGAAGACTTTGAAAGGCCGTATAGGCCAAACTGGGGAACGAAAAAATCCTTACGACGCTTCTTGGCCGACAAGACCTGATTTGGAGCGATTATGTGAAACGCGAGACAGCACTTTGGATAGGCGGTAGTCTGGTGGCCGCACTAGGTGGTGCAGCGCTCTACACGCGCATCGCCACGAAGCGGATCGAGCGGGAGGTGCCCGTCGACGGCGCTTTTCTCGATGTAGCCGGCGCTCGTCTCCACTACGTAGATCGCGGGACGGGAACGCCGATCGTCCTCCTCCACGGACTGGGCGCACAGCTGCGGAACTTCTCCTACGGCGTTGCTGACGCGCTGGCGTCCGACTTTCGCGTCATCCTCGTCGATCGGCCGGGATCGGGTTACTCGGTATCGACGGGCAGCCAACCCGGCATTTTGGGCCAAGCGGCGATCGTGGCGGCACTCATCGAACAGCTCGAATTGCAGCGGCCACTCCTCGTCGGGCATTCGCTGGCGGGCGCAATCGCGCTCGGGGTTGCGACGCACCATCCCGATTCAATCAGCGGCCTCGCATTGCTGGCGCCTGTGACCCAGCCTCCGCAGTCAATGCCGGCACCGTTAGCAAGCGCGATTAAAGCCGCTCGCATCGGGCGAACGCTGTTCGCCAACCTGCTCGGTACGCCTTTGAGTCGCGCCACATATGGACTGCGCTGGGGCAAGATCTTCGCGCCCGATCCGGTGCCGGCGGATTTCGCGACGCGCGGCGGCGGCGCGCTCGGTGACCGCCCGGTCTCGGTTAATGCCGCGCTCGTCGAACTGGCGAGCGCCAACGAGGACCTGATTGCCATTGTAAGGCTTTATGGCTCGCTAAAGCTCTCGGTCGCGCTGCTTTACGGTCGCGAGGACCAAGTCGTGGACCCCGCGATCGATGGCGAACGTGCGGTCGCAGCCATCCCCGGTGCCACGCTGGAAATGACCGATGGCGGTCACATGCTTCCGGTCGCGCACCCGCAGGCAAGTGCAAGGTTTATCCGCGAGTGCGCCGAACGAATGTAATCGTGAAGACGGCCGATCCGCTCGGCGTCAACTCCGGTTCCGTGCTTGGATAGATCAGGCCGGAATGCGAGCGACGTCGCTCGTATTTTCCTCGGTTATCCTAGATTACTACCATTAAGCGGTTCGATGAGCGCGCGCTTGGCTAGGGCTTATTTCGGGCTGGATGCGGATTCAGGCCATTAGGGTCTGCGAGATCCGCTTACAGTGCACCACGTGTTCCTTGAATGTCGACTGGGCCAGCGTCGCCATATGGCGGCCCGATATCTCTGCCAGGCATTGTCAGAGATCATGCACCGCGCTTTTCCAAGCTGGTTAGTGCGGCAACGACCTGCGCGACGTTCTCTAGATGTTCTGCTTTTTACCGGGTTCAGTTCTACCGTTTGTGCAAGCCTTAAGTAGCTCAGCGCTTTGGTTTGAACCAGATTCTGGTTAGTCTGACAGTACCCTCCGTGCCGCTATGCCTCGATCGAGGTTAGCAAGCTGACAGCGCATCTCTTCAACAAGGATCAGTTTCGATCGCGGGGACTGCGTTACAGCTTGGCGAGCGCCTGTACGATTTGGCGCGCGGTGAACGGTTTCTCCCACCGCTCGACATCGTGATATTCGGCCGGGATCATCTCCGGGGCATAGCCGGTGGTAAAAACGAACGGCACGCCGCGTTTGCGCAGTTCGTCGGCGAGAGGAAAGATCATCTCGCCCCTGAGGTTGACGTCGAGCACAGCTAAGTCGATCGGCTGGCTCGTGAGTGCGCGCGCCCGATCAACCGTATTGACCGGTCCGGCTACTTTCGCGCCCTGATCAATCAGTTCTCTCCTGAGGTCATCCGCAAGGTAAAACTCGTCCTCGACAACGAGAACCCGTCGGCCGGTCAGCTTGCCCGCTTGCGTGTCATTCATCGAGGTCCGTCCTTGCCGCGCACAGGCCAAAGTGCCTGTCCTTGGTAACCGTCACGCGCCTCTGCCAGGTATAACATAGATTGAGCCGATTGGCTCCGCTGTTCAGTAAATCTTCAGAGACAAAGGGAGATCGGATGGAAAACCCGCTGCTCCGCAAGCTGGAACGGTTCACCAAGCTGTCGGCGGACGATCGCGAAGCGCTCGACAGGCTGGCGAGCCAACGTATCCGGCGTCGTCGCCATCGCGAGGACATGATCCACGAGGGCGACAAGCCGGATCACGTTAACCCCATCCTGGAGGGGTGGGCGTGCCGCTACAAAATGTTGGCGGACGGACGCCGCCAGATCCTCGCCTTCCTGGTACCGGGCGACCTCTGTGACCTCCACGTCTATATTCTGCGCGAGATGGACCATTCAATCGGCACTATCACCCCGGTAAAGCACGCCGAGATCACGCTCGAGGACTTCGATCGGGCGATCGACGGGCGGCATCGCGTCATGCAGGCCCTGTGGTGGGACACCCTCGTTACGGCCGCTGTCCAGCGCGAATGGACCACCGATATCGGCCAGCGCAGCGCGATCGAACGGATCGCCCATCTCCTGCTGGAGTTGTTCTACCGGCTTGAATCGGTCGGGCTGACGAACGGCAATGCTTGCGAGCTGCCACTGACCCAAGCCGAGATCGCGGAGGCGATGGGCATGACGCCGGTGCATGCCAATCGCGTCCTTCAGGAGCTGCGAGGCATGGGCGTGATCGAGCTGAGCAGCAAGCGACTGGTCATCCCCGACCGAGCGGCGTTGGGACGAATCGCGCACTTCAACCCCAATTATCTGCACCTCCAGCGTGACGGCAGTCATCTCGATGCCAACGATTGAGGGCGACATGTCCGATGCCGAGCGGCTGAGCGCATACCTCAGTGCCTCGACGGATGTCCGTTACCGCATGAGCGCTGATTGGAGCGAGATGCATGAACTGGTCGGCCAAGACTTCCTCGCCAGCACGGGGGGGACCACCGACCGGTGGTCGATCGACTATATCCACCCGGACGATCAACCGCGTGTCCGCGCGGCAATCGACGAGGCGATCCGATCCAAGAGAATGTTCGAGCTTGAGCACCGTGTCAGGCGGGCAGATGGCAGTTGGGGATGGACGGTCTCGCGCGCGGTGCCGATTCTGGACGCGGCCGGCGAGATCAAGGAGTGGTTCGGGGCTGCAAGAGACGTCACCGCGCGCAAGGAGGCGGAGGCGACGTTACGCGAGGGTGAGCAGCGTTTCCGCATGCTGCTCGAAGGCATCCCGCAGCTCGTCTGGCGCGCCGTCGATCGTGGCCGCTGGAGTTGGGCCAGCCCGCAATGGATCGAATTCACCGGCCAGGCCGAGCAGGACAGCCACGGCTGGGGCTGGCTTGACATGGTACATCCGGACGATCGTGAGATAGCGCGTGCTGCCTGGGATCGCGCGATTTCAATCGGGAGCTTCAATGTAGAGTACCGCCTGCGGATGATCGCGGACGGGCGCTATCGCTGGTTCGCAACCCGCGCGACGCCGGTGCGCAACGAGGCCGGGGAGGTGGTCGAATGGCTCGGCACCTCGACCGATGTCGATGATCTGCGCCAGCTTCAGAAACAACAGCAAATCCTGCTTGGCGAGCTGCAGCATCGGGTGCGCAACAGCCTGGCGGTGATCCGCTCGATCGCGCGGCGAACAGCCGAGACCAGCGACAGCGTGGAACAGCTCAGCATGCATCTCGACGGTCGTTTGAATACGTTTTCGCGCATCCAGTCGGCCGTCACCAGCGACCCGACCCGAGGGCTAGATTTACAGACGATCGTCATCGACGAGTTGATGGCGCATGTCGCTTGGGACGGCGAACACAGCCTCGTTCAAGGCCCGGCGATCCGGCTGCAGTCGAAAGCCGCCGAGACGCTGGCGCTGGCGTTTCACGAACTGGCGAGTAATGCGGTTGAGCATGGCGCGCTAAGCGTTCCCCAAGGCATGGTCAGGGTATCCTGGCGCGTCCAGGCGGGACATGGCGGTCAGGATCGGCTCATCATCATCTGGGACGAGGATCGGCCCGGCCCACCGCTGCCTTCGCCGAGCCACCGCGGGTTCGGCACCGACCTTCTGGAGAGCACGCTCGCCTACGAACTCGACGCCGACACCTCCATCGAATTTCGGCGTGGCGGACTGCTTTGCACGATCACTCTGCCACTGACCCCAGACGTCTCCAGCCAAGCAGGCGGCGAAGGACGTCCTCAGAAGGAGGTTAACTTCCCTCATGGACTGCGATAATGTCCACCGGCAACGAGAGCCTGCTCGCCTGATCCGGTTGGCTTTAGACGTAGCGTGCGGAGAAATCGGTGGCGAATAGCGACAAAGCCTCGGGCAAGCCCACTCCGGGCGGATCGCGAGCTTCTGCCTCGAAAGCTGCTCCTTCTGATCAGCCGTCCGCGAACGACCCGGCAGCGGGACATGGTGGTGGCTTTCCGGTCGTCGGCATCGGTATGTCGGCGGGTGGTCTCGAAGTCGCGACGGCCTTCTTCAGGGCGATGCCAGCGGACAGCGGGATGGCGTTCGTTCTCGTCCAGCACCTCGACCCGACCCGCAACAGCATGTTGGCCGACCTGCTCGGCCGCGAGACGACGATGCCCGTCGTGCAGGTCGAAGACGGGATGCCGGTCGAGCCCAACCGCGTTCATGTCATCGCGCCGGCGAAGACCTTGTTGATCCAAGGCGGCGTGCTGCATCTGGTCGAACCGGAGGAGCCGCGCGGTCATCGTCACCCGATCGATCGCTTCTTCACCTCTCTTGCCGAGGATCAGAAGCAAAAGGCGATCGCGATCATTCTGTCCGGTGCGGGGAGCAACGGGACCGCCGGCCTGCAGGATATCAAGCAGGCCGGCGGCATGGCCATCGCGCAAGATCCTGAAACCGCGCGGTTCGACAGCATGCCGCGCCATGCGATCGCATCCGATGCGATCGACTATGTGCTGGCGCCCGAGCGGATGCCTGAGGCGCTGATCAGCTATATTCACCACAGTCATATCGCCAATCGTAGCCCGGACGCGATCGGCGATGGTTCCTCTACTGATCTGCCCGATGTCCTGGCCTTCCTTCAGGTCGCGACCGGCCACGATTTCCGTCAGTACAAGCGCAACACGCTCGCGCGCCGCATCAGCCGTCGCATGAGCCTCGCGCGCATGGAGAAGCTGGACGACTATCTGACGTTTCTCCGTGCCGATCCCGGTGAAGTGGTGGCGCTCGGCAAGGACTTGATGATCAACGTCACCGCGCTGTTCCGCGATACGGATGCCTGGGCTGCGCTCGACGAGAATGTCATCAAGCCGCTCGTCGACAAGGCCGAGCACAATGCCATTCTCCGCGTGTGGGTGCCGGCCTGCTCTACGGGCGAGGAAGCCTACACGATCGCCATGCTACTGTCGGAGCGTGTCGAGGCATCGAAAAAAGGGCTCGGCGTCAAGATATTCGCCACGGATGCGGGCGACTATAATCTCAACGCGGCGCGCAAGGCGCTCTTTCCAGCCAGCATGGTCGAGAGCCTGTCGGCCGAGCGTCTCGCGCGCTTCTTCGACAAGGGTGCCGACGACACATACCGGATCAAGCCCGCGATCCGGGAGACAGTGCTGTTCGCGCCGCAGAACCTGTTGCAGGACCCGCCCTATTCCAAGATGGACCTGGTGAGCTGCCGCAACCTGCTGATCTATCTCGAGCCGAAAGCGCAGGAGCAAGTGCTGGCGCTGGCCCATTTCGCGCTACGCAAAGGCGGCTATCTGTTTCTCGGAAGCGCGGAGACGATCGGCGAGCGGGACTATCTCTTCCAACCGATATCAAAGCGCTGGCGCATCTATCGGCGGATCGGGCCCGCGAGGTCGGCGGCGATCGACTTCGCCAATTGGCCGAAGCGAGCCGATCTGATCGCGACGCCGGTGCCACCGCCAAAGCTGGCGGACATCGCGACCGCATCTTTGCTCTCGAATTTTGCGCCCGCGTCGGTGCTGGTCGACCGGAATTATCGGGTGCTCCATTTCCACGGAAACACCGACGAGTTTCTGGCACAGCCGTCCGGCGCGCCGACGCTGGATCTGCTGGCGCTGGCGCGTGAGGGTTTGCGGCTGACCATTCGCAGCGCGGTGCGACAGGCGCTCGAAAGCCGCGAAACCGCCGTGCTGCGTGGCAATATCAAGCGCGGCAGGAAGACGGGGTCGGTTCGCGTGACTGCCAACCGGGTCGTCAACGGCAAGGACGCCGGCGAGCTGGTCCTGGTGAGCTTCGCTTTTGACAATGACGCGGACGTTCCCGCCGTTACGGACCACGCCGACATGCCGCCCCGAGCGGCAGCGCCAGAGCGCGACATGGAGGAAGAGCTTCGCGCCGCGCGCGAGGAGATGCGCGGAACCGTGGAGCAGCTCGAGACCACGAACGAGGAGCTGACCGCCGCTAACGAAGAGATTACCAGCGTCAACGAAGAGTTGCAGGCGACCAATGAGGAGCTGGAATCCTCCAAAGAAGAGCTGCAGTCGCTCAATGAAGAGCTGGACACCGTCAATTCCCAACTCGAACGGAAAGTCATCGAGCTGGAGGAGACCGGTGACGATCTTCGCAACCTGCTGATGGGCAATGATGTCGCCACGATTTTTCTCGATACGGCGATGCGGATCAAATGGTTTACCCCTGCCGTGCAGGCGCTGTTCGATCTGATCGAAGGCGATACCGGTCGTCCTATCGCGAACTTTTCCCAGAAGTTCGCCGACGGCGATTTGGTCGAAAAGGCGAAAGCCGCAGTCGAGAAGCTGGCGACGTCAGAGCAGGAGATTCGGGCCGACAACGGCCGCGACTATCGTTTGCGCGTTCTCCCCTATCGCACCCGCGACAACCGCATCGGGGGCGCGGTAGCCACCTTCATCGACATTACGGACCTGAAGGCGACGCAGGCCGAGACTGCCGAGGCGCGCGACTATGCCGAGGCGATCATTGAAACCGTCCGCGATCCGTTGCTGGTGCTTGGCGCCGACCTTCGCCTTCAATCGGCGAACCCGGCATTCTACAAGCTGTTTCAGACTGTCCCGGCCGATGCCGAAGGGCAACTCGTCTATTATCTGGGCGAAGGCCGGTGGAATATCCCCGATCTACGCCGCCTGCTGGAGGAGATGATTCCAGCGCAGAGGCAGATCAATGGGTTTGAGGTCGAACTTACCGTACCGGGGCTCGGCAGCCGGTGCCTTTTACTTAACGCCCGCCGGATCTCCGGAGACGCCCGCAGGCCCGAGCTGATCCTGCTAGCGATCGAGGACATCACCGAGCGCAAGGAAGCAACGCGACATCAGGACCTGCTTGTCGGCGAACTGAGCCACCGCGTGAAAAACATGCTCACCGTCGTGCAGTCGATCGCCGCGCAAACCCGCCGTCACAGTTCGTCCCCGGAGGCATTCGATCAGGCGTTCCAAGGACGATTACAGGCCCTGGCTGGCGCCAACGATGCTGTGATCGAAGGAAGCTGGAAAGGCGTGAAGCTGGGCGAGGTCATGGCTCGCTCAATGAAACCCTTTGGCTCGCCCGGACAGGTCGTCATTGAGGATGGACTCGACCTTGATCTTAATCCGGCGGCGAGCGTATCGCTGGCGATGATCGTCCACGAACTTGCGACCAACGCCGTCAAATACGGCGCGCTCTCCAGGCCGGAAGGTCATGTGCGTATCGCCAGCCACCTGGAGTTGGGCGAGCCGGATCGCATTGTACTCGAATGGGTGGAGAGCGGTGGTCCAACCGTGGAGAAGCCCACCCGGCGTGGACAGGGGACGCGCTTCATCGAGCAGAGTATCAGCTATGAGCTTCAGGGCGACGCCAAGCTGACGTTCCAGCAAAGTGGGCTTCGCGCTCGTCTTGATTTCCCGCTGAAGCTGGCGTCCATGCCGGTCGACGATGAGACGCTTCCAGGCGGAGCGAGCGCCTGATGGCCGACCACGGCCCCCTCTCCGGTTTGCGGCTGCTCATCGTCGAGGATGAATATATGGTCGCGACTCATCTCGAAATGCTGCTGGAGAATTGTGGGTGCGAGGTCGTCGGGCCGGTCGCAACAGTCGATAAGGCGCTGGAGTTGATGGAAGCCGAACGACTGGACGGGGTGCTGCTCGATGCCAATCTGAACGGCATCAGCAGCGCGCCGCTTGCGGATTTTCTCAATGCGCGATCGGTGCCGTTCGTTGTGGTGACGGGCTATGGACGGCTCGAGCTTGCCACTGAAACGCTGAGCGCAGCCCCTCGCATCGGTAAGCCCTTCAGCAAAGCCGAGTTCGAAAAGGTGCTAACCTCAACCTTTCGGCGATAGCTACCCTCCGGTCGGAGGTGTCAGACAAAAGCGAAAGCGTCTCTGCTGCGCGCAGCTGGGTCTTTGATGCTCAGCCCTACCCCACAAGCCCCTGCCACTCGGCCAGGGCGGCCGAGCGGCGAAGCTTGAAATCGGATCGGCTGACGAGGTGACGTTCGGCGTTGAAGTGGTTGTGAAGGTTGGCGTGGATGGAAGCGAACTTCTGTAAGCTCTTCATCTGCCGAAACCTGAGCATCGCTCGTTCTCGTCGTCGGAACGCCAGGTGGCTGTTCTCCACCCGGTTATTCGCCCAGCGGCCGACGTCCTGCTTGGCGATGTTTCCCAGCGCGCTCATGGCGGCCTTGTAGGAGCGCAGTCCATCGGTGGTGATCGCCTCGGGCGAGCCGTGGCGCTTCAGCGCCTTCTTTACAAACCGGAGCGCTGCTCCCTTGTCCCGCTCCTTGGTGACAAAGCTCTCGAGCACCTCGCCCTCGTGATCGACCGCACGCCACAGGTAGCGCATCTCACCATTCACCTTCACGTACATCTCATCCAGGTGCCAGCGCCACTGGCGAAAGCCCCGCATGCGGCTCACCCGCTGGCGGCGGATGTCGGCGGCGAACAGCCGGCCAAAGCGGTTCCACCAGTAGCGGACCGTCTCATGGCAGATGTCGATGCCGCGCTCGTGCAGCAGATCCTCGACGTTCCGAAGGCTGAGCGGATAGCGGACGTACATCATCACGGCGAGGCGGATCACCTCGGGCGAGGTCTTGAAGTAGCGGAACGGGCTGGCAGGGACACGTCGGCGAGGCATCCGCCTCCCCTACCCTCGCCTCTCTTACCGGAGGGTGGATTTGCTCTGACAGAGCCCTTGAAACCGTTATTTGTTGTCGCGGTTACAACATCGAAAAACGGCCATGCGAAATATATGTGCCGGCTTCTCCGCCGAGGCCTATCTTTTGCCAGGTGAGCGTCCATATCACTGGGGCTGACGTCGCCTGCGACGGATATCGGGCCGCTAAAGGCTCCCCCTTTGTCCCTTACTAGCCTCACGAAGCCGGGATGCGCCGATGTCGGCGCGTGCCCGACACGCATGGACAAAGGACATCCAAATGATCACCGGAACCGTCAAATTCTTCAACATCGACAAGGGCTATGGCTTCATCGCGCCCGAGAGCGGCGGCAACGATGCCTTCGTCCATATCAGCGCCGTCGAGCGCGCGGGCATGCGGACGCTCGATAAGGATCAGCGCGTCTCCTACGAAATGGAGACCGACCGTCGCGGCAAGACCTCGGCAGTGAACCTGCAAGCTGCCTGACGACCTGATCGGCGGGGGTGCTGCTGTGCCTCCGCCCTTTCCTCGTGCTTCGGGAGCTATCATGTCGCCATTGCTTTTCTACCGGCAGCAAGCCGAACAACAGCAGGTGGCCGCGGATGCGGCCACGCTGCAGAACGTGAAAGAGCGATGCCAACGCGCATCCGGCGCCTGGGCTGCCTTAGCTGCGCGACCCGAGCGTAGCGATAACGCCGTCTAGAAGCGGCTTCCGCCAAGCTGCTCCAAGGCACGAGCGAGAACCCCGATCGCGGCCTTGCGGCCGCCTCATCGTGGCCGCTGAGCCAGCCCGCCCTTTTCCCGCTAATGTGAGGTGATCGACATGGCCAAAGGTCAGAAGAAGGGCAACAAGGAAGCCCGCAAGCCCAAGAAGGAGGGTCCCGCGAAGACGATCGCGGCCAATCCCTCGATGAACGGCATTGCCAAAGCTTGACCATAAACGTCGCGGGCATCCGAGTTAATCCTTCGTTGTCGATTGTCACACGCGCCAAATTCCTGCCGTCTCCAGGAAGACTGGCTTGCTCACGGAAGGACCGAGCATGCAGCCGTCATCAGGCACTTGCGAAGCGCAAGAGGCGCGACAATCAGAACTAGCGGCTTCCACCAAGTTCCCGCTCGTCAAGGTTGCCGCGGAGCAAGCTGCCCGAGCGTGGAGCAAGCAGGGCGAAGCCGGGCGGGCGCGCGAAGTCCGGGAGGTCGCAAGACTGAACCGAGCTAAGTTGGCCCAAGCGATAAAGCGCTCAGAACTCGACGGCGCGGCCGGGTAAAGTCCAGCAGACTTCGGCGGCGACGGCGATCAAAGCCGAAGGCGGCCTGCGACGAAGTCGGATGAATAAAGGTGATCTTTACCAGTGCTTTGCCAATTGCGGCATGATAGTTGGCCGCATCGCAGGCACGAATTTGAGGCGTCGGCGGCTGAGAGACCATCGCGCTCTCCCCCTCCGAGCAGAGCGCAGCGTGCCACGTTATTTCTTTCATTGGGCCGATGGTGCGCGCGACCCTGACCTGGAAGGTACGATGCTTGAGGATGATGCTGCCGCTCAGATCGCGGCAGTGGCGTTCGCGGGCGAGACGTTGAAGCACTCCCCGGAATCGCTTTGGAAGAAGGGGCAGTGGCGGGTTGAAGTAACCAACCAGCAAGGCGCTCTCCTCTTCACCGTGATAACCCTTGCGGTGGATGCTCCCGTCCCCGGCAAATTACCGCGGATAGCTTCACCAGCATCGAACGACTGAGCGCTTCGGCGGGCTAGGCGAGCACGCCGATCGACTCACTGGATCTGGAACGACGTCTAGCCCGAGCGGTTGACGACAAGTTGCCGGGTAATTCTGGTAACCTCCAAGTGAAAGCGCCGGCCTTGCACACATTCGAGCTTCTGCTCGTCCTCGTCGCGGCTTCGGTTGCACTGGCCTTCGTTGCCCAAAGGCTTCGTCTGCCGACGGCGGTCATGCTCGTGCTTGGTGGTATCGGGCTTGCGTTCGTTCCCGGCATAGGGACGGTAGAGATGGACCCCGAACTTGCGCTCGCGCTCTTTCTGCCGCCACTGCTTCAGGCCAGCGCCTACCGGACGGACTGGGCGGCCTTCCGCTTCAACCTGCGGCCGATCTTCCTGCTCGCCGTCGGCGCCGTCTTCTTCACGGCCGCCGCCGTCACGATCGTCGCCAAGATGCTGGTGCCCGAGCTGCCCTGGTGGGCGGTCATCACGCTGGGCGCGATCGTAGCGCCCCCCGATGCTGTCGCGGCCGCCGCCGTGCTCGAGCAGGTTCGGTTGCCCAAGCGGATCGTCACCGTTCTAGAGGGCGAAAGCCTGATCAACGACGCGTCGGCGCTGGTCCTCTACCGCTTCGCCGTGGCGGCGGTGCTCGCCGGCACGTCCAATTTCGGCGACGGTGTTCTCCAGTTCTTCGGCGTAGCAATCGGTGGTGCGCTTGCAGGTTGGCTCGTCGGGCGCGCGGCAATGTGGGTCTTCGTCCTGCTCCAAGACACGATGCTCGATATCACGGTCAGCCTCCTCGCGGGCTTTGTAGCGTATCTCCTGGCCGAGCAGTTCCATGCCTCCGGCGTTCTCGCAGCCGTGGCCTGCGGCCTCGTGCTCGGCCGCCGCCAGCATGCGGAGTTCACCGGCGAAAGCCGGCTCGGACTTGCGGCGGTATGGGGCTTCGTCGAATTCCTACTCACAGCAATCATCTTCATGCTGATTGGGCTCCAGCTCCGCGGAATCATCGGGCGCTTGGACAACTACGACCTGCTGACGCTTCTCTGGTTGGGTGGCGCTGTCTCTGCCACCCTGATCATCGCCCGCTTCATCTGGGTTTTCCCCGCGGTGTGGCTACCCCGCGTCCTGTCGCGACGGGTCCGTGAGCAGGACCCTTTGCCGCCTTGGAGCCATGCGGTCGTGCTGTCATGGGCAGGCATGCGGGGCGTGGTGAGCCTGGCAGCAGCGTTGGCGCTCCCGCTCCGTTTTCCCGGCCGCGACATCATCGTCTTTCTGGCATTCTGCGCGATCCTTGCCACGCTGATCGTGCAGGGCACAACCTTGGGCGTGGTGGTCCGCCGGCTCGGGCTTCAAGAGGATGATACCTTGCTCCCGGAGCCGGAAATGACGCAAGCTCGCGCGGAACTAGCAACCGCTGCGCTTGGCGCAGTCCAACGCCAGTCCGACAAGGATGGTCCTAGCAACACAGGTGCCGCCGCCGAACTTCTCGATGAGTACAAAGTGCGCGCCGAGCGCGCGAGCGTCGCAGGTCAGGATCTTGAGACCAAGAGCGGTCAGCTCGGGGCGCAGCAAAGGATGCGCCTCGTCGCGATCGAAGCAGCGCGCCGCGAGCTCAAGGAGAAAACGGATCAGATCGACCATGATGCGCACCGTGAACTTGGCGAGGAGTTGGACCTCGAAGAGCAGCAGGTCCGCCGCACCCTCGGCGACGATTGAACCGGGATTTCAGACCCCGGCTGCGTTCAGATAAATGGTCCCTCGGTAGCTCCCCTTGCACTGGGCGAGCGCCCACCCCATGTTATGGCTATCGCGCTTTCTGCCCGAGCACCGCGCGGCTGAGAGACATCGCGCTCCCGCTTCAAGGAGCAGAGCGCATGGACATCAACTATATCCTTGGCCGCGAGCAGACGTCGCTCCACAATGCCCGCATAGCAACCTCTTCGAGCGCACGCGCATCCCATCGCGGTCTGGCGAAGGCTTACCGGCTGCTTCTTGCCGGCAGTACGTTTCCGCACAGGCAGCCCGCTCAGCTTCGCTCCCACTGTAGGGACAGGGACAGTGCCGCTCGGTGGGACGACGACGGGGGAGTTGTTCTAGCCGATGAAGACCTCGCAGTTCGGGGATATGTGGTTCAGACCCCCAATGCGCCGCTCGCCTATAAGACCGTGCTGGAGCACGATCATGGGCCTGCTGCTGAGCGTCCCGCACGATCGGTTCGTGAGGGTGAAGCGTATGTAAGGCAGCACACGCCCACCCCGCCGGAGCGCGACACCTCGCGAGATCGCGACGCCTCACCGAACGTACGATTACTAGCGGATGCTACGCGAGACCCAGATAACCTTTTCAGCGCATTGGTCAGGGCTGTCGAACGAAACGAGCGCCTGCTGGCGTCTCAGTTCGCGGACGGCAAGGTCAGCGCGAAGGCCTTTCAAAACCGCAGCCGCTTCCAGAGGCAAGATCGAGCGCGCTTAGCCGACCCGTCGCATGCCGGTGTTCCGGAGGGCTCCTCGTGAGCGTCGATCCCGAGCGGGGGCTACCGCTACTTACCGAGGCGGAACTGGTCGAAATGCGGCAGCTCGGGATTGTGCGCCAACCGGTCGACTCCTTCAGCGTCAGGGCGTTTCGCTACAGCAACCTCAAAGACGCGGTCGCTCAAGCCAAGCGGCAGATTCCCAATCGGTCTCGGGAAGTTTTTTAGGTCTGAGATGGTCTGAATCGGCCTTACCGAATTAGCGGCAAAACCGAACGGTTGTGACATCGCCTGCGGTGGCGCGGTGGCCGCTTTCGACGAGTTCGATCTTGAAAGCTGTCAGGCAGCAAAGTCCCCACGAGCTGTCGCTCGCAGACCTGGCGAGGCGCCATATTCCGCCACGAAAAAATACGCTAATGCCGCATTTGACGGTGCTGTCAGACTAATCAGCACTCGTCTCCGTTTGACGAGCCTTGGCCTTGAGAGCGATGGCTGGTGAATGTTTTGCCGTTCTTGCTCCAGCGAGGTTTTAAAATGCTTGCGAGCATTGAAGCTAATGATACGAAACGCGTGGGCGAGCGTGCCCTACCTTGCAGATCGTTCGACTAAACCGGTCACGCGTGAAAATCTCAGGATGCGAAAGTGTTGTTCGCAATCACTCAATCAGGTCTCGTTGTAGCTCGATCACCTTGACAAGCCCATCAGGAGTGCGCAGCTGCAGCATGCGGCCAAATGCTTCGTCGCCGGTGCCACGGTGGATGAGCTTCGGGTCGATTGACCGAAGGTGCTGCTCGATCTCCTTCGAGCTTCGTGTCACTGGTGAACTGCAATTCCAGTGGCTCAGGATTGTCCTCGCTTGGTGGATGAGCCAGCAAACTGAGAGATGTGTTTCCGAACCGCACAAGACACCAATCGCCATCGCGGCTTCCGAACAGTAACTCACCTCCTAGGCCTTCGAAGAAAGCCACGCTGATTTCCATCTGCTTTACGTGCAGCATTTGACGTGCTCCCCTGAAACTCTGCCAGTTTGAGCTAGAGTCCGCCTTCGTGAGGAGACGGACGTGAAGAAGACCAGGTTCAGCGAGGAGCAGATCATCGCGGTGCTGCGCGAGCAGGAGGGCGGGATGAAGACCGCCGATGTGTGTCGCAAGCACGGGATCAGCAGCGCGACGCTGTACGCGTGGAAGGCGAAGTACGGCGGCATGGACGTGTCGCAGGCGCGCAAGCTGAAGGTGCTCGAGGAGGAGAACGGCCGGCTCAAACGGCTGCTGGCTGACGCCATGCTCGACAATGCCGTGCTGAAGGAAGTCGCGGCAAAAAATTGGTGAGGCCTGCCGCTCAGCGGAAGGCTGTCGAGCATGCTCGGCAGCTGTTCGGCATCAGCGAGCGTCGGGCGTGTACCATCTTCGGCGTAGATCGAACGTCGGTGCGCTACGCGCCCCGGCATAGTGATGATGGCGACCTGCGGTCGCGGCTGCGTGAGATCGCGGCGGAACGTCGGCGCTTCGGCTACCGGCGACTGGGGATCATGCTGGCCCGCGAGGGGCTGGTCATGAACCACAAGAAGCTGCTGCGGCTGTACCGCGAGGAGAACCTGCGGGTCAGGCGCCGTCGCGGACGGAAGCGAGCGATGGGCACCCGAGCACCCATGACGCTGCCACAGGGACCGAACCAGCGCTGGAGCCTCGACTTCGTTAGCGACACGCTGATCAGCGGCCGGCGCATCCGTATCCTGGCGGTAGTCGACGACTTCACGCGGGAATGCCTGGCGCTGGTGGTCGACACCTCGCTGTCAGGCGCACGCGTCGCTCGAGAGCTCGACGCCATCATCGCTGCCAGGGGCGTACCGCCGCTGATGATCGTCAGCGACAATGGCACCGAGCTGACCAGTCTGGCGGTCCTGAGATGGACGCAGGAACGACCGGTCGAGTGGCACTACATTGCACCCGGCAAGCCGCAGCAGAACGGCTACGTCGAGAGCTTCAACGGCCGACTGCATGACGAATGCCTCAACGAGACGCTGTTCGTGTCGCTCGGCCATGCCCGCTCGGTACTGCGGCTCTGGCGCGACGACTACAACCATGTGCGGCCGCATAGCGGTGTTGGCGGGCTGACGCCCGCCGATGCTGCCAAGCGGGTTGTGCAACACCGCCCCGAGGGGCACCATACCAACCCCGGACTCCAGTTATGACTGGTAGAGCTTTGGGGAGCACGTCACCGCGGCCTAGCGCGTCAGAAAACACCCGAATTCTTCCAACTGGTCTCGGAGCTCCCGCGAACGGCAAGCGGCAAGGTCGTGAAACACAGGCTGCGAGATCAGGCACGGAAAGGCTTTGTGAACCTCGAGGACGTGCAATCTGGATCTGCTCCCCAAAATAATGCTGGAGTTGATGCAAATGGCGAGTGAGATCATACTTCCGAAGATCGGTTTCTCGATGACCGAAGGGGAAATTGCTGAATGGCTGGTCCTTGACGGACAGACGGTCAATGCCGGTGAGCCGCTGTTTCTGCTCGAGGCCGACAAGTCGGCGACAGAAGTGGAGGCTCCCGCGAGCGGCACGCTCCGCATCCTTCGACAGCCGGGCGAAACATGCCCCGTCGGAACCGTGATCGGCCTTATTGAATAGCGAAGCAAAGGCACCGGACAGCTGGAATCTGGTCATCGGGCATTTTAGGCGTCTGGAAAGACCCAGTTGTTGACGTTTAGGCCAAGATTGCTGCGCCCCGAAAGCGGACGTTCGTTCACTGCGGTCGGTAGCACAGCTCAGACCCACACTCAGACATTCGGGCTCGAATCGCTGGTGCCCGATAGCGGACGTTTGTTTTGGCGCCGCTGAGATCCGGAACTGGCCGGATGCAGACCGTCCGCTTTTGAACCGTAGGTCCACAAATACGGCCCTCCGTGCAGCTAAGCTGCTGGTGACCGCTTTCGACCCTCACCTACCGCTCAAGCGGCAATCAACTGAATTCGAACCGCAGCCTTGAAACGGACATTATGTCCGGTTAAGGGGGCTGCGCCATTTACGGTGCACTCTCATCAGCCCGGAAATTAGATGAACCAGAACGAGCTCGATCATGATCGCGAGGCGTCTCCTGCGGCTGACGATCATTCGCCAGAAGGGGAGCCGGCCGCGCCGAAGATCAGCAAGCGAGCCAAGTTGATCCTTCTGGTTGTCGGTGTCGTCGTGTTGATTGCGGTGGCGTTTTGGTATGTTCGTCATCAGGAATATGGAAAGTATTTCCAGGAAACGAATGACGCGCAGGTCCAGGCGGATGCGGTCACCGTGGCGCCTCGCGTCGCGGGCTATGTCGCGGACGTGCTCGTCGCCGACAATCAGGACGTTCACCAAGGACAGCCATTACTTCGAATTGATCCTCGCGATTTCCGGGCCCAGGCCTCGCAAGCGGAAGCGCAAATCGCCCAGGCGGCGGCGGGGAGCCAGAACGCGCAGGCATCGATTGATGAGCAATATGCCATGATCGAGCAAGCTCGCGCGCAACTGACGGCCGCGCGCGCCAAGGCGGCGCACGACGCCGGTGAAGTCGCTCGCTATGCACCGCTCGCAGCGAGTGGCGCCGAAACCCGGCAGCAACTGGCGCAGCTTCGTGCGACGGCGTTCCAGTCAGCCCAGGATGCACGCGCTCAGGCTGCCACCCTGCTAGTGCAACAGCGCAAGGTTGCCGGCTTCCGCGCACAGATCGGGCAGAGTGAAGCGCAGCGCCGCGGCGCGAAGGCGCAGCTCGAGTCGGCCAATGTGAATGTCGGAGCAACGCTGATCCGGGCCGCGATCAACGGTCGGGTCGGCAACAAGACGGTGACTGTCGGGCAGTATGCGCAGGCCGGCACGCGGCTGATGTCGATCGTGCCCCTGGACAACCTCTACATCGTGGCCAACTTCAAGGAGACTCAACTAGCGTTGATGCGCGCTGGTCAGCCCGCGACCATCCATATCGATGCACTTGGCGGCGTCGAGCTCCAAGGCCGGGTTCTGAGCATTTCTCCCGGGACCGGCGGTCAGTTCTCGATCCTGCCGCCGCAGAATGCGACCGGCAACTTTACCAAGATCGTGCAGCGTGTCCCGGTCCGCATCGCCTTGCAGGCCGGTCCCGAGGCGCGCCGCCTGCTGGTACCCGGCCTGTCAGTCAGCGTCACCGTGGACACTACGTCGGCTAAAGGCGATCTTGACCGCATTCGCGAGCAGCAAGACAGGCTGAGCGGGTCAGCGCGCTAAGTGGCAAGCAAGGCGATAAGCTCAAGCCAAGGTGCTGCCTCGGCAGGACCAGTCGCCGAGCCGCGGGCCGACGCCGCCGCCTGGCTCGCCGTCGCCGCGGGAACGCTCGGTGCGCTGATGGCAACGCTCGACATCTCGATCGTCAACTCGGCGCTGCCGACGATCCAGGGCGAGATCGGCGCCAGCGGTACGGAAGGCACCTGGGTAGCAACGGCCTATCTCGTCGCCGAGATCGTTATAATCCCGCTGGCCGCCTGGCTTGAGCGGCTGCTTGGCCTGCGGACATTCCTGCTGATCGCGGCGGGAATGTTCACCATCTTCTCGATGGTCTGCGGAACCGCAAGCAGCCTCACGATGATGATTATCGGCCGTGTTGGTCAGGGATTCACCGGCGGAGCGATGATCCCCACGGCCCAGACCATCATCGCCACACGCCTGCCTCGTCGCCAGCAACCCATCGGCATCGCTCTATTTGGCGTCACGGCCATCCTAGGGCCCGTGATCGGTCCGCTGATCGGCGGCTGGCTGACCGAGAACTTCAGCTGGCATTACGCCTTTTTCCTCAATCTGCCGATCTGCGCCGGACTGGTCGTGCTGCTGCTGCTCGGGCTGCCGCACCATAAGGCTAAGCTTGCGTTGCTTACACAGGCCGACTGGCTCGGGATCGCGGGCTTGGCGCTCGGCCTGGGTGGACTGACGGTTCTCCTGGAAGAGGGTCAGCGCGAACTGTGGTTCGCCTCCGCGCTGATCCAGCGCATGGCTCTCGTTTCGGCGGCGGGTTTTACGATGCTGTTCGTCGGTCAGGTCCGCGCGAAGCGTCCGGTGATCAAGCTCAGCCTGCTTCTGGATCGGCAGTTCGGCTCGGTCGCGCTGATGGGCATGGTGCTTGGCGTGGTGCTCTACGGCACTTCCTACGCCATCCCTCAGTTTCTCGCCGCTGTAGCCGATTACAACGCTCTTCAGTCGGGCAAGGTGGTGCTGCTCTCAGGCATTCCCAGCCTGTTCATGATGGCCATCGTTCCCATCCTGCTGCGTACCGTCGACGTTCGCATCGCGGTCGCCGGCGGACTCCTCATCATGGGATTGGCGGCCCTGCTGGATGCGCATCTAACGATTGACTCGGCGGGAGCCGACTTCACCGTATCGCAGCTGTTGCGCGGGGTCGGGCAGATCCTGGGGATGCTGTTCCTCAGCCAAGCGGTGGTCCGGTCGGTGCCGCCCGAAGATGCCGGTGACGCCTCCGGATTATTCAATGCCGTACGCAATCTCGGCGGCAGCTTCGCGCTGGCCGGCATTTCCATTCTCCAAGAGGGGCGCGTGTGGCTGCACTCGCGCCGGATCGAAGAGGGCCTCACCGCCAATTCGCCGGCGGTACAGAGTTATGTCAGCGGCGTGTCGCAGGCCGTGGGCGGTGATGCTGCCGCGTTCCGGCTGATCAGCCAGCAGGTGCAAGGCCAAGCGCTCGTCATGGCGTTCAACGACATCTTCTGGATCATGGGGATTGGGACGTTTCTCGTCCTGCCCCTGGTCCTGTTCTTACGTCCATTCCCGAAGGACGCTGCACCTGCAGCGGTGATGCATTGATGAGAGAGAAAGTATTCCTAATTCCGGCTTGCGCGTTGCTGGCTGGCTGCACCGTCGGTCCGAACTATGCGGGTCCACCTGTCGCGGCTTCCGACGCCGTCGCGCGCGGCACTTTCGTTCGGGCCAGCGATCCGTCGTTTCGCGCAGACCTGGGTGTCGCTCGCTGGTGGGAAAGCCTCAACGATCCGCTACTGACCAGGCTGGTAGACGACGGACTGGCCCAGAGCCCCAACATTGACCTGGCTCAGGCGCGCATCCGTGAGGCGGCTTCGCAACTGACCCAGCAGCAGGCCAATCAGCTGCCCTCGATCAGCGCCAATGGTACTTACCTACGCGCGCAGCTGCCGGGTACGGGCCTTGGCGGGGGTAGTTCCGCTCAGGGGGGCGGCTCTTCGTCGACCCTGACCTTTTACAATGTCGGCGCCAATGCGTCCTGGGAGCCGGACCTGTTCGGCGGCGGACGGCGCGGCGTCGAGCAGAGCCGCGCCAACGTCGGCCGCCGCTTCGCCGATCTGGCCGACGCCCAGGTCAGCCTCGCCGCCCAGATCGCCCAAGCCTACGTCAATCTGCGCGATGCGCAGGAACGGTCACGCTTGAATGCGCAATCCAGCGAACTGCAGAAACGTGCGATCACGCTGACGAAGCAACGTTTTCAGGCGGGTACCGCCTCGACGCTCGATCTGGAGCGATTGCAGACTCAGTTTGATCAGACCCAAGCCCAGAACATTCCACTGAAGACGCAGGTGGATGAGTATCTGAACCAGTTGGCGGTCCTAACCGGCCGAACGCCGGGCGCCCTAGACCCGCTCCTCACTAGCGCCACGCCCGTCCCGCTTCCGCCGGCCAAGGTGCCGATCGGCGACCCCGCGTCGCTCATCGCCCGACGCCCCGACATCCGCTCGGCCGAGCGAGCGCTGGCCGCGAGCAACGCGCAAATCGGAGTCAACACGGCAAAGCTCTATCCCAGCCTGCGCTTCATGGGCATCCTTGGTCTTGGCGGGAGCACGCCGGGCGCAGTGCTCGACCCGTCCAACCTATCGACGATCCTTGCCCCGATGCTGAGCTGGTCATTCCTCGACTTCGGCCGCACGCGCGCTTCGATCCGACAGTCGGAGGCGCAGCGCGACCAAGCTTCGGCCCAATATCGCGAGGCGTTACTTGAAGCGCTCCAGGATGCCGAGACCAGCCTTTCGCGATTTGGCACTCTGCGTCTTCAGCTTGCCCAACTGCTCCAGGCGGAAGCTTCGGCGTCGCGCGCGGCCAATCTTAACGCCCAGCGGCTGCGGGCAGGAACAACCAGCCTAATCGACCAGCTCGATGTCGAGCGGCAGCGCCTGTCTGCGGCAAGCGCCGTGGCGCAGGCCCGGGCGCAGCTGACGATCAGCTATATCGCGGTGAACAAGAGCTTGGGGCTTGGGTGGACGGAGCTGGGCACACCACCGCCGGCCCAGGTACGATCGCGCTAACGAGGTCGAAGGCCAAGCATCAGCAAATCGAGAGCTTCGTTGATCCGCTCGCCAACTTCACGCTGATGGATGTTCGGCAGGACCGACCCGCTGACCATCCGCATTGCCAGCAGGACTTGTTGCGGGGTGACGCCAAAGCGCAGCTCGCCGCGTGCCTGAGCGCCTTCGACCAACGGAAGGAGCAGGTTCTCGAGCCGGGCGCCCAGCCGGTCGAACGCTGCAAGATTGTCCCCGTCCAACGAGATCTCAGATGTTAGGCGCGAGAAGAGCGCCGACGCGCCTGCACCATGACGGACCATGTCCGCGATCGTCTGCTCGACCGTGCCGTCTCGATCGAGCCGCTCCTCAATAAGGTCGACCTCATGTTCGAAGATAGCGATGGCGAGGGCCATGCGATCTTTGAAATTTCGGTAGAGCGTACCGCGACCGACCCCGGCACGCACAGCAATGTCTTCAAGTGGCACGCCAAAACCTGACTCGGCGAAGCATTGGGAAGCGGCGTTAATCAGTGCAGCCCGGCGCAAGCTTGCGTCTCTTCGCATCGGTTTCATTCGTTCGTGCTCCAGAGGACAGGCAAATACGAGAAGCGCTCGCTTGTACCCGTTCGTGGATGAACGAGCATCAGCCTAAGAACGTCAAAGCTCAGGCGGGACACGGATGTGTTTAACGAGGTTGAACCGCAGACGGAATCGGCCGAAGCCAGGGAGCAGGGCTTGGTGCTCGCAGCCATCGACGGCGATAGCTTCGTTGGGCATTGTCAGAAATAATACATCGCCGTTCTCCAAGCTGGTTAGTGGGGCGACGACGGGCGCGATGTTCTCCAGATAACCTGCTTCCTGCCCTCTTATGATCAAGCGTGATCGATGCGGATCCTGACCTCAGAAAGCAGCTTTGAACCAAATTCTGGTTAGTCTGACACTTCCCTGCCATCCGTTCAATTCGCCGCGGAGGGCTGCTTACGACGCTTCGCAAACATCGCGCAGGGCGAGTCATTCTGCTCCCGCCGCGTCTGGCTCAGCTCAACGCCCGATAACGATAGCGCCTGAACCGCGCCTCACCTTTGCCGGCCGCGAAGAGCGCTGGACGGAGGCTCAGCAAGTCGTCGACGGTGTTCGCATTGTAGCCGGACACCTCGCTCCGAACGCCGTGACGGGTCCAGGTCTTGCCATCAAGGCTATAATAGAATGTCACGATCTGATGATTGTTGACGATCCGCATATGCAGTCGACGGGTTGCGGGCGCGGGCTCACGCCAGTAGCTCAACTTGCCGCCACGATAGCTCCTCATCTGCTGGCCATCGATGCCCATGCCTAGGAACAGCCGGTCATTGAAGAACAGGACGAGCCCAGCTTCGGCACCACCCACCAACTCGACGTCCACGCTGACGTCGTACGCGCGGTCTCCCACCTGCTGAGTAAGCGGCGAGCAGTTGTGCGGGCCATCGCCCTTGCCCGCGAGCAACAATGCGCCGGCCTGCGTCCGGACCCGGCCTGCTTCGCCAGGGGCACTGGCATATAGGCTCCAGCGGGTTCCTAGAGATAGATCGACGAAGTCGTCCGAGCGTTGGAGGCCGTTCGGGACCGTTGACCCCAACGGCTTGCGCAAGGGACGGGAGAGGTCGGCGCCGGTCGCCCGGAACCAGCCGTCAGGGGTCCATTCGATCGGCTCCAGCAGGGTCTGGCGACCAAGCGTTCGATACCCGTTCTCGAACCCGTGATAGACCATGAACCAGCGGCCGTCCTGTCCTTCGACACAGGTCGCATGCCCGCGCGACCACCAGCGTTCCTCCGCCGTCGTCGTCCGTACGATCGGATTGTGCGGGCAATGTTCCCAGGGTCCGTTGATCGACTTCGATCGTGCGGCAACGACCATGTGGCCGGTTGGGGGGCCGCCGGTTCCGCCAACCGCATTGACGAGGTAGAAATAGTCTCCGCGCCGGAACAGTTTCGGGCCCTCGGGAGCGTAAGCCTCCGTGATCCAGGTCTCGGGATAGCGCCAGGCCTGGTACACCGCCTCTACCGGGCCCGCGGTGGCCAGACCGTCGCGGGACAGGCGGACCCGCTTGCCATCGTTGAAGAAAAGGTAGCGCTCGCCATCCTCGCCAACGACGTGACCCGGATCGATCAGGTCCGTGACTCCAAGATCGATCGGATCGCTCCACGGTCCATGCATGGAAGGAGCATGGATGACGTAAATGTTGGCGAAGCTGCGCAGCCCCTTAGACCAGGCGGCGGCCATGAACGGGATGTAGATGAAGTAACGGTTGCCATGCTTGGCGATGTCAACGGCGAAACAGGTGCCGAGCGGCTTTCGGAGCGCGGGGCCGATCGGGCGCCAGTTCACGAGATCGCGCGAGTGCCAGATGAGGAGACCCGGCGATGCGTCGAACGACGAGTGCGTCATGTAATAGTCGTCCCCGTCCTTCAGGACGGAAGGATCAGGGTAATCGCCAGCCAGCACCGGGTTCAGATAACGACCGTCGCCCAGGTCGGCCTTCCGCTGCCCTTCTATCCCGCGCGGCCATTGCACGACCGACTGGCCGCAAGAGGTTTCCTGTGCCGACGCCAAATCATCATTGAGCGATGCTGCGGCAGCGCGGGAGGTCATCGCGGGCATCCCAACGGCTCCGGCGAGCCAAAGCTTCAAGGCCTCGCGACGGCTTTCCATGTATGCGGCTCCTATATTAGAAGGTTCGTTCTAGTTTTAGGAGATGTCGGTCGCAAGAGTTATGTTGCCACTGTTTCCACCCTGAGTGGGCAATCTGCGAGTGGAAGCCGATCAGGCTAGGCGAGCGCCTCTGATTGGTGGAAAGCTGAAGGTCCGCTTTCGGAACGCGCGGCCAGGAAGCAGACGCTCGAAGGTCGAAGGTACGGTTTACTGTTCAGCACCCATTGCGGAGATCCCAAGGCAAGCTAACCTAACCCAATGAGCGATATTCATGAGCAAATCGAAGCAGTCGCAATCGAGTGGATGCAGGCTTGGGTGAGGTCTGATGCGGCCACGCTTGAAAAGTTCCTAGCCCCCGACTTCGCACTGATCGTGTCGGCAACTCCAAACCATCGGCTCGAACGGACGAATTGGCTAAACACTGCGTGCACGCGTTATCGGGCCAGCGAGTTCAGATACAGAGACGTGCAAGTTCGCGATCTTGGCGACGGCATTGCTGCCATGTCCTCGATCGCTGAGTTCAAGGCCGAGATCGATGGCGACCCTCGTACGGGTCCCTTATTCTTGGTCGATGTGTGGCGGCGAATGGAAGGGTGCTGGCGCGTCTGCACCCGCTACAGTTCAGCTCCAGAGGACGTTCGAACCGGATCCGCAGCGGTGACGACCTTACGCTGACGCCTACCAGTTGTCATATATGCCCCCGACCGTCGGCAGGTGGTGGTTAGCGGACCGACTGCTTTTGGGTGAAGACGGGGGAAAGCCGACGCCCGTTCAGGCGGCGCCGGAGGTCTGCTTAGCGCCCCATCTAAGACATTCAGGTCCAATGCGAGGCACGCAGTAAGCGGCCCTTCGTTCAGATTCGCCCGATGACGACCGTTAAGGAAAGCCAACGATTTTTCGCTTTTCTGTCGTTCATCCGGGGGCCGTTGTCTTCGAAGTTGAGTCACAGTGATCCGCCCAGATTTGACACATCAGCAGCTTAGGCGGGACAGGACGGCTGACGGAATGTGAATGTCAAGGCAACTGAGCGACCGGAGGTGTCAGACAAAAGCGAAAGCGTCTCTGCTGCGCGTAGCTGGATCTTTGATGTCCAGCCCTATCCGACAAGCCCCTGCCACTCGGCCAGGGCGGCCGAGCGGCGGAGCTTGAAGTCGGACCGGCTGACGAGGTGACGTTCGGCGTTGAAGTGATTGTGGAGGTTGGCGTGGACAGAGGCGAACTTCTGTAGGCTCTTCATCTGCCGAAATCTGAGCATGGCCCGTTCTCGTCGTCGAAACGCCAGATGGCTGTTCTCCACCCGGTTGTTGGCCCAGCGCCCAACCTCCTGCTTCCTCGTGTTGCCCAATTCGGTCATTGCGGCCTTGTAGGAGCGCAGCCCGTCAGTGGTGATCGCCTCCGGCGAGCCGTGGCGCTTCAGCGCCTTTTTCATGAACCGGAGTGCCGCGCCCTTGTCCCGCTCCTTGGTGACGAAGCTCTCGAGCACCTCGCCTTCATGGTCTACGGCACGCCACAGGAAGCGCATCTCGCCGTTCACCTTCACGTACATCTCGTCGAGGTGCCAACGCCACTGGCGGAAGCCCCGCAAGCGGTTCACTCGCTGGCGGCGGATGTCAGCGGCAAAGAGCGGGCCAAAGCGGTTCCACCAATAGCGCACCGTCTCATGGCAGATGTCGATCCCTCGTTCGTGCAGCAGATCCTCGACGTTCCGGAGGCTGAGCGGATAGCGAACGTACATCATCACCGCCAAGCGGATCACCTCGGGTGAGGTCTTGAAGTAGCGGAATGGGCTGGATGGAACACGGCGTCGAGGCATCCGTCTCCCCTACCCGCGCCTCCTTACCGGTCGGTGCATTTCATCTGACAGTGCCATCCTGCCCCTTGTAATAGCCTTCCTTGACCGCATAGCCGGGCGCAGCGGTGACTGTTCCCATGCGCCGCCCTAGCTCGTCGTAGAGAATGCCGGCGAGAAAACGGTCGGGCGACGGCCGGTTTGGAGCGCGCTGGTGTCGAAGGAGATCAACTCGGTTCCATGCCTCCCAGCTGATCAGCGGCGGAACGTTGATTTCGACCCATTCACCGTGCCGCCTCACTCGGCCGGAATAGATTGAGTTGGCGAGGATTTTGCCGACCGTGGCCGCGGTCATCGGCTGTCCGCCATGATCCAGGCCCGACTTCGACCGCCAACGCCGAGTTGTGATACCTCGCTGCTGGAGATCTCTAACCAGTTCACGAAGAGGCGTGATCTCGTACCGTTCGAACAGTTCTGCGACGAGCGGTGCCCGCTCCGGATCGATGACGAGCCGTCCGCCCGGCTCAACCAAATAGCCAAATGGCGGAAGGCCCCCAGCGAAGAGGCCGTTTTTAAGCAAAGCCGCCTTCTTGTCGCGGACGCGGTCCGACATGAGTTCCCGCTCGAATTGGGCGAAGGTCAGAAGGATGTTGAGGATGAGACGCCCGAGGCTGTCGGAGGTGTCGAAATTCTGAGTCACGCTGACAAAGGTGGCATCGTGCCGTTCGAACACGTCGATCAGGCGTACGAAGTCCAGCAGCGAACGGGTTAGTCGGTCGATCTTGTAGACGACGACCAGATCAACTCGGCCCGCCTCGATGTCCGTAAGCAACGCGGCGAGCGCCGGTCTTGCCAAGGTGCTTCCGGAGTAACCGCCGTCATCATAGCGCCCCGGCAGTTCGCGCCAGCGGCGATGAGCTTGGCTCTTAATGTAGGAGTGGCAAACTTCGCGCTGCAGATCGAGCGAGGTGACTGCCTGGTCGAGGCCACGTTCAGTACTTTTGCGCGTGTAGATCGCGCACCGTACGAACGGGGCAGAAGGAAAGGCGCGGCCAACCATCGCGATCAATCTCGAAAGGTCGTTCTTCTACACCTGCAGACCTCTGTCGGCGCCGACCTATGTTGGCGTAAGCGAACGAAGCTTTTCCTCCATTCAGTTTCGAACTAACATCCTGCCTCCACTGTGGGCTGCAATTTACAGCTACTTTCATGGAGGCTTGACATGCGCTTCATTCTTACGCTTGCCGCTGCCGCATCCTTGCTGGCTCCCCCCGCCTTTGCGGCGCCGTGTCGCGACGGCAAAGGTAAGTTCGTGAAGTGCGCCGAGACCAAGGCAGCCCCGAAGCGCTGCAAGGACGCCAAGGGTAAGTTCGCCAAGTGCGGCATTCCGGGTTCCAAGCCGGCTTGATCGACCGGATGGTTTAAGGCATATTTCTACTTGGTCAGCGTGCCGCTGATTGGATGGTGGGCCGGTTGCGAGCGATCGCGCCGGCCCTTTTCATGTTCTGGCGCTGCTGGCGTCCGGCTCTCCTCGCGGGAGAGGCTCCATGAACGATCTGCCAACACCTGCTATTCGCTGCGCGATCTACACCCGAAAGAGCAGCGAAGACGGGCTGCTGTCGAACCTCAATTCGCTCGAAGCGCAGCGAGAGGTCTGCCGCGCTTACATACAGTGCAATGCACATCGGGGTTGGAACGCTGTTCCGACCGACTATGACGACGGAGGTTTCTCCGGCAGCACCCTTGAGCGGCCAGCCTTGCAGCGCCTGATCATCGATATTCGTGAGCGCCGGATTGACGTCGTCTTGTTCTACAAAATCGATCGGCTGACGCGCTCGTTGGCAGATTTCGTCCGGCTGATGGAAGCTCTGAAGCCTTTCAAGGTGTCGTTCGTCAGCGTCACTCAGTCGTTCGATACCAGCGACACCATGGGCCGGATGATCTTGAATATCCTACTCACCTTTGCCCAGTTCGAACGCGAGATGATGGGCGATCGGATCCGCGATAAATTCGAGGTGATGCGAAGGCGCGGACTTTACATCCACGGCCTTCCCCCGCTCGGCTATGACAAGGTCGATCAGCAGCTGGTCGTCAACCACGCCGAGGCTCGAACCGTCGTGCGCATCTTCGAGCGCGTCAAAGAATGCACAACGATCCAGGACCTTGCGCGAACACTCTGCGCCGAAGGGATCCGCAGCAAGCGCTGGACGCTGCGTAACGGGCGAAGCAAGGGTGGAGGACCGATCACCGCTTTCAACCTGTACAAGCTGCTGCACAATCCCGTTTATCGCGGATGCGTTGTTCACGGCGGCAGACAATATCCTGCTCGCCATCCGGCCATCATCGACGAGGCCTTGTGGACCGAGGTACAGAACTGGCGGGAGCGTCGCGCCCGTCCGCGGATCAAATGGGACCCCGAGCGCAATCTCCTTCGCGGTTTGCTCTTCGACGAACATGGTCGACCGCTTCAAGCCGATGCCACCGGCGTATCTCCTCGCGCCTATCGGTCCTACGCTTCGCAGGTGAAAACCAAACGCCCCTTTGAAGATCTGCCGATCGTGCGAGTGCGGGCAGAGCGGGTCGAGGAACTAACGCTCGCCTCATTGATCGCCTTTTATGACGATCATAGCGAGGTCAGGCGCGCATTGCTCTGCATCGGCAGCTATGTCGATGAGCCTCGCGACCTGTTCCACCGCTGCGCTGCGGTTCGGGCGCGACTGGCTCAGCTGACCAGAGAGGAGCAGCGTTGCTTCCTGCGTGACCAACTCAGCCGGATTGAAATCAGTACCTCCGAGCTGCGCTTGTTTGTTCGCTGTTCCTCCATCCAGCGCTTGCTCGAGACCCATACCCTCGCCGACCTACTGACATCTCGAGCGCAAGATGGTGAGCGAACTCACCTTGTGACCGTGAACGCCTATCTGCAGGGTCCGTATGCTCGATTAAGGTTGCCCTTGAATGCTCGTTCAAACGAGGATCGGCGTTCAAACCCTGAATTGGTGGCTCTCCTCAACAAAGCCATTCAGCTGCGAGCCGAGGTGATGCGCAGGCGCGCTGACGATCTGCGGGAGATTGCGGCTTCAAAGCGCATGAGCGTCAACTATCTGTCCCGACTGATCCGCCTCACCTATTTAGCGCCTGACATCCAGGCAGCCATTCTCGATGGCTGCCAGCCCGCTTCGCTCACGCGCGATCGGCTACTCTACTGCGGACTACCAGCCGCTTGGCCCCAGCAACGCGCGTTGCTCGAGTTCCCCGAGCCATCGTCGGGCATAACCGACTGCTCTGGTCATATGCGGCCTCGCCTCGGCCAGAGCCCGCCCTAAGTGATGACGGCACCAACATCGACAGGGCTGCTCTCTCTAGCGCCATCGATTTCGGTGAACTTGAAGAAGCGGCGCTGCTGCGTCCAGTCGAGCGGCATGGGCTTGTACATGAGGTCACGCACGCTCAGCCCTGAAGGCTGTTGCCCATCCAAGATGGCGGCGCGGATGTCGGGTGCTAAATAGTTGACGCGCAACAGGCGATGGAATGCACTCACGCTAAGCCGGAAGCGTTTGGCGAGGACCTCCGGCGAGGTCTCCCGTTCCTCAAGGATCAAACGTTGAGCACTAAGCGCACGGCGAAGCAGGTTCACCAGCTTGCGATTGGGTGCCCCGGTTCTTCCGGAGCGCTGCACGGGCAAGCTGAAATCACGATGCGCACAGGTGAGTTGGGCATCCAAGCTCAAAAGGTAGAGCCGCTCACCCTTCTGTCGTTCCACCGGAACTTGGAAATGGCCAAAGCCGTCCCACGAGAGAAACTGCTCGAGGGCAGCGATCGAGATGTAGAGCCTCAGGTCAGTCACGGTCACAACCAAGTGATCGAGAACGGCTACGAGCCATTCTCTCAAAGCCGTTCGGTTCATCATGTCGACCCGCTGAGAGGCAACCGACCCGGCGTCTTCGAGGTGTTTATCGGAGGGACGGGGCTGACCGGACAGGAGGAGACGCTTTAAACGGGTTCGATCATCGAGCAGGCCGCGTAGCGCCACGACTACCAGTCGTTCGGTCTCGTCCGCATTGACCCGAACCAGACCCGGCGAGCAGGGATCCCGGCGGGACTTGGGGGCGCTTTGATAATAGCGGACGCCGCCACCGCGCTCGGAGCAGTAGTAGCGTCGGCCATCATCGCCAAGCAGCAGGTCTCGCAGCAGAAACTTACCGCGATCCCAAGGAACCTTGGCCTTGGTTCGGACAGCACGAAGTTGTTGCACGCTGTCCCACAGCGACCGTTCCACGATCGGCGGGTGAACGCCCGGAAACCACTCCGTTCCAGACCTGATGAAGCCGATATAGACGGGGTTCTTTAGGACTGAGTACATCGTCCCGCGCTCAATCAATCCTCCCCCGCGAACCTTGCCTTTTCTGGTGAGGATCTGCTTGCAGCGGACGCCTTCCGCCTGGAGCTGGCGGAGCACCCCATGGGCGTTGGGGAATTCCTGGTAGCGCTCGAAGATGGTTCGAACGAGCTTGGCCTCGGCTTCGTTGACGACCAGGCGACCTTGCACACGGTCATAGCCCAGTGGTGGCGGGCCTTGAACATGAAGCCCACGCTGACGCATCGACAGCAGCTTGTCTCGCACCCGATCGGACAACATCTCCCGTTCAAACTGGGCGAAGGTGAGCAAGATATTGAGGACCATCCGACCCATGCTGGTCGACGTATCGAAGGATTGCGTGACGCTCACGAACGCCACGCCGAGGCGCTGCACCCCGTCCATCAGACGCACGAAGTCGGCGAGGGACCGGGTGAGCCGATCAATCTTGTAGAAGAGTACGACGTCGATCTCGCCCGCTGCCATATCGGCCAGCAGGCGCGTCAAGGCTGGGCGGTTGAGATCGCCGCCCGACCAGCCCTCATCGGCATAGAGGGTGGACACTTCACTCCAACCAAGGTGCGCGTGGCAGCGAATATAGGCCGAGCAAACCTCCCGTTGTGCCTCGAGAGACGTCCACTCCTGGCTGGCACCAACGAGCGTGCTCTTTCTGGTGTATATCGCACACCGCACCGAGTTCTGGCCGCGGTCTTCCATTCTTCCCTCCTGAGGTCATTTGGCGAGCCTTGGAGAAGAACAATGTGGACGTTCAGAAGCAGCCGCTTGATCGCTCTGCAGAAAAGTTCCTCACCATTTTCGCGCCGATCTGGTTTGAGCTATCTCGTAAGCGCTTGATTTTCTTCAAACCAATGTGACTGTTTAAGCTCACTGTTACGTTTGACATGCGAGCCAGCAGTCCTCGAAGGCAGCCAGGTCTAACGATCAACCGCCGCCCGAGAGCAGGCAAGGCGTCACTCCTCCTAGGCGTCCAAACCTGGCCATTTGTCGTCAGGGAGTATCTTCAATGCGTATCATCACACTGGCGTTGCCGGTGACGATCCTGCTTGCCGCCGTTCCGGCGCAGGCCGCCAACGTGACATTCACGGGCGTACTCACCAACAGTTGCACGCTTAGCCTTACTACGCCGGGCATCCTGGCTCCCGCCACCAGCGGCACCATCTTCGGATCGGAGCAGAGTGGCGGCACAGCGGCAGTCATGGCCGTTGCGGCAGTGGGCGTCTTCCCCACGATCACGTTCAACGCTCCTTCGGTAACGTTGGCGCCGACCAACTGGACGGCCACGCACACCGACGAGATCCGTTATACGAGCGCCAATGGTGCGAGCCAGGTGTACACTTCCGGGAGCAGCAGCTTTCGCGAAACCGGATTGCTTGACACCTTCACCGTTCACGGCCGCATCAGCAGTGCCGAGGGGTTTGCCGGCGGCAGCTACGCGCTGACCAGCGTCGTGACCTGTTCGCAGCTATGAAGAAGCCGTCGATGATCTGCGCAGGCGTGGCGGTTCTTGCTGCTCCGCCTGCGGCGGCGGTCAGCCTCGGACCGCTTACGAAGAGCGGCATCACCGATGGACCGGACAAGGCCTTCTACCTGAGCCTGGGCAACCCGTACCAGGGCGAGGAGAGGTTCGTAGCTTCGGCCATCGGCGCGGATGATGAGAACGCCCAGGGGCGTGTCACCATCTTTCCGTCCGACGTCCGGCTCGGGCCGCAGATGCGCCGACAGATCCTCATCATTATCCGGAACCTTGAACCGGGTGAACACTACAGCTTCCGTGTCTGCGCGGAGCGTGCCCCCCTCCCCTCGGAGACCGTCCGTGCCCGTGTCTGCTCGAAACTCAATGCTCGCCGCCTGCTTGTTCGCGGCTAGCGCACCCGCGCTGGCCGGCGGCTTCTACCTTCCGCCTGCGCCCACCGGATCGGGCGGCGAGGACCGCATCGAAACCTCGTCTGGAACGCGCTGCAGCCAAAGCATGAACTCGAGCGGCGCCTATGTCGACGTGGGCGTTGCGGGGAGTTCGTCAACCGGTCGCGACCAGTCTAGCTACGCCGCGCCGCTGGCCGGTCCGGACGCTGGCCACTCGTCAGAAGCGCTCGGCTATGCTCGGGTCACCATCCCGCTCGGCCGTCGTCCGGAACGGCTCGACTGCTCGCGCCTCTATGAACTCGAGATCGCACGCATGAAGCGTGAAATTGAGCTGTTGAAGATGGCCGCAGAATAATCGCGTCCACCGCTCCCGAACGGTCGTCCGCTTGTGGCACGAGAAGACATCAGACCGCTTACACGCGACGCATCGCTCCCTCGCCTTAAGGCAGGCAAGCCTCGTTGCCGTTGATGCCCGAGATGCGCGAGTAGTTGTCCGGGTTGGTGCTGATGACAATTCCCTGCGAGGCGCAGCGGCGGAGCTGGAAACGGACCTTCCGGTGATAAAAGTCCAGCGACACGCGGCGGAACTGCTCCATGAGGTCGGTGCCGAGCAGGAGCGCGGGCTGGTCGGCGAGCCCGAACAGCTTGAACGGCGGCGCATCGACGAAAGCGATCGGCACGTCGTGCAGCAGGATCGGCCCGATCTCCAGCTCGTCGACGATCGCCATTTCGATCTGCATGGTTCCACCGGTGACGCCGATCACGTCGATGGTCCGGACGTTCGCGCGCCGCTTACGGATCAGCTTGTCGCGCAGCGCGATGTTGCCGATCGTCACTTCGCTCCCGCTGTCGATAATCGCGTCGAGCCGCTGGCTGGACGCCCGCACCGCGGTCAGGATCAGCTGCCCGCGCCGGCGCCGGGCGACGACAACGATCTCGCCCGGCAGCGCGCGGATCGCGGCGCGGCCGTCCTCGACCTTGATGAGCCTCTTGTCGAAGTCCATCAGCAAACGCTGCTGCACCAGCGCGTCGAGCCCAATCATGCCCGCCCCGCCGACATCGCCCTCGTTGAGTGCCGGCAGTTCGAGGTCGTGCACGGTCGTCCCGCCCAGCGTGAACGAGGCGACCTTGACCCGCGCGACCAGCGCGCTCTCCGTCATTCCATGGAGCGTGACCGGGGTCCCGAGTGGAAGGGCGAGCTGCCCCGCCAGCCCGGTTCCGACCACCGAGGTGTCCGCCCCGCTGTCGACAATGAATTTATAGGGTCCGCGCCCGTTGATGAGAACGTCGACGCTGAGCCGGGTCTCGACCTTGCGAGCCTTGACGTCCGTGCCGCCGATCTGAAGCGCCGGGTCGTAGCTGGCGGGCGGCAGCGGCGCGATGGTCGAGGGCCGGTCCGGCGCCGGCTGCGGTCGTCCAATCCGCGGCGGCTCGGGGGCAGCGGAGGCCGGCGGGACCGCGGCGGCGAGGCTCAGGAAAAGGGCGCCGATATGGACAGGCGGCGGGAACATGGGGACCTTCTTGCTCAACCTAAACATCTTACCACAGGCAGCTTTGGAATCGAACAGAGTGCAAGCGCGCGAACACACTTCCGGGTCGACCGCCGCGCTCAACATGGTTTGACCCGTCCCATTGTTGAACGGAGACCCCGCTCCTCCTTTCGCCGACCCTCATTGTGGCTAGCTTTCAGTGACCGGAAAGGAGAGCCGCTATGCCTCTTTGGTTACTCGTGCTGCTACTCTGGGTCGCTCCAGGAGTGTTGTTGTTCGGTGCGCTTGCAGCATCCATCCGCGGAAGGATGACAGGAATTTGCTGGTGGAAAGGCCGCGCCGTGGCCAAGCTTCGGAGAGCGCCTTTCGAGCGACCTCAGGGCCATGCTCTTGGCAATCATGCGCACATGGGCTCGAAGATAGTCGCGCCATCAGCCCTGGCGCCCGCCCTACTCGTTCTGCACACTGTTCAGGTAACATACGCAGCGCTCTACTTCTCACCGACAAACTTTGATCAGTCGGTCACATAAGTCTACGTAGTCGATCGCTCAGCTAACGATCTGCTGTGATCAGCAACATATGCTTGGCTGGCCACTCGCGGAAGCGCTCAGTCGCTCAAACCAATTCCCTATTCACTTACGCCGTTTGACGCCTCAGACTTGATGTCAAAGAGTTCTTTAGATACGATTGTCTCGAAAACGACGGAGCACTCGATAAAGCTCGTTTGAGCCTCCTCAGTGCACATTTTTTCATCTCTCTTGTTTTTCACTGGAATTAAGCATGGCAGACGAACAGAGTTTCGATGCGGTCGAACTCGCCACCGAGCTGACGATCGCTTGGTTATCGAACCCCAACAATCGGGCACACGCGAGCGAAGTGCCGGCAGTTCTTCAGACCATGCACAAGGCGGTGCAAGACCTTTGCGGTGCGCCGACGACGCCAAGCGAGCAAGCCGGAGACAAACGCGACTATACCCCGGCTGTAACGGCGCGCCGCTCGCTGGCGTCACCAGATCACATCATTTCGATGATCGATGGTAAGCCATACAAGACGCTAAAGCGCCATCTCTCGACCCATGGATTAACACCTGTCCAATATCGTGAGCGCTATGGCTTGAAGCCAGACTACCCGATGGTTGCGCCCACCTATTCCGCAAAGCGCCGCGAGACGGCTCATCAGATCGGCTTGGGGCGGAAGCGGCGTACCGATGCCGATGAAAGTGCGGTTGCCAAGGCGGCCCCAGGACAGCCTGAATCCAAGCGCCGGAGGCGTAAGTCGGCCGCAGTTGCCGCCGAATAGCGGTTTATGAGTTCTTTAGATGAACAAGCCGTCGGCCATGAAGACCCAACTCCATCTTTCAAAGGCGCCTTCATGCTCTTATAAGTAATTATTCGTTTACGTAGCTTTCTAGCAGCAGAACCGGGATGGAAGCGAATGAGCCGCTTCGTCTAATATCGCCCGCTTGCAATGTCCCGAAGCGTCGTTCGACTTCTCTGGACGACGCGACCTTTCGGGGTGCTGTAGGTGCATCCGTTATCGTCGCAGATAACTCCGGATGGCTTTGATTCAAGTATCCATCTACACCCGTAAACACCCAGGCTTTCCAGGTATTGAGCGTTATGCATATTCCGGCAAAAAGCTTTTACTTCAGCCTCAGTATATCTGCCAATTTGCCGATGAGCGGCTTGCACAGGTGTATTAATGATTCCCAGAAGCACTAAAAGGCTCGCGCCAACGAAGGCTAGGCGTGGAATTGCCATCGTGATTCCTCCTAATTGAAGGACTGCCGCGTTAGCTCAACGAGGTCGAAGCTGCATCAGCTTCTCTGTTCGAAGGACCTGCGAGCGATTAGCCTGGCGATAAACCACGCATTTATGAGATTTGTTGCAGAGAACCATTTGGTGGTCTGGGCCGCCATCGCAACCATAGTGACCATGCTCGTCAAAACCGAGCAGCTCTCCGCCAATTGCGTTGCAGTACTTCCGGACATCTGCGGGCGAGTAGGTCCCCCGCGTTGCGGCGAGAGCATAACCCGAGGTGCCAAGAGCCATCGCAGCAAAAGCGTATATCAGAGCCTTTCGAAGCATTATTGTTCTCCTCAGGACCGTTTGTAAACGCCACGAGTCGACACTTTCGTGTAGCAGAAAGCTGTCAAATTTGCATGCCCGAGTAATAATTCGGCCGGAAACTCGATTCGGTGTTTAGAGCAGACAGTGTCTATCATTGCCCTTTGCAGGCCTCGACCAGAACCATTCGCCGCCATTCGGGAAGCTATTATGGAACGCAGTCAAATGTTTAGGCTTAAGTGACCGTTTCCTGCAGGCGCTCGCTCCTCATCGAGGTTGCTCACCCCCAAACGCCCATTTGCCTGCATTCAAAGCCGCCTGCCCACCTTCTAGAGGCAGGCGTTTGCCAAGTGGACTGCTGGCGGCTTGGACTTGCCGTAAGCAGACCCTCCGCCGTTAGCGACAACCACCACGTCGGCTGTATGTTGGGCTAAGACTTCGAAGCGGGTAAGTTTGCAAGGCGGCCGATCGTGCATGTCAGACATAGATCTCGTCGGAGGTGTCAGACAAAAGCGAGAGTGTCTCTGCTGCGCGAAGGCTGGTCTTTGATGGTCAGCCCTATCTCACAAGCTCCTGCCACTCGGACAGGGCGCTCGACGTTGACCACGCTGAGCGGATAGCGAAAGTACCTCAGCACCGCTAAGCCGATCACCTCGGGTGAGGTCTTGAAGTAGCGGAACGGACTAGCAGGGACACAGCGCAAGGCATGCGCCTCCCCTAGCCGCGCCTCCTTAGCGGAGGGTGCATTTGCTCTAACAGAGCTTTTGGCGGCCTCAGATCGATGAGCTTATCGCGACTTGGCAGCCCGTTCGAGTACGGACTAAGATCGAACTGCGAAAGCAGTCCAGCCCCTTCAGTCGAAGCCGGCGAAGCATGTGAGAGCGTCGCCATGCCCGGCGTTCCGGAGATCCAAGCCGCGGCCGTACCATGATACTCACGCCTGAGGCTTAGGCGTGCGAAGTCCGCAGTATTGTAGGAACAAGCGAGTAAGCGGCGGGTTATTCTATTGTTCGCTCGTACATCCCCCCCTTTGAAGCGAGCGAGCAGTCAGACAGGGCCCTAGTGCTGAGAAGGCGCTGGGGCCTTGTTCGTTAGAGCCGCTCGTGGGCTGCCGTCGGCGCAGCGGACAACGCCTGGTGCGGACAGTGGTACTCCCTCAGCTGGCGACGCTGGCGGTAATCGAAAGTGCCACATAGCTGTAATCGACGCCCGACTGGTCGGCCAGCAATGCCGTGAGCTCTCGCTCTCGATCGGCCTTTAGCAGAAGCTCCCGCTCGGACCTCCGAAGGTACAGCCGCCGAACTCCTGGTGTCTTTGCAGTCTCGGCGGATCTCCGATGGTTCTCGGCCATGCGCGCGCACTGCCTGATGACTTTCTCGAGATAGCGCGTCTCGCGCTGCCAGTTGGGCAAGTCCAAGTGCATTTCCTGAGAATGCCGCAGTAATTGTAGAGCTTCAACTACCGGAAAATTAACAGCTTGAAACGCCGGGAGGTGGGAGGGGGAACCAGCTCATAGGTGATAAAATTAGGCCCGGCGCGCGTGACGCCGGGCCTAGTCTGGGAGGCGGGCAAGATGCCCAGTGCCTGTGGCGGGGAACTGGCTGGAAGCCATCGCCACGCTCATGAGCTTGCTCTTAGTGATACAAAGCGCAAGCAGAGAGATGGTCTAGTACCAAAAGCAAACAACCGTATTGGCGCACAGCCCGCTTGTGTTATCTTCGCGCAATGGAGGAGCAATCTTTTCGTTAGATTTGTGAGCGGGAGGGTTGCGATCAGCGCGCCACGATTTTGCACGATCAGAAGGCGCTTTGCGGCAAGCACGCCTTTGAACTGGTGGAGGACAGACGGCCGCTCAAGTAGCCGTAGCCTGCGACGCCCCTCCACCCCGTCGAGTTTCAGAACGCCGCAGGTTCGGTCAACCAGTTGGGTGTGGCCTGGCCGGCACAAACCATTTAGCACAATCAGAAACGGCGGAAAACAAGCAAAATCGATACCGGGTTTGGTCAATTTATGGTATGCGATTCGCATCCAAAGCGGTGGGGGCCGACATGGATGCCGAGATATTTTATCTGGAGCGACGGGCCAAAGAGGAGCGTGCGCTCGTTCAAGGGGCTACGTGTGTTAAGGCGCAAGCAGCCCATCGCACTATGCTGCTCATCTACGAGCGCCGCCTGAGGCTTGCCCTACAGCAGCGTGACGCCGAGACTATTGCGGCAGCACTGACGGAAGACCGGGATCAATTTCCATCAGCGGCTCAGCCTTTTTGTCACCTGATCGACCCAGCCGCCGGCCGCGACCTGTGGTCTCCGGGAGGTTGGGGCTTAAAGAGGCCACAGGTCCGACCGAGCGCTGTCGGCGAGTGACCTCTGCCGACGCCACCATGCGAACTCCAGTCGGGAAAAGGGCCTAGAACCTCAGCTGGTACTGTCAGGGATAATGCACCACCACTCCCCTATTGGCTGGTGAGCGGCGATCCGTCACCTTGAGCAAGCACCGCTGGCAAAGCGCGACCGAGCCCGGCGGTCGACCGTATTACGTTCGTCATCGTGGCTGATTGGCGATGCAATCCCTTCAACCTCTTTCCCCGCTCACACTCGTTGCGGTCGATCGATACAGGTGCCTTCGAATTGGATATGCAGCGGTCTGAGGAGCAGTCTTCAGTTAGGTGCTGGCCGCTTCGGCCGCTTTCCCACTAGCAATGTCGGTTAACCGACTTAGCTTGACTAAAAGTTTGAATTACGGGAAGGTTACGACGCGACGCGCGAGGGGGCGTAGCGGGGCGGTCCGGCAGGTTACCATGCCGGATCGCCCATTTTTTAGGACAAGAGAGTCCGTGTGGCACCGCTGCGAATGCTGCGATGTTCCGCCGCTTCGTCGGACGAGAGATCGCGGCAGGCTTGGTCAGCAACCTGTCCACTTGTGCCGGCGCAACTCGATCACTTATCTCGGCGAACAACCTCAAGCTGCATAATCTGCGATCCCTCCTTCGTCTTTGCGTTTTTCATCTTAAAGACAAAGGAGAGCGAGGAGATGATTTTCGCAACGCTCTAGCGAGCAAAGCCGTTTTTCCAGTGGTCGAACGCCTGTCGAACATCGGCTGGCATCCATGCCGATCGGGCGACATCATTGCAAAGCGCGGCAATCTCTGGCCCGCTGAGCGGCAGATCGAACTCAAGACCGCACTCGGTGTCTTTGCGCCAACATACCACGGCAAAGGCGTTTAGGGACTCGAGCTTTAGCTCAAGTTCGGTACCGATCTCGGGAAGGTCATCTCCTCTCAACCGGGCACCGGTGATGGACAGGTCAACGGCTTCAACGCTGTAGGTGCGCCCAAGTGTCGTAAGCAAAGCCGGAAGAGGCGTTGCTTCTCGCTTCGCAGGTCGGCGTCCGCCACCCTGACGTATTCCAAAGTGCATCTCGGCTTCTCTGGCCCTCGATCAAGAAGCCTTATGAGGTCCGCCGTTTACTCCTTTGTTGATAGCTAAGCTTAACCGCAGTGCGGGGTTCGGCTAACGGGTGGAGCCCTTGTCCTCGTACAAATACGATCTCGCCCGCCGCCTCGCCCGATTAGTATGCACCGCACCCAAGCCGCGCAGTTGTAACCGCAACCCAAGAGGCGAAAATGGGTAGAAGTGTCGTTCAGCTTCAATCTCCCAGCGTTGATGGGCCAGAGACCGTTCGGGCGCTCCTAATTGATGCACTCCAGGTGTGCAGCACGGGCGATTTGTTGCTGGCTGCCGCAAAGATTTCGGAAGCGATGGACGCACTTCCTTCTTTGAGAAGGTCACAGCTGTCGTAGACAGGACGGCAAGGCTGGAAGCTCCTGCTCGAACATTCGATCAGCGCGCGCTTCCGCTACCGCGAGCACGAGATCGCCGATCGTAAACGGTTTTTCCATCACCACCGAACCCTTCTGTCGATCAATCTTCTGACCTGGATCGGTAATAAGGTAGATCGTCGGCACTGATGCCGATGCCAACGCAGCGAGTGTATCAGCGCACTTCCAACCATCGTCCCAGCGGTAAGCCGCAAAGAGAAGATCGGGTATACGGCGCTCGTAGTGCGTGATTGCACTTTCGAGGTCGGTCGCGACATCGACAGTGTCGAAGCCTATCATTCCCACAGCGTGTTCGACCGACAGCGCTACGAGCGCATCTTCCTCGAAGATCAGCGCATGCATTTTCAAATGGCCCCCCGGCCTAGCCCCCCAAGTGAGTACGCGATTCTTGGTCGCTGCGAGTTTTGCCTATCGAGTAAGCAGGAGGCACCACCGGATTTTTACGGTTCCCAACTTCTTACCTCTAGGCCGCCATGGGCACGTCGGCGCCTTGTCGGACAGACTGGCGATAGCCGCGGCTTGCGTTATCGCTTTGTCGTTTTAGTGGCTGCTTTGCCAATCTGTTCATAATGGACGGCAACTTTCGGCTTCCAGAGCTGCCACCAACGCCGGCGGACTATCACCCTAAGCACCACTCGGTTTACGTCTCGGTTCATCCAAGTGGCACCTTTGTCTGCTGACCGACTTAGTGACAGCTAGCACCTGACCCGAGCAATAATAGAGCCATTGTGGTGTGGGCGTGTTTGTCTCCGGAGCGAGATAAAGAGATCACTCCTGCCAGTCGGTCTTGCCAAGGACACGCATGGGCGCCTAAAAGGAGTGCTGCTCATCCGTCGTGGTCGTCTCACTCGAGCCGTAGCATCTCAACGCATTGTGATGGAGAACGTTTACCTGGCCGCGGGGCGGATCATCTCGGGTGATGTCTTAGAGTAGCTCAACCGGCTCGCAGCGACCGCGGTGGGGAACACATTCACTTCACTGCCCTCGCTCCTCACCGCAGCTTGCGTTTAGCTTTACGAATCTAGCGGACAAGCTGGAGCCAACTGCGCGAGCCTTGACAGGCCTATAACAAACTCGTTACATGTAACGTGTTTGTTACAGGAGATGTCGATGCTTTCGATGCAGAGCCCTCAGCAACTCGCTTCGCGCCGCTCAGCAATGGTCGCCGGTAATTCCCTTGCAGCGCTCGTCTACTCGGTTGTCACAGTGCTGAACTATGGAACTCAGTCGCGGTTTGCCACCTTTGCATGGTTGGTGTGGCTTGCCTGTTCAATGCTGTGGGTGTTCGGCACACCTGGACGGTTCCGTTTCACGAGAGATCAGCGTGCCTTAGTAAATGACGAATACGTCCGTCATCACCAGTGTCAGGCCGCCAAGTTTTGCATGACATTAGCCGTACTTTCACTTGCCATTGCATCAGTTGCAAGCCTAGGTTTTATTTCATTAGCTCCATGGTCCACACCTGCCGCACTTTCAGGCTCAATCGTGGCAACAGGCTTCTACTTCGCGTGGCTTGAGCGGACTGATGGCTGAGCTAATTGTCCACGTGCGTCAATTTCGCGTTGCTGCGGGGCTTACGCAGCAGGAATTGGCGGATCGGGTCGGCGTTTCTCGCAAGACCATCAACGCGCTAGAGAGCGGTATCTACGTTCCTCTTACAACTCTCGCATTGCGACTTTCAGCAACGCTTGGACGACCCGTACAGGACATGTTCGAGCTTTCGACGCGTGACCCCCAAAAAAACTAAATATTGGTTTCTACGCTTTTCGTTGCTTCAGCATTTACAAACCTCTGAACGGACAAGTTCAGCGTTCATGTCTTCCTGAGATCACCGCGGAACTTCTCTACTTGTCAGTCGGCTGATCGATGGTGCGCTACAAGCCGCGGAACGGGCGAAGACACTGGTACAGCGGCTGCTCGCCTTCGCTCGTCGCCAGCCGCTCAAGCCCGAAGCGGTCGACGTGGGATCGCTGATCGAGGGGATGGCCGACCTGATTGCGAGCACCTCAGGCCCGCGCGTCCACGTCGAGCTAGACGTCGCGCGCGACCTTGCGCCAGCTCAGGCCGACGCCAACCAGGTCGAAATGGCGCTGCTCAACCTGTCCGTGAATGCGCGCGACGCGATGCCGGAGGGTGGTAGCCTGACGATCGCCGCGGCCGTCGAGCAGGTGAGCAAAGGCCACCGCGCGGACCTGGCGCCGGGACAATATGTGCGGATCGCTGTGTCCGACACGGGCCGTGGGATGGATGAAACGACGATGGCGCGTGCGGCCGAGCCGTTTTTTTCCACTAAAGGAATCGGCAAGGGAACGGGTCTCGGCCTGTCGATGGTTCACGGGCTCGCCGCGCAGCTTGGCGGCGCAATCGCGATCGGAAGCAAGCTCGGGCTTGGAACGACCGTCGAATTATGGCTACCGGCCAGCCAGGAGAATTCGGTCGTTCCCGAAGCCGTTCTGGTAGAGCCGAACCTCGAGAAGTTCGGGACAGTTCTGCTGGTCGACGACGAGGACCTTGTGCGCGCCTCGACGAGCGACATGCTGGCCGAGCAGGGCTACGTCGTCATCGAGGCAAGTTCAGCCGAAGAGGCCTTGCTATTGATCAATGACGGCCTGGCGCTGGACCTTCTGGTCACCGATCATCTCATGCCGGGAATGTCGGGCACCGAGTTGATCCGGCACTTGCGTGCCGAACAACCTGATCTTTCAGCTCTCGTGATCTCTGGCTACGCAGATTTGGAGGGCATCGCTCCTGATGTGCCGCGTCTCGTGAAGCCGTTCAGGAGAGCCGATATGGCGATGGCCATCGCCGAGGTCACTTTTTCTAATAATAAATGAAACGTCGTGATCGAGTAGCAAGTACAGATTTGGAGTTATACCAATTAACTATGACGAGAATACATTACCAGGCTAAGCATTTTTTTGTCTATAGGACAGTACTGAGTGCATTTCTCGCTCGTAAACGCGTGATCGGACGAGGAGACTTCCGGATCGCCATTGCAAGCCTCTAAGCGGATAAGAGTGTAAGGGGCTCTATGCTAATGTCGTTTTGCGAACTCACTAACCAGTGGTAAGCGCTCACTATCGACAAAGCACAGGGCAACGGTGACATGTTTTGCTGGGGCTTACAGATCCGATCTTGGATGTAGTATGGCTGCCGACGTAAGCGCCGAGCGATGTCCCCTCTTCGAGTCTGCTATTTGTACGCGTCGACGCATGCGAGGCGATTCGCCGATGATTGTGCTTGGTCGGCAGCGAGGCGCTGCTGGACGCGGCGGACACGACGCGCGTCGCAGCCGGCTCGCCACCTTGGAACCTGCCTCAGCGGCAACGAGTAAAATGCTATGATCGAGCCAAAATTGATTGGTGGGCGGGCGTGTATGCACAACCCGGCATTAAAGCCGTTAGAATTCCTGCTAGGTGATTGGCGAACCAGCGGTACCCATCCGCTAGTTCCTGGCCAGAGCCTCGAAGGTCGTACGTCGTTTGCATGGTACAATGACGGCGCGTTCATCATCATGCGCAACGAGGTCGCCGATCCCCGTTTCCCCGATGGCGTGGCGATCATCGGCAGCGACGATGCCTCCAATCGCTTTTCCATGGTTTACTTCGACGAACGCGGCGTCTCGCGGGTCGGTAAGTCACTTAAAGCTGCCGTTCACCGCGCTGGAGGAATGGCGGCTTCGTCCCAGTGTTGGTCGTTCCCGAATTCGTTGATGTGTTTGCGAAGCTGCTTTCCAGTCGGGTAGCGAACTTTCGACAATGACTGGCACCGAAAATTCCGAGGCGTCACTTATGCGGCGGCATTTAAAAGCGGCAATGTCAATGCCCGCTAAGCGCGACCCGACGCCTAAAGCGGACGGTCAGCTATCCACCATACCTAGCCGCGTGCTGGGCTTAGCTTGACCGTCCCTACAGGCGCTGCCTGAAGCGCAGCGCAACGGCTTTAACGGGCCTAATGCTGAACCATCTCACCTGCTACCATCATTTTCCCGTCGTGCCGCGTTCCTCCCGCTGACTAGGCCTCTCAGAGGTAACATCATTGCTTGCCGTAGCGGCGAGCGATAGCGAGCGCTCCATGGACGCTTTCCAGCTGCTTGTTGACGAGCTTGGGTCGGCGGACTCTAAGGAGGCCGCCGTCCGCAGCTTTCTGCGCTACCTTCTGACAGCCCAAACCCCTCACTTCGCCTATCTCGGGTTTCAGCGAGGGCCAGGCGAGGAAAGGGTGCCGTTCCGAGCGGGAAGCTATCCGGCAGCATGGATCACCGAATATATGGCGGCGGAGCTTTACTCGGCGGATCCTGTGGTCCTCCAAGCAGCGACATCGGCCGTGCCCATTACTTGGAGCCTGGATCTTCCCCTGGCGAGCGCCAGCCGCGGTACGACGATGGAGCTGTTCGAGCGCGCGGCAGCGCACGGGATACGCTCCGGCTACACAGTCCCAATCCGCAGCAGTCTTGGCCACCTCGCAACCATGACCTTCGCCTCCCCACTCCCTTGGCGACAGTTCGAGCGGGAGGTCGCGCGTATGCAGTCACAATTTCATCTTGCCTCCTTTTACTTTCATGCCGCCATAGAACGCATTCTGACCCCTGCCGAACGGCCGATGCTGACGGAGCGGGAGCGGCTCTGTCTGGCGCTTGCCTCGCAAGGTCTCACCACCAAGGAGTCGGCTCGGACTATCAAGCTTAGCCCGCGGACGGTCCGCTTTCATCTTGATAACGCCCGCGCCAAGCTGGGTGCGGTCAACCTTAGTCAGGCCATTGTCAGCGCAACGTGTGCGGGCGTGATCTAACTGTCGTTTGTGACAGGCTGATCAACGGAAAAAGACGTCTATCTCCGAGATCAAACGGAGATTGATTATGATCCTTGCCGTCCTTCCCCAACATCGTAGCCAATATGTCGACCTACTCGCGGCCATGCATCGCCTTCGCTTCCGCGTCTTTCACCAGCGACTTGGCTGGGAGGTGACCACCGTCGGCGATCTCGAGATCGACGACTATGATGCGATGGCTCCCATCTATCTCCTGCAGCTCGACCGCGCCGGTGAGGTAAAGGGCTGTGCCAGGCTGCTCTGCAGCACCGGCCCCACTATGCTGTCGCGCACCTTTCCCAGCCTGCTCGGGTCGAGCCCGTGCCCCGAGCATCCTTTGACATGGGAATCTTCGCGCTTTGCGGTTGAAGCGGGTCAAGACCGCCGTTCGCCGGGCATTGGTCAAGCTACGATCGAGCTGTTCGCCGGTCTGCTCGAACTCGGGCTACACTTTGGTTGGCGCGAGGTTTTAACCGTCACGGATCTGCGGCTCGAGCGTGTTGGGGTTCGGGCTGGTCTTGAGTTCCAGCGCTTCGCCGAACCCCAGCAGATTGGTAGAACCCAAGCCGTGGCTGGATCCGGCCGGGTGTCTGTCGCCACGCTCCGACGAATTCAGACCGTCGGCGGTCTAGCTGGTCCCGTTCTCCAGGTAAGCAGCGACATTGTTCGTCCAGGGCTCGCAGCATGAACGCGCCAGTCGACGTTCGACGCGCGTCGAAGATCCGCGATCTTGCAAGAGTCACCAGACCGCTCGGGTCACCTCTATGCGCCCCCGCTGCCGCCGACTTGGAGCATATTCCCGGTAAGAAGGGCTTGCCTTGGGTGGGCGTGCTGCCTGAAGCAGCAGCCGATCCGCTGCTATTCGCGCAGAGGATGCACCAGCGGTTCGGACCAGTGCACCGCTTCTATGCGCTTGGCGAATGGAACGTCCAGTTAGTGGGGCCGGAGGCCAGCGAACTTCTGCTGTTCGACTCACAGCGGAACTTCTCTGCTACCCATGGTTGGTCGCGGGTACTTGGCCCTCTTTTTCCTGGCGGGCTGCTTCTGCGAGACTTCGAAGATCACCGCGTACACCGACGAGCGGTTGGAAGCGCTTTTAAGCCGGATTTGGTCGCTGCGGGACTCCAGATTTTCGAAAACCAGACCAGAGCGATGATCGATCGCGTCAGCGGTACCCGCCTCTTTTTTTATCGGGAACTGCGGGAGGTCGCGCTCGAGGCCGCTGCGCTGGGCTTTCTCGGGCTCTCGCCAGGAGCGGACTCACAGGAGTTCAGCTTGGCGTTCACGGCGCTGGTCTCGGCTACCGTGGCCATTTTGCCCGGCTGGTTACCCGGCAGCTCGCTCCACCGTGGCCGTACTGGCCGTCGCCTCCTCGAGAAATTTATCAATGCTCGGATTGCTGAGCGAAGGATCGGTGGCGGAGACGACCTGTTTTCGCAGCTTTGCATCGCTCGCTATGACGATGGCACCCCTTTGACCAATCAGGAGATCGTTGATCACCTGATCTTCGTGCTAGCCGCGGCGCACGACACGCTGACCTCGTGTCTGGCCTCAACGATCTATTTTCTGGCAGCAGAACCCGACTGGCAGGCTCAGGTCCGATCGGAGTGCCGAGCGGCAGGACTGTACAAAAATGACGTGCATGCGAACGTGCAACTGCTCTCGGAATTGCCGGTTACCGATGCGGTTATCCGGGAGGCTCTTCGACTGAATACGCCGGCACCGATCATCTGGCGCCGCGCCATTCGGCGTTTCGAGTTCAACGGGATCACGATTCCAGCCGGGACTCCGACTGCGACCAATGTCCTCTTAACGCATCGGCTGCCGGAGCATTGGCGGAATCCAGAGCAGTTCGATCCGCACCGCTTCCTCCTCCCGGCACCAGATCGTCATCGCTTTGCGTGGACCCCTTTCGGAGGAGGAGTTCACATGTGCCTTGGCCTTCACCATGCCATGCTGCACGCCAAGTCGTTCCTCGCTCAACTCTTAGAGAGAAACGAGGTTGTGCTCGACCCCGGCTACTCGCCGCGATGGTATTGGTGGCCCAACTGTCGCCCTTTGGACGGCCTTCCCGTAACGTTAGTGCGGCTGTCCGAGCGTTGAACCAATTCCTGCATCTACGTGCAGCATCAGGCGAACACCTACGATCAAAGACCGGGAGCGGAGTTGAATCCTATGATGATCAACGACGATGACGGCAGTACCCTACCTACCGACCCGAGTGACCGGGCTGACTTGAAGAACGAGGCTCGCCAAGAGTTGCTTAAGCGACAGGCGCGATTGACGACATTACCTCGGGCGATGTTCGGCGAGGTGGCTTGGGACTTGATTCTAAACTTACTGCTGAAAGATGGTGACAGTTCGAGCTTAACTGAACTCGCGAGCGACGTCGGAGTCTCTGCCTCAAGCGCAGAGCGCTGGCTGAACTACCTAGTTGCTGAGGGGTTGGTTCTAACGTCTGGTGCAGCCTGCCTGCTTTCGGAACGTTACTTCACGATCTCCAGCGACGGCAGGCGCAAGATGTTCGATGCTTTGAAAGCCCGGTCGATGTAGACGAGCTCGTTAGAGGCCTTTCAAACGACAAAAAACTGGAGCAGAATTGTGGTTTACGGTGCGGTTGACAAGGATTGAGCCGTAACAGGTTGATCTGGCAAGTAAGATGACGTTAACGAAAGCCGGTTGCGTTCCTCTGCAATGAAGGTGAGGACTTCATGAATTCGTGCCCCAATGTGGGCTTGGCATTGCGAAGCATCAACTTGCTGTAAGGCTTCGCGTAGATGCTGTTCGGCCACCTCTAGGAACGAGCAATTAGAAAGCTCGCCAGCGATGGTTCCTGCGCCATAACTAGTCATGCTTACATGTCCCCTCAACGCGGGTGCAGCCTAAACCAAGTACAGCAAGGTGGCGGATGATGAGCGTGCCTTGGCTGGGAGCTTGATTCTCGGAACGTCGGGACATGGCCTGTGGTTGCCGGAGCCCTGACCACTGGTTCTGCTGGCGCTTGTTCAGTCTAAAGGAGTTGACATATGCGTCAGTGACGCATAACTAGTTTGGTGACTGACGCTGAGTTCCTTGAGTCGTATGATCCTGCCGACTACCCGCCGATGGCGGTAGCGGTCGATCTGGTGCTGTTTACCGTTGCAGAAGGCAGGCTTCAGGTCCTGCTAGTCAGGCGCGCCGCGCAGCCTGCGCGAGGCCAGTTCGCGCTTCCGGGCACCTTCGTTCGGCTGCGCGAGTCTCTGGACCAGGCGGCCGCGCGCGGCTTTCGCGAAAAGGCGGGCCTCTCGGGTAGCGTTCGGCAGTTTGCCGCCTTTGGCTCACTCGATCGAGACCCTCGCATGCGGGTCGTCAGCATCGGGTACATGGCCCTATCGCCCCGGCGCTCGGTTCCGCTCAGCACGGATCGCCGGCTGGTTCCGGTAGTCCGGGGGGTGGCTCAGGATGAGCATGGCCCCCTCACCCTTCCATTCGACCATGCGGAGATCATCCGCTCAGCCTTTCTCCATCTTCGCGCCGATCTTGACCACAGCCTGTGGTCGTTCGGTCTTCTGGAGCAGGCGTTCAGCCTGCGCGAGCTGCAGGAGGTGCATGAAGCGATCCGCGAGCAGCCGCTTAACAAGCCGGCGTTTCGCAAGCGCCTGCTCCAGAGTGGCAAGCTGATCCCCACCGGCGGTTCGGAGCAGGGCAATCGCTTCCGCCCGGCTCAACTCTACTCCGTCAATCAGGACTGGCGCGATGAAGAACGGTAAGCTCCGCACCAGCCTCACCCACCCGCTGGAGATCGCCGCGGTGCCGGTTGGTGCTGGTCTCGGCTCGGTGGGGCTGACCTTCTGCCCCGGCAAGAAGCAGCCGCTGGCGATGACCGGCGCGTGGGACCGCGACCTTGGGCTCGACGTCGGCGCGATCGCCGACTGGGGCGCAGCGAGCGTCGTCACCCTGATCGAGGAGCATGAGATCGCGGCGCTCGAGGTGGGCGGGCTCGGAGATGCGGTCGAGGCCGCCAACATGGAATGGCACCACCTCCCCATCCCGGACGTGTGGGTGCCGGACGCCGAGTTCGAGCGGTGCTGGGCGAGGCTCGGGCCCAAGCTCCAGGATCAGCTTGCCGCCGGGTTCAACGTGCTGGTCCACTGCAAGGGCGGGCTCGGGCGCGCCGGCACCATTGCTTCGCGGCTGCTGGTCGACGCCGGGTGGGAAAGCGAGCCTGCGCTGAGCGCCGTTCGGGAGGTCAGGCCCGGGTCGGTCGAGACTGCCCACCAAGAGATCTACGTGCTTGGGCTTGGGCGGTCGCCCTCTCCTCTTCCCGATCCTGCCTCCAGCGAGGATCGCGCGCTCGGCGCTTTCCTCGGACTTGCCGTCGGCGATGCGCTCGGCACCACGCTGGAGTTCAGCCGCCGCGACAGCAAGCCGCGCGTCACAGATCTGGTTGGCGGTGGTCCCTTCCGGCTCCAGCCCGGCGAGTGGACCGACGACACCGCCATGGCGCTGGCGCTCGCGCAATCGCTAGTCGCCGACCCGCGCCTCGACGAGACCGACCTCATGCACCGGTTTGTCGACTGGTACCGCAACGGCACCACCTCGTGCACCGGCGAGTGCTTCGACATCGGCATCACCACCCGCAGTGCGCTCTCGCGCTTCAGCAGCAGCGGGAACCCGGTGGCGGGCAGCACCGACCCGCACAGCGCCGGCAACGGCTCCCTCATGCGCCTGGCGCCAGTCGCGCTGGCGCAATGGCAGGACCGCCCTGCCCTGCGAGACATCGCCGCGCGGCAGAGCGCGACGACCCACGGTGCTCCCGAGGCGGTGGACGCCTGCGTGGCCTTCGCCGAGCTGCTGGCGGACGCGATCGCCGGCCAGCCGCACGCCGAGGTACTCGCCCCGCGCGAGTTCGCCGGGGCACCGGCGGTCGCCGCGGTGCTCGCCGGCTCGTGGCGCGGCAAGCCGCGGGATGCGATCCGCTCCTCTGGCTATGTCATTCACTCGCTCGAAGCAGCGTTGTGGTGCGTAGGCCGGACCAGCAGCTTTCGTTCGGCGGTGACCCTCGCCGCCAAGTTGGGCGATGATGCTGACACGGTAGCCGCGATCACCGGCCAGCTCGCCGGCGCGCTCTACGGCTTGAGCGGTATTCCGGCCGAGTGGCTCGAAGTTCTCGCATGGCGCGAGAAACTGGAAGCGGCCGGGCGGGAGCTGCTGGCCTCGTGAGCCGGCCGGGCGCCACGCCCGTCCTCAGTTCAGACGCGGCGTCTGCCCAACGCCGAGCGGAAGAGCGCTGGACCGAGCTGTTCGGCTGCGCGCCCATCCGCCGCCCCGACGGCTTTGCCGCGCAGGCAGTCGCCTGGCACGAGCAGGCGATGGAGCATGGCGACGTGCCGCTCGCCATCCGCCGCGATCTCGATGCGGCGCTCACCCAGGTGCTTGCCGCCCGCGAGCAGAAGGTGGCGGCGCTCGAACCTCATGCACCATGCGAAAAGTTGGCCGGCAACGACCCTGAACTTCTCGCACCATGCACGAACTTGCCCCTGCCCCCCGCCTCGAGCCAGCTCTTGGTCGGCACCCGACTAGTGAAGAGCCATGGCGGCAAGACCCATGTCGTCGAGGTGACCGACGCCGGCATGCTCTACGAGGGCGAGCTGTTCAGCAGCCTCTCTGCCGTCGCCAAGAAGATCACCGGTACCCACTGGAACGGCCTGCTCTTCTTTGGCCTTCGCAAGCGCAAGACCTACGAGCGGAAGAAAGCCGATGGCTGAGCCGAGCATCATCCGCTGCGCGGTCTATACGCGCAAGTCGAGCGAGGAGGGCCTGGAGCAGAGCTTCAACTCGCTCCATGCTCAGCGCGAGGCGTGCGAGGCCTACATCCTCTCGCAAAAGCATGAGGGCTGGCAGCTGGTGCCCACCGCCTATGACGATGGCGGCTACTCGGGCGGCAGCATGGAGCGACCTGGGCTCAAAGCACTGATGGCCGATCTCGAGGCGGGGCTCGTCGACATCATCGTCGTCTACAAGGTCGATCGCCTCACCCGCAGCCTGGCTGACTTTGCCAAGATGGTCGAGCGGTTCGATGCCCGCGGTGCCTCGTTCGTTAGCGTGACCCAGGCGTTCAACACCACCACCAGCATGGGCCGGCTGACGCTTAACGTGCTGCTCTCCTTCGCCCAGTTCGAGCGCGAGGTCACCGGCGAGCCGGATCCGCGACAAGATCGCCGCGTCGAAGGCCAAGGGCATGTGGATGGGCGGCGCGGTCCCGCTTGGCTACGACGTCGTCGGGCGCCAGCTCGTCGTCAACGCCGCCGAAGCCGAGCAGGTACGGAAGCTGTTCCAGCTCTACGCCAAACTTAAGGCCGTTGACGACTTGGTTGCAAAGGCCGCTGAGCTGGGCATCCGCTCCAAGCTGCGCAGCGTTGGCGGCAAGCAGGAGGGCGGCATCCCGCTCAGCCGCGGCTCGCTGTACCGGATCCTCGCCAACCCGGTCTACGTCGGCGAAATCCCGCACAAGGAGATCCGGCACAAGGGCCAGCACGACGGCATCGTCGAGCCGGCGCTGTTCAACGCTGTACAGGAGATCCTCGAGAGCAACCGCCGCAAGAAGCGTGGCGCGGTCTCCGCGGCGGTGCCGGCGCCGCTGGCCGGGCTGGTGTGGTCCGAGGAGGGCCAGCGCCTCACCTCGACCCACACCAGCGGGCGACGGCGCTACCGCTACTATGCGCATTCCAAGCTGCGCATCCCGGCCGGTGAGCTGGAGCAGCTGGTCATCGATGCGCTGCGTGACCGGTTCAGCTCGCTGGGCAAGCTTGCCACCCTCCTCCCCCGCCTTGACCTGCTCAGCGCCGAGCTGGGCAACAAGGCGGCTACGCTCGCCCAGCAGCTGTTCAAGCCCACGCCGCAGCAGCTTCGCCAGGCCATGCTCGACCTGGTCCAGCGGGTCACTGTCGGCTCCGCCTCGACCATCATCGACATCAAGCTGGCGCCGCTCGGGCTTGGGGGGCAGGCCGAGCTGATCGTCCCAGCCGCCCTTGGGCGCTCGCGGGCCAAGCTGTCGCTGGTGGTGCCGGGGCAGTTCAAGGCCGAGCCCGACGCCGCGCTGATCGGCATCGTCGCGCAGGCGAGATCCTGGGTCGACGCGTTGACGAGCGGGGCTGCCCCTACCCTCGTTGCTCTCGCTGAAGCGCATGCCGTCACGCCCGCCTACATCCGCCGCTACCTCGGTGCGGGATTCCTCGCGCCTGACCTCGTCTGCCGCATCGTTGAAGGGCGGCAGCCGCGCGCGCTCACCGCGGCCAAGCTTGCTGACCTGCTGCCCCTGCCCTCCTCCTGGTCGGAGCAGCGCAGCATCTTCGCCAAGCTTAATTGAGTTAGCCGGAGGTGCTTCGGCGCCTCGGATCAGAAAGCTCTCAGCGTCTGCCTTCCAACCAACGGTGGATCGGCCCGGGCCTGCCGGAGAGTCTTGCTGATTAACGGACCGGCTGCTCTTGGGTGAGCACGGGGGAAAGCCGACGCCCGTTCAGCAGGAGCCGGCGGTCTGCTTAGCGCCCAAAGCGGCCGCTCCGGAGGACGCGAGGCGGTCCCGCGAGCTGCCATTCAATCGGCAGCCCGTGCTTCGATGCGCGAGAGCGCTTCCCGTTGCGGGCGAAACCCCGCTTGCGTCCGTCACACGGACCAATAATTCTGGACCGACGGGCGACGCGAAATGGCGAAGGATCTAATGGGTTGGGCTGCCGAGCAGCCTAACTGAGTGCAGGACAGCCTGCGGAGGATCGCCGTCGCAGGGGATCACTCCCTTGAGCCGGAGGACGCAGACTGCATCCTCGACAACGTGCGTGCTGCGGCCGGTGCCAGCTCTCCACCCCACCCCATGACCGCGATCGACGCTTCCTCATTTGGCCGAGAGTGGGCGGTCCGGTCCCTGTGAACTCCGACTGTTAGCTGACATCTAAGCGCTACCGAGAGTGTGGCGTTTTGGGTCAGGCACCAGCCATCACGACTGGAGCAGTGCTAATATAAGTTATTGAAATTAAATGGGTTCTTGAGAAATGAGAGCCTAGCGCGACAACAGTCAGTGTTTTCGCAAGAAGTCCGTCCTACGTAAGATCTGGAGCTTTACTCATGTCCATCGTCGACGACGCCGTTGCGACCCTCACCCCCGCACCTAGCGAAGAAGATCGTGCCCAGGCGCGCGATGCTGCGAGATCGGCGTCGAGCGACAATGACTGGCTCGCGATGGTGGTCGGTCATCATGAACAGCTTGAGGATGCATTCGCGCGAACGCTCGGCGAGACCTCGGCCGATGGGCGAAAAGCCGCGTTCAAGAAACTGGCAATCATCCTGACTGGTCATGCCGGCGCTGAAGAAAGCGTGATCTATCCCGCAATGGATATGTCGGGGGAAACGCGGCACGCGAATCATGCCTATGACGAGCAGGTCACCGTCAAGAAGGAGATGGCCGCTCTCGAGCAGCTCGATCCGACGAGCCAGGATTTCACCGACAAGCTTGAGCAAGTCCGGACAGCGGTCGCACACCATATGATCGAGGAAGAAGGAGCGTGGTTTCCGGACCTGATTCAAGCTGACGGCGTCGACCAGCAGATGCTGACCATGCGCTACAAGGAAGAATATGACCGATACACTCGCGGGGGTTCCGAGCCGGCCGCGATAGGCATGTCTCGTTCGGCGGACTCCGGACCACGGATGTAAAAACGCCAGTCAACGAATTACCTTGGACTGGCGGCATCAGCCTTCGCTGCGGAATTTTTATCCATGCATCATCTTCGAACCGGCTCCGGTCCTCCCCTGATCCTCGTCCACGGGCTCGGTAACACGCCTCGCGCCTGGGATCCGATAGTTCCGGCACTTGCCGCGCAGCGCGATCTGATCATTGTCACGCTCCCCGGCCATGACGGCGAGCCGATGGAGCACGACAGTGGCACGTTCGCCGGATTGGCACGCAGCGTCGCCGATTTCGTCGCGGAACACCGACTTGAGAATGCTGCCATGACTGGCAGTTCGCTGGGCGCGCGCGTGGTGCTGGAATTGGCACGTCGGGGACATTCAGGTCCAGTCGTCGCACTCGACCCCGGCGGCTTCTGGCTCGGCGCGGAGCGGACGATGTTCCGAACCACCCTGCGCGCGTCGCTGGCCCTGCTGAAGGTGCTCGATCGATCACACATTCTCAAACCGCTGGCGAGAAGTGCGTTCGGGCGGACGTTCCTGCTCGCGCAGCTATCCGCACATCCGTGGCAGCTCGACGGGACGATCGTGGCCAATGAATTGGAATCGCTGGCGCGGACGCCCACCGCAGGGATGCTGATCGACGATTTGGCGCGCGGACCTGCGCAGAAGGGTCCCGCCGCAGCCGGAGCTGGACGGGTGACGATCGGCTGGGGGCGACGCGACCGGCTATGTTTGGCTCGACAGTCACGCCGGGCTTTGGCGGCCTTTCCCAGAGCGCACATGCACTGGTTCGACCATAGCGGTCACTATCCGATGTGGGATGAACCGGCCGCGACCGCACGCGTGATCCTCGACGCTACAGCATAGGTCACCGAATAGTTTGCCGCTGCCTATGATACGCGAGGCGTCGCGATCGGGTGCACCGCAGCCGTCGTCAGGCACCTGTCCCCCGTTGGCACGGCCTAGGCGAAAAGGGCTCATGGCAGGGAAAGGGTTGAAAGCTGCCGTTAGCGGACGGTCCGCTAGCGACCAATTCCGGACATTCTTGGTGCCCAAAGCTTTCCAGCCGGGTCGAAAATGGCGCACCCAGCATGTAAGTGATGGGCACTCATCTCATTGGGAAATTTTCGTCCCGCTAGTCAAGTAGCGCCGGCTTTGCGCCCATTCCGGACGCTTAAGGCCACAGTTCGGGTGCCAGGAAGCGGTAGTTCGTTCAGGAAACGGTGAATGTCTGCTTCCGACCCGTTGCAGACGTTCGGTGAACGGGGCAGGAGTTCTGAATGGGCAAGCGTTCAGGCGTTCCGCATACGGACGAAGAATTGGCGGCTCTGACTTTAGAAGAGCTGCAAACCGAGCTTCAGCGGTCGAGGATGCGTCTTTCAATCCCTCAGTCCACAAAGATGTCGAAGCAGTGGCATAAGCGAATTCATTGGCTCGAGAGTGCCATCGCGAAGCGCGTCTGAGCGTCCGGGATCCACCCGTTCCCGACATCCAAAGCTAGGTCGGTCCAGAGGCGGTAGTTGGTGGGAAGCGGAACGTCTGCTCTCGGATGAGGTGACGGCGTAAGCCGACGTTCGTTCAACTTTCAGCGATGTCTGCTTTCGATTCGTTGCGGGTTTTGAGGACCTTTCACCAAGATCGGCGCCGCCGATCGCAGGACCTGCCCGTCAGCACCGCTGACAGGGATGAGATCCGCGTCGCAAGGGGGAGCGAAGTGGCCAGCAGCATGCGCGCCTCGGCCACTTTTCTCCCATTGATTGACCGGCTTGCTTCGTGTCTGCTGGTGCCCATGCCTGACGATCACGCTTTAAGCCCTTTCTGGCGCAACAGTCAGGATCTTCTCGGAATAGCCGACACGAATGGAGTATGGCTCTCAGTCAATCCGGCCTGGTCGCGCACGCTTGGATGGGAAGTCTCCGATATTGTCGGACGAACGTCGGAATGGATGGAGCATCCCGACGATCGTGACGCCACGCGCCGGGAAGTGGCCGAGCTTGCCGCTGGTTCACCCACATATCATTTCGAGAATCGCTTTCGGACGAAGAATGGCGATTACCGAACGCTGTCCTGGACTTCGGCGACCGAGGACGGGCGCCTCTACTGCGTGGCGCGCGACGTCACCGAACTTCGCGCGCGAACGCTGGCTCTGGCCGATCTCGTGGCCAAGCGTTCGCGCACCTGGGATCTGACGCCCGACCTCCTGTCGGTCATCGATCTCACCAGCGGATGCTTCGACAACGTGAACCTGGCTTGGACGGCCGTGCTCGGCTGGACGATCGACGAGGTAGAGGGCAAACCGTTCGCCGACTTCCTCCATCCCGACGACCTGGCGGGGAGCGCGCAGGCGTTCGAGAAGGCCCGCCGGGGAGAGCCCGTGATCCGGTTCGAGAACCGCTACCGAACCAAGGATGGCGGCTGGAAGTGGCTGTCGTGGGTGGCCCTTCCGGACGGCGACAAGCTTTACTCGAGCACCCGCGACGTCACCGAGGAAAATGACCGCGCCACCGCTTTGGTCGATGCGCAGGAAGGCATGCGGCAGGCGCAGAAGATGGAGGCCGTGGGCCAGCTCACCGGCGGCGTCGCCCACGACTTCAACAACCTGCTCACCGTTATCCGCGGCTCAGTCGATCTGCTGCGGCGGCCAAACCTCCCGGAGGAGAAACGGCACCGCTACATCGACGCGATCGGCGAGACGGCGGACCGTGCGGCCAAGCTGACCTCCCAACTTCTCGCCTTCGCCCGGCGGCAGACCCTGAAGCCCGAGACGTTCAACCTGGTCGACAGCATCGATCACGTCGCCAACATCGTCCAGACCCTGGCGGGCTCGCGCATCGAGCTTGAGGTGATCAGGCCCGCAATTCCGCTGCTCGTCACCGCCGACAAAAGCCAGTTCGACACGGCGATCGTCAACATGGCGGTCAATGCGCGGGACGCCATGAAGGGTGAGGGTCGGTTGACGATCCGGGTCGGTGCAGTCTCCAACATTCCTGCGCGGCGAACCCATACGTCCGTGGTCGGCGACTTCGTGGCGGTGGTCGTCACCGACACCGGAACTGGCATCGCCGAAGCCGATCTCATGCGGGTGTTCGAGCCGTTTTTTACCACCAAGGGTGTGGGCCAAGGAACTGGACTAGGTCTGTCGCAGGTCTTCGGGTTCGCCAAGCAGTCGGGCGGCGATGTGCATGTCGAGAGCACCGTCGGCGAAGGAACGACCTTTACCCTCTACCTTCCACGTGAATTCGAACAAACCGAGAAACCGGCGAGCGTGCCGCTTTCGTCCGTTGGAGGTCGAGGATTATGCGTCCTTGTGGTCGAGGATAACGAGAGCGTTGGCGACTTCGCGTCAGAAGCCCTAGTCGAACTCGGCTACGACAGCATTCTGGCCCGGACCGGACAGGAAGCGCTGGAGCGCCTGGCAGAGGATTGCGGGCGATTCCGCGTCGTTTTTTCCGACGTCGTCATGCCCGGAATGAGCGGGATCGAATTGGCCGAAGCCGTCCGCCGCGACTATCCGCAGCTCCCGGTCATCCTGACCAGCGGCTACAGCCACGTTCTGGCCGAGAATGGTCAGCACGGCTACGAGCTGCTGCACAAACCCTATTCGATCGAGCAACTCTCGCACCTTCTCCGCAAGGCAATCGCTTGGCAAAACAACGAGCGAGAAGTCCCAGCCTAACGGCTACTTTTCACCTGTAGCCGACATTCAGCTCTCAAGCCGGTGAGCGGTAGCAATTGGTGGTTTGCAGACCGTCCGCTCTCGGGTGACCAGCCTAGGTTTCCGGACGCTCGTTGCCCTAGCTGCGGGCGACTGCTCTCGACTCATTGCGGACATTCGCACGCTCGCTCATCACCAATGCATGAGGTTAGGAGCGAAAACGCAAGGCAGGCTAACGGGCCTCCTCTTGCTGAGCTGTCTCAGTTGCAGCCCTGCCAAGCAACCGCCCCCGAAGCGGGAAGAAATTGTTCAACCACGACCCGAGAACGTTAGGTTCTACGAGCGCCCTGCTTCCTTGGCCGCTGTCCGACATTCCGGCAAAGCCGTTCCGATACTAGTCCTGATTGAGACAGATCCGTGGCTCTCGGTCGTTGGGTCCGAATCTCCAACTTTCGTCCTCTACGAAGACGGGACTGCAATTTGGCGAGATGGTAGCGGGTTCCGAATCACACGCCTTACGGGTCCAGACTTGCAGGGCTTCCTTGCTGCTCTGAAGCTCGACGCGCTCCATCCCCTTTACGGGCATTATGACGCGGATACGGCGACGGACCAACCGGAGGAAAACTTGCTCGTCTACCGGGGCGACAAGCCTACCTTCATCTCCGTTTATGGGTCGCTCAAGACGCCTGAGGTGCGGTCACAAGTTCCGGCCCCGATCGTCACGCTTTATGACACGCTGAAGAACGTCAACCTTCGCCCCAACGCCGAGTGGTTGCCCGACAGGATCGAGGTAATGGTATGGCCATATAACTACGCGCCAGATGCATCTACCAAATGGCCAACCAACCTCCCAGACCTGAACGATCCTCGGACAATTAAGCGCGGGGACTCGTTCAGCATCTACATCCCTTCGTCCAAGCTGGCAGAAGTTCGCGCCTTGCTCGCTCGCCGCACTGAGAAAGGCGCAATCAAGATCAATGGCAAGAAGTGGGCGGCTAGCATCCGGTTTCCATTCCCGACAGAGCGCCTTTGGCTGGCGCCCAATCCCGAAGCCAAGCACGCGAGCGATTAAAGAAGCCAAGTGGGCCTTGCGTCCGCTTTCGACCCATTGCGGACATCAAGCTTGTTCGCTTAGCGTAGCGGCTATGCGCAGGTCGGTGGCCCTCTTTTTAATCGCTGCAGCGAGCGCTGCGGACGCGACGCAAGGTTGGGCTGAAGAGTCTCTCGCCACTCACGGTACGCGGGGAGCGCAAGAGGCTTACAAGGTCTGCCTCACCCGGATGATGCGAAGTCTGCAGACATCGAAGCTGACGATCCAACAGTCTTCAGACGTGGCGCTCGGTCGATGCATCTCGGAACGAGACGCCTTTACAATGTCGCTCCTCGCACTCTTTGCTTCGGACCGCGTCACCTCCGATGAAAGCAGGCAAGCGGCGTTTCAGACACTCGGGCGCGAAGAGCACTTGATGTTGATGGAGGCGAGGCGACGGATGGCCGCAGCCAGAGGGCTCAAGTGGAACGAAGAGCTTCATACAAGCTATGATTAGCGTCTGAGCGAACGTCCGCTTTCCACCGTTAGCAGACGATCTGGGACGGTAGGTCGGGCTAGACCGACGAGCGCCTGCATCCGGTGGATTGCAGACCGTCCGCTCTCGGGTGACCAGCCCACGCTTCCGGACATCCGTTCAGCCAAACCACGGATGGCTGCTTTCGACTCATTCCGGCCAATTGAGGTCGTCTCCACTACCAGAATGTAGCGTGACAACTCATAAGGTGTTCATGGACAGGTATCGCAAAGCACAACTCGCCGAACGCGTGCTCTTCGGTGTGCTTGTGGCGCTCCTCGCGGGCGGGGGGTTCGTTTACGGGTTGTTCAAGGATGAAGTCTCGCCTCGGCCACTGGTTGGAGGCGTGATCGCTTACATGTGCGCATGCTACCTCATGTATCGCCTTGCGCTGGGAGTGGTTCTTCGGAAGCTCTGACCGTTCACTTTCCGACCAAGCATACGCCTAACCCGCGGCGGGATAGACTGGCCGTGTCTGGTGGATTTCAGACCGTCCGCTCTCGGGTGACCAGCCCAAGTTTCCGGACGCTCGTTCAGCTACCCTGCGGGATGGCTGCCTGCGACCGATTGCGGCCATGCGGCTACGCGATAAACAACGGCCATGAACAAGCAGGAACGTCTCTACCAGCAAGCCGAGGAGCTTGAGCGCGAGTATCGCATCGTGCTGACCACTGCACTGTCAGAGTGCGCGGCTGGTAGGTGGGGCCTTTTCGGCCACAACGAACACCTTCATGGTTATGAAAGCCCGAAGGAGTTGGGTGATCTTCGCGCGTTAGCCCAAGCTATAAATCGATTCCGCGCCCGCGTCGGCGTGGGCCCATTCTCGCTCCATGACGAGTTCGAAGCAGCGAGAGGCCGGGCTGACGCCAATGCTCCCGGCGAACCAAAACAAGCGGAAGTTTGGCTCTTACGGGTGGCTGGCGCTTAGGACCGCTTTCCACCCAATCACCGTTCGAGCCGATCGGCAGCGATCGACCCATTGCGGACATTAGCAGGTGCGGCTTAGGCTCGCCTTGTGAAGCAAAAGTTGAGGAACGTCAGCGTTGGCTGCGCGGCTCTCGCCGTGCTGTTGATCGTTGCTGCGTGGCTCGGTTGGCCGCCTATCTGGGACCTTCTTTTTGGGACGGCTTACTGTCTTGATGGGTATGGCGGCTGCCCCTGGGACTAACGTCCGCTTTCCACCCATTGCGGACATTCGCGCTGCGAGCCATTGTTAGTCGAGTGACGGCATACAAACGGATACGTGGGTTTGTTGATCGAGACCTAGGCATGCAAACAGGTCGCCCCGGCGCACTCGTGTTCTTGGTCGCGGCTCTGCCGTTCTTAGGCGTGCCGATGATCGGCAACTGGTGGTGGATACCCTCGGTGCTGTTTTCTGCTGCTTGGCTCGGCTTCGCTGGCTGGCGTGTCTGGTGGATCTTTAGAACGGGCCTGATTGATGCTGACCGCACGGATTGGGTTGACCCAAAGTAACGTCCGCCTCCCACCCGTTCCCGACATACAAAGCCAAGTCGGTCCAGAGGCGGTATCTGGTGAGAAGCGGAACGGCAGCTTGAGGGTTTGCATAACGGGGTTGCAGACGTTCGTTCACGCGAGGCGTGGAGCGGCTTAGCAAACGCCTCGATCGTTGGCAGTTGATATCCCGGCGCCCGAAAGTCGCCCTTAGTTGAGCTGCTGATCCGGCAGGCAGGCTATGTTTACGATCAGCTAATCTGTCAATTCGGCGCCTTACGCACATCAGCATCTGTCTTGCCGGTACTTAAGCCGAGGTAGCGACGGCTACACACCTACGATCAGTTGTTACCCTCGGAGTCAAACTCCCAGAGCTCTGTAGCGATCACCCGGGCGATATAAGCGGAGGAGTATGAGCAGGAGGCGTGCAGCCGGTCATCCTTCTCGGGGCCGCATTCGTCAGCGACAGACTTTATGCACAGGAATTCAGGGGGTGCAGCATGGGGGTACTTACAGGCGAAGTAAAACCCGAACGATTCCATGTCCACACCCCCAATGTCCTCGTTGAGTGACTTGATGTCTACAAGCACGTTTGGATCACCGATGACTGCAGATCCCGAGGCAAATGGAACAAGCCTCAGTTTCGGCTCAAGAACCTCGCCCTTTGACAAAAGTGCAACCTGCGCATTCAAAGATTTGGGATCTTGAATGCCTTGCTCCACCAGCTGGCGTGCAACCCGATGTGTGCGGCTATTCCGAATGACCACGGGCTCAGGTCGAGAGTAAAGCCGAGCAGCTTGCTCCGAAGGCTTCCACTTCCCGTAATCCCAATCGAAAGCAGACCCGGCGAAGAGCACGTCTCCCAAATCTGCTTTGTTTGGCACACCACCGCAGAAGCCCGTCATGATAGCGAGGCGGGGACGCAACTGGCAAATCAGCCCTTGAGTCTCAGATGCAGCTGACGGTTGTCCTGCCCGACCGATCGCGAAGCATGCACCACGCCGCGGCTGCCCATTACGATCCGTGAACACGAAATCATGCAGTCCGGGTGTTGCCCGGTTCTGCTCAAGCTGAAAAAATTCGCGGAAGGGCGAGAGTTCTTTGTCCAGGGCGGTCACGATCAGTAAATCTAGTTCGTGCTTGGTAGACAGGGATCTTGAGCGAGATTTGCCCGACTCCAAAACATACCGAACACGGTCGCTAAGTTGCTTCCGCCAGGGACTGCCGTCCTTCTCCGCTATGACGGCCATCAAGTGCGGGCCGATATTGTTCTGGACGTTATCGAGTGCGCTCTCATCTTTCGTAATGCCCAGAATGTTCCCAGGATTCAGCAGCACGGGCGAGGCGAATAGTTCCTCCAGCAAGCCTTCCGCGACGCGGAAGTCGTGCGATCCGCGTCCGGAGACAACGGGGATGGTAAGGTCAATAATGAGCAGATCGTAGTAGAGGTCTGCCAGACGAGCGCGAGCTGTCGACGCGTCGTCTACCAAGTGAACTTTAGCCTTTGAGCACAAGGCATGCACGAGGCTTTCGATTTCGCGTCCAACATCTTCGCGATCATGAACTATGAGTACATTCACGAACCACTCCACTGCTGCAGCATGCGGCTGAACTTTCTATTCCAGTTTGCTGCTCCATAGCGAACCGATCCAATGTACGACTTTCCGAGCCAATCAGACGCAAGGCCGCTTATATCGGCGAGGTTCATTATTGCATTGTCGAAGCGATCAGGATCTTGGAAACTATCGAAGCCTGTCACCACTATGGTTGGGTGCGCAATCTTGAAGAGAGCCATGCGCTCAAGAACATCAAGCCCTCCTAGGGTCGCATGTCCTGCTCCTTGCATGGCCCCACTTCCGTTTATGTCCATCGAGAGATCAACTATCACCAAGTCCCAACCTGGCATCATCACCGCGTCCTCCGCCTCGTTCAGGTTGAAGGCGCGTTGAAACGTGTGCAGGCCTGGGAAAACGGAAACAATTATCGAACGCACTTCGTCAAATTTGCTCTGCACATCCTCGATGATCAGGATTTTCACGTCGGCATCGCCTTAGGCTCACTTCCGAACGCCGCTAGTGGAACGGCGACGTGGAAGTACATTCCTTTTCGGCAAACATGAACGCTTGTGTTGGCCCTGACCAGGGAAGCCGCCAAGTAGGCAACTTTTTTCAAGCCGGAATTGCCTTCACCAAATAGCGCCTCTTGGAGAGTGGCATAGGGGTGTCCAACAATTACGTCGACGCCAGCTTCGCCTTCTGCACGACGGTTGGAAAAAACAAGAAAGCTACCGCTCGACCCACTGGAGCGTGATATGTGCAGGGCGGCACCAGGCTGAGCGGCGTACTTGCGGACGTTCTGCACGATTTCACTCAACAAGTCGTAGACGTGCCGAATGTTCGCGGGCGAAATCTCATGCGAGCTGACCGGACCGGGCAAGCCCTTCAAGCGCAGGTTACCGGCGGCTTCATCAAGGCGAAAGCGCTGTCTAACAGCGTTGAACACCTCGTCGATGCTCAGGCTTTGATCACGATTGCCTTCTGGGATCCTAAACCATTCATCCAGCTCTTTGGTTCGCCGCATGAATGCCGCCGCGACAGCGTCAGCTACCCTTTGATGCTCTTCACTGGTGCCCCCGTGCTGCGCCTGTTCTAGCCGGGTTGTTTGCACCCTACGTTCCAAGGCCGGACCAAGCTCAGCCGCCAAAAACTCCCTTGCTCTTTCGAGGTCCTTCTCCAGGCGGGGCTTGATCCAATCAAAAACGTGGCGAACGATACCTTCAAGGTCGCTTCCTTGAGCTATCTCAAGAAGCGCACTCATTTCGGCTTTCGTAGGAATGTAATCGAACAAACCTTGCGATTTGTCTTTACGATGCGTGTGCATTCTCGCATCGAGCCAGCGCTGTATTTCACGATAGACCGGTGGAGGATAGCTTGCCACAATCTTCCGGCTTCTGGCCGGGGACACGCCGGCAACATCACCGATCTCTACTTGCTTGATAGCGTTTTCGTATTCTCGTCGGAATGCGTCGTGCCTGATCCGGACAGACAGGATTGATTCGATTCCAGTAGTCGGGTGAGTAAGGAAGGTGTCGATCACACCTCCGATGACGAGAACCAGTGGCCAATCCCTGTTAGGAGCTTCGTAGTCTCCAGTGGCGGCGTTAGCGAACTGGTACGGCGAGGTTCGCCTTGTATTTGCGACTGCGTCCTCCGGAACGGCTAGTGAGACAGCTTCGTAAGCCGAGTATGCGTCCCTCGTTCTCTCTAAAGCACTCTCGAAGAGGGTGTCCCAGCCAACTTCAAATTGCCGCGCACCAACACTCATCCTGCACAACATTGCGGTAAGCCGCGCTTGCTCGCGCTCAAGGTCACCCTGGTCGAAAACACCCTCCTTGAAGTCGTACTTCTTTACGGCACGAGTCAGGAGTTCCAGCCGGTACGAGACGGCGGCGACATAATTGTCAGTAAGACGAAGCTTGAGAATGGTGTCCGGGGTCAGAAAATAACGAATGAAGGCGCTGCTATCTGCTCCCAGGTTGTTGTGCAGCCACTCACTGAACTCCTCGACGGATCTTATCTTGCGAGTGATAGGCTCGATCGAAACCCGAAGAGGCACGGACTCCCGGCGAAATTCTTCCAGCTGGCGGAGAAAAAGGCAGAAGATGACATCTAAGTTGCCGACCAGCGGCCCCATGCCGACTGCGCTGATGAAGCCGGACAGCCAATTCCAGTCTAGCCCACTAAGGTACCGTGGAGTGATCAAGACCGGAAAACGCGCTCGCGCCAGGTTTGCCCACTCATGGATACGCCCTTCGGCCTGACTCTGAAGAAGCGACCAGTTCGCAGCCTTGATCCAGATGCGGTCTTCGCGCTTTTCGGTCAGTGGTCCGAGGTGGGACGCTACTTTGTCGATGAGTTCTGTCGCGCTGAGGTCGCTGTTGAATCGGCCAAGTTTTGCAACTGCGTAGCCTTGAGGGCCACTGAACGCGAACGGGTTTAAATTCCCTGTGATGAGAATGCCACTGAGCAGGTCAAGGCGCTCCTGCTTCGGTTCGGTCCGGCTGAACAGGTACAAGCTGGTTGCCACGTGCCGAACCAATCGAGCGCTGGCAAGAACCGCGAATTTTCGGTGAAAGCTTGCAAGCTCATCGAAATGCTTTGGGTCCGGATACCTAGACCATCGAGCATCTCTTAATGCCAGTAGCACATCCTTCTCTTGACTGATTTCCGGAGGTGCTTGGCAATCCATGTCAAAAATAGATCGCAGCATGCCCAATTCTGATCCCGAGGAATCAAGTGCTATCCCGTGAAACTCAGCAGGACATTCGACGTAAGGTAGCTGCTCGCCACGAGCTAAGCTGACCAAGCGAGAAACGCGGTGCTGCGGGAAAGCCCGCGCCAGCAGCTCAAATTGCTCGAGGTAAGTCGGTTCTATTCGGTCACCGTAAGCAAAACGACGCGCCAAGTCAGTTGTGAGATATTCAAGCGCATCATAAGGGTGGCTCAGCAATGCAACGTAACACCGCATAGCCAGATTAGCCGTTTCCGGCTGGTCAGGGGTCAGGAGAAACTTCGCGAGGATCTTTTCGGCCGGACCCGTGCCCTTACGGGGAAGTATCTGCCCTAGAAGTTGATCAAGAGCGTGCGGCTCCGGCAGATTTATGAAGTAATACACAAACGGATATAGTAGCCGGTTCTGAGTCCAGTGGGATGGCAGATTTGTGTCTAGGTATTCCCGGATCATTTGGTCGGAAAAGCTATGGAGAGCAGCATACAGCTTCATGGATGAAAGTGCTTGCTGATCAACAGGCCTCAAAGCCAGTAGGCGAGCCTTTAGTCCCTCCGCATCCCCGGCGAACGACAGGGCAGACCCAACCCTATCTAAATCTATCCACGCGTTCACCCGATCCGGATTAGCAATGATGTATGCCACAGCGAGCTTGAGATAATTGAGCTCGACTGCAGCATTTGTCTGCCGACTCAGTTTCTCAATCTGAACCAGATTTTCATTATCTATGTCTAAGGCTTTTCCAAATGAACTTTCGGCGATGTGAAGCCAGCTTTGAATAGATTGGGCGGGTAGCTCTCCGATCACCTGCGACTGCCGCGAGGTAATGACGCGGTGGATGGTTAATATGGTATCGGCCATTGCCCCCTTGCTTCGCAGAGCATTCGTGAGGTCTGCCTCCAGAGTTCCCCGCTTGTTCCGCCTGCTCGACCCGCTCATTTGTGTCCGTTTCTACGCTTTGACAGAGCCACTCTTCCAGACAAGCGCTTGAAGAAGCAATGGCGATAAACATTAATGGATACTTTAGCCGCTTACATTCATCGATCGTCCGCACGGAGAAGAATGCGTGAATCAAAAGGCAGGTGCGGGCGTCATTGGAGCAAGAGCAATCACGTTCCGGGATTGTGTCCGCTTGGACCCCAGGCGAACCGGAAACTGAGGCGCAGTATGCGGCCAGGTCCAGCCATTGCCCGCAGGCACCGACGTCTAAATGTGGGAAGCCGAGAAGCGGCCTTGAACGTCGGCTTATGGGTCCTACCGGTCTGTTATATAGAAGGCTGCGAGCATCAGGTGCTCCCATAGTGCTCCCGGATGTATGGCGTTGCTTCGCTCAGCCTGAGTTCCTGCGTCGAGTTGCCCGATCGCACGTAGAAGCGCTCGGCCATGTTACCGGCCCGGTCCACGAGGCTGACGAACACTGGCTGGGCTGAACGGTCCATGTCGACCCGGCACACGGCCGTACCGTCCTGGTCGGGGAAGCTCACGCGGATCTTCGCCGCCCGGCAGGCTTGGCCGAAGTGCTTGGTGAAGAGGTTTGTCAGGTGCAGTTCCAGCTTGTCGCGGTTGCCCCCGAGGCAGGCGTAGTCACGGTCCAGCCCCTTTGCCTGACCATCGTCAGCGACGCCGATCAGCAGCGTGCCGCCAACGCGATTGGCGAAGCCTGCCAGCGTCTTCACGACGACGTCCTCCAGCTTCCTGTTCTCCTGGCCCAGCGCTACGTCCCATCTCAGCGTCTCCTTGAACTCGAGGCGCTCGTGCTCGCCCTCCGCGATGAGCGCGGCGAGCGCGGACGGCGGCCGTTCCGGAGCCGGCACGGGGGCGTGCGGCCCGAGCACCAGCAGCCCGTCCCGCTGGGCCAGCCAGCCCTTCACCAGCGCCGCCTCGCGCACCTCGGCAATGGCGTCCCGCAGCTGACCGCTCGTCGACTTGAAGCCCAGCGCGCGGGAGACCACCGAGCATACCTGCTCGTCCGACGCGCCGAAGTTGGCACGCACGACGTCCAGGATGGCAACCTCGATCTCCGCGGGAGGCAGCGTGTCAGGCCGCCTTAGGCTTGGCGAGTGCACCGCGCTGCGGTCTCTGACCATAGCCTTGCGGCCGGGCACCGTTACGAAGTCGCCGTCTCGCGCAATGCGGCCGGAGCGCATCGACACGCCGATCGCCCGCTCGACCGCGTCCTGGATACGACCGCCGGCGCGCTTGAGGCCCCAGGCGTCGCGTATCCGATTCACCACCTCGTCGACGTGGACGGGCCCCTCGGTCGCAACCGCCGCCTCAACGAGCTGCGACAAGGCGCCGGTCGGCGCGTCGTGCAGTTCGCATCCTAGGTGCGGGGGCCGCTGGAGCACCGCCTCCTCGTAGGCTGCGGCCGCGGGCTTGTCGTCGCTGGCGGCGAACCCGATCTCGGTCACGTCTTCGCGCTCGACGGTCACGATGTCCACGGGCACGGCCCGTGCGGCGCGCCTTCCCGTCGCCTCCGCGTCGTGCTCGGCCTTGGCAGCCTCGATGCGCGCGACCACGATCTCGAGCTGCTCGTTCGGCCGCTGGAACCAGTCGGTGCTCCAAATGCGATGGATCGTCCAGCCGTGGCTCTCCAGCACCGACTGGCGGAGCCGGTCGCGGTCGCGTGCCGAGCGCGCGTCGTGGTAGGAGGCGCCGTCGCATTCGATGCCCAGCAGGTAGCGGCCAGGGCGCTCGGCGTCCGCCACGGCTAGGTCTATGAAGAAGCCGGCAAGCCCGACTTGGGGGTGAACCTGATAGCCCCTGGCTTGGAGAGCCTTTGCCACTTGTTCCTCGAACACGCTGTCGTGGTCGCGGCCGGTGCTCTCCGCCATGGTCATGCTGCCCGTTCGGGCGAAGTGCATGAACATCTTGAAGGCGAACACGCCCTTGCGGGTCTGCGCGAAGTCGAGGTCGATGTCTTCGTCCGACATCGACGCGAACACTTCGCAGCGCTGCTTCGCGCGGCTGATGAGTACGTTGAGCCGGCGCTCGCCTCCTTCGGTGCCGAGCGGGCCGAAGCGCATCGGCACGCGACCGCCGGGCGTGGTCGGCCCGTAGCCGACGGAGATCAGGATGACGTCGCGTTCGTCGCCCTGCACGTTCTCCAGGTTCTTTACGAAGAACGGCTCCGACGGGTGCGCCTGGAAGAATGCCTCCACCTCGGGCGGCAGCGTGCGTCGCAACAGCTCGAGCTGGTCCAGGATCGCGCGGCGCTGCGAGGTGGAGAACGTCGCGACGCCGAGCGACAGCTTCGGATTGTCGCGCGCGTGCGCCGCGATTGCCTGCGCGACGACCTTCGCCTCGACGGCGTTGGTCCGGGTGCCGCCAGCGTCCCAAATCCCCTGGGGAATGTGGTGGTAGCGCAGGCCCATCCCCGCTTCCGCGGTATAGGGGCTGGGCACGATGAAGAGCTTGTTCTCGTAGAACTGGCGGTTGCTGACGGCTATCAGCGACTGGTGCTTGCTGCGGTAGTGCCAGCGCAGCATGCGAGTTGGCAGGCCACGCGCGGTGAAAAGGCCGAGAATGCTTTCTATGTCGGCGACCCGGCTGCCCGTCTCGTCCTCGTCGTCATTCGCCGCTCCGCTCGTCACCTTCGAGAAGAAGGCGGTGGGCGGCAGCTGCTTGGGGTCGCCGACGACCACCACCTGCTTCGCCCTGGCGACCGCGCCGAGCGCGTCCACCGGCTGGATCTGGCTCGCCTCGTCCATCACGAGCAGGTCGAACTCGAACACGCCTGGCGCTAGGAACTGCGCGACGGACAGTGGGCTCATCATGAACACGGGCTTCAGGGCCTGGACGGCGGGTGCCGCCTTCTCCATCAGGCGGCGGATCGGCATGTGGCCGCGCTTGCGTGCGATCTCGGCCCGCAGCACGCCAAGCGGCCCTATGGCGCCTCCGTCGCGCGGCGGAACGCGCTTGTGATGCGCGCTCACCACCTCGTAGCTCGCCGACGAGATACGCTGTCGGTCCATGTCGGCGAACTCGCGAGCGAGCCGTCCGTGCAACGTACCATCGAACCTGCCGAGTTCGGGTTCGGCGCGCACCTGGTCCGCGTAAATCGCTTCATAATAAGCCATCTCGAACGCGCCGATCGCGCCGTCCGGGGCGAGCCTTCCGTCGGCGAGCCTGTCGACGATGTCGCCGCAGCCCAACGTGCAGGCGCTCTCGGTCCGGTCGCGATAGGCGACCCACTGGAAGAGCTTCTCCCCCGAGCGGGACCATGTCTCGAGCCGGGCGTGCAGGTCGGCGGTGCCAAGGGTCTCGACCCGGTCGGTGCCGAACGCGCGAACGCGGTTCAATGCGATCGCGTCGAAAGCGGAACCCAGGTCCGCCAGCAGGTCGTCCTGCAGCTGCTCCAGCTGCTGGGCCAGACGCCCCGGTTCGGAGCGGTCGGCAGTTCGGCTCGCTAGCATGCGGATGTCCGCGTTGGCCGCCATCCACTCCGCCGTGATGCCCAGCTTGCGCCAATCCGATGCCGTGCCCTGCCAGCCTTCCGCGAACGCAGTCTCCCCAAGGGACGCCGCGGCTTCGATCCGCGCTGACAGCTCTTGGCCGGCCGCCACCCGTTCCAGCAGGGACAGGCGGCGACCCGCCGTCAACCCGGTGGTGGCGAGTAGGCGGCCGGAGGTTTTGTCCGCCTCGTGCATGCGGACGGCGAAGGCGAGCAGAGAGGTGAGGTCCGCCTGGAGCGCGTCGACCCCATCGCCAAATGCCGACGCGCGCTTGTCTCCGAGCGCATCCCATAGCCTCGCGGCGCTGCTGGCCAGATCCGTCGCGAGCGACGTCGTCCGCGCGGCGCGCGTGCCCACCTCCGCCTGATCGGGCTTCCTGGCGGCGATTAGGCGCGGCTCGGCGCCAAGGTCGCGTAGCGAGCGCATCCAATCGACGAGCGCGAGCAGAGGTTCTGACGCGGAGCGGTCGCCTCGCCAGTGCGAAGCGAAGGCGCTGCGGCCGAGCGCTTCGTCGGCCCCGATTGAGCGCTTCGCTGCCTGGCCGGCGGCGAGCGCGTCAAGCATGCCGAGCACCTCGTCCAGTGGTGCTTCGGGACGTGACAGCACCGACCGGACGAGCCTGTTGGAGCGCCGCCATTCGCCGCTGAAGATCTTGAAGAAGCCAGCACCGTGCGTGGCGAGTACCGTCCGGGCGCCAGCGAGGTCCATGCCCCAGGCCGCCTCTGACAACCCGTCTCCGATGCGGATCCTGGCCGACTCCAGCCTAGCGACGGCTTCCGCCAGGTCCGCGGCGCGCTCCACGCCGCCGTCCCAGAGATCGGCCGCGAACGCCTCCGCGCTGGCGTCGGGGGCGGCAGCGACCCGCTCGCCGACCTGGGCTAGCTTGGCGGCGTCGCGCATCGTGGTCGGCGCATCCCGTCCCATCGCTCGGGCGAGCGACGCGGAATCGGAAATGAGGCGGGATAGGCCGTCCGCGAGCACGGTCACCGACGCGAACGCATCGGAGTCCAGCCCGGAAGGAAGCAGCCAGAGGGCGGCGATCGTCTCCCCCAGGTCCGCCGTCCAAGCGCCTTCTCCAACGGACGGCGCCAGCTCCAGCCTCAGCGCTGCGTGATCTCTTCCGATGGCGAGCAGCGCGGCGATCTCGCCGGCCCGTTCGTCCCAGGCGGGCGCGGCAATCGCCGCGGCCGCCAGTCGGGGCGCCTCGGCTATGCGGCCGGCAAGCGCCGCGAGCGGCGCGAGAGCGTCCAAGGTCGCAGGTCGCGGCTGCTCGAGCTGCACAGCCAGGCCCGCGACCGCCTCGTTGTGGTCGGCGAGGCGCTCGGCGAGGGTCGCAATGCGGCCGGTCAGCCGCTCGACGTCTGTCGGAAGGATCGATGAAAGGCCGACCCCATGCCAGGTGTGGTCCTCGGGCCGGCCGATGACCTCGATCCTGTTGACCAGGTCCGAGATGACGCCGTGCCGCTCTGCAAAGGCGTCGGGTGTCCAACCCTGCGGGTCGGCCAACGCGATGTCGTTCGGCTTCTCGCCACCAAGCCTTAGGCGGCTGAGCTGTCCAATGACCTGGAACGGCGTCAGCCCAGATCCGGCGTGCGGCGCGTGCATCCGCGCGGCGTGCCCGTTGAGCCTGTCGCGCGCTTCCCGCAGGCGCGCGTGGAGCGATCCCGGCTGTTGCCCCCGTGGTGCGCCGAGCTCCCACGTCCGGCGCAGCTCCTCGAGCAGGGCGCGCTTGTTTGCCTTACTGCTGTGCAGCTCTAGGCACGCGTCCCCGACGCCGGTGGAATCTAGCCGCCGCTTGACGACCTCCAGTGCCGCCATCTTCTCGGCCACGAACAGGACGGTCTTGCCGTCCGCCACGGCCGAGGCGATCAAGTTGGCGATCGTCTGACTCTTGCCGGTGCCCGGCGGGCCCTGGATAACGAGGTTGCGGCCGCGGCGCACCTCGTGGACCGCGAGTGCCTGCGAGCTGTCGCTGTCCACGATGTGGAGCATGTCGCTGGGCGGAATGAACGGATCGATGTTCGCGTCCTCGGGGATCATCTCCCCCGAGCCCTCGAAGCCGTCATTGAGCAGGCCCTGCACTAGCCCGCGATCCGTGATCCTAGCCGCGGCGGGCCAGCTCTCCGGGTCGAGGTCCCGGTACATAAGGAACTTCGCGAAAGAGAAGAAGCCGAGGACGATGTCATCAGGGGCCACCGCCCAGCCCGGCTTGGCCGAGACAGCATCGGCAACCTCGGCGAAGTAGCCAGTCGGGTCGAACGCATCGCCCGCCTCAAAGGCGGGCAGCCGGATCCCGTGGACGCGGTCGAGGAACGCCTCCAGCGACAGGTTCGACGCGTAGTCCTCCTGTCTCGCTCGCAGCTTGAACTTCTCGCCGGCGTTGCCGCGCTCGAGCGACACGGGGATGAGGACGAGTGGCGCGAAGCGGATGTTGGTGGCGTTCTGCGGGTCAACCCATTTCAGCGCGCCGAGCGTCAGGTAGAGGATGTTGACACCCTGCTCCTCCTCCAGCGTGCGAGCGTCGAAGAACAGGTCGAGCAGGCGACGCTGCAATCCCTTGGGCGTCAGCCGAGTCTGGAGCCGAGTGTCGGAATGACGCGCCTGGATACCGCGGTCGTCGACCTCGTCGTCTTCGGGCTGGGCGAGTTCTTCTATCTCGTCCGCTTCGTCTCCATCCTCAACAGTTTCGGCGGCGGATTTGCCGGCCGTAAACGAGAAGACCCGGTTCTCGCGCACGAGCAGGCGGAAGACCTCGGCGCTGAGTTCGTCGACTACCTCAAGAGCCCGAACGCTCTTCGAAGACCTCGGCATGTTGAGCAGACGGTTGCGGGCTGACAAGTCGAGCAGTGCCATCCGCGCCCGGTCCAGCTTCTCTCGGATGGGCAGAGCGCTCTGGAACACCGACATGGACTCGTCGGCCTGCTCGCTGATCGGATTACTAGCCACGCCAAGTCCCTCCCTAAACCAGCAATATGAAAGGGTTCCGGGCGCACTGTCGAGTCATTTGGGTCGCCTTATACAACGGCCGATGCTGCCATGGCTTCAAGGCAGCGCGGTCATCTTCCTCTCGGGTTGACCATCAACTCGACACTAGGCCGTGAACGACTGGCGGGTTTAGAAACCAGTCATCACGCGCTTGACGGCCGATTGTGGGTCTTCCCGGCCCCAACTGGCCTTATGAACGAAGGTCCGCTCGCGGGCCGTGTACCTGTGCGCAAAGTCAGGCTACTCAAGGCAGAAAGGATGCTCGCAAACAATTGCCGCGAGCACCCGATCATGCATTGGTAGCAGTTGTCAATTTGCCAAACAGTTACTTGTCTGGACTGGGTATGCTATGCTCCAAGTCAGCCCGGGGCTCGTCTTGTCCGCCATCATTCTCGAGCAGGTACTGAGCGGCTTTCAGATTACCGTTCATTGCCTCTATAAAGAGATTTTCAACTAGTACTTCTCGGATCGAAACGTCACTGCGATCAAGCGGTGACTTGACCTCTTGATCCAACAAGCGACTTACGATTGTTTTCAAATTTCTGGATCCACGTGGCCGCCCTTTCGGGTTGCCCGACTGACCTGGCTTGAACTGGTAAAATTTCGGCGGGCGCCCCGGCCCGACCTGCTCCTCCTTGTTCATCAGTCCACCGCCTTTCGGCGCGCGCCAGCGCAGCATATGAAAACGTGAAGGACCGGCGTGGAAGTGAATGACCGCTGATTGTTGTGTCGCTGAGCAACCCACATCTGCGGGTACGGACCCGCTTCAAGACGGAGTCCTCGCGGCTTTCTCCATATCACGAAGTTGAGGATCATTGCTGCCTACAAGACTTGCCTGGTCACACACCGACTTGGGCGAGCGACCTTGTGAATGGCAAACCTTCAGCACCAGACAGCAACGGTGCGAGAGGGCGCCGGAAAAATGACATCCCGGAGCCTTGACGAGCAAGGCCTTGCCCCCCGTGTTCCGCACATCGGCACGACTGTCAAGCTGTGAGTTCGTCCATTGTTCCTGATGTGATCCTTCAGCGGGCACTGCCTCACCGCCTTGGTGGAGACCGTGCGCGAAGGCGCTGACTCAGCCCCTAACAGTGGCGCAGGTCTGGGCTCCGTCGTCCCTTCCCTGTTTTCACCCTGTAAATAGGGTCGATCCTGACATTGATCCACCCTCCGCGGCTCCGACTGCCGGAGAACGCGGTGACGCTTTGATCGACGTTCAGCGGGCTACGCAAATCAGGTGAGAAGAGCAGCGGGGCTCGTCTGCGGGATTGCCGAGGGGGAACGCCGAGTGTCGCCGGTGAAGGTAGGTCCGCCGACCTGCTCTCCTTGCTGGTTCCTGGATAAAAGCCGCGGTGCTGGTTGTCGTGCTGAACTGACGATTTCGCGTCGTTTCTGCTTGCGTCCGGTCGGCAAGGACGCAATCTTTGTGTCGCTCCCGAGATACGCGGGAGCGGGGCGTGGAAACCCCGCTAGTCAGCTCGGTCGTCAGCTATCGCTGTGGCCGGGTGGCATGCGCGCATGTCCAGCCGGCAACGGTAAAGGCGCATGCGCCTGTGACTAGCAGGTTTCCAACATCCGGCTTCGGCCGTCGCCCCCGAGAGGAACATAGGGGGTGACAGATGTCGAAGCTGAAGATCGTCGTTTCGGCCGGAACGCTGCTCGCCAGTGCGTGCGCCTCGACCTCTGGGATGCTGCACAACGAGGTGGATGAGGTTTTTCACCTCGCCCGTTCGCAGTCTGAGGTGGCCGCCTGCTTTGAGCAGAGGGATCACCTCCGCCTCATCGAGCGACCCGACGGCGCTCGAGTGGCCATCTTCCGCAACGGCTACGGCATCCCCTTCAAAACCTTCTCGATCTATCCCGAGGGAGCTGGGTCGAGGGTCGAGGTGCGGCATAGTGCGGCACTAGGTTTGAGCCTGCCGTGGAAGCGCTGCGTCGGCTTGAAGCCGATGCGCTGAGCCGCCCCCAAACATCATTCAGTGAGGCGTAGACATGGCTCGAGAAGACTCTCCGACGAAGGCCGCTGCCGATCGGCTCTGGGCCCTGATCACAGCAGTCCAGCAGGCCTTTCCTGGTGCGGAGCAGCAGGACCAGGTCCGCGGCTTCCTACAGGCTCTCCGTGGGCTGGCAATGCAGGTCGCCACGGCCGACGGGACGCTGACCCAGGCTGAAGATGAGACGATCCGTACCATCTTCTGGTTTGACCGCTCGACGACCAACCAAGCGACGCTCAGCCTCATTCAGAACGCACCATTGTTGGAGGCCTTCTCGAAGGAGGTTGAGCAGGTTGGGCCGCTCATCTCCAAGCTGAACATCAAGGATCTGAATTTTTCGAAGACGATCGAGTACATCTTAGGCGTTGTCGCCTCAGCGGACGGAGTTCAGCCGCGAGAGAATGCGCAGTTGGCCTGCTATTCCGCCCGCCTGCAAGCAGCTCTTCCTTCCGACTATCTTCAAGACAAGCCGCTCGAGCTAACCAACCCGCTGGCGCCGGCACGAGCACCAAGTGCTGCTCAGGCCGGGTCACCCGAGAGCCCGCACCAGGACTCCGACGCTCGCTCCGTGCAATCCGTCATGGGCAAGCTCGATCAACTGATCGGGCTAGCGACCGTGAAGCACGAGGTCGAAACGCTGACCAACCTCGCCAAGGTCTTTGCCATGCGGAAGCAGGCGGGTCTGCATGTCCCTGACATGTCCTTCCACCTGGTGTTCCTCGGCAATCCAGGCACCGGCAAGACCACTGTCGCGCGGATTATCGCTGAACTGTACGGGTGCTTGGGCCTGCTCTCGAAGGGGCACCTGGTAGAAGTCGATCGCTCAGGCTTGATCGCGGAGTATGTCGGTCAAACTGCCATCAAAACGCAAGGCGTGATCGACAAAGCGCTTGGCGGCGTTCTGTTCATCGATGAGGCCTACGCGCTCGATGGAGGCGAGGACAACGACTACGGCAACGAAGCCGTGGCAACCCTGCTGAAGGCGATGGAAGATCATCGCTCCGACCTCGTCGTGATTGCCGCCGGCTATACCGATCAGATGAACCGCTTTCTCGGGATGAACCCTGGTCTACGCTCGCGAATGAGCCGCGACATCAGCTTCCCCGATTACTCACCAGCCGAAATGCTTCAAATCCTCTACGAGCTAGCGAAGGCGGCACAGTACAGCTTCGCTGAAGGTACGCGGGCTCGTCTCGAGCAGATTATTCAGAGTATGTGGGATCACCGCGCCAAAGATTTCGCCAACGCCCGCGATGTGCGCAATCTCTTTGAGCAAATCGTTGAGGCGCAGGCGAATCGAATAGGGCAGTTGCCGGCAGCAGATCGGGATGAGATCTGCGAGATGTGTGAGATCACGGCCGGCGACATCGAGGCGACACAGCCAGCGATTGTTTGACTGCTGATTATGCAGCTGAGACTAACCGCGTCCGGACGCAGTTAGTCTGCTGAGGCGCGCCCGACTTCGGCTATGATCGGCCGATGGCCGAGACGCCCCTTTTCAGCGGCAAGCGAGCCGCCCGCGGTACTCGCACGGGCACCGACAGCCGGCGTGTCGCTCCGGCTTGCTGCACCCGCTGTTCGCACCTGCAGCGGCATACAGCGGAGGGGTTCGTGCCACGACCAAGTCGGGCGATATCAGCAACGCTTACTTCGCGCATGGTGCATGAAACTCGAGGCAGCGCCGCGGAGGAGCGTGAGCCTTTAGTACTGGGGACCCCCGATGAACGGGCTGACAAACGGGATCTTCGGCTTGTTGAACGGGATGCGGCTTACCCGGTGCCCCTGCCCCTCAGGAGGCTCGACGCGCTCGGGCGTAGAGGGTTGCTGGACCTCGCCCGGTCCAAGCGGCCCGGACGGGCTCAGCAGCTCTTCTACAAGCTCGCGTCGAGGCTCCCGGTAGACACCGCGGAGGCCGAAGTCGCCCGGCTCCCAGCCGTAGCCGATCGCACCGGGTGCGGGCGCGATCAGGGGCATCTCATCCGTCCCCAGCCACCGACCCCGGGAGCGGAACCGCAGTTGCGGGGAGAAGTCAGTCACCTCCTCCTCTCGCAGCTTGCGGATCAGGGCATCTCGCTTCCGCCGGAGGATCGCCCGCTTGGCGGCGTTGCGCTTGGTCTCCTTCACGGCAGCAAGCTTCGCCTCGATCTGAGCCTTGTCGTAGAGAACCCGGTCGAGCACACCGAGGCGCTGGGTGATGCTGACCAGGCCTTGGCAGCGGGAGCAGCTCCAGTCGCCTCGCACATAGTAGATCCGCTGGCAGCTCCGACCGCACTGCCGGCAGGCCATCATGGTCTTGGTCACATTCTCGTTGACCACAAAGGAGCGAAGAGCAAGGTTGCGGGGCCCGATCCCCACCTCGACGTTGGTGGTCCCGAAGAAGCGGAAATGGAAGTCAATCCGCCCATCCTCGAGGCTGCGCACTTGGGCATGGCCGATGATCAGGCCGCGCTCGTCGGTCCACTCGATGCACTGTTGACCCCTCGCCAGCATCTTACGAGACTCGCTGATGTCGAGCGAGGGGAAAGCCTCACAGTAGGGCCGGCCAGGTCGTTTCCGTTTCTGGTGCTGCCCCATGCACTCCCTCCCACAGCGGGCTCTACCGCCTCCCTATTTTTTCTAGTCGACAAGTCGGCAGCACAATTCCGGATTTCTACGGTAAGTTGGCGCAACGGTGAACCGTTAACCCATTGAAAACAGGCACTCCACCAGTTTGGTCTGAGCCACGTGCAAGACCGCCGAGAAATTCAGGAATTCAATCGCAAACTTCGCAGCATTTTGAGCGGCGTAGACGCGCGCGATCGAATGCCAAGCTGCTGTTTTTGAACGGAAAACGGCGTAGACGCATCAGCTAGTACTGACGCAGTGGCGGAGAGGGTGGGATTCGAACCCACGGTACCGTTGCCGGCACGCCGCATTTCGAGTGCGGTGCTTTCGACCACTCAGCCACCTCTCCGCGAGGTCTTGAACGAGGGCTCCGGCGGCTGCCGGCGGGTCGTTGCCGGGCCCCTAGCAGCGGTCGGCAGGCTTGCCTAGTCGCTTCTGCGCTCCCGCGCATCGCGCTTGTGCTGCGCTGCAGCGACACTAGATTGCACCCATGTCCTCGCTGCTTCGTTCTTCCGACATGACGTCGGGTCTCCATGCTCCGCCTGTCAGCCGCGCCCGCTTCGCGATCGGTGACGTGGTGCGGCATCGGCTGCTCGATTTTCGCGGGGTGGTGTTCGATGTCGACCCGGTCTTCGCCAACAGCGACGAATGGTACGAATCGATCCCCGAGGCGATCCGGCCGAGCAAGGAACAGCCCTTCTACCACCTGCTCGCCGAGAATGCCGAGGCGAGCTACGTCGCTTATGTCAGCCAGCAGAACCTGATCGCCGACGAGGAGAGCGGCCCGGTTGACCACCCGGCGATCGACGGCCTGTTCGATGCCTTCGAGGAAGGCCGCTATCGCCTTCGCCGCGAGCACAAGCACTAGGGGCGGAAGGCGCATCCCCGCGCCGCCCGCCCCACGCCATTAGAAGTTCACCGACAGCCGCCCGTAGAGGAAGCGGCCGTTGAATCCGAACGGCGAGAAGTTGCTGAACGGAGCCACATAGTTGGTCGCCGGATCGTTACGGGCGAGACCCGTCAGTGGATCGACACCGCGGCCGCGCGGCACATTGTCGGGATAAACGTCGAAGATGTTGTTCCCGCCCAGCGCCAGCACCAGCCGGTCGCCGCCGAACGGCTTGAACCGCACTTCCAGGTCGGTGATCGTCTTGGCCGACAGCGGCACGTCGAGGAAGGGCTCGCTGCCTGCCCCGAGCACCTTGCCGTAGCGGGTCGCGCGGATCGTTCCGCCCAAGCGGCCCGCATCATAGTCGAGCGAGCCGTTGAGCTTGCTGCGCGGCTGCCCCTGCTCGATCCGGAGCGACTCCTGCCGTCCGAACAGCACCAGCCCGGGAATGGTCGCGAGCGCGCCCAGCGAAGCGTTGTTGCGGGTGATCCGGGTCTTGTTGAGGTTGAGCCCGCCGGTCAGGTTGATCCGGCCGCCTAGGTAGGTGCCAGGCGCGCGATAGGTGGCGACCACGTCGAGCCCGCGGGTGCGGGTGTCGATCCCGTTGATGAAGAACCGAGCCGCGGTGACGCTGGGGAAGCCGGCGCTCGCCAGCAGCGCGCGAACTGCATTGTTCTGGGCCGTCGTTCCGAATGCGCCCAGATTCTCGGTAACCACGATCCGATCGCGGATCTTGATCTGATAGGCGTCGACGGTGATGCTGAGCCGCGGCACCGCGGTGAACACGACGCCGCCCGACAGCGCGCGCGACCGTTCCGGCTTGAGCGGTTGCGCGCCGAGCGCGAGCGCCGCCGGATTGTTGACCGGCAGCGTCACCGTATCGAGCAGGATGCCGTTGACGTTGTTGGTCGCCTGCGCCGCGTAGAACTGCTGCTGAAGCGACGGCGCTCGGAAGCCGGTCGAAGCCGAAGCGCGGAGCGCGATCCCGCTGACCGGCTCGAAGCGGCCGGCGAGCTTCCAGTTCAGTTTGCTCCCGAAATCGCTATAGTCCTCGTAGCGGAGCGCACCCTGCACGTTGATGGCCTTGGTGATGTCGCTGTCGACCTCGGCATAGGCCGACACGTTGTGCCGCTTGTGCGGATCGGCGACGCTCTGGCCGGCGATGGTCGGTTGGAAGCCTGGGAAGACCTGCGCCCCGGGGGCGCCACCGGCCGGCCCATTGGCGTAGCTGGCGAGCTCGCCCGGGCGGATGTCGAACAGCTCGCGGCGATATTCCGCCCCGGCCGAAATCGTCGTCTTGCTGGTGAACGCAAGCGCGATGTCGCGGCTGACATCGAGGTTGAACAACGCCTGCGAATATTTGAGCCCGCCCGAGTCGAACTGGGTTTGCGAGGCCGCGCCGAAGCTGCGGTTGAGGCTGTTCTTGATCGTGAAGTCGACCTTGTCGCGTCCATACTGGCCGGACAGGTCCCAGCGGAACCCGGCCAATTCGCCGCGCACACCTAGGGTCGTCGCATAGTCGCGGGTCAGCGTGCCGATCAGCGGCAGGAAGCCGTTGGGATAGATGCTCGGTACGTTCCGAGCGTCATTCGCCAAGCGGTAAAAGCCCGCGCTCAGGCCGCGCCGCCGGTTGAGCGTCGAGAAGCCGTAAAGCTCAGCCTCGCCGAGCGGCAGCGAATAATTGGCGAAAAGCTTGTAGTCGTGGGTGGCGGGATCGCCGTAGATGTGGCTGAACCGGTTGAAGCTCAGCTCGCGCGTGTCGAGCACTCCGCCCGCGAGAAGGTTGTATTGGCGGCGTGGGTCCGCGCCCGTGCGATGGGTCGCGTTGCGGTTTTGATATTCGCCGGCGATGTTGATCTGGCCGCGGGCGCCGAGCGGAAGCCCAACGACCGCTGCCAGGGTCGCCGTCGCGCCGTCGTTGCGCTTGATGTCGCGACCGGTCGAGGTCAGCGCCAACGTCCCGTCCGGGGCGAGCACCGGGGTGCCCGCGGCGGTCGTCTGCACCCCGCTGTAGCCCTGCACCCCGCCGACATGGGTGTCGTACTCGCCATAGGTGACGCTTGCGCGCCCGCCGCTGCGGGAATTGCGCAGCTGGAAGTTGATGACGCCCGCGATTGCGTCAGACCCGTACTGCGCGGCGGCGCCGTCGCGCAGCACTTCGACCCGCTGCAGCGCCACGGTCGGGATAAGATTGATGTCGACAGCGGAGGTACCGCGTCCGACCGAGCCGTTGATGTTGAGCAGCGAGGACGTGTGGCGGCGCTTGCCGTTGAGCAGCACCAGCGTCTGGTCGGGGCCGAGGCCGCGCAGCGTGGCCGGGCGGATCACGTCGGTCCCGTCGGTGATCGAGGGCTGCGGAAAGTTGAAGCTCGGCACTTCCTGGTTGAGCGCGCGGTTCACTTCGGTGAAGCCGGTGTTGCTCAGGCTCTGTGCCGAGATGACGTCGACCGGAACCGGCGAATCGGCGACCGTGCGGTCGATCCGGCGGGTGCCCGTGACGATGATGGTCGATTGGTCGGGCTGCTGCCCCTCGGCCTGTGACTGCCCGACCCGATTGGCGTCGTTCGCCTGCTGGTTTTGCTGCGCCGAAGCCGGCGCGGCGATGGCAAGCAGGCTGCCGCCCGCCAGAAGTAGCTGAGATCCGATCCGAACCCGTCCCATGATGCCCCCCGGAACATTGGCCTAAGTGCCCGGGAGCAGATGAAACCTTGCCGTAAGGAAGCGCAAGCGGACGCCGACGTTTGCACGGATCGAGTCACCGATTTGCAACGCTTTCGGAACGCTTTCCCGCGGTTGACTTGCCTTGTGCCCTCCCCTAGTCGGCACGCTTTCCGCGCGCAGGCCTCGGCTTGGCGCCCCAGCCGTGCGTGGAAGCGAAATACTAGACCGAGAAGAGACCTATAATGTTCGCAATCGTGCGCACGGGCGGAAAGCAGTACCGCGTCGCCCCGGGAGACAAGATCGTCGTCGAGAAGCTGGCCGGTGACGCCGGTGACAGCATTACCCTCTCCGACATCCTGTTCGCGGGTGACGGGTCGGACGTGAAGAGCACGGACGGGCTCACCGTCGGGGCGGAGATCATCGCCCAGGCGAAGGGCGAGAAGGTCGTCGTGTTCAAGAAGCGGCGCCGGCACAACTATCGCCGCAAGAAGGGCCATCGCCAGCAGCACACCATCCTGCGCATCGTCTCGATCGGCGACCAGAAGGAGCAGCCGAAGTCTAAGGCCGCCAAGGCCTCGACCCCGGCCGCCGATCAGTCGGCCGGCGCAGGCACGCCGGCGGCGGAAACCAAAGCCCCGGCGCGCAAGTCCGCTGCCAAGGGCGACACCGCCTCGACAAGCGATGCTGCGCCTGCTAAGGCGCCGGCCAAGAAGTCTGCGGCTCCGGCCGCGGCCACCAGCACCGAAGAGTAAATCACATGGCACATAAGAAGGCCGGCGGTTCCTCGCGGAACGGCCGCGACAGCGAGAGCAAGCGCCTTGGCGTGAAGAAGTTCGGCGGCGAAGCGGTTCGCGCCGGCAACATCATCGTGCGTCAGCGCGGCACGCGCTGGTACCCGGGGACGAACGTCGGCCTGGGCAAGGACCATACCCTCTTTGCGCTCAGCGACGGTCGCGTAGCGTTTCGCGATGGCCGCCAAGGCCGCAAGTACGTCCATATTGAGGCGATGCTTAGCGAAGCAGCAGAATAGGAGTTGGCCGATAAAGGGCCGCTCCAAGAAGGGGCAGCCCGGAACCGGTTCTCAAGCGAGATCCAGCTCACAGGGAGAAGAAGGCAGCCCCTTCTTCTCCCTTTCTTTTTCTTCTCCCGAAACTGTCACGCGGTGCCCCTAACGGGTCGCCCGAGGAAGGGAGAAGTACCATGTTCGCAAGGACCGAAAGGCTGCTGCTGCGGCCCGGCTGGATCGAGGATGCGCCCGCGCTCGCCGCCGCGATCGCCGACGAGCGCATCGTCCGCAACCTGTCGGCGGCACCCTGGCCATACCGGCTTGCTGACGCGGAAGCCTTCCTCTCCGCACCGCGCGATCCCGTGCTGCCGAGCTTTCTCGTCTTTGTCCGAACGACCGCCGCGCCCGAGCTGATCGGCAGCTGCGCGCTGGTTCGTCGTCCCTCGGGCGCGGTCGAACTCGGCTACTGGATCGGCCGTGCCCATTGGGGCCGCGGCTATGCCACCGAGGCCGGACGCGCCCTCATCGAGATTGCACGAGCCCTCGGCCTGCGCCGTCTGGAAGCCGCCCACTTCGTCGACAACCCGGCGTCGGGCCGCGTGCTCGAGAAGCTCGGTTTCGTGTCTACCGGTCTTAGCGCCGAGCGCACCAGTTGCGCCCGCGGCACGGCGGCCCCGGTCCGCCTTGTTCGGCTCTTATTGGACGAAGTACAGGAGGAAGCAGCTCCGCTGGCAGCCTAGAAAACCATCGCTACGCGCCTCCCCCGGCCGGCGGGGAGGCGCACGTAACTGACAATTGGGCGGTGATAGCGGGGGGCGGGACTCGGCAACCCTCGCGATCGCCCTTCCCAGAAAACCCTCAGGCGGCCGTCCTCACCTTCCGCGGCGGTTCCTGCCGGAACTGGTAGTCGCTCTCGAAACCCTTGATCAGCGCGCGGTCGTCCTCCTGCCACGGATGGAAACCGGGCATGAAGAACTGCACCCAGGCAGAGAAGATCTTGCGCATCACGCCGGGCCGGCCCCACATTTCCCACAGCAGCGGCGCCCACGCCCTCGCGCCCGTGATCCCGTCCTGCCGAAGCAGTTCGAGCGCACCGGCAGTGCGGTCGACGATGAAGTTGCGGGTGACGAACAGCATCACCTTCGCCTTGACCTTCCAGCGCTTGCCCCGCGGCCAATGCTTTGTCGCCTCGAGCCAGGTGTCGTAGGCAACGCCCTTGTGCTCGATCTCTTCCGCCGCGTGCCACCGCCACAGCGCGGCGCTCTCGGCATCGGCGCCCTTCAGATGGCGCGAGTCCTTGAGCAACTCGTGCGCCAGGATGGCGGTGAAATGTTCGAGGGCCATGGTCGCCGCGAGGCTCGCGATCGGCGGCCGCGACTTGGTGATCGCCAGCCGGTCCTCGACCCGCTTCTCCAGCAACGACAGGTCGTAACCCGCGTCCGCCGCGCGGCGGTTGAACGCCAGATGCTCGCGGCTGTGGATCACCTCCTGCTTGGTGAAGGCGCGGATCTCATCGGCGAGCCGCTGGTCCTCGACGTCGCGGAACTGGCGGACGCTCTCGACGAAAAAGGCCTCCCCCTTCGGGAAGGTCGCCGACAGCGCGTTGAAGAAGGCGGTGCGATAGGGATTGCCGCCGTGCCACCAGCGCGGCGTGGCCTCGTCACGCCCGAAGCGCCGGTCGCGCGGGGTGATTGTCAGGTCGGCGGGGGTCAGGCCACGGCGGGCCAAGCTTGCGCTCGTCATCTTGTTACTCCAACCACTCGAGACCTTAAATGAGTTCTGCTGACACTAATGTCAATAAGATTACCATCGCGTAAACGGATGGATGCGGCGGAAAGCAAGGCGACGGCGCTGGACGCCGCGCATGCCTTGCTGATCGAGGATGGGGCGGCGGCGGTCACGCTGCAGGCAGTTGCAGCGCGGATCGGGCGGACCCATGCCAACCTCCTCCACCACTTCGGCTCGGCCGCCGGGCTTCAGCGCGCGCTGGCCGAGCGAATTGCCGAGCGCATCGCCGCCAGCATCGGCGCGGCGATCGCCAGCCGCCGCCGGGGCGAGGCAAGCCCGCGCGATGTCGTCGACATCATGTTCGACAGCTTCGAGCGCGAGCGCGCCGGCGAGCTGATCGGCTGGGTAGCGCTCAACCGCCAGCGCGAGGCGCTGGCGCCGGTCTATGCGGTGATCGGCTCGATCCTCGCCGACTTCCGCGCGGTCGGCGACCGCCGCCCCCTCGACAAGGTGATTCTCGGCCTCGTCCTTCTCGCAATCGGCGACAGCCTGGTCGGCGGTGAGATCGCCGAGGCGACCGGGCTTGAGCGGGTCACGGTGCGCGAGGATGCCGCCGCGCTGATCGCCGCGCTCGCGCCCTGAACCCCACCCCGCTCGCCTTTTCGCGCCCCCTTCCCTACATGGCGCGCCATGCATTTCCTCGACCAAGCCAAGATCTACGTGCGCGCCGGCGCGGGCGGCCCCGGCGCGGTGAGCTTCCGACGTGAGAAGTTCATCGAATACGGCGGCCCTGACGGTGGTGACGGCGGAAAAGGCGCCGACATCGTGTTCGAAGCGGTGGCTGGCCTCAACACGCTGATCGACTTCCGCTACACGCAGCACTTCCGGGCCCCGCGCGGAAAGGGCGGGTCCGGCTCCAACCGCACCGGTGCGGGCGGCGAGGACCTCGTCATCAAGGTCCCCGTCGGCACCCAGATCCTCGCTGACGACGAGGAGCGCAGCCTGCTCGCCGACCTGACCGAGGTCGGGCAGCGGCTGGTCTTCCTCGAAGGCGGCATGGGCGGTCGCGGCAACGCCAGCTACAAGACCTCCACCAACCGCGCTCCGCGCCAGCACCAGCCAGGCGTCGCGGGCGAGGAGATGTGGCTCTGGTTGCGACTGAAGCTGCTCGCCGATGTCGGGCTCGTCGGCCTTCCCAACGTGGGCAAGTCGACTTTCCTCAATCGCACCACGAACGCGGTCGCCAAGGTCGGCGACTATCCGTTCACGACCCTCCGTCCGCAGCTCGGCGTGGTCCGCCACAAGGGGCTGGAATTCGTCCTCGCCGACATTCCCGGACTGATCGAGGGCGCGGCGGAGGGCGCCGGAATCGGCGACCGCTTCCTCGGTCATGTCGAGCGCACTCGCGTTCTCCTTCACCTGGTTGACGCCGCCAGCGAGGATCCGGCCGAGTCCTACCGCATCGTTCGCGATGAGCTCGATGCTTATGGCGCTGGTCTAGAAGACAAGGTCGAGATCGTCGCCTTGTCGCGTGCCGACCTCGTCGACGAGGATAGGCGGGCGCACATAGCCGCCACGCTCGAAGAGGCTTGCGGCAGTCGTCAGTTCACCGTCTCAGCCGCGACCGGAGATGGGGTCGAGCCCCTGCTCGACGCCATCGCGGAAGCGCTCGGCCATGCGCAGGAGGAAGCGGAGGCCGAAGAGCCGGCGGGGAACTGGTCGCCACTGTGAGACTCGCGCTGACCGGCGCCACCGGGTTCGTCGGCGGCCACCTGCTCGACTTGGCGCTGGACGCGGGCTGCTCGGTCAGCGCCCTCGCCCGCCGTCCGCAACCGTCTCGCGCCGGCGTGCAGTGGATCGCCGGGGACCTCGCTGATCGTGCCGCGCACGGCCGGCTGGTCGACGGCGCGAAAGCGGTGATCCATGTCGCAGGCGTGCTCAACGCGCCCGATGAGGCCGGGTTCGAGGCGGGCAATGTCGCCGGCACCGCCGCCATGCTCGCGGCGAGCGAGGCGGCGGGCGTCCGTCGCTTCGTCTTCGTCTCCTCCCTTTCCGCACGCGAGCCCCGGCTCTCCCTCTACGGGGCGTCCAAGGCGCGCGCCGAGACGTTGGTCGCAGCCTCGCCGCTGGACACGGCGATCGTCCGTCCCCCCGCCGTTTACGGCCCGGGCGACCGCGAGACGCTCGATCTGTTCCGCATGGCCAGGCTCGGCGCGGTTCTGATGCCGCCTGCCGGCCGAGTATCGCTGATCCACGCCGACGACCTCGCCAGGCTGTTGCTTGCGCTCGCCGCCGACGACGACGTTCCCAGCGGCCCGCTTGAGCCCGACGACGGTACACCGGGCGGGTTCAGCCACGGCGACTTCGCCCGGCTGCTCGGCGCGGCCGTCGGACGCCGGGTCGTGCCGCTCTCGACACCTGCGCCCCTGCTTCGCCTAGCCGCGCGGCTCGATGGGCTGGTCCGCGGACGCGGCGCCAAGCTCACCGCCGACCGGGTCTCCTACTTCTGCCATCCCGACTGGGTCGCCGATCCCGCCCGTGCCGTGCCCGAGCGGCTTTGGGCTCCCGAAATCCCGACGCCGCGCGGGCTGGCGGACACCGCCGGCTGGTACCGCCAGGCGGGCTGGCTGTGATGAGCCCGGCCGATCCGGTCCGCTCCCGCCTCGTCGCGGCCGGCGCGCTGCTCGGCGGCCTCGCTGTTGTCCTCGGCGCCTTTGGGGCGCATGCGCTCAAGAGCCGGCTCGGCGCGGAGCAGACCGGCTGGTGGGCGACCGCTGTCCAGTACCAGATGGCGCATGCACTCGCGTTGCTGCTGGTCGCCCCCCTTCCGATCCGCCGCCCCGCTCTGGTCGGCGCGGCCTTCGGCGTCGGCGCCCTCATCTTCTCGGGCACGCTCTACCTGATGGCGCTTGGCGCGCCGCGCTGGCTCGGCGCGGTGACCCCGCTCGGCGGCCTGCTGATGATCGCGGGATGGGTCCTGCTCGCCGTCGGTGCTCTCCGGCCGCGGCGTTGAAGGTCCGCATCCGCAGCAGGCATCGCCGCGTATCTCGTTCAGACTGGCCTCAGCCGACTGCCGCCAAAGCGGCCGGAACAGCACGGGACGACGCGCATGACGACGATGACGATGAGGATGAGCAAGCGGACCTTCCTCGGGGCGACCGGCACCGCGCTATGCGGGCTCGTCGCAGGCGCCTGCGCGCGGCAGAGCGAGGCCGCGCCCGGCATGACCTTCGCGGTCAACCACAGCGACGCAGACTGGCGCCGCATGCTCGGCCCGCAGCGCTACCCGATTCTCCGCCAGGCGGCGACCGAGCGGGCGTTCACCTCGCCCCTCCTCAACGAGCATCGGGCCGGCACCTTTACCTGCGCCGGCTGCGCCAGCCCGCTGTTCAGCTCGCGCACCAAGTTCGAGAGCGGCACCGGTTGGCCGAGCTTCTGGCAGGCGCTGCCGGGGCGGGTCCTCACCCGCGCCGACCACAGCCTCATGATGGAGCGGACCGAGGTCCTCTGCCGACGCTGCGGCGGCCATCTCGGCCACGTCTTCGACGATGGGCCGCGGCCGACCGGCAAGCGCTTCTGCATGAATGGGCTGGCACTGAAGTTCGCGCCGGGAGCCGCGGCGTGACCGCCCGCGCGTTTGCCCTTGCCGCGACCGCTGCGCTGGCGCTCGCCGGCTGCTCCAGCTCGACGGCGGCGCCTGCCCCTCCCGGCCCGCGCGCCACAGCGGTGTTCGCCGGCGGCTGCTTCTGGAGCATGGAGAAGGACTTCGACCATCTTCCGGGCGTGGTGGACACGACCGACGGCTACTCGGGCGGCCACACCCGCAGTCCGAGCTATGAGCAGGTCAGCGCAGGCGACACCGGCCATCTCGAGGTGGTCAAGGTCACCTACGACCCGAGCCGCGTCAGCTACCAGCAGCTGGTCCGCTACGAGCTTCGCCACAGCGAAGTGACTGACGCTGCCGGCCAGTTCTGCGACAAGGGCCCAGAGTATCGCTCGGCCATCTTCGTGGCCGATGCCAATCAGCGCCGGATCGCGGCGGCGGAGATCGCGCTGGCGCAGCGCCAGCTCGGCCAGAACGTGGTGACCCAGATCCTCCCCGCCGCGCCCTTCTGGCGGGCGGAGGAGTATCATCAGGATTACTATCGGAAGAACCCGGTGCGCTACAATCTTTACCGGCAGGGATGCGGGAAGGACGCGCGGCTCGCTGAACTGTGGCGCGGCCGCGGCTGAGCGGTCAGTCCTTGACCTTGTAGCCGCAGACGATGCCCAGCACGAAGCAGGTGAACAGCGCGAGCTGGACCTTGCCGCTGGGATCATCCCAGCCAAAATAGCTGCCGCCGAAGCCGATCAGCGCAATGAACAGCGCCAACGCCAAGCCGGTGATCATGGTTCGCTCACTCCAATCGCCACCTTTGCCCCGGCCGCGATCTCGCATGCGCAGGGTTAAAGCGGGGTAAAGCTTGCCGGACGCCCTAGGCCGCGCCATAGGCGCCGCATCCAGCCAAGGGAGTGCTCGACCGTGAAGGCGCGCGTGTTCGTGACATTGAAGCCGGGGGTGCTCGACCCACAGGGCAAGGCGATCGGCCATGCGCTGGAGGGGCTCGGGTTCGCCGGAGTCGGCGACGTCCGTGCCGGCAAGTTGATCGAGCTGGAGCTCGCCGACGGCACCAGCGACGAAGCCATCGACCAGATGTGCCGCCAGCTGCTCGCCAACACGGTGATCGAGAACTACCGGGTCGAGAAGCTCTGATGGACAGCGCGGTCATCGTCTTCCCCGGGAGCAATTGCGACCGCGACCTTGCCGTCGCTCTGGAGACGGTCACCGGCAAGGCGCCGCGCATGGTCTGGCACCGCGACACCGACCTGTCCGGCGTGGATTTCATCGCCGTCCCAGGTGGCTTTTCCTACGGCGACTATCTCCGCTCGGGTGCGATGGCGGCCCGCTCGCCGGTGATGCAGGCGGTGGTCGAGGCGGCCGGGCGCGGCGTGCCGGTGCTCGGCATCTGCAACGGCTTCCAGATCCTGACGGAGGCGGGACTGCTGCCAGGCGCACTGATGCGCAATGCCAGTCTTCATTTTCTCTGCAAGCCGGTGAAGCTGTCGGTCGAGAACAGCCAGACCCTCTTCACCAGCGGCTACCAGGCGGGCGAAACGATCACCATCCCGATCGCGCATCATGACGGCAACTACCAGGCCGATCCGGAAACGCTCGACCGGCTGGAGGGCGGGGGTCGCGTCGCCTTCCGCTACGCGACCGGCTGCAATGGCTCTGCGCGCGACATTGCCGGGATCGTCAACGACGCGGGCAATGTGCTTGGCATGATGCCGCACCCCGAACGAGCCCTGGAGCCGGCGCATGGCAACACCGACGGCCGCCGCCTGTTCGAAGCTGCGCTCGGCGCGCTCGCTACCGCCTAGACCGCGACTTCGAACGGGTTGAAGTCGGTACCGACGTCGTAGACGTCGATTCCCTCGCGGGCTTTGAGGAACCCGACCACCGCATAGGTGATGGGGGTCAGCAGCACTTCCCACGATACCTTCAGCACGAACTGGCTCAGCATCACGGCGCCCAGCGCCGCAATAGGCCAGTCCGCCATTCCATAGAAGGCCAAGGGATAGAAGATCAGGCTGTCCGCCCCCTCCCCGACGATGGTGCTCCCGATCGTCCGCGTCCACAGCATCCGCCCACCGGTCCAGATCTTCATCTTGGCGAGCACCACCGAGTTGAGGAAGTCGCCCACCGCGAAGGCGGCCAGCGACGCGAGGATGATCCGCCAGCCTGATCCGAACACCCGCTCGTACGCCGCCTGCCCGGTCCACCCTTCCGCCACCGGCAGGTGAACGACCACCCACTCCATCACCGCCATGAACAGCAGCGCGGCAAACCCCGCCCAGGTCACTCGCCGGGCACGGGCATAGCCGTAGACCTCGGTCAGCACGTCGTTGAGCACATAGCTCAGCGGGAAGAAGAGGATGCCTGCGCCGAACGGCCACGGCCCGACGAGCGGGAGTCGATCACCGAGCGCTTCTCGGCGCCGATGACGTTCGACAGCAGCAGGATAACGACAAAGGCCGCCATCACGAGGTCGAAATAGCGGAAGTGCCGCCCCGCCATCGCACGCGCCTCGACCGCGGCGATCTCCTGCCCCTGCCCCCTCATCCCGTCAGCCTAGCGCGGTTCCCCGCCGAGGCAAATGCGGCTAGGGCTGCGAGCGGGCGCCCGTAGCTCAGTTGGATAGAGCACGTGCCTTCTAAGCTCGTGGTCGCTGGTTCGAATCCAGCCGGGCGCGCCATTTATGTCGGCAGCAACAGCGTCGCTGCCGGGGCGCGCGTCTTCAGTGAACAGCAGTCGAAATCTGCTGGGCAGTCGAATCTTCAACATGCAACGAGCTTAGACAGGAGCGATCTTGGGCTATCACTGCCGGGGGGAACTCTTCGAGTGAGATCCTGTATCGGAATGCGCTGGTTCGAACGCAGTAAGTACCCGACAGCCTCACCTATCCGGCCCTTTCTTCCGGACGACGCACTGGTCAGGGCTTGCGCAAATATTCACCTGCTGCCCTTCAGCATTGGCGTCATCCTTGCAATTGCCCTTTCCGCCAGTTCCGCGCTCGCCCGTGGAGCCAATTACTTCGATGCGTTTGGATGGCGGATCTCCAGACCCAGATGGGGCAGGCCGGCTTCGACACCTATCTCATTGTCGATAGCCACTACCATTGTGAGAGTTGTCGCCCGCCACGAACCTACGTCGCGGATGGCAGAATGCGGCCGGTTCCGGGAGATCCGTCGGTCGTCTCAGAAAGGGTTTCCATGATGCCTCTTGGTGACGGGCGACGCGCATGGCCGACCCAAGGTTCGCTTTCTGCTTTCTTTATGCCCCTGCGGAGGAGTTCTCTGGCTCCCGAGGAATGCGCCACGAGCCGATGCAAACCGCAGAAGCCAAGCGCAGGATCAGCCCCGGTCGGAACTTGCCGGCCTCCATTGTGCGTCCGCGGTGCCGTCTGGGCTTGAGAGCACGACAGGGTAGCCGTCGGGGTCCTTCAGCCATACTTCCCAGTGATTGGGGCCGCCCTCCTGCGGTGGTGGAGGGTTGCGGTGTCTGGGGAGGACGACCTCGGCGTTCATCCGCTCGATCCGCTCCATCGCGAGGTCGAAATCGTCGACTTCGAACCAGAGGAGGACACCATTGCCAAAGGGCCGGTCGTTCTTGTCCCCAATCCGTCCATGGTCATGTTCGACATCGAAGCTGTGAAGCTGGAGGATCAGCGTGCCGTCGGCGACGAGGCGCTCATAGGCCGGACCGCCGTGATCGCTCCGGCAGCCCAGCAATTGCTGGTACCATCGGCTGCTCGCTTCGACGTCGGTCACGGCAATCAGCGGCTGCGGGCGCATCGGAGATCCTTTCGTCGCACAGGTACATCAGCGGCCATCCAAGGACGAGCGGCGATGCATCGCCAGCATCCCCGTCAGGCCGAGCAACAGCAGGACCGGTCCGAGCTTGTGGCAGACAATGTCCACGGCTCGCGGAGCGGAGCACAGCCGGAGCACCTCAAGGTCCGCATTGCAGAGGTGGGCCGCTGCGAGGCCGAACAGCACCAGCGTCATGCCTGTCACCAGCAGCAGGGTTGCGACCGTCCTGCTCAGGCGGTGGCTTGTCGCTGGTGTGACCTGTTTGCGGGCCGAGTGAGCGACGACCAGCGCCAACGCCGCGAGCACGGTGGTGGACAGCCCCGCATTGCTCATGATCAACCCGACGATCCCGAGATGAACCAGCACGATTACCCCTAGGGTCATCGCCAGCACGCTTCTCGCCCGTTTGTCTCGGCGGATCATGGACAACGCCTATCCCACGCTCAAGGTGGACAAGCGAGTGGAGATGCCGGACACATTGCTCATCAGTGTTCCGGAACCACTGTAATGGATCGCCGCGCTGCCCGCACCCGAGCCCAGCTCCAGCAAGCGCTTGTCCACTTGTTGTCCGAGCAGGACTATGAAGCGGTCACCGTGGAAGCGCTTTGCAGTCGCGCCGGGGTCGGGCGTTCGACCTTCTATGCGCATTTCCGCGACAAGGGTGAGCTCAAGCGGAGCCAGTTGAAGTCGCTGCACCAGCGATTGGCCTCGACCGACGGCGAGCAGGCGAGCGACCTGCATTTCGCCTTCAGTCGCCCGATGCTCGCGCACGCCAAGGAGAATCTCGCGCTCTACCGAGCCTTGGTCGATCAGGGTGGCACCGAGGCCATGTTCCCCGCCATCCGCGACATGCTGGTCGAGCGCGCTCGGGCCGAGCTTGCCGGACGGACACTGCCGGGACCACTGGGGCGGCTCCCACGCGATCATCTGGCCAAGGCGGTGGTCAGCACCTTCTTCGCCCTCATGCTCGCCTGGCTGGACGATGGCGCGACCGCACCGGAGCAGGAGGTGGACGACGCCTTTCATGCATTGTTGCGCCTGGATGAAGCCGCTTGACGCCCGATCATCAAACATTGTTGCCGGTGCGCCACTATGAGCCAAAATGATGCGCGCCGACACATGTCACGCGCTCTTCTCGAACTGACTTCCGAGCCACAGTTCACCGCGAACAGCCAACTAGATAATTAAGACTAATTACTTTTCGCCCAAATCATGCTTGTATCCCGCGTCCGCGCTTCCACGCGTCGGATGGTTTCGCGCTTCCACACATCGACGAGCGGGACACGACATGAACCAGCTTGAGAAAAAGGCGATGCTGCTTGCGACCACTCTGGCCGGGCAGCTGTGGATTGCTGCGCCGGCACGTGCGCAGGATCAGGGCGCTACGCCAAGTTCGACGACACCGCAGAACCAGACCCAGTCCTCCTCGTCCGCGCCGCAAGCCGGCACACCGGCTCCCACCACGCCGGTCGAGAGCGCCAACCAGAGCCCCGCTCCGGAAGAGATCGTGGTCACCGGGACGATCTTCCGGCGGACGAACACGGAGACGTCGTCACCGGTCACCGTGCTCTCGTCGGAGTCGCTGGCGCGCCGCGGCATCACCAACGTCTCCGACGCGGTCCGCTCCGTCTCGGCCGACAGCAGCGGTAGCATTCCTAATGCGTTCGCCGGCGGCTTCGGGGCCGGTGCCTCCGCGCCGTCGCTCCGGGGCCTGACCGTGAATTCGACACTGACGCTGGTCGACGGCCAGCGGGTCACCAACTACCCGCTGTCGGACGACGGACAGCGCTCCTTCGTCGACCTCAACACCATGCCGCGCGTTTCGATAGAGCGGGTCGAGGTGCTGAAGGACGGCGCCTCGTCCACCTATGGTGCCGACGCGATCGGCGGCGTCGTCAACATCATCCAGCGCAAGTCCTTCCGCGGTCTCGACGCGACGCTCGAAGGCGGCACGTCGCAGCATGGCGGCGGCAATACGTACCGCGGGTCGATCCTGGCCGGCTGGGGCGACTATGCGAACAAGGGGCTGAACTTCTACGTCGGCGCCGAGTACGAGCTCAATCGCAAGATCTTCGCTCGGCAGCGCGGTTTCCCATTCAACACGAACGATCTGACCCGCCTGCCCGGCGGTCTCAACCTCAACGCCGACCTGCTCGACTCCGGCACCACGCCGACGGTCGCCGAGGTTCGGCGGGCAACCCAGCTCGCCAACAACAATCTGCTGGGCGCCATTCCGCTGTCCGCGGCGGCCGGCGGCAACATCTTCACGCTGCTCAACCCTGCCCAATGCGCGCAGGTCGGTGGCGCGATCACGACGGATCCGGATAACGGCAGCCAGAGCTGCGCCGAGAACCAGGTCGCCAACTATGGCGAGATCCAGCCGGAGACCAAGCGCTACGGGCTGGTCGGCCACATGAGCGCGCGGGTCAGCGACGACATCGAAGCCTATATGACGCTGAGCTGGTACCGCAGCGACCTGACCGCCGGCGGCGTGCCGCAAAGCCTGCGCGTCACCAGCCCGACGCAGACCACCACCTTCGTGCTGCCCAACTATGTCTGCGCGGCCGGCGTGAATTGCGACACCGCGGCCGACCGTCGCCTCAACCCCTACAATCCCTATGCGTCGGGCGTGGGCGACCCGTTGGCCAATGCGGCCCAGCTGTTCTACCGCTTCTCTGCACGCGACGGCTTCGACACAAACACCAGGCTGCGCAACGAAGTGCTGCGGGGAGCCGTGGGTGTGTCCGGCCGGTTCGGCGACGGGTTCGAGTTCCGCGTCGACGCGACGGCTTCGCAGAGCCGGCTCCGGCAGTCATCCGATGTCATCAGCCTGTCCGGCTTCACGCAGGCGATCGCGACCGGTCAATACAACCTGCTCGATCCGACGCAGAACAGCCAGGCGATTCGCGACGCGGTGGTCCTGCGGAACATCAACACGGCGACGTCCGCGCTCTATGCGATCCAGGGCGTGCTGACGAAGAACCTGTTCCAGCTGCCGGGCGGACCGTTGCAGCTCGGTATCGGCGCGCACTTCCGACACGAGTCACTCGACAACCCGAACGTCAATCCGACCGCCGACTTCATCGGCGTGAACCAGGTGACCGCCAAGGGCGACCGCGATGTCGAGGCCGCCTTCTTCGAGATCTCGGCGCCGGTCCTGAAACAGCTCGAGCTGCAGGTCTCGGGGCGCTACGACCATTACTCGACCGGGTTCAGCAACTTCTCGCCCAAGGCCGGGTTCAAGTTCGCTCCGATCCGCCAGCTTGCCTTGCGGGGCACCGCGTCGCGCGGGTTCCGCGCCCCGTCCTTTGCCGAGACCTCTGGGCAGATCACCGGCTTCACCACCTATAATCCCGGCAGCTTCCAGACGCTCTGCGAGCAGCATGGCGGCGTCTTCACGTCCGGGTCGTGCGTCGGCGGCAGCCCCTACACCCGCAGCGGTCAAGCTCTCGGCTTTCGCAACAACGCCAACCCCGATCTCAAGCCCGAGAAGTCGGAGAGCTTCACGGCGGGCCTGATCCTCCAGCCCATCCGCCAGGTCAGCCTCACCGTCGATTTCTACCACATCAAGAAGAAGAACATCATCACCGGCGGCCCGCTGTCGAACTCCGCGCTCGATGCCTATTATGCCGGAACGCCTCTCCCGACGGGCTACTCGGTGATCCTGAACGGGATCGACCCACTGTTCCCGGCCGCGCTCCGCTCCGTCGCCATCATTGTCGGCCCCTATGCGAACGCGTCGTCGCTGGTCACCTCCGGGGTCGACTTCGAGGCGCAGGCCGACTTCAGGCTGCCCGGCGGGATCCGCTGGTCGAGTAACCTCGAAGCGACCCGGATCAACAAGTTCGACTTCCGCGCCTGTTCCGACGGCACCGACCCGAGTTGCGCGACGCAGCACTATGTCGGCACCCAAGGACCCTACATCCTCTCCTCCGGCGCTGGCACGCCGCGTTGGCGTGGCAATTGGTCGAACAGCTTTGACATCGGCCGCGCGACGCTCACCGCCACCGTCAACTACATCAGCGGCTATCGGATGACGGCCGAGGACCAGAACGGACCTGGCACCGGCAATGATTGTTCGACCAACCTCTACAATGCGGACTTCGCCTGCCGGGTGAAGCATTATACCTGGGTCGACCTGGTGGGCAGTTATAAGCTCACCGACCGCCTCACCGTCTACGGGAACGTGCTCAACCTGTTTGACACCAAGGCGCCGATTGCGCCGGCGGACTATGCGGCAGCCAATTACAATCCGACCTACACGCAGTCGGGGGCGGTTGGCCGCTTCTTCCGGCTCGGCGTGAACTATCGGTTCGCCCCACCGGCGCGGATGATGGAGCCGCCGCCGCCGCCGGTCGCGCCGCCGCCGCCGCCGCCGGCACCGGTCGCGACCCAGACCTGCCCTGACGGCACGATCATTGAAGTGACCGCCCAGTGCCCGCCGCCGCCGCCACCCCCGCCTCCCCCGCCGCCGCCCCCTCAGGCGGAGCGCGGCTAGGCGGATCGCGGCGACGGCCAGAAGGCTCGGGCAGCAATCGCCCGCGGCTGTCGTCGGTTGGTTCCATAAGGGAGCGGCGCATGGCTTGAGCCACCGCATCGAGCCGTCTTCAGGGTCGTGGCCGCGCGTCCGCTTAGCATGGACATAGTCCTGGCCTATGCCCGGCCCAAATCGTCCTATTTTCCGCGTGCCAGCCGGCTTGCTACACCGAGCCCGGGCTGCGGGGAGGTGCAGGGTGTCGCTGACGATCGATCGACGGACATTCCTGGGCGCCAGCGCCTCGCTTCTCGCTGTCCCGCGAGCCATGGCGGCGCCGTTCGTCCAGCCGCCGGTCGCGCGGGTGATCCTCGACAACGACTTCGCCGGCGACCCTGACGGGCTGTTTCAGCTGGCCCACCACCTGCTGTGCCGCTCCGTCCGTATCCCGCTGATCATCGGCTCGCACCTTCCGGCGCGGTTCGGCAGCGGGCACGATGCGGTCGACTCGGCCCAGCGCGCCGCTGACATCGTGCGGCTGCTCGGGCTGGCCGGATCCTACCGCCCGTTGGCGGGCGCCGAGACTCCGCTCGGGTCTGCCGGCAGCGCGGTGCGGAGCGCGGCCACCGCCCCGATCGTCCGCGAGGCGCTGCGCGAGGACACGCGGGTGCCGCTGATCTACGCGGCCGGCGCCGGGCTGACCGAGCTGGCGCTCGCGTGGCGGGCCGACCGCCGGATCGGCCGCCGCCTCAGGCTCATCTGGATTGGCGGCAACACCCACTCCGACGTGGCGCCCCCAGGGGCGATGGACCGCGAGCCCGAATTCAATTTCTCGATCGACCCGGTCGCCGCCCAGCTCATCTTCAACGAATCCGACATCGAGATCTGGCAGGTGCCGTCCGCCACCTACCGGACCATGTTGTTCGGCACCGGCGAGCTCGACGAACTCGGGGGGACGGGCCCACTCGGCGCCTACCTCAAGGCCGCCGTCGACAGCGTGCCCGCCATGCTGGCCAGGATCCCGGGGTTCCCTCCCCTGCCGCAGACCGACGCCTATGTTCTCGGCGACAGCCCGCTCGTGACCCTGTCGGCGCTGGTCACGCCGTTTGCCGCCGACCCCGCCTCGAGCGACTACCGGCTCATGCCCACCCCGCGGCTGAACCCCGACGGCAGCTACACGGCACGCGCGGAGGGCCGGCCGATGCGGGTCTACACCCGGATCGATACCGGCCTGACCTTCCGCGACATGATGGCGCGCTTCCGGCTGGAGGCGCTCCGAGCCGGGCGCTGACGGCGGCTGAGTGGCGTGCCTTCGGCCGCATTTTCCCAATTTCCGAAGACGGTTGAGTCGGTCATATAGGAACCGAATGGCGGTTCGGTTGACCTTGCGCGCTCGCGGGAAGGCAATCGGAACCGGACGCGACCGGGCCGCGCCAGTATGCGCAGGAAGGCGCGTCCGGGAGCCGGCGGGAAGCAAGGAAGTCGACGTTGGTGCAAGGGTTGGAGCCGGATCATCTCTCCGGCGCGCTGGGGTTCCTGAAGGGCGGCGGCGAAGCGACCCGCCTGATTCTCGCCCGCGACTGGAGCGGACACCCGCTCGGCCCGCCGGAAGGCTGGCCCGACACGCTGAAGGTTTCGCTCGGCACCATCCTCAACTCGCCGGAGTCGATGATCCTGGCCTGGGGCGAGGAAGAGCTGACCTTCTTCTTCAACGAGACCTATTTCCCGCTGTTGGGGCCGCGTCTCGATTGGGCGATGGGCGCCCCCTTCCGCGAGGTTTGGGCGGACGCCTGGGATCAGGCCAAGCCGATCATCGACGCCGCCTTCGCGGGCGAAAGCAAGCGCTTCATCGACCTGCCGTGGCGCCTCGCCACCGACCGCGGCCTTGCGGATACCTGGTGGACCTTTTCCTACTCGCGGGTGCTCAGCCCCACCGGCGGCATCGACGGGTTGTTCATCCTCACCAGCGAGACCACCGCCAAGGTCCTTGGCGACCGGCGGCGGGGCGAGGTCGAGGCGCTGCTCCATCGCGCGCAGGAAGCCGGCGGGATCGGCCTCTTTGCAGTCACGCCCGACGGCACCATCAGCCCGACCCCCTCCTTCTGCGCGCTCTATGGATTGCCGGCAGCCGACACCCTCCCCGCCTCCGCCTTCGAGGAGCTGGTCGTCCCCGAGGACCGCGGACAGGTCTCCAGCCTCGCTGCCCGTGCCGCCGGCGCAGCACCGCTCGATGTCGAATACCGCATCCACCGCGCCGACACCGGCGCGCTCCGCTCGATCGCCCGCAAGGGCGAGATCGAGCGCGACGGCGATGGCCGCTTCGTTCGCTTCGTCGGCATCGCCCGCGACGTCACCGAGGAGGCCGCGACCCGGCGCGCGCTGATCGAACAGCAGCGGCTTCAGGCCGCCCTGCTCGATCTCGCCGACCTTACCCGCGACCTCACCGACGCGGGCGAGATCGCCTTTGTCTCCGCCCAGCTCCTCGGGCAGACGCTCGGCGTGGAGCTCGCCGGCTACGGCGACGTCGATCCAGAGCGCGAGCATCTCACCGTCGAGCGCGACTGGACCGCCAACGGCGCGCCCAGCCTCGTCGGCGAGGTCCGCTTCCGCGACTTCGGCACCTACATCGAGGATCTGAAGCGTGGCCAGGCGGTGGTCGTCACCGACGCGCTCAGCGATCCGCGCACCGCCCCTTTCGCGCAGGCGCTGCTCGCCCGCGCTGCCGGAGCCTTCGTCAACCTTCCGCTGTTCGAACGCGGTCGCTTCGTCGCGCTGCTGTTCGTCAGCCAGCGCAGCCACCGCCACTGGACGGAGGGCGAGCTCGACTTCATTCGCGAAGTCGCCAGCCGGGTCCGCGTCGCAACCGAGCGAGCGCGGCTCGAGCAGGCCCGGGCGCAGCAGGCGCGCGAGCTGCTCGAGATGAATGCGACGCTCGAGCAGGAGGTCGCCCGCCGCACCACCGACCGCAACCGGCTGTGGCAGCTGTCGGCCGACCTCATGCTGATCGCCGGCTTCGACGGCCGCATCGACGCCATCAACCCGGCATGGGAGCGAACGCTTGGCTGGGACGAGGCGGCGCTGGTCGGGACCTCGCTGTTCGACCTCATCCACCCCGACGACCTCGCCCACACGATGGAGGGCGCGCGCGGCCTCTCCGAGGGCGAGATCTATGCCCGATTCGAGAACCGCTACCGCCATCGCGACGGCAGCTATCGCGACATCGTCTGGACCGCCGGACCGGGTGAAGGCTTCATCGTTGCCGTCGGCCGCGACGCCACCGAGGAGAACCAGCGAGCCGGTGCGCTCAAACTGGCCGAGGAGCAGCTTCGCCAATCGCAGAAGATGGAGGCGGTCGGCCAGCTGACCGGCGGCATCGCGCACGACTTCAACAACCTACTCCAGGGCATCACCGGCAGCCTCGAGATCATCCAGCGCCGCGTCGCACAGGGGCGCACCGGCGAGCTCGATCGCTTCATCAACGGCGCCTCGACAGCGGCCAATCGGGCCGCCGCCCTCACCCACCGGCTGCTCGCTTTCTCGCGCCGCCAGCCGCTCGACCCGCGGCCAGTTCGCGCCAACGCGCTCGCCGCCTCGATGGAAGACCTGCTGCGGCGAACCATCGGCGAGCGGATCGAGCTGGAGATGGTGCTCGCCGGCGGGCTGTGGCTGACCCACTGCGATCCCAACCAGCTCGAGAACGCCATCCTCAACCTGGTGATCAACGCGCGCGACGCCATGCCCGACGGCGGCCGGCTCAGCATCGCGACCTGCAACACCCACGTCGATTCCGCGGCGGCCGCCGGAAGGCAGGGGATGAGCCCCGGCGAATATGTCTGCGTCAGCGTCAGCGACACCGGGACCGGCATGGACTCGGACACGATCGGCAAGGCGTTCGAACCCTTCTTCACCACCAAGCCGATCGGCCAGGGCACCGGGCTCGGCTTGTCGATGATCTACGGCTTCGCGCAGCAATCCGAAGGTTACGCCCGGATCGACAGCGAGCTTGGCAAGGGCACCACCATCAGCCTCTACCTCCCCCGCTTCCGCGGCGCCGCCGAGGACGACGAGGCTCCCGCCGACAGTGGCGAGACTCACCGCGCTGACCAGGGCGAGGTGGTGCTGGTGGTCGAGGACGACAGCGTCGTGCGCGGCCTGATCGTCGAGCAGCTGGCAGAACTCGGTTACGGCGCGATCGAGGCCTCCGACGGGCCGAGCGGCCTCGAGGTGCTCCGCTCGAAGCGACGGATCGACCTTCTGGTGACCGACATCGGGCTGCCCGGACTCAACGGCCGCCAGCTCGCCGACGCCGCGCGGGCGCTCCGCCCCGGGCTCCGCACCCTGTTCATGACCGGCTATGCCGAAAATGCGGCGCTTGCCTCCGGTTTTCTCGAAGCTGGCATGGAAATGATCACCAAGCCCTTCGCGATGGACGCATTGGCGAGCCGTATTCGGACGATGATCGAGGCCTGACCGGCGCCCGTCGCTTGGCGCGGCGGGTTCGTCGAAGCGGCGCCTGCTCAGCCGGGTGCGGCAATTGCGGAGCCTGGCTCGATCGGCAATGATCCCGGTGCCTCCCGAGTATCGGATCGTTCATGCGTTCACTCCCGCTTCTTGCCCTCGTCGCCGCCGTCCTCACCGTTCCCGCCGCCGCCCAGCCCGCCGTCGATCGAACCGCCGGCCTGCTGCGCGAACTCGCCGACGCGCCCGGCCCGCCGGGCTTCGAGGAGGGCGTGCGCCGGATCGTCGTCCGCGAGGTCAGCCCGCTCGCCGACAAGGTGAGCTACGACGGGCTCGGCTCGGTGATCGCCCAGCAGGGCACGAGCGGGCCAAAGATCATGCTCGACGCTCATATGGACGAGCTTGGCGGCGTGGTCCGGCGGGTCACCGACACCGGCTTTCTGTCGATGCAGATGCTCGGCGGCTGGCTCGATCAGGCGCTGCCCGACCAGCGCTGGGTCATCATCGGGCGCAACGGCCCGGTCACCGCAGTCACCGGCATCCGCGACGTCCATGTCGTCCCCGCCGACGAGCGCACCCGTGTCTTCCCGCGCGACAGCCTCTACCTCGACATTGGCGCCCGTACCCGCGCCGAGGTCGCCGCGCTCGGTATCGAGCCCGGCGATCCCGTCGTGCCCGACGCCCCCTTCTCGATCCTCGCCGGCGGCCAACGCTATCTCGGCAAGGCGTGGGACGACCGGGTCGGCATCGCGGTGGTGATCGAGGCGATGCGACGGCTACGCAGCCAGGGCCATCCCAACCAGCTGTTCGTCGCCGCCACTGTCCAGGAGGAAGTCGGGCTGCGCGGCGCGCGCACCGCCGCCGACCTCATCAAGCCGGACATCGGCATCGCGATCGAGGGCGGGATTACCGGCGACAGCCCTGGTCGCAACCCGGAGGAGACGCAGGCGGTGCTCGGCGGCGGCCCCGGCATCTTCCTCTATGACAGCTCTGCCATCCCCAACCGCAAGATGGTCCAGCTCGTTGCCTATACGGCCCGCTCGATCGGGGTCCCGCTCCAGCGCGACCTGGTGCAGGGCTATGGCGACGATAGCGCCGCGATCCAGGCGACCGCGGGCGGCGTTCCGACCGTGAACCTGGTCGTCCCCGCGCGCTACACCCACGCCCACAACGGGATCATCGACCGCGCCGACTTCGATCGCACCGTCGATCTCGTCGTCGCGATGATACGCCGGCTCGACGCGCGAGAGGTCGCCCGGCTGCGCGACTTCACTCCCTAGGCGGACCGAACCCGGGCAAGGCGCGTTGCCCGGGCATGAAGACGATCCGCTTTTCCGACGGCACCCAGGTGCCCGCGCTCGGCCAGGGCAGCTGGATGCTCGCCGAGCAGCCTTCGCGACGCCGCGAGGAGATCGATGCGCTGCGCACCGGGCTCGACCTTGGGCTGACCCTGATCGACACCGCCGAGATGTACGGCGAGGGCGAGTCCGAGCGGCTGGTGGGCGAGGCGATCGCCGGCCGCCGCGACGAGGTCTTCCTCGTCAGCAAGGCCTATCCGCAGAACGCCTCGCATGCCCGCCTCCAGCGCTCGTGCGAGGCGAGCCTCGAGCGGCTCGGCACCGACCGGCTCGACCTCTACCTGCTGCACTGGCGCGGAAGCGTGCCCCTGGCCAAGACGGTCGAGGCGATGGAAGCGCTTGTCGCGGCCGGCAAGATCCTCCGCTGGGGGGTCAGCAATCTCGACAGCGACGACATGGAGGAGCTGTTCGCCGCCGGCGGCGAGGCCTGCGCCACCGACCAGATCCTCTACAACCTGACCCGCCGCTCCCCCGAGCACGACCTCCTGCCCCTGCTCGCCACGCGCGGCATCCCGGTCATGGCCTACAGCCCTGTCGAGCAGGGCCGACTCCTCGCCGATCCGGAACTCGCCGGCCTCGCCGAGGAGCTCGACGCCACCCCGGCCCAGCTCGCGCTCGCCTGGCTCCTCCAGCGTGACGGGATCATCCCCATTCCCAAGGCAGCAAGCGCCGACCACGTCCGCGAGAACCGCGCCGCCGCCGACCTCCAACTCCCCGAGGACGTCCTCGCCCGCCTCGACCAATCCTACCCCGCACCCACCCAGCCAGTCGCGCTGGAGATGCTCTGACCGGTCAGGCCGAACCTCAGTCGCCCGTCACCTTGCGCATCGCGCCGGCGAGTTCGGCGAGGGTGAAGGGCTTGCCGAGCACCGCCACGTCGTCGGGCCGCTCGCCGATCTCGTCGGCGTTGGCGTAGCCGGTGATCAGCAGTGCCGGCAGTTCCGAGCGGACCTCGCGGGCGAGGCGGACCACGTCGCATCCGCTGAGGTGCGGCATCGCATAGTCGCTGACCAGGAGGTCGACTGTTCCTTCGTTGGCCGTGAGCGCCGCGATCGCCTCCGAACCCTGGCTCGCTTCGATGACCTGGTGGCCGAGGTCGACCAGCATGCCGGCGGTGGTGGCGCGGACCTCGGGATGGTCGTCGACCAGCAGCACCGTCAGCGTACGCCCGGCCGGTTGGTTCGCCAGCTCCGGTGCGGAATCAGCTTCTCCGCCCTCGTCCTCCCCGGCGCGTGGCAGCCACAGCTGCGCGGTGGTCCCCTCGCCAAGCCGGCTCTCGAGCCGGATCGTTCCGCCCGACTGCTGCGCGAAGCCGTAGACCATGCTGAGCCCGAGCCCGGTGCCCTTGCCCACCTCCTTGGTGGTGAAGAAGGGCTCGAGCACCTTCTCGAGATGCTCCGGGGCGATCCCCGTCCCGCGGTCGATCACCGAGAAGACGACATAGTCGCCCGCGTCCAGCCCGGCCGGGCCGCCGCGCTCGCCGACGCTCTGGTGCGCCGCGGCGATCCGGATCGTGCCGCCGTTGGGCATCGCGTCGCGCGCGTTGATGATGAGATTCATCAGCGCCAGCTCGAGTTGCGAGGCGTCGGCGAAGGCCGCCCAGCCCGCTTCGGCAAGGCTCCACTCCAGCTCGACCCGGCCTCCCAGCGTGTGGGTCATCAGGTCGTTGACGCCGCGGTGAAGCGCCGCGATGTCGACCCGCGAGGGTTGCAGCTGCTGCTGCCGGGCGAAGGCCAGCAGCCGCCCGACCAGCTCGGAGCCCTGGTCCGCCGCGCGCTTGGTCATGGTCAGGACCTTGAGATGATCGTCGGCGAGCCCCGCCCGCCGCTCGATCAGCCCGATCCCGCCCAGCACCGCGGCGAGCAGGTTGTTGAAGTCGTGCGCAATTCCGCCAGTCAGCTTGCCCAGCGCGTCCATCCGCTGCGCCTGGACCAGCTGGCTCTCGAGCAACTTGCGCTCGCTGACATCGGTCAGTGTCCCGGCAAACTCGAGCGGCGACCCGTCGGAGTCGCGCAGAAGCACCGCCTGGTCGTGGAAATGCTTGTAGCTACCGTCGGCGACCTGCCAGCGATACTCGACCGACAGCCGGCCGGCGCGGTCGCGCTCCGCAATCGCCGCCAGCACCCGGACGCGGTCGTCAGGGTGGAGCCGCGCGGCCCACAGCTTGGGTTGCTCCAGCACGTCGGCGAAGCGGTAGCCGGTCATCGCCTCGAAGTCGCCGCTGACGAAGTGCGGACAGCGTGTCGTGCAGGTCAGCGGCTCGAGATAGAGGATGATCGGCAGCGACTGGATGATCGCCGCCTGACGCTGCTCGGCGCGGCGCAGCTCCTGCTCGGCCTGAAGCAGCTCGGCGTTGGCGCGAAGGTTGGCATCGAGCAGCTCCTGCTCGGCCTTGGCCTTGCGCTCGATCTCCTTGGTCTTGGCGAACAGGTCGACGAACACCGCGACCTTGGACCGCAGGATGACCGGGTCGACCGGCTTGAACACATAGTCGACCGCGCCCATCGCATAGCCGCGCATCAGGTGCTCGGCTTCCTTGTTGACCGCCGACAGGAAGCAGATCGGGATGCCGCGCGTCTGTTCTCGCTGGCGAATGATTTGTGCGGTCTCATAGCCGTCGAGCCCGGGCATGTAGACGTCGAGCAGGATGACCGCGAACTCGCCGCGCAGCAGGTGCCGCAGCGCTTCCTCCCCCGAGCGCGCGACCACCACCTCGCCGACCTCCTCGAGAACTGTCTCGATCGCCAGCAGGTTGCGCTCGTCGTCGTCGACGACCAGCACGCGGGGACGTTCGATCCCCTGATTCGCGCCCATCGGGTCGGCGCGCTCGGCGGCACCGATGCCGCCCGGCCTCGACTGCACGTTCACTCCGCCGCCTGCACGTTGCGCGACTCAGCCGAGGCGCGCGAGCGAGTGATCCACACCCGCAGCAGCGCGAGCAGCAGTTCGATGTCGACCGGCTTGGCGATGTAGTCGGACGCGCCCGCGTCGAGGCACTTCTGGCGATCCTCCTTCATCGCCTTGGCGGTGACCGCGACCAGCGGCAGGTCGGCGAGGTGCGGCCGATCGCGGATCTGCTGCATTGTCTCGTAGCCGTCCATCTCCGGCATCATGATGTCGATCAGCGTGACATCGATGTCGTGCGTCGCCTCGAGGATGGCGATGCCCTCGCGCCCGCGCTCGGCGTGGAGCACCTCGACCTCGTAGCTCTCGAGCACGCTGGTCAGCGAGAAGATGTTGCGGATGTCGTCGTCGACGATCAGCACCTTGGCCCCGGCGAGATCGACGTCGCTCGCCTCTCCTCCGCTCGCCGACGTTGCTGGTGGCGCCGTTGCGCCCGCCTTGAGCCTGGCCCCGCGCGCAGCCTTCAGGAGGCCGGTAAAGACCCGTTTCAGCTCGCGCTCGTCGGCGGGCTTGGTCGACACTCCGAACGCGCCCAGTCCGGCCGCGGCGGCCGCCTTGTCGGTACCGGTGATGACATGGACCGGCAGGTGCGCCGTGTCGGGGTCGTGGCGGAGCAGGTCGAGCAGGACCAGCCCGTCGATGTCGGCGAGGTTGAGGTCGAGCGTCAGCGCGGTGGGCTTGAGCTTGCGCGCCATCTGCAGCGTTCCGGCGCCTGCGGTCGAGACCACGCCCTTCATGCCCACCCCGCGCGCCGCTTCGAGCAGAATAGCGGCGAAGGTCGGGTCGTCCTCGACGATCAGCACGAAGGGGGTCTGCCCGAGCTGGTCGCGATCGTCGGCGACCTCGAACCCGGTCGGGAGCGCGGTTGGAACCACCGCCCCGCTGTTGTCGTAGCGCGCCGGCGTCCGGGCCGAGCCCGCCGGTCGTGCCGGCTCGGCCGCGACCTGCAGCGGGATGAACAGGGTGAAGGTCGAGCCCTGCCCCGACTTCGAGCTGACGCGCAGCTCGCCACCCAGCAGCCGGGCGATCTCGCGACTGATCGACAGTCCGAGGCCGGTGCCGCCATATTTGCGGCTGGTCGTCCCGTCGGCCTGCTGGAACGCCTCGAAGATCAGCCGCTGCTTGCTTTCGGGAATGCCGATGCCGGTGTCCGTCACCGAAAGAGCGATCGCGTCCTCCGCGCCGCCCAGCACGGGGTGGCTCGCGCTCCAGCCCTCCGTCGCGCGGCGGACGTCGAGCGTCACGCCACCCTTGGACGTGAACTTGAACGCGTTCGACAGGAGGTTGAGGATGATCTGCTGGAGCCGCTTCTCGTCGGTCCGGATCGCCCCGGGCAGGTCGCCCGCGAGCTTCATGCTGAACTCGAGGCCCTTGTCCGCCGCCAGCTGGCGGAAGGTCCGCTCCATGTGCTGGCCGAGCGACGACAGCGGCATGTCTCCGACCTCGATCGTGACCGTGCCGGATTCGATCTTCGACAGGTCGAGGATGTCGTTGATCAGGCTCAGCAAGTCTGATCCGGCGGAGTGGATCGTCCGCGCGAACTCGACCTGCTTGTCGTTGAGGTTGCCCTGCTGGTTGTCGCTCAGCAGCTTGGACAGGATCAGCAGCGAGTTGAGCGGGGTGCGCAGCTCGTGGCTCATGTTGGCGAGGAACTCGGACTTGTACTTGGAGGTCAGCGCGAGCTGCTCGGCCTTCTCCTCCAGTGCGCCGCGCGCCATTTCGATCTCGAGGTTCTTGGCCTCGACCTGCCGCTTCTCGTTCTCGAGCGCGACCGCCTTCTCCTGCAGCTCCTCGTTGGTGGCGTGGAGTTCCTCCTGCTTGGTGGTGAGCTCGGTCTGCCGCGACTGCAGCTCCTGGGTCAGCAGCTGGGACTGCTTGAGCAACCCCTCGGTGCGCATCGTCGCAGCAATCGTATTGAGCACGATCCCGACCGATTCCATCAGCTGGTCGAGGAAGTTCTGGTGGGTCTCGTTGAAGTCGTTGAACGAGGCGAGTTCGATTACTGCCTTGACGTCGTCCTCGAACAACGCCGGCAGGATGCTGACATTGGCCGGAGTCGAATGGCCCAGACCCGAGCCGATCCGGACGAAGTCGGGCGGGACGTCCTTGAGGAGGATCGGCCGACGGTCCGCCGCCGCCTGCCCGACAAGTCCCTCGCGCAGCCCAAACTTCTTCTTGAGCGCATCGGGGTTGTCCGCACCGTAGCTGGCGACCAGCTCGAGGGTGGTCTTCTCCTCCTCGCGCTTGGTCACGTAGAAGACGCCGTATTGCGCGTTCACCAGTGGCGCGAGTTCCGACATGATGAGGTTGGAAACGGTCGTCAGGTCGCGCTCGCCCTGAAGCATCCGCGAGAAGCGCGCGAGATTGGTCTTGAGCCAGTCCTGCTCTGCGTTCTTCAAGGTCTGATCCTTGAGGTTGCGGATCATCTCGTTGATATTGTCCTTGAGCGCAGCCATCTCGCCCGAGGCTTCGACGGCGACCGAACGGGTGAGGTCGCCCTTGGTCACGGCGGTCGCCACATCGGCGATCGAGCGAACCTGATTGGTCAGGTTCGCTGCCAGCTCATTCACGTTGTCGGTTAGATCGCGCCACAGGCCGGCGGCGCCGGGAACTCGCGCCTGGCCGCCGAGCTTGCCCTCGATGCCGACCTCGCGGGCCATATTGGTGACCTGGTCACCGAACGCCGACAGCGTGTCGATCATGAAGTTGATCGTCTCCGCCAGCGCTGCGATTTCGCCCTTGGCATCGACGGTCAGCTTGCGCTTCAGATTGCCCTGCGCAACCGCAGTCACGACATCGGCGATGCCACGTACCTGGTTGGTGAGGTTGGTCGCCATCAGGTTGACGTTGTCGGTCAGGTCCTTCCACGTCCCGCCGACGCCCGGCACTTGAGCCTGGCCACCGAGCTTGCCCTCGGTGCCGACCTCTCGGGCGACGCGGGTCACCTCGGAGGCGAAGCCGTTCAGCTGGTCCACCATCGTGTTGATGGTGTTCTTCAGCTCGAGGATCTCGCCCTTCACGTCGACGGTGATCTTCTTCGACAGGTCACCCCGCGCCACCGCGGTCGTCACCTCGGCGATGTTGCGCACCTGACCGGTCAGATTGTCACCCATCAGGTTGACGTTGTCGGTCAGGTCCTTCCACGTCCCCGCCACGCCGCGGACCTGGGCCTGGCCGCCAAGCTTGCCCTCGGTGCCGACCTCGCGCGCCACGCGCGTCACCTCGCTGGCGAAACTGTTGAGCTGGTCCACCATCGTGTTGATGGTGTTCTTCAGCTCGAGGATCTCGCCACGGACATCGACGGTAATCTTCTTCGACAGATCGCCGAGCGCCACCGCGGTGGTCACCTCGGCGATGTTGCGGACCTGTCCAGTGAGGTTCGCCGCCATCGCGTTGACGTTGTCGGTAAGGTCCTTCCAAGTACCGCCGACCCCCGGCACAGCCGCCTGGCCGCCGAGCTTGCCCTCGGTGCCCACCTCGCGCGCGACGCGGGTGACCTCGCCGGCAAAGGCGTTGAGCTGGTCGACCATGACGTTGATCGTGTTCTTCAGCTCGAGGATCTCGCCGCGAACCTCGACCGTGATCTTCTTCGAGAGGTCGCCCCGCGCAACCGCGGTGGTGACCTCGGCGATGTTGCGGACCTGCCCGGTCAGGTTGCCGGCCATCAGGTTCACGCTGTCCGTCAGGTCCGCCCAGGTGCCCGCGGCACCCTCGACCTGCGCCTGGCCGCCGAGCTTGCCTTCCGACCCGACCTCGCGCGCCACGCGCGTCACCTCGGAGGCGAAGCTGTTCAGCTGGTCCACCATCGTGTTGATGGTGTTCTTGAGCTCCAGAATCTCGCCCTTCACATCGACCGTGATCTTCTTCGAAAGATCGCCGCGCGCCACCGCGGTGGTCACCTCGGCGATGTTGCGGACCTGGCCGGTCAGGTTGCCGGCCATCAGGTTCACGCTGTCGGTAAGGTCGGCCCAGGTACCCGCGACGCCTTCGACCTGCGCTTGGCCGCCGAGCTTGCCCTCCGAGCCCACTTCGCGCGCCACGCGAGTAACCTCCGACGCGAAGCTGTTGAGCTGGTCCACCATGACGTTGATGGTGTTCTTGAGCTTCAGGATCTCGCCTTTCACATCGACGGTGATCTTCTTGCTGAGATCGCCGCGCGCCACCGCGGTCGTCACCTCGGCGATGTTGCGGACCTGGCCAGTGAGGTTCGCCGCCATGGAGTTCACATTGTTGGTGAGATCCGCCCAAGTGCCCGCGACACCCGGCACCTGTGCTTGTCCGCCAAGCTTGCCCTCGGTGCCGACTTCTCGGGCGACGCGAGTCACCTCGCTGGCGAACCCGTTCAGCTGGTCCACCATCGTGTTGATCGTGTTCTTGAGCTCCAGGATCTCGCCCTTCACGTCGACCGTGATCTTCTTCGACAGGTCGCCACGCGCGACCGCGGTCGTCACCTCGGCGATGTTGCGGACCTGGCCCGTAAGATTCTCGGCCATGGAATTGACATTGTCTGTCAGATCCTTCCACGTCCCGCCGACGCCCGGGACCTGCGCTTGGCCGCCCAGCTTGCCTTCGGTGCCGACCTCGCGCGCGACGCGCGTCACCTCGGAGGCGAAGCCGTTCAGCTGGTCCACCATCGTGTTGATGGTGTTCTTGAGCTCGAGGATCTCGCCCTTCACGTCGACGGTAATTTTCTTGCTGAGATCGCCTCGCGCCACCGCGGTCGTCACCTCGGCGATGTTCCGAACCTGCCCCGTCAGGTTGGTCGCCATCGCGTTCACATTGTCGGTAAGGTCTTTCCAAGTCCCGGCGACTCCCTTGACCTGGGCCTGACCGCCAAGCTTGCCTTCGGTGCCCACCTCGCGCGCCACGCGGGTCACCTCGTCGGCGAAGCTGCCGAGCTGCTCGACCATGGTGTTCACCACCTTGCCGATGCGCAGGAACTCGCCGCGCAAGGGCCGGCCGTCGATTTCCACCGCCATGCTCTGCGACAGGTCGCCCTTGGCGACAGCCCCGATCACTCGAGCCACCTCGGTGGTCGGCTGGACCATGTCCTCGATCAGCTCGTTGACCGCGCGAATTTTGACGTCCCACCCGCCGGTCGCACCCCGGACCCGCGCCCGCTGAGAGATCCTGCCTTCCTTGCCGACCACCACCGAGAGCCGCTCGAACTCCCGGGTGATCCCCTCGTTCATGGCGACGACTTCGTTGAACAGAGCCGCGATCTCGCCGTCGAGCCCGTCCGCGCCCTCCGGCAGTCGGATCGCGAAATCGCCGCGCCGGAGGGCCCTGAGCGCCGTGACAAGCTGGCGGCGGGGAAGATTTTCGAGAGGCTCGGCGACGCTCAACGCTTACTCCTGAAACAACCATGACCCGGTCGTCCGCCGTCGCAGCGCCCGTGTAAGTCGTGCCCATAGCAAGGTTTTCTTGCTGTCAGATGTAGATTTTCATCAGCGCCGCCCGATAAGCGCACGCCCGGCCGGGGATGCCCCGAACATTCTTGCGTGCGCTTGAAGCCGTCGCCAAGGCGAACCTCGCCCGCATTATCCTGTTGGCTCCGCACCGAAACTGGGCAATGCCAGCGGGCAGTTCCAGCTTCCTCTCGAAGGCGCCTCCACCCGAATGTCCCAGCCCTCCCTCTCGGACTGCACGCTCCAGCGCCTTCCCGTCTACGGTGACGAGCGAGGCCAACTCGCCGTGATCGAGGGCGAGGCGCTGATCGGCTTTCCGGTAAGGCGCGTCTATTATCTGTTTGGCACGGTCGGCGCGGTAAGCCGGGGGTTCCACGCCCACCACCGCCTCCAGCAGCTCGCCATTGCCGTCCGGGGCTCGTGCCGAATGCTGCTCGACGACGGGCGCGAGCGCACCAGCATCTGGCTCGACGATCCCGGTAGCGCGCTGCGGTTGCCACCGATGATCTGGCACGAGATGCACGACTTCAGCGACGATTGCGTCCTGCTGGTGCTCGCCGATTACGAATATGACGAGCGCGACTATATCCGCGACTATGCCGAGTTCCGCCGTCTTGCGGCGGGAGAGTCGGTATGATCCCGTTCCTCGACCTCGCGGCTGCCACCACCGAGCTGCGCGCCGGCATCGACGAGGCCGCCGCTCGCGCCCTCTCGTCGGGCTGGTACATCGGTGGCCCGGAAGTCGAGGCCTTCGAGAAGGAGTTCGCCGACTATTGCGGCGCCAGCAACTGCGTCGGTGTCGGCAACGGCCTGGACGCGCTCCACCTCGTCTTGCGAGCGCTCGAGATCGGGCCGGGCGACGAGGTAATCACCGCGAGCAACAGCTATATCGCCACGCTGCTCGCCATCTCGATGACCGGGGCGACCCCGGTGCTGGTCGAGCCCGATCCCGCCACGTTCAACCTCGACCCAGCGCTGGTCGATGCCGCGATCACACCGCGTACCAAGGCGCTCCTTCCCACCCACCTCTACGGGCTTCCTGCTGATCTTGATCCGTTGCTCGAGATCGCCCGCCGCCACCGCCTCTTCCTCGTCGAGGATGCCGCGCAGGCGCACGGCGCGCGTTACGGCGGCCGCTGCCTCGGCGCGCATGGCCATGCCGTCTGCTGGAGCTTCTACCCGTCCAAGAACCTTGGTGCGCTGGGTGACGGGGGCGCGGTGACGACCGACGATCCCGACCTTGCCGAGCGTGTTCGCGTCCTCGGCAACTATGGGTCGCGCAAGCGCTACTATAACGAAGTTCAGGGCGTAAACTCGCGGCTCGACCCGCTCCAGGCCGCGGTGCTGCGGGTCAAGCTCAAGCATCTCGACGACTGGAACAAGCGCCGTACCGCTCTTGCGAGCCTCTACCGTGAACGCCTGTCTGGGCTCGACCTTGTTCTCCCCGCGGAACCTGACGGGACGCAATCCTGCTGGCACCTGTTTGTGGTCCGGAGCGCCCGACGCGATGCGCTGCAGCAGCGGCTGACCGCTGCCGGCGTCCAGACGCTCATCCACTATCCCGTCCCACCACACCGCCAGCAGGCCTATGCCGGCACGGCGTGGAACCAGGCCAATTTACCGATCGCCGACCTCCTAGCCGGGCAGGTGCTGAGCCTGCCGATCGGACCGCATCTCCCCCTCGAGGCGGCCGAGCAGGTCGTCGCCGCGGTGCGCGCCGCGCATGATTGATCCCGCCGCTCTCATCCATCCGCTGGGCGCGGTGGCCGACGATGCGACAATTGGCCCGCGCACCCGCGTCTGGCAATTCTCCGTCGTGCTCGCCGGGGCGGCGATCGGTGCCGACTGCAACCTCAATGCGCACACGCTGGTCGAAGGCGGCGCGCGGATCGGCGACCGGGTGACGCTGAAATGCGGCGTCTATGTCTGGGATGGGGTCCAGCTCGGCGACGACGTCTTCTGCGGCCCCAACGCGACCTTCACCAACGACCGTCGTCCTCGCTCGCGCCAGCGGCCCGAGGCCTTCCTGTCGACGATCGTCGAGGACGGCGCGTCGATCGGCGCGGGGGCAATCATCCTGCCCGGCCTTCGGATCGGCGCACGCGCGATCATCGGCGCCGGCGCCGTCGTCACTCGCGACGTTCCGGCCGGTGAGACCTGGGTCGGCAACCCCGCCCGCCGACTCGGCTGACGCGTTTCGCCACGCAGGCCGCAAGCTGAGCGGCAAGACTGAACGGTGGCGTTCGGCGACTTCGGGCCAGCGTGTGAAATCCCCGGGATTCAAGCAACAAGCGAGCCTTTGTGGCGCAAAAGCCACAAGAAAGGCTGACACCGGAATGGATATTGTGAACATTCACAATCTGAGGTAGCAGTGTCACCAACATGTCAGGAAAGGCATGCGCGGATCTGACGGGTGCCGGGGGCCGGTAGACACGGAGGGCCGCGAAAAGAGGGGAGAATTACCGGGATGACCCGTATCGCCGCCCGAGTCGCGGGCCTGCTCTGCACCACCATCATCGCCTCGCCAGCGTTTGCGCAGGAAGCGCCGCCTTCGTCGCCGTCGCCGGCCACGACCACTCCGCCGGCGGTCGCCGCGGGCGCGCCGTCCGACCAGACCGACGCCAACGCGATCGTCGTCACCGGCATCCGCGCGAGTCAGGCCAAGTCGATCGACATCAAGCGCAAGGCCGACGCGATCGTCGACGCAATCACCGCCGAGGACATCGGCAAGCTCCCCGACGTTACCATCACCGACTCGCTGCAACGCATTCCGGGTATCCAAGTCCAGCGCAGCGCCGGCGAAGGCGCGACCCTCAACATCCGCGGTCTTCCGCAGGTCTACACGCTCATCAACGGCGAGCAGTACCTCTCGCCGGGCAATCTCGGGACCGCCCAGCCGAACCTTGACGACGTCCCCGCGCAGCTGCTCGGCGGCGTGGTCGTCTACAAGTCGGAAGACCTCCGCAACGCGCTCTCGGGCGTGTCCGGCACAGTCGACCTGCGCACCCGTCGCCCGCTCGATTTCCGCAACGGGCTGACCGTCTCTGGTCAGGCCGAGTATGATCGCGGCACGCAGACCAAGGGCAAGGACTATCTCACCAGCGGCCTCGTCAACTATCGCCACGGCAACTTCGGCGCGCTGATCAGCGCCGCCTATTCCAAGGCGACCCTCGGCAACAACTATGCCGGCTGGGGCGGTGGGATCTTCGGCAACAACGATTGGGGCGGCTCGGGCCAGAACTGGATCGCGCCGCACGGCTACGAGACCTTCCATCGCGAGGTCGAGCGTCGCCGTCTCGGTATCTCGGGCGCGGTTCAGTGGGAGATGGTGCCCGGCCTGACCTTCACCGGCGAGGGCTTCTACACCAAGTTCATCGAGCATGACCTGCGCGCGGGCATGAACATCTCGAACCGCTGGACCGGTCTCGGCTGGACCACTCCGACCCAGAGCCAGACCACCTCGGTCAACGGCAGCAACGGTCAGCCCTGGCTCGACGTCGACCAATACGACCTCGACGCCTGGTGGGTGAACTCGTTCAGCGTCAACCGCAGCATCCATTCAAACTCGAAGGATTTCAGCGGCGAGCTGAAGTGGGACAATGGCGGCGCCTTCACCGGCTCCGTCCGCGGCATCTACGCCAAGGCCAACTACCTCAACACCAACGGTCAGGTTCAGGGCGATCTGTCGAACTGGCAGTATTACCCGGATCGCACGTTCACGCTGTTCCGCAATCCCGCCGACCGCACTCGCGGGACCTTCTACCCGTCGAATATCGCCTCGCAGTATCCGGGTCGCTACTCTAACGCGATCGTCGGCTCGAACGGCGGCCGCTACGTCAACCCGAACCCGCAGGGTTATGCCGGCGACCCGCTGCTGCACATTGACCTCAGCAACAACGACGTGCGGTGGAGCGGCTTCAACACCGTCCTGCCGACCGTCGGCGGCCTCGGGCCGGGCAAGAGCCTGGCCGATTATATGGCCAATCTCGGCAGCTACACCGTCGCGGCGTTCAGCTCCGAGGGCAACAACCGCAACAACTCGGACCTCTACGCGCTCCGCGCCGACGGCAGCTACGACTTCGAGAAGCATAGCGATGGCGGCCTGTTCGGCTTCCTCGGCCGGGTAGACTTCGGCGCCCGCGCCTCCCGTCGCAAGACTTCGATCGTCGTCTATCACCTCTTCTCGCGGCTCTATGCGGGCCAGGCGAGCGACCCGGCGGGCTGCGCCGTGCAGTGGAAGGCGATCGACGTCGTGCTCGACAACACGTCGGGCTGCACCGCCGGCGAGCAGGTACCGAACCCGGCATTCAACCCGGCGCTGCCGGTCAGCGCGGCCAACCCGCAGACCATCTTCCAGGGCTACACCGCCTGGAAGCCGACTGCGCTCAACCAGTACAACAACGTCTATTTCCTGTCGGACTTCGGCAGCCAGACGAAGGGCTTCCCGGGTATCTGGGTCGCTGACCCGAAGGACTTCAACGATCCCCTCGCCTTCCAGACGCGGGTGTTCGGCAATGCCTTCCCGGTCATCATCCCGGGCTCGACCTATGACGTCACCTTCCACGACGTCAGCTTTTACGGCAACGCGGCGCTCCACTTCGGCGACAACATCAAGGCCAATGTTGGGCTGAAGGCGATCCGCACCCGCCTGAACGTCAAGCAGAACCAGACCGGCCCGACGGTGCCCTATGGCGACACCAACACCGACACCGGCGACACCTTCACCAAGAACAGCTACTGGGACTGGCTGCCGTCGGTGAACGCGCAGTGGGACATCAACCGGCGGATGAAGCTGCGCGCGGCCTTCGCCAAGACGATGATGCCGCTCGATCTCGGCAGCTATGGCGGCGGTCTTACCATCGCTACCAACGATGCCCAGTGCGACCCGACCAAGCGCGTCGCCACCGACGCGCCGTGCGGCCAGCGGCAGGTCACCAGCGCCTCCTCGGGCGGCAACCCGTTCCTGGAGCCATGGCGCGCCACCAATTATGACCTGGCGTTTGAATGGTACCCGGGTCGCGCCTCGATCGTGAACGTTGGCCTGTTCAAGATCGATATCGCCAGCTTCGTCACCACACAGACGCTCAACGACGGCCAGTTCCCGGACAGCGACGGCGTGATCCGCCGCACCGTGCCGTTCACCCGCCCGGTTCAGGGCCGCAGCGGCAAGCTTCAGGGCATCGAAGCGGGCACCAAGCTGGCGTTCAGCGACCTGACATCGCCGGGCAATTTCCTGCATAACTTCGGCATCGACGCGAATTTCACCTACGCGCCGAACAAGGACAAGTCGTCCGGCCGACAACTCGACGGCGAGTATTTCCCGTTCCCGGACAACAGCAAGTTCCAGTACAACGCTGCGCTCTGGTACCAGGACAGCCGCCTGCAGGCCCGCATTGCCTACAATCGCCGCTCGCCGCGCCTCAGCGGTCGGGTCGACGGCATCCCGATCTTCCAGGACACCGCGCAGTACGTCGACGTCAACGTCACCTACGCGCTGACGCCGAACATCTCGCTCTATGCGAACGGCTCCAACATCCTCGGCGAGATCGAGAAATACTATTACCAGTTCGACAAGAAGCATCAGCAATTCTCGTCGTCGAACCAGTTTGAACCGCGTTACTCGATCGGCCTCCGCGCGAAGTTCTAACGGGCCTCTCCTGCCGGCGGCGTGCTGCGGCGCGCCGCCGGTTTTTTTGGCTCCTCGCCAAACGGACGGACAATGACTAGTCAGTCCCCCAGCATGAGCGACGCCGACCCTGCCCGGATCGCCTCGGTCCTGATCGTCGGCGGGGGTACCGCGGGCTGGATGGCGGCCGCGGCGCTCGCCAAGCATTTCCATGGCTCAGGCCTCGTCATCACCCTCGTCGAGAGCGACGAGATCGGCACCATCGGGGTCGGCGAGGCAACCATCCCGACCATCCGCCGCTTCATCGCCCGCCTCGGTCTCAGCGACGAGACGGTAATGCGCGCCACCGGCGCCACCGCCAAGCTCGGCATCTTGTTCGAAGACTGGCACCGCAAGGGCGAGGGCTTCATCCATCCCTTCGGCCTCTATGGCGAGGACTATGGCGAACTCGGCTTCCACCACCTCTGGCTGCAACGCCGGCGTGGCGGCGACGAGCGCCCGATCAACGACTATTCGTTCGGCGCGCAGCTTGCCGAGCGCGGGCGCATGGCGATCCCGCCGCGCGATACGCCGCGCACTCCCTTCGCCGTGTTCGACTGGGCGCTCCACCTCGACGCCGCCGCCTTTGCCCGGCTGCTGCGCGACTATGCCGTCAACAGCGGGGTCAAGCGGGTCGAGGGCCGCATCATCTCGGTGGAGGCGGACGCCGGCATGGTCCGCAGCGTCACCCTCGCCGACGGAAACACGCTCGCCGCCGACCTCTTCATCGACTGCTCGGGCTTCCGCGGCCTGATGATTGAGAAAGCGCTCGGCGTCGGCTTCGAGGACTGGAGCGAGTGGCTGCCGTGCGACGCCGCCGTTGCCGTGCAGAGCGAATGGAAGGCGGGCGATCCCCCGCCCTTCACTCGCGCCAAGGCCTGCGACTACGGCTGGCAGTGGCGGATCCCGCTCCGCCATCGCGCCGGCAACGGCTATGTCTATTCGACCCGCCACCTCAGCGCCGACGAGGCGACCGCGGCGCTGCTCGCGGATCTCCCCGGCAAGCCGCTGCGCGATCCGCTGTCGATCCCGTTCCGATCGGGCCGCCGCACCCGCGCCTGGCAAGGCAACACCGTCGCGCTCGGCCTCGCCTCGGGCTTTCTCGAGCCGCTCGAGAGCACTTCCATCGCGCTGATCGAAACCGGGATCGAGCGGCTGAAGGAGCTGTTCCCGACCCGCGACCTCGACCCCGCGCTCGCCGACGAGTTCAACGACGCCACCGCTCGCGAGATGGAGCGGGTGCGCGACTTCATCATTCTCCACTACAAGCTGACCCGGCGCGACGACACGCCTTTCTGGGTTCATTGCCGCGACATGGCAGTACCACCGACACTGGAGCGCAAGCTTGCGCTGTGGGATGCCCGCGGCGAGTTCGTCCGCTATCGCTGGGAGATGTTCCACCCGGCCAGTTGGCTCGCCATGTACGCCGGCTTCCAGCGCATTCCCCGCTCGCTCCACCCGGCGCTCGCCACAGTCCCGGCGGGTCTCACCGGCGAGGGCCTCGACCGCATCCGCGCGGTGATCGATCGCCAGGTCGCCGCCTCGCCCTCCCACCAGGCGTTTCTCGACAAGGTGCACGGATGAACGAGGAGAGCGGCCGGCCGATCAGGAACCTGTGCATCGTCGGTGGCGGTACCGCCGGCTGGATCGCCGCTGCGCTGCTCGGCCACTATGCCGGCCACCTGTTCCGCATCCGCCTCGTCGAATCCGAGGAGATCGGCACGATCGGAGTCGGCGAGAGCACCATCCCGCCCTTCCTCCAGCTGATCGCCCGCCTCGGGATCAGCGAGAGCGAGTTCATCCGCGAGACCCAGGCCAGCTTTAAGCTGGGCATCCGGTTCGACGACTGGCTCGATCGTGGCAGCTCCTACTTCCACCCGTTCGGCGCGATCGGCGCGCCCAATCCGCCGGTCGATCCCTATCAGCTGTGGCTGCGCGCCCGCACCGCCGACCCCTCGCTCGAGCTGCAGTCGCTCGCGCCCGCCAGCGTCATGGCCGATGCCGGCCGCTTCATGCTCCCGTTCAAGGCCGCGACAACGCCGGTCGGCGGTGCCGCCTATGCGCTTCACGTCGATGCGAAGCGGGTCGCCGCCTTCCTCCGCCGCTTCGCCGAGGGCAAGGGCGTGGTGCGCACCGAAGGGCTGGTCGACCGAGTCGAGGCCGAGGGCGACCAGGTCGCCGCCATCGTTCTGCGCAGCGGCGAGCGGATCGCCGCCGACCTGTTCGTCGACTGCACCGGCTTCCGCTCGCTCCTCCTCGGCCAAGCGCTCGAGGTCCCGCTCGACGACTGGTCCGACCTCCTCCTGTGCGACCGCGCGGTGGTGGTGCAGACCGAGAACATCGGTCCGCCGCCCCCCTTCACCCTCGCTGAGGCGCAGGACGCTGGCTGGCGCTGGCGGATCCCGCTCCAGCACCGCACCGGCAACGGCCATGTCTTCTCCTCGCGCCACATGGGCGCCGACGAGGCCCGCTCCATTCTCCTCGCGAAGGTCGAGGGTCGGCCGGTCACCGAGCCGATGCTGCTGAGCTTCACCACCGGCGCCCGGCGCGAAATGTGGCGCGGCAACGTCGTCGCCGCCGGCCTGTCCGCCGGCTTCATCGAGCCGCTGGAATCGACCGCGATCCACCTCGTCTATCGCGCCATCGACTTCCTCCTCCGCTATCTCCCCGGCACCAGCCGCGCGCCCGAGCTGGCGGCCGAGTTCAACCGGCGAATGACCGGCGACTATGTCGAGATTCGCGACTTCATCATCGCCCACTACAGCCTGACCCGGCGCCGCGACGCGCCCTTCTGGCGCGATGTCGCCTCGATTGAATTGCCGGCCGGATTGCGCCATCGGGTCGCCATGTTCGCCGATGCCGGCATGCTACCCGAGGTTCTCGACGGCCTGTTTAGCGCGGTCAGCTGGCAGTCCGTGCTCGACGGCATGGGCGTGCTGCCGCGCCGCCCGCACCCGAGCGTCGCCAATGCCGAGCCGGCGGCGCTCGCCCGCGACCTCCGTGGGCTCGAGCAGGCGATCGGCCGGACCGTGCAGCAGCTGCCCACCCATCAGGCTTTCCTCGACCAGCACTGCCGCGCCGAAAAACCCCTCGCCGCATGAACGACTTCGCCGTGAAGCCGCCCGGCAAGATCACCATCCGCGAGGTTGCCGCAGCCGCCGGCGTCTCGCTGCAGACCGTTAGCCGGGTCATCAACAAGGGCCCCAACGTCAGCGACAAAGCGCGCCGCCGGGTCGAGGAAGCGGTCGCCGCGCTCGGCTATTCGCCCAGCATCGCCGCTCGGCGGATGGGCGGCAGCAAGTCCTATCTCCTGCTCGCGCTCAACGACCGCGACCGCACCATTGAGACTTGGCAGCTGCGCGAGGGCACCGACTGGGTCGACCAGATGCTGCTCGGCGGCATGCTGACCTGCGCCGAGCACGGCTACCGGCTGATCTTCGAACTGGTCGACACCCACAGCGACAACATCGAGCGCGAGCTGGCCGGGGCGCTCGCCGCGCTGCGCCCCGACGGTGTGATCCTCACCCCGCCGCACAGCGACAACGCGACCATCGTCCGCCTGCTCGACAAGCATGGCGTGCCTTGCGCCCGGATCGGCGGATGGGAGGGGCTCGGCGGCTCGCTGATAAGAATGGACGATCTCGAGGCCGCCGCCCGGACCGTCGAGCATCTCGCCGGCCACGGCCACCGCCGCGTGGCCTTCATCGCCGGCGATCCCGAATACCGGCTCTCCGAGGAACGCGTCGCCGGCTACCGCGCGGCGGTTGAGCGGCTCGGTCTCGACCGCGACCCGGAGCTCCTCGAGCAGGGCGATTTCGGCTTCGAGTCCGGCGCCGCCGCGACCCGCCGGCTGCTCGCACTCGACCGCCCGCCAACGGCGATCGTCGCCAGCAGTGACCAGATGGCGCTGGCGGTGCTAGCGGTCGCCCGCGAGCGCGACCTGATGGTGCCCGACGCCCTCTCCGTTGTCGGTTTCGACGACACGCCGATCGCCCGCACCAGCGTTCCGCCGCTGACCGCCGTCTCGCAGCCGGTCTCGGCGATGACCGCCTGCGCCGCCCGGCTGCTGATCGAAGGCAGCGACAGCGCCGCGCTTCCGCACATCATCAATTTTGAGCTGGCGGTGCGCGCCTCGACCGGCCCCGCACCGCGCGGATGACCACCGACGAACGGCAGCCGACCCGCCTGCTGATCGCCTTTGCCCTTGCTTGGGCGGGCGGCTGCATCGCCTACACCCCCTTCCTCACATTGCTACTGCCGATACGGCTGACCGAGCTGACGGGCAGCGCGGACCGCGACTGGCTCGCGCTGTCGGCGACGCTAGGGGCCATCGCCGCCAGCCTTTCCAACATCCTGTGGGGTTGGCTGAGCGATCGCAGCGGGGTGCGGCGCGCCTGGTTCGGCACCGGCCTCCTTCTCACCACGCTCGGTACCTGGCTGGTCACCCGCGCCGAGGACGCCCCGACCCTGCTCGCCTCGGTGGTCGCCTGGCAGGTGGCGCTCAACATGTTGCTCGGGCCGCTCGCCGCCTATTTCGCCGACAGCGTACCCGACCGCCAGAAGGGTGCGTTCGGCGGGCTGCTCGCCTTCGGCCCGGCCAGCGCCGCGCTGTCGCTGCTCGCCGTTTCGGCCGTCCCGCCGCACCTTCCCGCGCAACTCGCGGTCATCACCGGGGTGGTGGTCGCCTGCATGATCCCGCTGCTGCTGCTCGGCCGGGCAAAGCCGATCGCCGCCCGCGCCCATGCCGCCGCCCCTGCGACCGATAGCCCCGCGCATGGCCGCGCGACTCTCCTCGCGCTGTGGATCGCGCGGCTGGTGGTGCAAGTCGCCGAGGGACTGCTGTTTCTCTTCATCTACTATGTGCTGCGCGAGCGCTCGGGTGGCCAGCTCAGCGTCGCCGAATATGGCCTCGCCAACGCCTCGGTGCAGATGCTCGCCATCCCTGTCGCGCTCGGCCTCGGGCGGGTGTCGGACCGGACCGGCCGGCGCAAGCGCCCGCTGCTGGCGATGCTGGCGATGATGGCCGCCGGCCTTGCCGGCATGGCGATCTTCCACGACTGGACGCTGATCGTTGTCGCTTATGCGACCTTCCTGACCGGCTCGAACAGCTTCCTAGCGCTGCATTCGACCTTCGCCATGCAGAAGCTGCCCCGACCGGCGAACTACGGCCGCGACCTCGGTGTCTTCAATCTCACCAACACCCTGCCCTCACTGACCACGCCGCTGCTCGCCGTCGCCGTGATCGGCCACTTCGGCTATTCCGGGCTGCTCGCCGGCCTCGCCGTGGCAATGGTCATCCCGGCAGCCGTGCTGCTCCGCCTCCGGCTCGACTGATCGTCGCACGACTCCGCTTGCATCGGTCTCCGCTTTCGGCAATTGTGAACGTTATCAAAAAAGATCGAAGGGGGAGAGTCATGGTCGCAACCAAGTGGCGCGGAGCGACCGCGCTGGCCGCAGTCCTGGGCCTCGGCGGGCCTGCCGCCATGAGCCAGGCGCAGGCTCCGGCGCTGAGCCCGGTCGCTCATCCGGCGCGCTGGCCCGTCGCAGCCAGCCCCGCGACCTTCACCGACGCCGCCACCGAGTCGCGGATCAGCCGGATGATGGCCGGCATGACGCTCGAGCAGAAGGTCGGCCAGACGATCCAGGGCGACATCAGCACGATGAAGCCGGAGGATCTCGACACCTATCCCCTCGGCTCGATCCTCGCTGGCGGCAACAGCGGCCCGTTCGGCGACGAGCGCGCTTCCTCCTCGAAATGGGCCGAGCTCGTCCGCCAGTACCGCGCCCACTCGCGCGCATCGGGCGGCATCCCGATCCTGTTCGGGGTCGACGCCGTCCATGGCCATTCCAACGTCCCCGGCGCGACCATCTTCCCCCACAATGTCGCGCTCGGCGCCACCCATGACCCGGCGCTAATCCAGCGGATCGGCGCAGCCGCGGCCGCCGAGGTCACCGCCAGCGGGATCGAGTGGACCTTCGCCCCCACCATCACCGTTCCGCAGGATCTGCGCTGGGGCCGCAGCTACGAGGGCTTCTCGTCCGATCCCCAGCTGGTCGCCTCCTACGCCCGCGCCATGACTCTTGGCCTGCAGGGCTCTTTGGTTGTCGGCCGCCCGGTCGACGGCAACCATGTCGCCGCCACCCCCAAGCATTTTCTCGCCGACGGCGGCACTCTCGGCGGCAAGGACCAGGGCGACGCCCGGATCTCCGAAGCCGAGCTGATCGCCAAGCATGCCCAAGGCTACCCCGCCGCGATCAACGCCGGCGCGCTCACCGTCATGGTCAGCTTCTCCTCCTGGAATGGCGAGAAGAACCACGGCAACCAGTCGCTGCTGACCGGCGTCCTCAAGGGCCGGATGGGCTTCAAGGGCCTGCTGGTCGGCGACTGGAACGCCCATGGCCAGGTCGAGGGCTGCACCACCATCCATTGCCCCGCCGCCTACAATGCCGGGCTCGACCTGTTCATGGCACCCGACAGCTGGAAAGGCCTTTACGAGAACACCATCGCCGACGTTCGCGCCGGGCGCGTCCCGATGGCGCGGATCGACGATGCAGTGCGCCGCATCCTCCGGGTCAAGGCCAAGCTCGGATTGCTCGACGGCCGCCCGGTCCGCGACGTTCCCGCCGAGCTCGGCAGCGAGGCGCACCGGGCCATCGCCCGCGAGGCTGTCGCCAAGAGCCTCGTCCTCCTCAAGAACAACGGCATTCTCCCGGTGAAACCCGGCGCCCGCGTGCTGGTCGCGGGTGACGGCGCCGACAACATGGCCAAACAGGCCGGCGGCTGGACCATCACCTGGCAGGGCAGCGACACCAGCAAGAAGGATTTCCCCAACGGCCGGACGATCTGGGACGGGATCAGCAGCGCGGTCCGGGCCAGCGGCGGCAGCGCCGAGCTCGCCGCCGACGGCCGTTACGGCCAAAAGCCCGATGTCGCTATCGTCGTGTTCGGCGAGCCGCCCTATGCCGAGTTCCAGGGCGACATCGCCACGCTCGCCTACCAGCCGCAGGCACAGACCGATCTCGCGCTGCTCAGGCGCCTCAAGGCCGCCGGGATCCCGGTGGTCTCGGTCTTCCTGTCCGGCCGCCCGCTGTTCACCTCGGCCGAGATCAATGCCTCCGATGCGTTCGTCGCCGCATGGCTCCCCGGCACGCAGGGCGACGGCGTCGCCGACGTGCTGGTCTCCGCGCGCGGCGGCCGCCCGACCCGCGACTTCACCGGCCGACTGCCTTACGCCTGGCCGCGCGACGCGCGCTCGCCGGTCGTCAATCCGCTGTTCGCTCGCGGCTACGGTCTCAGCTACGCCAAGCCGGGCCGGGTCGGACCGCTCGCGGAGACGCCCGGCATCGATCTTTCGCAGGCGCTCAACGTCGAGAGCTATTTCGATCGCGGCCAGACGCTCGCGCCCTGGGCAATGACCCTGGTCGATGCCAACGGATCGCGGCCGGTCCGCGGCGCCGCCTCGGCGAGCCCGCTCTCGCTGGTCCGCGCTCGCCCGGTCGATGTCGCCGCGCAGGAGGATTCGCTCGCGATCGAGTGGACCGGCCCCGGCGCAGTCTCGATCGACGGACCCGAAGCGGACCTCGACCGCCAGCTGACCGGAGCCTTCGGGCTCCAGGCCGACATGATCGTCACCCGCCCGGCGAGCGCGGCCGTCACGCTCGGCGTGGCCGGCCAGGCGCTCGACGCGAGCGCCGCGCTCGGCAAGGCCGGTCCGGTCCACCTGCTGGTGCCGCTGCGCTGCTATGCCGACCGCGGCGCCAACTTCCGCGCGGTGCGCACCCCGGTCCAGATCCAGTCGAGCGGCGCGTTCGGGCTTACTATCCAGCGGCTGAAGCTGGTTCCGATCGGCGCGCCGACGCCTTGCCTGCCGGCGCCGCGCGGCTAGCGGCAGCCTACTCGGCGGCGATCGCCAGGCCCTCGTCGACGTCGGGCTGCTGCTCGGCGTCGACCCCGGCCTCGAGAGCCGCCTCGTCAGCGGCGAGATCGGCGGCGTCGGCCTCGGTAATCCCGAACCGCGCCGCCACGTCGGGCGCGAAGCGCAGCAGGTCGGGCCGCAGCCGAAGCAGGCTCAGGTCCTTCGACTTGCCCTCCAGCATCACGTCGAACACCAGTCCTTCCGCCGTCCGCATGAAGGTCGCGAACTCGAATGGGTTGGTGAAGTCGGCGTGCCCGGTCCAGATCGGCGGGCGGAGCACCGTTTTGACCCGCGCGGTCGCCTTGACCGGTCCCTTGAGCAGCGCCTTGGACTTGCTCGCCTTGCCGGCCTTCGCCGCCTCGCGCTGCTTGGGCGTGATCTTCTGTTTCAGCTCGCGCATCTCCGTCCGCGGTGAGGAGAAGTGCAGCTTGGGCCGCACCCCGTTCGGCCAGGTTGCCATGAACTTCTCGAGCGTGTCGCGCAGGTCCAGTCGCTCGGGGTTCAAGCACCAGAAGTGCTGATAGTCGAACACGAGCCGGACTCCGGTGCGTTCGTGGATCCACAGCGCGTCGGCGGCGGAGAAGCGGATGTCGTCATTCTCCAGCACCAGCCGGCGGCGGACATGCTCGGGGCACTGGCTCCATCCATCGATCCACCGCGCCCGGCTCGCCTCGCGGTCGTCGTAGACCCCGCCGACATGGGTCACCATGACCGCCTCGTCGTCCAGTTCCATCCGGTCGAGCATCTCGGCCTGGCTCGACAGGTCCCAGATGCTCTTGCGGGTAAGCTCCGGGTCGGGCGCGTTCAGCAGCACATATTGCGACGGGTGAAAGGACAGGCGAATGCCGTAGCCCCGCGCCTTTGCCCCGAACGCACGCAGCTCCGCGTTGCTGTCCGCCACCATCGAATGGAACTGCGGCATGTCGGGGTGGGTCGCGTAGGGCGCGATGTCCGATGACATCCGGTACATGTCGATGCCCTCGCGGTGGAGATAGTCGAGCACCGGGTCGAGCAGCTCGAGCGAGCATTTGAGGTGCGGGTCCTTCTGCCAGCGGCGGGTATCCTGTGTCTTCATCCCGCCGCGGCCCATCACCTTGACGGGGAAGCCGAGGCGGAGCGGGTAGCTGGGGTCGGTCATGCTGGCACCTGTGCTTGAGGGAGGCCGAGCCCGGCAATGAACGCGTTCCAGTCGGCGCTTCGGAGCGCGCCGCCGGTCGCCTGGGCGTGGCCGTTGCCGTAGCGCCCGTCGGCATTCGCCGGCCGGTGTTCGGCGAGAAAATCGATGAGGTTGCGTCCGCTCGCCGAGCGCGCGGCGAAATGGACCCAGCCCGCACGGTAGCCGCGATTGGCGGCGATCACGATCTTGTCCTTGAGCCGCATACGCCACTGTTGCGCGACCAGCGGGTGGATCTGGCATTCGCTGTCGAGCTGGATCAGCGCCACGTCGCCGGCGATCTGCGGCGGGGCGCGCTTGGCCGCCTCCATCGCCGTGCGGACCTCGGCCTTGGCGGTATGGAGCGCTAGCGCGTCCTCGCCCGTCCCCTTGGTGATCTCCTTCGGCCCGTCGCTGGAGAGCAGCAGCCGGAGCGCCGGGCCAGCATCCGCCGCGCCTGTCCGCCGCGGCGCGTTGAGCAGCGACACCGCGTCCTTAAGCGCGGTCTTGCCGAACCGCTTTTCCGCGTCGGCGAGTTCGGGGAAGCCGCGTTTCTCCGCCATGTCGCCGATCAGCCCGATCGCCGCCAGCCACAACAATCCTTCGTCGGCGTCCAGCGCGCCCGCCGCCCACCAGGCGAGCAGCGCGGTGGTCGGCTCGGGGTCGAGCCCGTTGCCGCTGATGGTGATCGCGTCCTCGGGCTCACCGGTCGGGACATGGTGGTCGATTACCAGCGTCGGGCAGCCGGGCAGCACCGGCTCGGGCCGGGTGCCCAGGTCGGCGACGATCAGCCCGCCCGGGTCGAGCACCGCCAGCCGGTCGCGGACCGCTTCGTCCCACGGCCCCTCGCCCTTCCCGACGAGCGCCGGCACCGCATGGCGCCCATGAGCCTCCAGCGCCCGCACCAGCAGCGCGGCGGCGCTCAGCCCATCGGCGTCGAAATGACCCAGTACGACCATCGGGCGCGCCGGATCGAACCACGCCAGCGCCTCGCGCATCGCTGCCGCGGCATCGCCGCGCGGGTCTCTGCTGTTGCTGAGGCGGCCGAGCATGAGCGAACAACGTCGTCCCGCCGACGAGGCTCCCGAGCGACCAAGTTTCCCTGCCGCCCGCAATGACGCCAAGCAGAACCCCCGACCACGATACCCGACGATGACGTCGGCAATCGGGCTTAGGTCGCCTGGCCTACTAGACCTCACCGACCATGCGGAAGAATAGGCCAGAGGCTGGAGGCTGCGAAGCAATCCTGAACGTCTCGCTCGCCATCACGGCCTCGGCGCAGTCGCATGAATAGCAAGGCCGGAACCCGGGACTGGTCGTCGCTACGCCCGAACCACACCGGACCGGTCGCCGGCGTGCAGGAGCTGAAGGGAGCGGGAGCCGACTGCCCCAACATGGCCAGCAGAGCCTTCAGCTCCTGCCGCCGGCACGAACCGAGCGCCGCTCGGCCGCCTCAGCTCAGCCGCCGCTTCTCCAGCTTTCGCGCCAGCGTGCGCCGGTGCATTCCCAGCCGCCGTGCGGTCTCCGAAATGTTGAACCCCGTTTCGGACAGCGTCTGGTTGATCCGCTCCCATTCCAGGTTCTTGATCGATGTCGGGCGCCCCGCGACCGGGGCCGAGGCATCACCCTCGCCGTGCCCGAACGCCTCCTCGATGTCGTCGGTGTTGGCCGGCTTGGGCAGATAATAGCATGCGCCGAGCTTGATGGCCTCGACCGCGGTGCTGATGCTGGCGAAGCCGGTCAGCACCACGATCCGGATCGCTGGATCATGCGCGTGGAGCTGCTCGACGCAGCCCAGCCCCGAGGCGGTCCCGAGCTTCAGATCGACCACCGCGAATTCGAACCGCTCGCGGTCGAGGAGCCGCGCGAGCGCGTCGGGGCTCGCGGCGTGCAGCACCGCATAGCCGCGCCGCTCGAACGAGCGCTGCAGCGTCCGCGCGAACGTCGCGTCATCCTCGACAATCACCAGCCGCCGCGTCTCGCTCATGCCTGCACTTCCCTGGCGTCGTCGGAACCCGCGGGCAGCTCAATCCGCACCTCGGCGCCGCGGCCACGCAGGTTGCGCGCCTCGAGCCGGCCGCCGAGCTGGCGCGCGACATTGGCGGCAAGGAACAGCCCGACGCCCCGCCCCTCACCCTTGCTCGACGGGACCGGCCGGCCGATCTGCTCGAGCTGACCGGATGCGAAGCCAGGGCCGCTGTCCTCCACCGCGATGACCAGCCGCTCGCCGCGCCGAACCGCGCGCAGCCCGACCTGTCCGGGCGACACCTCGGCGGCATTCTCCAGCAGGTTCCACACCGCCTGCCGGAGCGCGGGCTCGACAGCCAGCGTGGCGCTGCCGACATCCGCGTCGTCGACCAGCAGCGCGGTCGCGGGATAGGTCACTCGCCACTCCGTCGCGATCGCCTGGACGAATGCTCCGGCATATTCGCGCGCGAGCGGCGCTCCGCGCGGCTCGCCCGCCGAATGGAGGATGTCGGTAACGATCGCCTTGCAGCGCTCGACCTCGCCGCGCATCTCCTCGACTTCGGCGAGCAGCTGGGGATCCTCGCGGATCCGCGGCAGCCGGCGCCAGTCGCCGACCAGCACTGAAAGGGTCGCCAACGGGGTCCCAAGCTCGTGCGCGGCGCCCGAGGCGAACAGCCCCATCCGAACGATGTTCTCTTGCTCCGCCGCCCGCTCGCGAAGCTCGCCCAGGTAAGCGTCGCGGGCTCGCAGGTTGCCGCTGATCCGGCCCATGAACAGGGTCAGCAGCAGCCCCGCCAGCGCGAAACTGATCCATCCCGCGAGACCGTAGAGCAGGCCCGCGTCGGCGACGAGGCTGGAGGGCAGCCGCAACGGCCAGTGAACCAGTCCCAGCGCGGCGTAGAAGAAGGTCGCGAGCACCACCAGCAGCCACACCGACCAGCGCTCGAGCAGCATCGCGCCGAGCACCACCTGGAGCAGGAAGAGGAGGCTGAACGGGTTGGTCGTCCCGCCGCTGAGATAGAGCTGGAGCGCCAGCGCCCCCATGTCGAACAGCAACGCGAAGGTAATCTCGACGTTGGTGATCCGGTGCCGTGGCAGGCTGACCAGTGTGCCGAGGTTCACTGCCGCCAGGAGTGCTGCAATCCCCAGCATCGCGCCGAGTGGCAGCGGCACGCCAAGCAGGAAGTGCGCGACGAGGATAGTCGCGATCTGCCCGGCGACAGCCAGCCAGCGGAGCTGAACCAGCTGACGCAGGTTTTCCGCGGCGGTATCGGGGGTCGGCGGCAGCGCTGCCGCCGGCACCGGAGAGGTCGTGGGCGCTCCATCCATCAGCCGCGCCTCCATACGATCCACGCCCCGGCGAGCGACAGCAACGCCAGCCCGAACCAAGTCAGCGCATATTGGAGGTGCGCGTTGCGGAAGGAAACCACGGTCAGCCCGCCCTGCGGCCAGCCGCCCGGTACCGGGGTCGCGTCGGCATCAATGAAATAGGGTGCCGCCCCGGCAACCCCGCGCGCCCGGGCGATCGCCGCCACGTCACGCGAATACCAGCGGTCGGCGTCCGGACGGTTGCTGCGCAGGAACCCCCCGCCCGGCTCGCTGAACCGCAGCAGCCCGGTAACGGCGACTAAGCCCGGCAGTTCACCCGCCGCCCGGCTCGCAGGCGATCTCCGCTCGGGCGGGACGAAGCCACGGTTGACGAACACGCTGCCCCACCGGGTCCGGAGCGGGGTCATGACCCAGTAGCCGCCGCCCTGTTCGGTCACCGCCTGGACCAGCGTCTCGCGATCGTTCAGCAAGGTCCCCGCGATCCGCACCCGTCGGTATTCGGCATTGTCCCGGGTCAGGCCCGCCCAGGCGCCTGGACCCGGCGCGGGCGCCGGCGCCGCATGAACCCTCTGGTCGACCCGCGCGATGAGGTCGAGCTTCCACGCCCGCCGCTGCACCTGCCACACGCCAAGCCCAGTGAAGAGCGCCACGAGAAACAGCGCCAGCGCGAGCAGCGCCAGCCGCTTGGGCCGGGACCGCTCGCTTACGGAATGCCCCCGTTCCCGCCGGCCGACATCGGCATCATGTTCGAGTTGAGATGGTACATGATCCACAGCGAGCCCACGACCATGATCAGCAGCACCACCGAGGTGAACACCAGCGAGACTAGAGTCCAGCCCCCTTCCGCGCTGCGGTTGACGTGGAGGAAGCAGACGATGTGAACAATGATCTGGATCATGGCCATGGCAACGATCGCGATCACCGTCGCCTGCGCGTTGCCGAGCGCGCCGGTCATCACCAGCCAGAAGGGCACTGCGGTCAGCACGACCGAGAGGAAGAAGCCGATCAGGTAGCTCTTCATCGATCCGTGGCCGGGCGTGTCGCCGTGGGCGTGCAGCGCCGCCTGGCTGTCGGCGTCGGGCGCGCTCATCGCAGGACTCCCATCAGATAGACGAAGGTGAAGACGCCGATCCAGATCACGTCGAGGAAGTGCCAGAACAGGCTGAGGCAGAGCAGCCGTCGCTTGTTCTCGGGGATCAGCCCGCGCTGGGCGAGCTGGACCAGCATGATCCCGATCCAGAGGATCCCGAAGGTGACGTGGGCCCCGTGCGTGCCGACGAGGGTGAAGAAGGCCGACAGGAAGGCGCTCCGGTCCGGCCCCGCTCCTTCGGCGATCAGCCCGGCAAATTCCTTCAGCTCAATGCCGACGAAGGCCATCCCGAACAGCGCCGTGACCAGCAGCCAGACTTGGGTCTGGCGCAGCTTGCCCCGCTCCATCGCCAGCATGGCGAACCCGTAGGTGATGGAGGAGAAGAGCAGCATCGAGGTGTTGACCGCCACCAGCGGCAATTCGAACAGCTCGCGCGGGGTCGGACCGCCCGCATAGCCGGTCCCCAGCACGCCGTAGGTCGCGAACAGCGTGGCGAAGATGAGCGCGTCGCTCATCAGATAGATCCAGAAGCCGAGCAGCGTCGCACCGCCGGTCTCGTGGTGATGGTCCTCCGCCTCGACCTGGTAAAAGGTCGGGTTGGCCGCGCCCTCCGCGGTCACCGCGCCGCCGCTCATGCCGCGGCTCCGGCCAGCGCAGCGTCATGCGCCCGTTCGGTGACGGCCACCTCCTCCGCGGGAATGTAATAGTCGCGGTTGTAGTTGAAGGTATGGGCGATGGAGACGACCAGCAGCCCGGCGAAGGCGATCGCGGCGAGCCACCAGATGTACCAGATCATCCCGAACCCCATGACCAGCGCTAGACCCGACAGGATCACGCCCGTCCCGCTGTTGCGCGGCATGTGGATCGGCTGGAAGCGGTCGCTCGGCCGCTCGTGCCCGCGCTGCTTCATGTCGTACCACGCGTCGAGGTCATGGACGACCGGGGTGAAGGCGAAGTTGTAGGCCGGCGGCGGCGAGGAGGTCGCCCACTCGAGCGTCCGACCGTCCCACGGGTCCCCCGTCGTGTCGCGCAGCTGGTCGCGCTTCATGTAGCCGACAACGATGCTGAGCAGCCCGCCAAGGATGCCGATCGCGATGATCACCGCGCCGATCGCGGCGAGGACGAACAGCGGCTGCATCGTCGGGTCGTCGAAGTGCCGCACGCGGCGGGTCGCGCCCATCAGCCCGGCGACGTAGATCGGAGTCCAGGCGAGCCAGTAGCCGATCACCCACCCCCAGAAATGGACGCGGCCCCAGAACTCGTCGACCTTGAACCCGAACGCCTTGGGGAACCAGTAGTCGATCCCGGCGAACAGCCCGAAGATCACCCCGCCGATGATCACGTTGTGGAAGTGGGCGACGAGAAACAGCGAGTTGTGGAAGACAAAGTCGGCCGGCGGCACCGCGAGCAGCACGCCGGTCATCCCGCCGACCGTGAAGGTCAGCATGAAGGCGACGACCCACATCATCGGCAGCTCGAACCGGATCCGGCCGCGGTACATGGTGAAGAGCCAGTTGAAGATCTTCGCGCCGGTCGGGATCGAGATCACCATGGTGGCGATGCCGAAGAAGCTGTTGACGCTCGCGCCCGAGCCCATGGTGAAGAAATGGTGGAGCCACACCAGGTAGGACAGGATGGTGATGACCACCGTCGCGTAGACCATCGACGAGTAGCCGAACAGCCGCTTGCCGGTGAAGGTCGAGGTCACCTCGGAGAAGATCCCGAACGCCGGGAGGATCAAAACGTAGACCTCCGGATGGCCCCAGATCCACACCAGGTTCCAGTACATCATCGGGCTGCCGCCGTGATCGTTGGTGAAGAAGTTGGTGCCGATGTAGCGGTCGAGCAGCAGCATCGCGAAGGTCGCGGTGAGGATCGGGAAGATGGCGACCGCCAGCACGTTGCTGCACAGCGCGGTCCAGCAGAAGACCGGCATCTTCATCATCGTCATGCCGGGCGCGCGCATCTTGAGAATGGTCGCGACCATGTTGATCGCGGACAAGGTCGTTCCCACCCCGGCGATCTGCAATGACCAGAGATAATAGTCGACGCCGGTGTCCGGGCTGTTCTGGAGGTTGCCGACTGGCACGTAGCCGAGCCATCCGGTCCGCGCGAACTCGCCGACGAACAGCGAGGTCATGACCAGCGCCGCACCCGCCGCGGTTAGCCAGAAGCTCAAATTGTTGAGGAAGGGGAAGGCGACGTCGCGCGCGCCGATCTGCAGCGGCATGACGAAGTTGATGATCCCGACGACCAGCGGGATCGCCACGAAGAAGATCATGATCGTCCCGTGGGCGGTGAAGATCTGGTCGTAGTGATGGGCAGGAAGATAGCCCTGGTTCGCACCGAACGAGACCGCCTGCTGCGCCCGCATCATCAGCGCGTCGGCGAAGCCGCGGAGCAGCATGACGATGCCGAGGATCACGTACATGATCCCGATCTTCTTGTGGTCGACGCTGGTGAACCACTCGCGCCACAGCCAGCCCCACAGCCGGTACTTGGTGATCGCGCCGACCACCGCCAGCCCGCCCAGCGCGACGACGATGAAGGTCACGAGCACGATCGGCTCGTGGATCGGGAAGCTGTCGATCGTCAGGCGGCCGAAGATGGTCTTGAGAAGGCTCTGGCTAAACATTCACGGGCTCCCCGGCGCTCGCCGGCGAATATCTGGGGTCGTTGAAGGTCATGTTGCGGTTGCTGTTGCTGCCCGGGTTGGTCGCCCCAGGCGGCTCGCTGCCGCGCGGCGTGGTGAGGTGCGGGCTGCTGCCCTTCTCCTCCGGGCTCTTCTGCAGCGCGCCCTTGGGCTTGGTGCCGAAGATGGCGTCGGTGTCGCGGCCTGCCGGCATTCCGCCGCCCGACCGCATGTCGCGCGGATTGCCGCCGCCGCCCGCCTGATCGTGGCGCATCATGTCCGACATGCAGGGCTTGCCCGGCTCGACGCAGCGCTCGTAGACCCGCCGGAAGAGATCGGGCGCAACCGACGAGAAATAGATGGGTTTCACCTTCTCGCTGGGGCGCACCAGCTTGGCGAAATTGGAGTCGCTCAGCGGCAGCGGGCTCGCCTTCACCCGGCCGACCCAGCGCTGGAAGTCCGCCGCCGGCACCCCGTGCACCTTGAAGACCATGTCGGAGAAGCCTGCGCCGCTGTAATTGCCCGAGAAACCAATGGTTTCCACTGGCCGGTTGAGGATGGCGTGGAGCTGGCTGCGCATCCCCGGCATGGTATAGATCATCCCTGCCAGCGTCGGCACGTCGAACGTGTTCATCATGTTGGTCGAGGTCATGTCGAACCGCACCGGGACGCCGACCGGAAGCGCCAGCTCGTTGACCGTCGCGATCCCTTGGTCGGGGTAGATGAACAGCCACTTCCAGTCGAGCGAGACGACCTCGATCCGCAGCGTCTTCGCGTTGGGTGCGACCTTCTCGGTGGCCGACGCCTGCTCGATCGGCCGGAACGGGTCGAGCAGGTGGGTGCTCCACCAGGTCAGCGCGCCCAGCGCGATGATGATCAGCAGCGGGGCCGACCAGATCACCAGCTCGAGCGCGGTCGAATGGTCGAAATGCGGATCGTAGGTCGCGTCCTTGTTGCTCGCCCGGTAGCGCCAGGCGAACGCCACCGTGAGGACCAGCACCGGGACGATGATGAGCAGCATCAGCGCGGTGGAGATGAGGATGATATCGCGCTGCTGCTGCGCGATATAGCCCGCCGGGTTGAGCACGTCGGAGCTGCAGCCGGCGAGCAGCGGCAGCGCCACGAGCGCGAGGAACCGGGCAGGCCGGGCGCGAAGGCGAGAGAATCGATCGATCACGATAGTGCCCATCTAGTCGTCGGGAGCGGAACGCCCATTGGACAGTTTGTCCTATGTCACCGCCGTCGCTTTGGTTCCATAAGGCTTTCAGACCATCACCGGGACGACCATGACCTCCGCAGCCAATTCCACCCCGCTCGAGCAGGACGCGCGCCAGGTGAACGCGCGGGACCGGGACATCCGTCCCGGGGAGATCGCGATCGGCGTGATCGTCGGCCGCACCAGCGAGTTCTTCGACTTCTTCGTCTACGCGCTGGCCTCGGTGCTGGTCTTCCCCAAGCTGGTCTTCCCGGCGCTCGATCCGCTGACCGGAACGCTCGCCTCCTTCGCCGTCTTCGCCCTCGCCTTCCTTGCCCGGCCGTTCGGCACCCTCCTCTTCATGTGGGTCGACCGCGAGCATGGAAAGGGTGTCAAGCTCACCATCGCGCTGTTCCTGCTCGGCGGCTCGACCATGGCGATCGCCTTCCTGCCCTCCTTCGAGCAGATCGGCTGGGCCTCGGCCGCGCTGCTCGCGCTGTTCAGAATGGGTCAGGGCATGGCGCTCGGCGGCTCGTGGGACGGGCTCGCCTCGCTCCTGGCGCTCAACGCACCCAAGGATCGGCGCGGCTGGTACGCGATGATCCCCCAGCTCGGCGCACCGCTCGGCCTCATCGTCGCCGCCGCGCTCTTCTCCTTCTTCCTCGCGACCCTCTCGCCCGAGGACTTCCTCAGCTGGGGCTGGCGCTACCCCTTCTTCGTTGCCTTCGCGATCAACGTCGTCGCGCTGTTCGCCCGCCTCCGCCTGGTCGCCACGCCGGAATTCAAGGAGCTGTTCGAGAGCCGCGAGCTGCAGCCGGCACCGGCGTTCGAGACCCTCTTCGCCGAGTGGCGGACGATCCTGCTCGGCGCCTTCGCCCCGCTGGCTAGCTTCGCCCTCTTCCACCTCGTCACCGTCTTCCCGCTTTCGTGGGTCACCCTCTTCACTGGCGAGCCGCCGCTCCACTTCCTCGTCATCGAGCTGGTCGGCGCGGTCGCCTTCGTGCTGGCGATCATGGCCTCCGGCCTCATCGCCGACCGGGTTGGGCGCCGCGCGGTACTCGGCGTCTCGGCCGCGCTGATCGCCGTCTATAGCGGCTTCGCCCCGCAGTTGCTCAAGGGCGGCACGCTCGGCGAGACCGTCTACATGATCGGCGGCTTCGCGCTGCTCGGCCTTGCCTTCGGCCAGTCGCAGGGCGCGGTGAACGGCAGCTTCCCGGTCTATCGGCGCTACACCGGGGCCGCGATCACGGCCAATTCGGCCTGGGTCATCGGCGCCGGGTTCGCGCCGCTCGTCGCCCTGTTCGTGGCCAGCCGCTTCGGCGTTTGGGCGGTCGGCGTCTACCTTCTCTCGGGCGCTCTGTGCACGCTCGCGGCTCTGGCGCTCAACAAGGAATGGGCCAAGCGCGACGCCGACCGTTGATGAGCGTTTCCTGACAAGATTTCGCGATTCCGCCAAGTTCGGTGAACCTTGCGGTTGTTCAGCCGCTTAGACCCGCGTGAGGGCAGGGCCGGGTGACACCGCGCCAGGTGTGTGAACGTGTAAGGAGCGTCAGGGGTGCGCGGCATCGCCAGTCTGAACAACCGCCGCGCGGACCTGACCCCTCTTCTCCACCGCACGCCCTTCCGCTTCGGTTCGACAACGCAATGGGTCTAGCTACGCCCGGCTGGCATCCTCCTGCCGCGGCCAGCGAGACGGTCGCGGTCATCATCCCCGCCTACAATGCCGAGCAAACGATCGGCGACACGCTGCTCAGCGTCCGCGCCCAAAGCTGGACCGCGCTCGACATCGTCGTGGTCGACGACGGGTCGACCGACGCGACCGTCGCGATCGCCCGCCGCCATGCCGCCGCGGACCACCGGGTCCAAGTCATCGCCCAGCCCAACGCAGGCGTTGCCCACGCCCGCAACCGCGGCATCGCCGCCACGGCGAGTCGCTACATCGCCCCCGTGGACGCGGACGACCTCTGGTCCCGCGACAAGATCGAGCTGCAGATGGCCGCGGTCGCCCGCCACGGCGGCGAGCCGGGCCTCGTCTACACCTGGTTCTGCGTCATCGACGAGGACAACCGGATCACCCGCCGCGAGAGCCGCGGCCGCTCGGAGGGCAATGTGCTCGCCGAGCTCTGCCGGTTCAACTTCGTCGGTACCGGGAGCAACGCGCTGATGCTCCGCAGCGCGGTCGAAGCGGCCGGCTGCTACGACAGCTCGCTCCGCCGCCGCGGCGCCGAGGGGAGCGAGGACTATCGCCTCTACCTCGCCATCGCCGAGCACCACGAGTTCGTCGCCGTCCGTGACTATCTGACCGGCTACCGCGAGCTGCCCGGCAACATGTCGAGCAACGCGGCCCGAATGGTTCGCTCCCGCGACATCTGCGCCAACGACCTGGTTGTCCGCCACCCGGAGCTGCGGCCCGCCGCTGACGAGGGGCACATCCGCTTCATGCGCTTCATGATGGCCCGCAGCCTGCGCGAGGGCGACGCGGGACAGGCAGCCCGTCTGCTCGGCCGCATGTTCCGTGCCGATCCCCGCGTCGCGGCCCTGAGCTTCGCCGAGCTGGTCCGCCAGCGCTGGCACCGCCGCCGGCACAGCGCCGACCTCAAGAAGGAAAGACCGCTGTTCCCGATCGGCAATCCTGATACGGACGGCCCGATGCCAGCGCTTTCGCCACAAGGACCGGTCGTCTGATCAGCAGCGTGCTTCGCCGACCGCTCGAGGTGACCTATCTGCTCGTGCTGCGCGACTTCCGCGGGCGCTACAAGCACACCCGCGTCGGCATGCTGTGGTCGGTCATCAACCCGCTGCTGTTCCTATTCATCTTCTACTTCGTGTTCAGCGAGGTGCTCGCGGTGAAGACCCCGCGCTACGCCTCCTTTGCCTTTGTCGGCATCCTGAGCTGGAGCTGGCTGCAGAACTCGCTGACGTCGGCGGCGAGCAGCATATCGGGCAATCCGGGTCTCGTCAGCCAGCCCGGCTTTCCGGTCGGCACCCTGCCGGTCGTCTCGACCAGCACGGCGCTGCTCAACCTTCTCCTTTCCGCGCCCGTGCTCGCCGCCATCCTCCTGTTCGAAGGCGCTCGCCCGGGGCTGGCGCTCGCCGCTTTGCCGCTGGTGCTGGCGATCAACTTCGTGCTGATCCTCGGCCTTGCCTATCTCGTCGCGGCGGTGAATGTCGCCTTCCGCGACGTCGAGCATATCCTGCCGATCATCCTCCAGCTCGGCTACTACGTCACCCCGATCTTCTACAGCACCGACCGCATCCCGGCGCGTTATCACTGGGTGTTCCAGTTCAATCCCATGGCGCACATGATCGAGGCGTACCGCGACATCCTCCTCGACGACCGCTGGCCCGCGCCCGGCTCGCTGCTCGGCGCCGGGATCGCCGGCGCCCTCCTGCTAGGTGCCGGGATCGCCTATTTTCGCCGGGCCCGCTTCCGCTTCCTGGAAGAAATCTGATGGGCGGCCGGATCTCGGTGGCGAACGCCGGCAAGCGCTTCCGCCGCTACGGCCAAGGACAGTCATCGACGCTGAAGCAGTCGATGATGGGCGGGTTCCGCAGCAACCGCTCCGACGAGCGATTCTGGGCGCTCCGCAACATCGACCTCGAAGTCGCGCCGGGGACCATGCTCGGGGTCGTTGGCCACAACGGCTCGGGCAAGTCGACCCTCCTGCGACTGCTCGGCGGCGTGCTCCATCCCGACGAGGGGCGGGTCGTCACCCACGGCCATGTCACCGGCCTGCTCGACCTCAACGCCGGCATGCACTCCGACCTCAGTGGTCGCGAGAATCTGATGATCGGCGGGGTCGTCGCCGGCCTCTCGCGGCGCGAGGTGCTCGCCCGTTTCGACGAGATCGTCGCCTTCGCCGAGCTCGAGAACTTCATCGACAATCCCTTCCGCACCTACAGCGCCGGGATGAAGCTCCGGCTCGGCTTCGCGGTGGCGGTGCACGGCCGCCCCGATGTGCTGCTGATCGACGAGCTGCTGTCGGTCGGTGACGGCGCCTTCCAGGCCAAGTGCCTTCGCCGCATCGGCGGCTTCCTCGACGAGGGTGCCGCGATCGTCCTTGCCTCGCACGACCTCGGCCAGGTCACCGCCATGTGCCGCGAGGTGCTGTGGCTGCGCCGCGGAGAGATGGTCGAGCATGGCGAGCCCAAGGCCGTCGTCGGCGCCTACCGTGTCGCCATGGCCACCCAGCTGCTCGGCGAGGTCCAGGGTCATGTCGACGACCGGCGGACCCGCGGCGGGACCCTGCTCCGCTCCGGCGAGAACCGCTTCGGCTCGTTCGAGCACGAGATCGTCGACGTCCGCATCCTCGGCGGTGACGGCCGCGATGTCGAGATCATCGATACCGGCGCTTCCTTCGCGGTCGAGGTCAGCTGGCGCTCGCACCAAGCGGACACTCCGCTGCTCGTCGTCGCGCTCGGCGACGGCGAGGGGAACAAGATCCTCGACCTCAACAGCGCGGTCGACGGCTTCCCCGCCCCCGCCGGCCCCGGCCTCCGCCGCGCCCGGCTCACGGTCGAGCGGCTCGACGTCGCCGCCGGCGACTATTTCATCGACGTCGGGCTCTACGAGGCGGGCTGGCAGCACACCTACGACTATCACCGCCGCGTCTACCCGCTCCAGGTCAGCGCGCTGCGGCCCACGCCGGGGATCGTCGACCCGCCACGCCATTGGCAGATCGAGAAGACCTGACATGGCCGCCCCGCCCGCGCCCCTGACCGACCTCCCGCTCGGCCCCGGAGTCCGCCACATCGACCTCGCCGACGGGCCCTTTCCCGACGACGCGCCCGAGCCGATGCTGGTCGGGTGGCGCGACGGGCTCCCGGTTGCGCACCGGCTGCGCGGCCCGGACGGGGTTACCCGCTCCGTCGAAGCGACCCGACCTGCCGCGCCGCTTCCAAGCGCACCGCCGCCCTGCGCCAGCGTCGTCATCTGCACCCGCGACCGCCCGGCCGAGCTCCGCCGCTGCCTTGCCTCGCTCCCCGACCAGACGCTCGTCCCCGCCGAGGTGATCGTCGTCGACAATGCCTCGCGGACCGCCGAGACCCGCGCCGTCGCGGAGGCAGCCGGCGCCGTCTACGTCCGCGAGGACCGCCCCGGGCTCGACTTTGCCCGCAACGCCGGCGCCCTTCGCGCGAGCGGCGAGATCGTCGCCTACACCGACGACGACGTGGTCCTTCACCCGCGCTGGCTGGAGGCGCTGGTCGCCAGCTTCACCAGCCCGGCCGTCGGCGGGGTCACCGGTCTCGTCCTCCCGGCCGAGCTGGCGAGCGAGGCCCAGCTCCACTTCGAGACCTACTGGTCGTTCGGCCGCGGCTACGACCCGATCGATTTCCCGGCCTCGCTGGTCCGTGGTCCCGCGGCCGCCGCCTTCCAGGCGTCGACTGTCGGCGCCGGCGCGAGCATGGCCTTCCGCCGCTCGGTCTTCGCGGAGGCCGGACTGTTCGACGAGCGGCTCGACGTGGGCCAGGCCGGCTGCTCGGGCGACAGCGAATATTGGTACCGGCTGCTCGCCCGCGGGTTCGACTGCCGCTACGAGCCGCGCTCGGTCGCCTTCCACTATCACCGCCGCGGGATGGATGGGCTCGCCAGCCAGCTGCGCGCCTACATGCGCGGCAACGCCGCCTCGCTGCTGATCCAGTACGAGGACACCGGCATGGCGGTGAACCGCCGCCGGGCGCTGGTCTGGCTGCCCCGCTGGTACGCCGGGCGACTGCGGCGGCGGCTGACAGGCCGCCGCGTTCCCGACGACCGCTTCCTGCGGCAGGAGGTCGCCGGTTACCTGTCCGGCCTGCTCTTCTATTGGCGTCATCGCCGGCCGGTCCGCCATGCCGGCTGACCGCCTCGTCAGCGTCGTCGTTCCCGCCTACAATGCCGAGGCGACGCTCGACGAGACGCTACGCAGCGTCCGCAATCAGACCCACCGCGCGCTCGAGATCCTGGTCGTCGACGACGGCTCGGACGACGGCACCGCCCGCATCGTCCGTGACCATGCCGCCGCCGACCCTCGGGTCGTCCTCGTCGAGCAGGAGAACGCCGGAGTCGCCGCGGCGCGCAACAACGGTTGGAGGCGAGCCCGCAGCGACCTCATCGCCTTCGTCGATGCCGACGACGTCTGGGCTCCGATCAAGATCAGCCGGCAGCTGGCCGCGCTCGACCGTGCCGGCCCCCGCGTCGGCCTAGTCTACTGCTGGTACCAGCTGATTGACGCTGACGGTCGGATCATCGAGGCCGATCACAAGCCCGATTATCGCGGCGACGTGCTTCGCGACCTGTTCCAGGGAAACTTTGTCGGCAACGGAAGCGCCGCGCTGGTCCGCCGCCAGGCGCTGATCGATGCCAACGGGTTTGAGCCCGCGATGCGCGCGGCCGACGCCGGCGGGTGCGAGGACATCCTATTCTATTGCCGGGTCGCCGAGCACCACGAGTTCGAAGTCGTCGAGGAGGCGCTGCTCGGCTACCGTGTGCTCCCCAACAACATGTCGAGCAACCTGCTCCGCATGGCTCGCTCCTGGCTGATGATGGTCGACGAGATGCTCGGGCGACATCCCGACTGCCGACGCGAGCTGCGCCGCGGCCTTTATGAATATTCGGCCTGGCTGTTCCGCCAGTCGCTGCGACGGCGCCAGGCCGATCATGCCCGCGGTGTCCTCCAGCTCCTCGTCGACCGCGACCCGATGGTCGCCGCCGAGCTGATCGCCAGGCTCGGGCCCGGCTATGCCGTCAAGCTCGTCCGCAAGAGCGTCCAGCTGGTCCTGCCGCGCCGCCGGCCTCCGCCGAGCGAGCCCGTCTTTTTCGGCAGCGACCGCATCGAGCCCGCCGGCGCGCTCGAGCCGCTGACGCCGCTGCGAAGCGACCGGGCCTAGTCCGCCGCGCCGCGCTCCGGCGCCGGGCGGTTCCGCTGCCGTTCGATGATCTGCCGCACCCGATTGGCCAGCGTGTCGACAGCGAAAGGCTTGGTCAGGAGCTCCATTCCCGGCTCGAGATGGCCGTTCCCGAGCACCGCGTTCTCGGCATAGCCGGTGATGAACAGGATGCTGAGCCCGGGCCGCTGCCGCCGCGCCGCGTCCGCCATCTGCCGCCCGTTCATCCCGCCGGGCAGCCCGACGTCGGTGATCAGCAGGTCGATCCGGGTGTCCGACCGCAGGACCTCCAGCCCGGACGCGCCGTCGTGCGCCTCGATCGTGGCGAAGCCCAGTTCCTCGAGCACGTCGGTGACCAGCATCCGGACCGTCGGCTCGTCGTCCACCACCAGCACCGTCTCGCCGCTCGCGGTCGGCCCGGGCGCCGGTCGCGCCTGCGGCAGCGCCGGGTCGGCGACCTCGCCATAGTGGCGCGGCAGGTAGATGCACACGGTGGTGCCCTCCCCCACCTCGGAATAGATGCGAACCTGGCCGCCGGACTGCTTGGCGAAGCCGTAGATCATCGACAGGCCAAGGCCGGTCCCCTCGCCCAGTGGCTTGGTCGTGAAAAAGGGATCGAAGACCTTGGCGATCACCTCGGGGCTCATGCCCGAGCCGGTGTCGGAGACGCACAAGGACAGATATTGCCCCTCCGGCACGTCGTGCATCTCGGCTGCCTGTTGATCGAGCCACTTGTTGGCGGTCTCGATGGTGATGCGACCGCCGTGCGGCATTGCGTCGCGGGCGTTGATGCACAGGTTCAGCAGCGCATTCTCGAGCTGGCTGGAGTCGACCAGCGCTGGCCACAGGCCGCTCGCCCCGACGGTCTCGACCCGGATCTCCGGGCCGACCGTGCGCTGGATGAGGTCGGTCATCCCGTTGACCAGCGCGTTGACGTTGGTTGGCTTGGGATCGAGCGTCTGCCGGCGCGAGAAGGCGAGCAGCCGGTGGGTCAGCGCCGCCGCGCGCCGCGTGGCCCCGAGCGCCGCAGTCATGTAGCGCTCAGTATCCTCGAGCCGACCCTGGCTCAGCCGCGCGTTCATCAGCTCCAGCGAGCCCGAGATCCCGGCCAGAAGATTGTTGAAGTCGTGGGCGAGGCCGCCGGTCAGCTGCCCCACCGCCTCCATCTTCTGCGCCTGGCGGAGTTTTTCCTCGGCCTGCATCAGCTCGGCGGTGCGCTCGACCACGCGCTGCTCGAGCGTCTCGTTAAGCGCCCGGAGCGCCGCCGCGGTGCGGTCGCGCTCCGCCTCGACGGCGCGGCGTTCCTCGATATCGATCAGCACGCCCGGGAAGCTTGTCGGCGTTCCGTCGGGCGCATGGTGGACCCGGCCCGCCGCCTCGATCCAGCAGTAGCGACCGTCGGCACGTGCGACCCGGAACTGGTGGGCGTGGGACCCGCCCCGGCGGACCGCCCGCTCGATCGCGGCGCCCAGTTCGTTCTTGTCGTCGGGGTGGACCGTGGCGACGATCTGCTCGAGGCTGAGCCCGTTCCGGCCGATCGCGGGATCGAGTCCGAAAGCCCGCGCGAACGCCTCGTCGACGGTGAAGCAGTCGGTGGCGATGTCCCACAGCCAGGTCCCGACGATCGCCCCCGCCGCCAGCGCGAGCTGGACCCGCTCGATGTTCTCCCGCGCGACCGCCTCGCTCTCGCGCAGCGCCGTCTCCGCGCGCTTGCGGGCAGTAACGTCGCGAAACAGGACGGAGACCTGCCGCAGCGAGGGCGGCTCGATGCGCGCCGCCGAAACCTCGATGTGCCGACCGACCGCGGCGAACTCGCGCTCGAAGCGAATCGGTTCGCCGGTTGTCAGGACCCCGCCGTAGAGTTCCAGCCAGGCTGCCTCGTCGCCGGGCGCCACGTCGCTGAGCTTCTTGCCGACGATCCCGGCGATGCCGGTGTGGCGCTCGTAGCCGGAGTTGGCCTCGATATGGACATAGTCGCTGAGCGTTCCGTCAGCGCCTGCCACAAACTCGATGATGCAGAAGCCGTCGTCGACCGCGTTGAACAGGGCCTGGTAGCGCTCGTTGCTGCGGGCCAGCGCCGCGTGGCTCTCGACCGTTGCGGCGATGAGTTCGGAGCGGGACAACTGGCTGGGGTCGGCAGGATTCACTTGGCGCTCTTGATCATCCTGCGGCGTTGGCGGCCCGGTCATCGACTGACCTTCGAACCGACATCTTCAATGGGCCTCTTAGCGCCCGTGAGCGCGCAATGGTTCCTTGCCGACTGCGACATCGTCGACGATGCCGTCCCGACGATCGTCGGCGCACGATTGCCCTTCGACTGCTCTCCCGGGGACCGGACAGGCTGGTGGAGCTGAGGGGAATCGAACCCCTGACCTCTGCAGTGCGATTGCAGCGCTCTCCCATCTGAGCTACAGCCCCGCGCCTGTCGGTGGGGGGCTCTCTAGCGGCGCTTTCATCAGCCCGCAACCGCTTGTCTCACCAGATTTTCGCTCTGGCTCGTGACGTCAACGCGCCGCCGTAACGTCCGGAACGGCACCCCATAACCTTCGTTAGCTTTTCACCCGACGCCGGTACCCCGCCGGTGAAGGCATGCCCTTGGAGGAAGTGTATGGCTTATGACCGTTTTGACTCGCGGCAGGGCCGCGAGCAGGGTTCGCGATGGCGCGATGACGACCGCGGTGGCAACCGGAACCCGGAGAACCGCGGCTTCTTCGAACGCGCCGGCGACGAGATCGCCAGCTGGTTCGGAGATGACGACGCCGAGCGGCGCCGTCGCCAGGACAGCCAAGAGCGCGGCGAGGACCGCGGCGGGCGCGACAATCGCGACCGTGGCGACTACCGCAGCGAATATCGCAGCAACCAGCCCTACGGCCAGGCGGACTATGGTCGCGACCAGGACCGCAACCGCGGCGATCTCGGCTCCGACCGCAACCGCTGGGATCGCGACCAGGACCGCGACGACAACCGCTCGACCGGCTGGTTCGACAGCGGCCAAAGCTACGCCCGTTCGATGAGCGACGATTATGGCCGCTCTTCCAGCAGCAACCGCTCGGACTGGGATCGCAATCGTTCGGACCAGAACCGCAGCGACTATGGTCGCTCGTCGCAGAACTATGGCAGCCAGAGTAGCAATCGCTCGTCGGGGTACGACCGCTCCGGTAACGATGACCGCTCGACCGACTATCGTCCGATGACCGGCGACTACGGCCGTAGCAGCGGAATGGGCAGTCAGGACTTCTCGCGCGAGCAGTATGGCCGTCAGGAGCGGTTCCAGGACAGCGACCGCAACCGCGGCGTCGGTGCCGGTTCGACCCTTTATGGCCAGGGCAACGACCAGTCGCGCTTCTCCGGGCATCACAGCGATCCGCATTACAATGAGTGGCGGAACCGTCAGATGCAGGAACTCGACAATGACTATCACGACTACCGTCGTGAGAATCAGAACAAGTTCGAGAGCGAGTTCACTGGCTGGCGGACCAGTCGCCAGGGCAAGCGGCAGCTGCTCCAGCAGATCCGCGAGCATATGGCGGTGGTCGGCTCGGACGGCGAGCATGTCGGCACGGTCGACAAGGTCCGTGGAGACAAGGTGATCCTGACCAAGAACGATTCGTCGGACCAGCATCACCACAGCCTCAACTGCTCGTTGATCGACAGCATCGACAATGATCAGGTCAAGCTGAGCCAGCCCGCTCAGCAGGCCAAGCAGCAGCTCCAGCGCGAGGACGACAACCAGCAGCAGAACAGCGGCGGCAGCGCCCTGTTCGGTCAGCGCGACGAGAGCCAGACCCGCAACTTCGATCGCAGTACCAACCGCGATCAGGACGGGCCGCACATGCTCGACCGGAGCTTCTCCGGTACCTACGGGAACAACGGCGAGTAAGCTCGCCTGACCCATTGGCGAGTTCGTCGCCGAGGAGCCCGGCCGCAGCGATGCGGCCGGGCTTTTGCTTGGCCGCAACCCGGCGTAGAGCCCGGCCATCAGCAGCGAGGGAGAAGCAGAGATGGCGCAAGCCTGGCACCTGATGAGCCGACCGCAGGGTACGCCGACAGCGGAAAACTTCGCGTTGAAGGAGGCCAGCCTCCCGCCGCTGGAAGAAGGCATGGTCCACGTTCGCAATCGTTGGCTGTCCGTCGACCCTTACATGCGCGGGCGCATGAATGACGTGAAGAGCTACGTGCCGCCGTTCCAGCTCGACCAGCCGATGGAAGGCGGCGCCGTGGCCGAGGTCGTCGAGAGCCGGGATCCCTCCTTCGCTGCCGGCGACCTCGTCATGCACATGGCCGGCTGGCGCGACGAAGCGGTTCTTCCGGCAAAGGCGCTGAACAAGCTGCCGCCGATCCCGGGCATTCCGCCGGAAGCGTTCCTCGGCAATCTCGGCCTGACCGGCGGCACAGCCTATTTCGGCCTCCTTGCCGTAGCCGAGGCGAAGGAAGGCGATACGGTATTCGTGTCCGCCGCCGCCGGTGCTGTCGGCTCTGCCGTCGTTCAGATCGCCAAGGCCAAGGGCATGACCGTGATCGGGTCGGCGGGCGGCCCCGACAAGTGCGACTATGTCCGCTCGCTCGGCGCCGACTCAGCGATCGACTATCGCGCCGGTCCGCTGGTCAAGAGCCTCGGCGAGGCCGCTCCCCACGGGATCGACGTCTACTTCGACAATGTCGGCGGCGACCATCTCGATTCGGCCTTCGCCCACGCCCGCAACCATGCCCGCTTCGCGATCTGTGGGATGATCGGGGGCTACAACGCCGGGGGCGAACCTGCCGCCTTCCGCTATGTCATGCGGATCATCGCCGCGCGGATCCGGGTGCAGGGCTTCATCTGGACTGACTACATGGATCGCATCGGCGAGTTTTACCGCGACATGGGCCAGTGGATCGCAGCTGGACAGGTGAAGAGCCGCGACACGGTGGTGCAAGGGCTCGACCGAACGCCGGAGGCCTTCCTGGGGTTGTTCAGCGGTGCCAATACGGGAAAGATGCTCATCAAATTGTAATCATCCGGTCCGCTGCCGGGCGTATGCGCAGGCGTAGCGGCGAGCCTTCGAATAAGGAGGTCCGCCGATGCGCCGTCTGTTGGTTCCGTTCCTGGCCGTGCTTGCCGCCGCCGCGCCGGCCGCCGCCGCCGACCTCAGCGTGCTCAGCTACAACATTCACGGGCTGCCCTGGCCCATCGTCCACGATCGTACACGCGACCTTCAGGCGATCGGCGACCGTCTCGCCGCGATGCGGGCAGCTGGCACCCAGCCCCACCTCGTTCTGCTGCAGGAGGCTTTCACCGGGCACGCCAAGGCGATCGGGTCAATCGCCGGTTACCCCTATGCGGTGCGGGGTCCCGACAGTCGCGGTGATCTGGAAGACAGCGGGCTGCTGATCCTCTCGGACTATCCGGTGCTCGGCAGCGAACGCATCGTCTACCGTCGTGGGGCCTGCGCCGGGCTCGACTGCCTGTCGAACAAGGGCGCCCTGCTGGTCCGGGTAGCGGTGCCCGGCCTTGCCCAGCCGCTAGCCGTCGTCGACACCCACATGAACGCGCGCGCTCGCTCCTGCGCGGGTCGTCGGCACAGCGATCGTGCCTACGCGGCCCAAGTCGAGGAATTGCGCCAGTTCGTCGCGAGCCGGATCCTGCCGGGCACCCCCGCGATCGTCGGTGGCGACATGAACGTCGGACGCGCCGCTGCCCGCACCGCCCTGGTAACGGGCGACCAGCTGCTTGCGGGTAGCGACGATGCGGTGCGGACGGCGCTCGCGGGGGCCGCACCGGTGGACGATCCTGCGGCGGCGGCGGTCATCGCCAGGCGCAACAAGGACTGGCTGTTCGCGCGCGGGGACCAGGCGGTCACCTTCCGGCTAGCATCGCTTTCCGTTCCCTTCCCCCGCGGCACCCTGTCCGACCACGGGGGCTATATCGCCCGCTACGCGCTGGTGCCGTCACAGGCTCCGGCAGCTGTCCGGGTTGCCGGACTGGAAGCCCGTCCGTAGCGCGGCCATCCGCTGCGCGCTGGTGCCGTGGGTGAAGCTCTCCGGGACGACCCGGCCCTGCGACTGCTTCTGCAGCGTGTCGTCGCCGATCGCCTGGGCGGCGCGCATGCCTTCCTCGAAGTCGCCGGGCTCCATGATTGCCTGACCCTTGCTGTCGCGGGCATTGGCGGCCCACACGCCGGCGTAGCAGTCCGCTTGCAGCTCGACCTTTACCTGAACCGCATTGCCTTCAGCCTCGCTGGCGCTGGCCTGCGCGTTGTGAGCCTGGTCGAGCGTACCCTCGAGATGCTGAACATGGTGCCCGACCTCGTGCGCGATGACATAGGCCATGGCGAAGTCGCCCGGCGCCTGGAAGCGCTGCGACAGTTCGTTGAAGAAGGTCGTGTCGAGGTACACTTCCTTGTCGGTGGGGCAATAGAACGGGCCCATAGCGGACTGCGCCACGCCGCATCCTGAACGATCGGTCTGCGAGTAAGCGACCAGCCGGGTCGGCTGGTATTGCTGCCCGCGCGCGGCGAAGATCTTGCTCCAAGTGTCCTCGGTCGAACCGAGCACCCGGGTTACGAACTGCTTGGTCTGCGGATCGAGCGTCGACTGGCCGGCGGGTGCGCTGGCGCCGGGACCGCCAGTACCGATCCCACCGCCGCCGCCTAGGCCACCGATCGACTGCAGCGCGCAATAGCCGAGCAGAAGGACGACCACGCCGACGATCCCGAACCGGCTCGCAACGAGGCTCAGGATCATACCCAGGCCACCGCCACCGATACCGCCGCCGCCGAAGCCAACGCCGCCGCGGCCCGTGTCGTCCTGAAAATTGCTGCTTTCGCGCTGGTCGTCGAGCCGCATGTCGATCCTGTCTCCCTTGTCGGTCTGAATGCTTCGCTGCCGTTACAGTTGCAATCGCCGTGCAAGCCGTCATTGCGGCAGGTGAAGGCGACGCCGCTGCGGCCCTGCCCCGCAGTCGCGCCGAGCCCCTGACGCACGGAGATTGGCAATGCATCTGAACGGCAAGGTTGCGCTCGTGACCGGCTCCACCTCGGGCATCGGGCTCGGGATCGCGCGCGCGCTCTCGCAGGCCGGCGCCTCCGTGATGATCAACGGTTTCGGCGAGCCCACCGAGATCCGTGCGATCCAGGACGAACTCGGCGCCGTATACAGCGACGCCGACCTCTCGCGAGCCGACGAGATCGAGCAGATGGTCGCGCTCTGCACGACCGAGCTCGGGACCCCGGACGTCGTCGTGAACAATGCCGGCATCCAGCATGTCGCGCCGGTGGACTCCTTCCCGCCCGACCGCTGGGACGCCATCATCGCGATCAATCTCAATGCCGTGTTCCACACGGTACGGCTCACCGTCGGCGCGATGAAGGAGCGTGGCTGGGGCCGGATCATCAACACCGCCAGCGCCCATAGCCTCGTCGCATCACCCAACAAGAGCGCATACGTCGCCGCGAAGCATGGGGTCGCCGGCTTCACCAAGACCGTGGCGCTCGAGACCGCTCCCCATGGGGTTACGGTCAACTGCATATCGCCCGGCTATGTCTGGACGCCGCTGGTGAAAAGGCAGATCCCCGACACGATGAAGACCCGCGGGCTCAGCCGCGACCAGGTGATGAACGACGTCCTCCTCGCCGCCCAGCCGACGAAGAAGTTCGTCACCGTGGAGGAGGTCGCCAGCCTCGCCTTGTATCTCACCACCGACGGCGCAGCCTCGATCACCGGCGCCAATCTCAGCATGGATGGCGGCTGGACCGCGCAGTGAGGATTGCATCAGCCGGCCGCTTGGGTCACCCTCTCCCCATGATCCGAAAAAGCTTGATTCTTCCTGTACTTGGCCTGTTGCTCCAGGCCTGCGCCTCGACCGGATCAGGACGGATCATCGCGCATCCGAGCAGCGACTGGAGAGCCGCCGCGACTCCGCAGGACCGCGAGCGGCTGCGCAACTGGCGCAGCACCTGGCTGCAGGCGCTCGCACAGGCGCGGGCGGCAGGTCATGGCGCGGAGATCGCCTCGGAAGGTCGCCTGCTGCAACCCGACGCAGCGCTCGGCGGCGCCATTCGCAACGGCACCTATCAGTGCCGGCTCATCAAGCTCGGCGCGCGCTCGCCGGGAGGGGTGACCTTCGTGTCCTACCCTCGCTTCGGGTGCGAGGTACGCCAGGAGCGCCAACTGCAGGGCTTCGCCAAGCTCAGCGGCACCCAGCGCCAGGTTGGCCTGATCTTCCCCGGCGACCCGCTCCGCCAGGTGTTCCTCGGAACGCTGCTGTTCAGCGACGAGAGTCGTGCGATGCAATATGGCTGGGATCAGGAGCGGGACGTCGTTGGGTTCGTCGAGCGGATCGGTCCCGGGCGATACCGGCTGGCGATGCCCAGCCCGCGCTTCGACAGCCTGTTCGATGTCATCGAGCTGAGCGCCAGCTAAGCGCGAGAAGGCTCTGGACGCGGCGGTGGCGCTCCCTACACTCGTAGCATGATCCGCCTCCTGCTCGCCTCCGCCGCCCTGCTGGCGATCCCCTTCCCTGCCGATGCCGCGACGGCTGTGTCCGACGGGGTCCGCGCCGACATGCCGCAGCTGATGGCGCTGTACCGCGACCTTCATGCCAATCCCGAACTCAGCATGCAGGAGGTGCGCTCGCCGGCAAAGCTGGCCGCCGAAGCGCGCAAGCTCGGCTTCCAGGTAACTGAGCACGTCGGCAAGACCGGGGTGGTCGCGGTCATGAAGAACGGACTAGGCCCGGTGCTTCTCATCCGCGCCGACATGGATGCACTCCCGGTCGCCGAGCAGACCGGTCTGCCGTTCGCCTCCAAGGTCCACGGCAGGACCCTGACCGGCGACGACACGCCGGTGATGCACGCATGCGGCCACGACACCCACATGACCGCTTGGCTTGGCACCGCCCGCCGGATGGCAGCAGCCAAGGATCGCTGGTCGGGTACGCTGGTAATGATCCTCCAGCCCGGTGAGGAAACCGGTCAGGGCGCCAAGGCGATGCTCGATGACGGGCTGTTCACCCGTTTTCCCAAGCCGACCACGGCCCTTGCCTTCCACGACGCGGCGGCTCTGCCTGCCGGCGTGATCGGGATCGCACCCGGCTATGCGCTGGCCAACGTCGACAGCGTCGATATCGACGTCCGCGGGATCGGCGGTCACGGTGCCTACCCGCAGACCACCAAGGATCCGATCGTCCTCGCCAGTCGGATCGTCATGGCCCTTCAGACCTTGGTCAGTCGCGAAAATGATCCGCAGCAGCCCGCCGTCGTAACGGTCGGCAGCTTTCATGCCGGAACCAAGCACAACATCATCTCGGACAGCGCCAAGCTCCAGTTGACGGTGCGGAGCTACACGCCCGAGGTCCGCAAGGCGCTGCTCGGCGGCATTGCCCGCATCGCGCGCGGCGAGGCGATCGCCGCCGGCATGCCGGACAACAGGATGCCGGTTGTCACGGTTCACGAAGAGATGTTCACACCCTCGACCTTCAACACCGAACCGCTCAGCGACCATGCGATGGGCGTGCTCGCCGGCACGTTCGGCCAAACTCGCGTGGTAAAAACCCCTGCGGTAATGGGCGGCGAGGATTTCAGCCGCTTCTATCTCGCCGACAAGTCGATCCAGAGCCTGATCTTCTGGGTCGGGGGAACGCCCAAGGCCAAGTGGGATGCCGCGGGTGGGGACGCCGCCAAGCTCCCCTCGCTTCACTCGCCCTACTGGGCTCCCGAAGCGGAGACGGTCATCTCGACTGCTACCGAGGCGATGACCACGTTGGCGATGGACGTGCTGAAGAAAGCCTGAGCCTGCAGCCGACTATTCGGCAGCCCAGAGTTTCGCCTTCTCGGCGATGTCCAGCTCGCGCAACAAGCCGTCCACGCTCTCCGTCAGTTCCGGCAGGAAGCTGATCTGGTGCCGCGCGCCGCGGTAGCTTTCCACCAGGAGGAGCGCATCCACCAGCACGGGGAAGATCGCCGCCTCGGGGTCGTCGAGCTCGACCAGCTCCTTCAGCTTGGCCGCTGCCTTGCGCCGCGCCGACTCCGGATCAGCCAGTGCCGCATTACGTCCGATCATCCAGCTCATCTTCTTCGCCCTCGCCTGATGCCGGCCACCATAGGCGACGGCACCGGGAGGACCAGTTCGCCCCGTCGCGGCGAACGCGCGGTCCGGCGTTAGCGTCGTTAGGCGCTCGCCTCGTCAAGCCGCTGCAGCTGTGCCGGGCTGAGGTCCAGCGTCAGAGCCCCGACCAGTTGCTTCATCTGCTCCTCACTGGTCGCGCTGGCGATCGCTGCCGTCACGCCCGGCTGCGCCTTGGTCCAGGCCAGAGCCACGGTCGCCTGAGCGGCGCCAGTCTCGCCCGCGACTTCGTCCAGCGCGGCGAGCACCGCCCTGCCCTTGTCACTGTCGACATATTCCCGGTTGCGCCCGCCTCGGACGGACTTCCCCAGGTCCGCCTCCGAACGATATTTGCCAGCGAGGAAGCCGTTGGCCAAACTGTAGTAGGAGAAGAAGCCGACGCCGCGGCCGGTGACCACGTCCTGGATGTCGTCCTCGAACTTGCCGCGCTCGACGAGATTGTACCAGCCCTGCATCGCCGCCGCCGGCTCCCACCCGGCCCGGACCGCGACGTCGAGCGCTTCCTCGAGGCGCGCGGCCGAAAAGTTGCTGACCCCCACCGCTGCGATCTTGCCTGCCTCACGAAGCCGCTCGAAGGCCTCAAGGCTCTCGGTCAGCGGGACAGCCTCGTCATCCTTATGCTCGTAATAAAGATCGATGGTTTGGACCCCGAGGCGGCGCAGTGATTGGTCGCAAGCCTCAGCAATCTTGTCTGGCGCAAGGCCGCCCATCATGCCGGTCTTGGAAGCGATCACGACCTTGTTTCGCTTGGCAGGGTCCCTTCGTAGCCAGCGTCCGATCACCGTCTCGCTCTCACCGCCCTGATGCCCGGGCACCCAGGCCGAATAGACATCGGCCGTGTCGATCATGTTGCCGCCCGCGTCGACGAAGGCGTCGAGCAGCCGAAAGCTCGTCGCCTCGTCCGCCGTCCAGCCGAAAACGTTTCCGCCGAGCGCGATCGGCGCCACTGCGATCCCGCTCATCCCCATCTGCCGCATCGACCAGTCTCCTCTTGTCGTCAGGTCTTAGCAGCGCCGTTCAGAATATCTTTGTAAATTTCGCCGACAGGTAGCGCATGTCGGATTGGCTGACAGTTGGGCCTCGGGTCGGCGCCCTCGTCGTCTTCTGGAGCCATGCGCTCGCGGCGCTGCTGTTCGCGAGCCTGATCATCTGGCAACTGGTTGCAGGAGCCCGCCAGAACGGCCCGCGGCTGCTGCTGGCCGGCTTCGCGCTGACCGCCGTCTGGGCCTGGCTCTCAGCCATCGCTCCGCTCGTCATGCTGGTCGCAGCCGCCGAGACCGCTCGCAATCTCGTCTGGGTCGGTCTTCTTTACGCCCTGTCGAGCAGCAGCCCGTCGGCCAGCCCCCGCGATCGGCAGCAGGGCGTTCGGCTGGTCTACGCGGCCGTGACCGCCGTGATGGGCATGCAGTTCATCGTCGACCTCCTGCCGGCGATCAGCGTCGACAACCGCACCGCCGCCGTTTCGCTCACCTCCACCATCCTGCGCATCACCGGTTCCGCGGGCGCGCTGGTGCTGGTGCACAATCTCTACGGCCAGGCGGCTCCCGCCAGCCGGACAAGCATCCGTCCAGTCATGGCGGCGCTTGCGCTGACCTGGGTCTACGATCTCAACCTCTACACCATTGCCTATCTCGACAGCGGTCTTACCGGCGGGCTGTTCCAGTGGCGCGGGCTCGCGGTCGCACTCACCGCACCGCTCTTCGCGCTGGGTGCGCGGCGGGGCGACAGCTGGCGAATCAGTCTTTCGCGCGCCGCGACCTTCCAGTCCCTCTCGCTGCTCGCCATCTGCTCCTACTTTGCGATCATGGCCATCCTCGCCACCGCGCTGCGAGGCTCCGGGTGGGACTGGGCGCGCAGCGCGGCCCTGCTGCTGCTTGCCGGGATGACGCTCGCGGCGATGGTGGTGCTGCCGAGCAGCCGGGCGCGCGCCTGGGCCAAGGTTAAGGTGGCCAAGCATTTCTTCGAGCATCGCTACGATTATCGCTCGGAGTGGCTCCGCTTCACCGCCACGCTCGGCGCCAGCGAACCGAGCGCTCCGCCGCTCGGGGAGCGGATGATCAAGGCGTTCGGTGATATCGTGGATTCGCCCGGCGGCCTGCTGCTTGCGGCCAACGATGGGGGGACCATTTCCGTCGCCGCCATGTGGAACTGGACGGGGGAGAGCTCGGGGGCCGGCGAGGAAGCGGAGGACAGTGTCTTCTGGGCGGCCGTCGAGGGCGAAACGCGGATCGTCGAGTTCGACGCGCACCGCAGCCGCTACGGCTCCCCGCGCGACCTCGCGCTTCCGGTCCCGGCCTGGCTTGTGGCGGATCTCGAGGCGTGGGTCGCCGTTCCGCTGGTGCACGGCGAGCGACTGGTGGGCCTGGTAGTGCTTGCTGCGCCCGCCATCCGCCGCGCACTGGACTGGGAAGATTTCGACCTGCTTCGCACCGCCGGGCGACAGGCGGCCTCAAGCCTCGCCGAGGCGCATGGCCAGCAGGCGCTCGCCAATGCCCAGCGCTTCGAGGAGTTCAACCGCCGCTTCGCCTTCATCCTCCACGACATCAAGAACCTCGTGAGCCAGCTGTCGCTGCTCAGCCGCAATGCCGAGCGCCACGCCGGCAATGCCGAGTTCCAGGCCGACATGGTTGCTACGCTCAAGGGCTCGGTGGGCAAGATGAACGACCTGCTCGCCCGGCTGGCTCCGGCCGCTCGCGGCGTTCCGGCCCAACGCTCGCCCATTGCGCTTCGTCCGGTCTTGTCCGCGGCGATTGCGGCCAAGCGCCGGAGCCACGACGTGCTGCTGCTCGGCGACGCAGCGCTGTGGGCTGTCGGCGATGCCGTTCAGCTCGAGCATGCCGTCGGCCATCTAGTTCAGAACGCAATCGATGCGTCGCCGACGGACGAGCCGGTCACCGTCCGGGTGGGCCGCCGATCGACCGACGTGGTAATCGACATCCTAGACCATGGCAGCGGGATGGATCCCGAGTTCATCCGCACGCGCCTGTTCCAGCCCTTTGCCTCGACCAAGGAAAACGGCTTTGGCGTTGGCGCCTTCGAGGCCCGTTCGCTGGTCGCTGCGATGGGCGGACGGCTGTCCGTCGACAGTCGTGTCGGCAAAGGCACGCGCTTCACAATCACTCTCCCCATCGCCGCGGAAGTGACCGCCCCGGCGCGCCTCCGGAAGACCGCATGACCGACCTCCAGCCCGACCTTCCCGTGTTGCTCGTCGTGGAAGATGACGAAGGCCTGCAGCGCCAGCTGAAATGGGCGTACGACGGCTACCGCGTGGTGCTCGCCGGCGATCAAGCCAGCGCACTCGAGATGCTGCGCCTACACGAGCCTGCGGTGGTAACGCTCGATCTGGGCCTCCCCCCCGACCCGGACGGGACCTCGGAGGGTTTCGCGACCCTCACCGAAATCCTCTCGCTTAAGCCCGACTGCAAGGTGATTGTTGCCTCCGGTCATGGTGCGCGGGAGAGCGCCCTCAAGGCCATCGCGCTCGGCGCCTATGACTTCTATCGCAAGCCGCTCGACATCGACGATCTCGGGCTGATCGTCGCCCGCGCCTTCCATCTGCATGGTATCGAAAGCGAGAACCGGCGGCTCGAGGCGGAAGGAGGCAGCGGGACGGCGGTGCTGGGAACCATGATCTCGGGCGCGCCAGAGATGCTGAAGGTCGCCCGCACGATCGAACGGGTGGCCTCCGCCGACGTTTCGGTCATGCTGCTCGGGGCGAGCGGGACGGGCAAGGAGCTGCTCGCCCGCGCAGTCCACGAGAAGAGCCCGCGGGCGTCGGGCACCTTCGTCGCCATCAACTGCGCCGCAATCCCGGAAAATCTGCTCGAAGCCGAGCTGTTCGGCTACGAACGAGGGGCCTTTACCGGCGCGGTGAAGACCGTTCCTGGCAAGATCGAGCAGGCGCAGGGAGGCACCCTGTTTCTCGACGAGGTCGGTGACATCCCGCTGCCCTTGCAGGTCAAGCTGCTGCGCTTCCTCCAGGAGCGAGTGATCGAGCGGATCGGCGGCCGGCAGCCGATCGCGGTCGACACGCGGATCGTCTGCGCCACGCACCAAGATCTCGACGCGATGACCGCCGACGGCCGTTTTCGTGAGGACCTCTATTACCGCTTGGCGGAGATCGTCGTTGCCATCCCGAGCCTCGCCGAGCGGGCCGGCGACGCAGTCCTACTTGCCCGCCACTTCGCCAATCGATTTGCGCGCGACCTCAACCCGCGGGTCGCTGGCCTCTCGCCCGACGCGCTCGCCGCAGTCGACAGCTATGCCTGGCCCGGCAACGTCCGCGAGCTGGAAAACCGGCTCAAGCGCGCCGTGATCATGGCCGACGGCAAGCTGGTCACCGCCGAGGACCTCGATCTGCCCGGCAATCGCGGCTCGGGAGAGCCTGCGCCGATCAACCTGCGCGCCGCGCGCGAGGTCGCCGATCGCCGCGCCATCCGCCAGGCTCTGACCCGGACCGAAAACAACATCTCCGGCGCAGCCAAGCTGCTCGGGATCAGCCGGCCGACCCTCTACGACCTTCTCAAGCAGTATCAGCTGACCGCCTGAGGAAGGGCGCCTTGGCGCGCCGTCCATCTGCAAACATTCCCCTCGCTTCGACGAACAGCATTGCCCGGGCGTGTCGCCGGGTTAGGGTCGCCGGGCTTCAAGGGGAGAGAAAGATGGATCGTCGCCATTTCCTGGCTTCCGCCGGCGCTGCCACCGCCTTCGTCGGGCTGGAGGCCGCGGCCGCTCCGGTGCGCCGTGCCGCGCGACTCGCGGGAGCCGGTCAGCGCGACGCCGCCCTGAATGCGCTGTTCGATCGAATTTTCAACGAGCAGGTCCGCGATCACCCAACCTATGCGTCGTTCCTCGGGCTCGACAAGGGTCCGAACGCCGCGCTCAAGTTCAAGCTCGACACCCGCCCGGCAACCGTCAGCCGGGCCGCCGACCTCGCCGCCAACCGCCGCCACCTCGCCGAGCTCAACGCCTTCGATCCGGCGCGCCTCTCGCCTATGGCGAGGCTCAATCGCGAGATCGTGATCTACGACCTCGAGACCAACATGTTCGGGCCGACCCACTTCGACTTCGACGATGCGCAGCGCCCCTATGTGCTGAGCCAGCAGGACGGCGCCTATTTCTCGATACCCGACTTTCTCAATACCGGCCACACCATCGACAATGCCCGCGATGCCGAGGCCTATCTCGCCCGCCTGTCGCAGTTCCCGGCGGTGCTCGACGCCGAGGCCGCCGAGCAGCGCCGCCAGGCCGCGCGCGGCTATGTCGCGCCCGGCTGGTCGCTCGACCTGGTGCTCAAGCAGATGCAGGCGCTGCGCTCGCCCGCACCCGAGCAGAACACGATGACTGTTTCGCTGGTCACCCGGACCCGCGCCAAGAACATCCCTGGCAACTGGCAGGCGCGCGCGGCGGCGATCGTCCGCGGCCAGGTCTATCCCGCGCTCGACCGACAGATCGCGATGGTGCGCGAGCTGCGCGGCCGGACCCCGGCCGGCGACGGCGTGTGGCGGGTTCCGCACGGCGACGCCGTCTATGCCGCGGCCCTGCGCGAGGCGACCACCACCGACTACACGCCCGACCAGGTCCACCAGCTCGGCCTTGACCAGGTCCGCGAGATCGAGGGCCAGCTCGACCCGCTGCTGCGCGCCGCCGGAATGACGCAGGGCAGCGTCGGCCAGCGGCTGACTGCCCTCAACAAGTCGCCCGAGCAGCTCTACCCCGACACCGACGAGGGTCGCCGCCAGCTGATCGACAGCCTCAACGCCGGGGTCCGCGACATGGAAGCCCGCCTTCCGCGCGCGTTCGCAACCCTGCCCAAGCAGCCGCTGGAGATCCGCCGCGTGCCGGTCGAGATCCAGGAAGGCGCGCCTAACGGCTACTACAATCCGGCCAGCCTCGACGGCACCCGTCCGGCGATCTACTTCATCAACTTGAAGTCGACGACCGACTGGCCGAAATATTCGCTCCCGGCACTGACCTTTCACGAAGGCGTCCCCGGGCACCATCTGCAGGGCAGCATCGCGCAGCAGTCCGGCGACTTGCCGATGCTTCGCCGCAACCAGTTCTACTCCGCCTACGGCGAAGGCTGGGCGCTCTATGCCGAGCAGCTCGCCGACGAGCTCGGCGCCTACAAGGGCATCGAGCGCGCCGGCTATCTCCAATCCTACCTCTTCCGCGCCGCCCGGCTGGTCGTCGACACCGGGCTCAACCACAAGCGCTGGAGCCGGGAGCAGGCGACTGATTACATGGTCCAGACCACCGGCTTTGCCCGTCCCCGCACGCAGCGCGAAGTCGAGCGCTACTGCGCCTCGCCCGGCCAGGCGTGCAGCTACAAGATCGGGCATCTCGCCTGGAACCGCCTCCGCCGTGAATCGCAGCAGGCGCTCGGGTCCAAATTCGACCTCCGCCAGTTCCATGAGGTTCTGAAGGACGGCGCGATGCCGCTTACCATCCTCGAACGCCGGGTCCGCGAGCGCACCCAGGCCCAGCTCCGCTCCGCGTAAAGGAAGCCAGTATGAACCGCCGTAATTTCCTCGGTACCGCGGGGACCGCTCTTGCCGTCGCCGCCTCGGAGGCGGTTGCCGCCCCAGCTCGCAAGGTCGCCGCAGCCACGAGTGGTGCCCGCGATGCGGAGCTCAACGCCGCGTTCGAACAAATCTTCCAGGACCGGGTGCGCCGCTCCCCGAATCTCGCGACCTCGCTCGGCCTCGACAAGGGTCCGAACGCTGCGCTCAAGTCACGCTTCGACACCCGTCCGGACGCACAGGCGCGGCGCGAGGACCTGGCGCTCACCCGCCGCGACATTGCCAAGGTCCGCGCAATTGGTCCGGCCGGCCTCTCGCCCGCCGCCCAGCTCAATCGCGAGGTGGTGCTCTATTCGCTGGAGACGCAGGCGACCTCGCCGGCTCGCTTCGACATCGATAGCGCGCAGCGGCCCTACCCGATCACGCAGCAGGGCGGCGCCTATTACTCGACGCCCGACTTTCTCAATACCGCGCACACGATCAACGACGCCGCAGACGCAGAAGCCTATCTGGCCCGCCTGGCTCAGTTCCCGACCCTGCTCGACAACGACAGCGCCAACCAGCGCGCGATGGCCGCTCGCGGCTTCCTCGCACCGGCTTGGTCGATCGACCTGACGCTGGGCCAGATGCGCAAGTTGCGCGCCCCTGCGCCCGAGCAGAACACGCTGACCCGCTCGCTTGCCGGACGCGCGGCCAAGAAGGGCATCGCCGGCGATTGGCAGCGGCGCGCCGCCCTACTGGTCCAGCAGGGCGTCTACCCGGCGCTGGATCGCCAGATCGCGCTCATGGAGCAGCTGAAGACCACTACCCGGGCCGGCGACGGTGCCTGGCGCCTCGACAATGGCGCTGCCATCTACGCGGAGGCGCTCCGCCAGGCGACCACCACCAACTTCTCGCCCGACGAGGTCCATCGCATGGGCCTCGCCCAAGTGGCGGAAATCAGCGCGCAGCTCGACACGATCCTCAAGAGCCAGGGCATGAGCCAAGGCACGGTCGGGCAGCGTCTGGCCGCGCTCAACCGCGATCCGAAGCAGCTCTACCCCGACACTCCCGAGGGCCGCGCGGCGCTGCTTCAGAGCCTCAACGTCGGCGTCAAGGACATGTACGCCCGGCTTCCCGCCGACTTCGCCACCCTCCCCAACGCCCCGCTCGAGATCCGCGCGGTACCGGTCGAGATCCAGGATGGCGCGTCGAACGGCTACTACCAGCGAGCCGCGCTCGATGGCTCCCGCTCGGCCATCTACTTCATCAACCTCAAGGATCTCGGCGACTGGCCCAAATTTTCGCTGCCGACCCTGAGCTACCATGAAGGTGTCCCCGGTCATCATCTTCAGATCAGCCTTGCACAGGAGTCGAAGGACATTCCGACCCTGCGCAAACTAGGCTTCTTCTCCGCCTATTCGGAAGGCTGGGCGCTGTACGCCGAGCAGGTCGCTGACGAGCTCGGCGTTTATGCCAACGATCCGCTCGGCAAGGCCGGCTTCCTCCAATCCTATCTGTTTCGCGCGGCGCGACTGGTGGTCGACACCGGGCTTCATTCGAAGCGGTGGAGCCGGGAGCAGGCGACCGACTATATGGTCCAGACAAGCGGCTTCGCGCGCCCGCGCTCGCAGCGCGAAGTCGAACGCTACTGCACGATGATCGGCCAGGCCTGCAGCTACAAGCTCGGCCACATCGCCTGGACCCGCGCTCGCGCCGAGGCTCAAAAGGCGCTCGGCTCGCGGTTCAACATCAAGCAGTTCCACGAAGTACTGAAGGACGGCGCCATGCCGCTCACCATCCTTGAACGGCGGGTTCGGGAACGGACGGCGGCGCTGCAGGCCTGACCGGCGCCTCCAAGCTTCGAACTCCGTAGCAAAGCGGAACCTTACCGCCCCCCACCCGCTGGGGGGCCATGGCTACACGTGCATTCACGCCGACGGGTTCGCAGTTCCTGACGGACTCGTTCCAGCAATCCCTCGCTCGCTGGAATCGAACTCGCCTTGCTCCCGCCTTCCCCGGTCCGGACGCGGCCGCGGCGATCGACCGCAACGCCAGGATGAAGCGGCTCGAGATCGGCTTCCTCGAGGAACTGCGTGCCGAGGTCGCCCGCCGCGCCGCCGAGGCGCCGACTGACCCCACCGGCTTTATCGCCTGGTTCGAGCAGCTGGAGCAGGAGGGCCCTGGACAGCATGACCCGCTGTTCGCCTGGATCGCCGACGAGGCAAGCCTCGACGAGCTTAGGATATACCTGACCCAAGAGGCTGCCGGCGAGGCCGGGTTCGACGACTTGGTCGCCATGACGCAGGTTCGTGTTCCCGATCGCGCCAAGCTCGAACTGGCTCGCAATTATTGGGACGAGATGGGCCGCGGCAATCCAAAGGGAATGCACGGCCCGATGCTCCACTTCGTGGTCGAGACGCTCGGGCTCGAGCCGGAAATCGAGACGACGGTTTGGGAGAGTCTTGCGCTCGCCAACGCGATGACGGCCATGGCCGGCAACCGTCACTATGCGTGGCACTCGGTCGGCGCTCTCGGGGTCATCGAGCTGACCGCCCCGGCGCGTTCGGCTGCTGTCGCAGCGGGCATGCGCCGCCTCGGCCTGGACGCAAAGACCCGCCGCTACTTCGACCTCCATGCCGTGCTCGACGTGAAGCACAGCGAGGAGTGGAACAAGGAGGTGATCGTTCCGCTGGTCGCGGAGGATCCGCGCCGAGCGACCGCGATCGCCGAGGGCGCACTGATGCGGCTCACCTGCGGCCAGCGCTGCTTCGAGCGTTACCGCGCCATGCTGTGGAACTGAGCTAGCTCAGGATGTTGACCGCGCGCGCCGCCACCAGCGCGAGCGTCAAAAGCGATACTGCACTCTCCAGCATCATCAGCATTTTCGCGCGATCCGTCAGCGGCATCGTGTCGGTCGGCGAGAAGGCCGTCGCATTGGTGAAGCTCAGATAGAGATAGTCGGGAAAGCCCGGCGTCCAGTCGTCCTTGTACTGGTCGAGCGTCTCCTGCGGAAACAGAAAGTCGTCCTTGTCGCTGATGCATAGGTGCGACGAGGCCGGACCGCCGCGATCGGTGCTCCAGTAAATGAGCGAGAAGGCAATGACGTTGGTCGCCCAGATGTTCATTGCGTCGAGCAGGAGCGAGGGCCCGCTGATGTTCGAATGACCCGCGAGCATGACCCGGATCAGGGTCACGAGAGACGCGAAATTGGTAAGCGTGACCAGCGCGGTGAGCGTCAGCGCCATCCGGCGCACCCAGCGGCGAAGCAGCGCGACCCGGTCCCAATGCTTACTGTGCCGTGCGTCGCGGACGCTGATCTGGGTCCAAGCAGTCGCGAATGACAGGGGCAGCAGCAGCAGCGACTCCAGCGTTGGGAACAACCATCGCGGGCCGGGCAAAAACTGGTGATTGATGATCAGCAGCTGGAGGATCACCACCAGCAGCACCGAGCCGCGCGCAAACCAGAAATCGTGCGCATGGGTGTGGATGGGCGCGAGATGCTTCATGCGATCAGCCGAACGATAAAGCGGTAACGAGCGTAACGGCCAGTCCGGCGACAGCCAGTGCCACCGCTCCCCCGACCACCGCTCGCGAGCGGGAGATCAGCGCGATCGATAGGAGAACAATGGCGACCTGAAACGCCGTTTCACCCATCTCGTAGCGTTCGCCCTCCGCCGCAGCCGTCTCGCCTTCCTTTCGCAGCCGGTCACCCTCGGCTTGGAGCTGGCCGATCCCGTGCCCCTTGGCATCGTCGTGGCGCAGCCGGTCGGCTTCCTTGAGCATTGCCGCACGGTTGGCAGCGGCGATGCCGGACGTGGCGGCGCTGGAACGCAGCACCGTCTCGCGGATGATCTTCGCCTGCATGTAGTTGAAGCTATCGGACGCCTGGACGGTGCGCAGCACGCTCTCACGCTGGCTTCCGGCCGCGACGACATGGATAACGGCGAGCAGCACGGCGAACAACCCGACCAGCAGCGACAGCCGGTCGCGGAAGCGCCGCTCCTCCTCGCGCTCGGCCCTGCCCTTCTCCTCCTCACGCTCGATCGCCTCGTCGATCCATTCCTTGGCGTCGGCCGGCTCGACCATCTTGTCTCCTCGCTGCTCGAGCGAGGGTTAGTTGGGTTTGCCCGTCCTTGACAGTTACGAGCCGTTCAGGCGGACAGCGCCTCGGCCATCTCGGCCACCTCCAGCCAGCGCTCCTCCGCTGCTTCCTTTTCCACGCGCAGCGACGCCGCCTTCGTCATCAGCTCGTCGAAGCGCCGAGGATTTTCCGCGTAGAGCTTGGGATCGGCAAGCGCCAACTCGACCTTGCCGATCTCGCCCTCGATCCGCTCGATCTCCTGCGGCAATCGGTCGAGATCGCGCTGGTCCTTGTAGCTGAGCTTGGCCTTCCCGCTCGCTGCGCCGGAAGAAGCCGAAGTGCGCGCCGCGACCGACTCTTCCGCGGCGACCCGGCGACCAGCTGCCGGGAGGGTGGCACGCCGCCGCTTCGCCCAATCCTCATAACCGCCCGCGATGACGTCAACCCGGCCAGACCCGTCCAGTCCGAGCGTCACCGTCACGGTCCGGTCGAGGAAATCGCGATCGTGGCTGACGATCAGGACCGTTCCGTCATAATCGGCGATCACTTCCTGCAGCAGGTCGAGCGTCTCGAGATCGAGATCGTTGGTCGGCTCGTCCAGTACCAGGAGGTTGGACGCCCGCGCGAACTCCCGGGCGAGCAGGAGCCGGCTCCGCTCGCCGCCGGACAGCGAACCGACCGGCGCCTCGGTCATCTCGGGCGAAAAGAGGAAATCCTTGAGATATCCCTTGATGTGCGTCTTGTGTCCCCGCACGTCGATCCAATCGCCGCCCTCCGCCAGCACGTCGCGCACCCGCTTGTCAGGCGCCATCAGCTTGCGCTGCTGGTCGATGACGATGCCGCTCAGCGTCTTCGCCAGCGTGACTCTGCCCTCGTCCGGCTGCAGCTCGCCGGTCAGCAGCTTGAGCAGGGTCGTTTTTCCCGCCCCGTTCGCGCCGACAATCCCGATACGGTCGCCCCGCTGCACGCGCAAGGTGAAGTCGCGGATGATGGGCCGGTCACCGAAGCCCTTGGTCACCCGCTCGGCGTCGATCACCGCCTTGGTTTTCACGTCGTCCCGGGCCAGCCCGAGCTTGGCCGCGCCCGGGCCGCCGATCATCGCTGCCCGCTGCGCCCGCATCTCGTGGAGCTTGGCCAGCCGCCCCTGGTTGCGGCGCCGCCGCGCGGTCACCCCGCGCTGCAGCCAATGCAGCTCCAGCTTGAGCTTGGCATCCAGCTTCTCCGCCGCCCGCGCCTCTTCCTCGTAGACCCGCTCGGTCCAGGCATCGAAGCCACCAAAGCCGATCTCCGCTCGCCGAAGAGTTCCGCGGTCGAGCCAAATGCAGCTGGAAGTCAGCCGGGTGAGGAAGGTGCGGTCGTGGCTGATGACCACGAAGGCGCCCTTGAACCGCTTGAGCCAGTCCTCCAGCCAATCGATCGCCGCGAGGTCGAGGTGGTTGGTCGGCTCGTCGAGCAGGAGCACGTCCGGTTCCTGCGCCAGCGCCCGGACGATCGCCGCCCGGCGTCGTTCGCCGCCGCTCGCTGTCGCCGTCTCACGGGCAAGGTCGATCCCGAGCTGCCCGGCGATCGCCGCCGCCTCGTAAGGAGCTGGTGCATCTTCGCCCGCGAGCACCCAGTCCTCGAGACTGGCGAAGCCGGGAATCGACGGATCCTGCTCGAGAAGCACGACCTTCTTGCCGGGAACGATCGTCCGCCGCCCCTCGTCAGTCTCGATCAGCCCCGCCAGACACTTGAGGAGCGTCGTCTTGCCGGCGCCGTTGCGGCCGATCAGAGCGAGGCGGTCGCGCGGACCGACATAGAGGTCGATGCCGCGGAACAGCCAGCCGTCGCCCTGGACCAGTCCGAGGCCTTCGTAGGATAAGATAGGGGCAGCCATGATGAAGGGTCATTGGGGAGCCGCGGCCTTCCGCGCAACCTTCCTGTGCCCGCGCGGTCACGCCAATCCGCAAAACGGTACCCGATACGAACAAGGCTGAACAATCGACCGAACTGCGGTTCATAACGCATTCAATGCCTTGTGCTAAAACACAGCTCAGAAGATTCGTGATGCGCCTGATCCGCCCTCTTGCCGCCGCTGCGCTTGCAGCGAGCCTGCTTGCCAGCCCGGCTCTGGCTGATCGTCCGCGCGACCAGGACCGCGCCTTCCGGGCGCTTCGTGACGGCCGCGCCCTCCCGCTTCCGCGCGTCGAGCAGCGGGTCATCCCCTATATGGGCGGCGCCGATTATCTCGGGCCCGAATTCAACGGGTCGACCTATCGCCTCAAGTTCGTCCGCGATGGCCGCGTGATCTGGGTCGATGTGGACGCCGCTACGGGCCGGATCGTCGGCAAGTCGGGCGACTGAAGCGGCTCGTTCATTGACGTTTCAGCCGGCGAACGCCACTTCGTTGCGCAACCGAACCGCCCGCCTGCGGGTTGAGGCGGCAAAGATGAACGAAGCCGGAGCCACTGAATGCGAGTCCTGATCGTCGAGGACGAACCCAATCTGGGGCGGCAGCTCCGCTCCACCCTCGAAGGTGCCGGGTACGCGATCGATCTCGCCACGGATGGCGAGGACGGCCATTATCTCGGCTCGACCGAAAGCTACGACGCGGTGGTTCTCGATCTCGGGCTGCCTGAGGTGGACGGTCTGACGGTGCTCGACCGGTGGCGGAAGGAAGGTCGCAAGATGCCCGTCCTCGTTCTCACGGCGCGTGACAGCTGGTCGGACAAGGTCGCGGGGCTTGATGCCGGTGCCGACGATTATCTCGCCAAGCCGTTCCAGACCGAGGAGCTGATCGCCCGCCTTCGCGCCCTGATCCGTCGCTCGTCGGGCAACGCCAGCTCCGAGCTGATCGCCGGTGACATCCGGCTCGACACCCGCTCGGGCCGGGTCACCAAGGACGGCGAGCCGGTCAAGCTTACCGCGCAGGAGTATAAGCTTCTCTCCTACTTGATGCACCACAAGGGCAAGGTGGTGAGCCGGACCGAGCTCATCGAACATATTTACGACCAGGACTTCGACCGCGACAGCAATACGATCGAGGTCTTTGTCACCCGCATCCGCAAGAAGCTCGGTTCCGACGTCATCACCACCATCCGCGGGCTCGGCTACAGCCTGGAGGAAACGGCGGCGTGATGGACCAGGCCCCGGCTGTTGCCGGTGGCGAGACGAAGCCGGCGGTGACCTCGTCACATGCCGCCAAGGCGGAGAAGCTGCGGCGCCGCCGGCGCAACACCGGGTCACTGACGCGCCGCATGATCACGGTCGCGGCGCTTTGGATCCTCATCCTCCTGTTCGGCGGCGGCTACGCGCTTGATCGGGTGCTGACCGTCAGCCTGCTCAAGAGCTTCGACGCGCAGCTCGAGACGGTGATGAAGTCGATGCTCGCGTCGGCCGAAATCGGGCCCGACGGGGAGGTCCGCTTCAACCGACCGCTTGCCGACCAGCGCTTCCTCGAAGCCTACTCCGGCGCCTATTATCAGATCAGCGGCTCGGGTGCCGACACCTTCCCGTCCCGCTCACTCTGGGACCGGCGACTGCGGGTCGACGAGCACAACGACATCAAGCAACACGTCTACGACAGCAGCGAGTTTCAGGACGAACCGCTGCGCATCGTCGAACGGGACGTTATGCTACCCGGGTCGCCGAACCGCTGGCGCTTCCAGGTGGCGCAATCGCGGGATGACCTTAACGCCCAGATCAAGCAGCTTCGACGCGTGCTCATCATCAGCTTCGTCATCCTTGGTGGCGGCCTGATCATCCTTGCCACGCTGCAAGCATTCTACGGCCTTTGGCCGCTGCGTCGCGTCCGGCGCGAGGTCATCGCCATCCGCTCGGGTCGGCAGACGAGGCTGACCGAGGAATTCCCCAGCGAAATTCGTCCGCTCGTCAGCGAGATCAATGAGCTGCTCGCCCACAACGAGGCGCAGGCGGAAGAGGCCCGAACCCACGCGGGCAATCTCGCCCATGCGCTCAAGACTCCGCTTACCGTCATCACCAATGCGGCGATGGCCCGCGACGACGACCTCGCTCCGACCGTGATCCGCGAGAGCGCGGCGATGCGTCGGCAGGTCGACCACCATCTCGCCCGTGCTCGAGCCATCGGCCGACGCGCCTCGGCTCAGGCGCGGACGCAGGTATGGGACAGCCTGGAGGCGGTGCAACGCGCGGTCGAGCGGATGCACGAGGGCGTCACCATCGACATCGCTGGTGATCGCCAGACCTGCGTCCGGGTCGAACGACAGGATCTGGACGAACTGCTCGGCAACCTGGTCGAGAATGGCGCCAAATATGGCGGCGGGCGGGTATTCGTCACGATCGAGAAACCCGCCAATGGTTGTGTCGACATCGTCGTCGAGGACGATGGGCCCGGCATTCCATCTGGCCAGCGCGAGGAATTGTTCGTTCGCGGCCGGCGCCTCGACACCACCGGCAAGCCCGGCACGGGGCTCGGCCTTGCCATCGTCCGCGACGTCGCGGAGATCTACGGCGGCAGCATTGCAGTCGACGAGAGCGAAGATCTCGGCGGATTGCTGGCGCGGCTGCGGTTGCCGGCAGGACAGGTCTGACCGTTTGTCGAAAAACAGTCCCGGTCTGCTGACGCGCGCGTAAGGCTCGTTGCTTCGGGGAGGCTAAGTCCATGAATTTGCATCGATTGATCCTGGCCGGCACGGCGCTGGCCCTTGTAGCGGCAACACCCGCCGGCGCCGCGAGACCTGCGTTTGGCAGCTGGGGCTATGACAGCAGCGCGATGGACCGGGCGGTGAAGCCCGGCGACGACTTCTTCGCGTTCGTCAACGGGAGTTGGGACAAGCGCACCCAGATCGCTCCCGACCGTACCTTTGCCGGCATCGATTCGGTGCTCAACGACAAGATCGACAGCGACGTTCGCGCGATTGTCGAGGACATGGCCAAGAGTCCCGACAGCAATGGGCGGATCGGTCAGCAGGTCGGCGACTATTACGCCAGCTACATGGACCAACCGGGGATCGAGGCGCAGGGTCTCGGCCCGGTCCGCCCGGTGCTCGCCCGCATCGCCGCGTTACGTGACAAGAGCCAGGTTGCGCACCTCTTCGTCGATCCGAGCTTCACTGGCCCGATCGGCGTCGGCATCCTGCCTGACTTCAAGGACCCGAGCCGGTATATCGCGGCAGTCGCGCAGAGCGGGCTCGGCCTGCCGAACCGCGACTATTACCTGCTCACCGGCGAGAAGTACGACCGCTATCGTGCCGGCTATCGCGACTATATGGTCAAGACGCTGTCGATGGCTGGTTTCGCCGATGCCGCGGCTCGTGCCGACCGGGTCATCGCGCTCGAGACGGCGCTTGCCCGCTCCCAATGGACTCCAGAGCGCAGCCGCGACGTGCTGGCGGTCTACAATCCGATGGATCGCGCGAAGCTTACCGCGCTGGCGCCGCAATTCGATTGGACGCCGATGCTTGCCTCGGTTGGCCTCGGCAACGTCCCAACCATCATGGCGCTCCAGCCGAGCGCGATCAGCGATGCGGGCAAGCTGCTCGACACGACCCCGCTCGACACCTGGAAGGACTATCTCGCCTTCCACTTCCTGCGCACGCACGCGCAATATCTCCCCAAGTCATTCGACGACGCCAACTTCGATTTTTACTCCAAGCAGCTGCGCGACGTGCCGGTCCAGCGCGACCGCTGGAAGCGCGGAGTCACGGAGGTAAACGCGGCTCTCGGCGAGGGGGTTGGCCAGATCTACGTCCAGCGTCACTACCCGGCCGAGAGCGATCGGCAGATGGGCGAGTTGATCGGCGATATCCGTGCGGCGCTGCACGACAAGATCAATCATGCGAGCTGGATGGACGCTTCGACGCGCGCGCAGGCACTCGCCAAGCTCGCCGCCTTCGATCCGCGCACGGGCCACCCGGTCCGCTACATCGACTATTCGTCGCTCCAGGTCCGCCGCGGCGACCTGCTCGGCAATGCCCTGCGCGCCGAGCGGTTTGGCTGGGACCTGCAGGTTTCGCGTCTGCCCAAGCCGGTCGATCGATCGCTCTGGGGCATGCTGCCGCAGACCAACAACGCCTACTACGACCCGACGATGAACCAGATCACCTTCCCGGCGGCGATCCTTCAACCTCCCTATTTCGATCCGAACGCCGATCCCGCTTCCAACTATGGGTCGATCGGCGCTACGATCGGGCACGAGATCGGCCACGGGTTCGACGATCAGGGTCGTCATTTTGACGGCAGCGGCAAGCTGCGCGACTGGTGGAGCCCGGATGCGGCCAAGCTGTACACCGCCCATGCCGACCGCTTGGTCAAACAATACGATGCTTACGAGCCGATCCCCGGCGTGCGCATCAAGGGTCAGCT